>NZ_NOYD01000050.1 GCF_002258315.1 Rhodococcus sp. 06-462-5 | reverse complement strand
CGAGGTCCGGCGTCGCTCGCGCGAGCAGCGAGACGAGCATCGAGTTCACGAAGCTCGACTTACCGGAACCGGTGGAGCAGGCCCCCGAGCCGGTCGCGCCCCCGCGGCCCAAGCCCAAGCCGATCGTCAAGGCAGCCGAACCGAAGCAGCCTGCCGAGGACGACAAGATCGTCGTCGATCGCGTCGTCGACGGGGACTACACGCTTCCGTCGTTGTCGCTGCTGATCGACGGGGATCCGCCCAAGACCCGCAGCCAGGCCAACGACGCCATGATCGAGGCGATCTCGGAGGTACTCGAACAGTTCAAGATCGATGCTGCGGTCACCGGTTTCACCCGCGGGCCCACGGTCACCCGCTACGAGGTGGAGCTGGGCCCGGGCGTCAAGGTCGAGAAGATCACCGCACTCGCACGCAACATCGCCTACGCCGTCGCCACCGACAACGTGCGCCTGCTCGCGCCGATCCCGGGCAAGTCCGCGGTCGGTATCGAGGTACCCAACTCGGACCGTGAGATGGTCCGCCTGGCGGATGTGCTCACTGCGCCGTCGACGCGCAAGGATCACCATCCGTTGGTGATCGGACTGGGCAAGGACATCGAGGGCGACTTCGTCAGCGCCAACCTCGCGAAGATGCCTCACCTGCTGGTGGCCGGCTCCACCGGTTCCGGTAAGTCGAGCTTCGTGAACTCGATGCTCGTCTCGCTGCTCGCGCGAGCGACGCCGGACGAGGTTCGGATGATCCTCATCGACCCGAAGATGGTGGAGCTGACGCCCTACGAGGGCATTCCGCACCTCATCACCCCGATCATCACGCAGCCCAAGAAGGCTGCCGCGGCACTGGCCTGGCTCGTCGAAGAGATGGAGCAGCGCTACCAGGACATGCAGATCAACAAGGTCCGCCACATCGACGACTTCAACAAGAAGGTGCGTTCCGGCGAGATCACCGCACCTCTGGGCAGCGAACGCGTCTATCGGCCCTACCCGTACATCCTCGCGATCGTCGACGAGCTGGCAGACCTGATGATGACCGCTCCCCGCGACGTCGAGGAAGCGATCGTGCGGATCACGCAGAAGGCGCGTGCGGCCGGTATCCACCTGGTGCTCGCCACGCAGCGTCCGTCGGTCGACGTCGTCACCGGTCTGATCAAGACGAACGTACCGTCGCGTCTGGCCTTCGCGACCTCGTCGCTGACCGACTCCCGCGTCATTCTGGACCAGCCCGGTGCCGAGAAGCTCATCGGTATGGGCGATGCGCTCTTCCTACCGATGGGTGCGGGCAAGCCGACGCGTCTGCAGGGTGCGTTCATCACCGATGAGGAGATCGCTGCCGTCGTCGACTTCGCCAAGAACCAGGCCGAGCCCGAGTACAACGACACCGTCACCGCCGCGAAGGTCTCGGACAAGAAGGACGTCGATCCCGACATCGGCGACGACCTCGACGTGCTGCTGCAGGCGGTCGAGCTGGTCGTGACGAGTCAGTTCGGTTCGACGTCGATGCTGCAACGCAAGCTTCGAGTCGGCTTCGCCAAGGCCGGGCGACTGATGGACCTGATGGAGAACCGCGGAGTCGTCGGCCCGAGCGAGGGATCGAAGGCCCGCGAGGTGCTCGTCAAACCGGACGAGCTCGACGGTCTGCTGTGGTCGATCAAGGGCGGCGACCCGGACGAGCAGCCTGCGTCGGACGAGTTCTGACGGCTCCCGGGGCCTCCCGAGCCGGGCGAATGGACCATTGCAGCCGTCTCGGCGGTGCAATGGTCCATTCACGCGAACCGGGTGAGCGGGCCGATCAGGACGTGAAGGTGCCCATGACGGGTGTCCATTCGTGGAACGTCGCCGTCTCGATCAGGTTCTCCACCGCGAACGGGTCCTGCGCGAACAGCGTTTCGACGGTGGCGGCGTCCGGGCCTTCCACCAGCAGCAGCGCGCCGCTGCCGTCGGCGTACGGTCCGCTCGACACCAGGGTCTTCTGCTCGAGCAGGTCGGCCAACCAGGCGCGATGTGCCGCGCGGTGGGTGTCGCGTCCGTCCGTGGTGGCGGGGGAGTAGGTGTAGCTGACGGCGATCAGGGGCATGGAGCTCTCTTCCGGATTCGAGGGAGTGATATCGGAATTCTGTCAGAGTGAGAGCAGCATCCGCGTGTTGCCCAGAGTGTTCGGTTTGACGTAGCTCAGGTCCAGGAATTCCGCCACGCCGGTGTCGTACGACCGGCACATCTCCGCGTAGACCTCGGCCGTCACCGGGGTTCCGTCGATTTCGGCGAACCCGTGTCGGGTGAAGAAATCCACCTCGAAGGTCAGCACGAACACCTTCTGCAGTGCCAGCTCACGAGCTACCTCGATCAGTTTGGCGACGATCAGGTGGCCTGCACCGTGCCCCTTCGCTGCGGGATCGACGGCGACCGTGCGAACCTCGCCCAGATCGGCCCACAGCACGTGCAACGCACCGCAGCCGATGATCTCGCCATCACGCTCGGCGATCCAGAACTCCTGCACCGCCTCGTAGAGGGTGACGAGGTTCTTCTCGAGCAGGATGCGTCCTGCGTAGATGTCGATCAACCGCTTGATCTCGGGAATGTCGGAGGTCCTGGCACGACGCACGACGAGGGTGCCGTCGTTCGCGGAGCCACGGCCCGCGATGTCGGAATGCACGTCGGATTCGGGGTCTGCGATGTCGCGACTCGCCCGATTCGGCCCAGAAGTCATGGGGTGAACAGTAGTCAGTACTTCAACCGATAAACTTTTCGTGTGTCGCTTCGTGAGCTGTGTCCCCGTATCGGCGGATCGGTGCTGCGAAAATGCCGACACGCCGACCGATACGTCGTCGACGGCTCGCCGGTGTGCCGATGAGTGGGCCCGTTGCGCCCGATCACGGCGTTCCTTCCAGTGGCGAGATTCCCGGCGACCGCGCCTCCGACACAGGAGATTCTGCGCGCACGTCGGGGCTGCCCCACAGCAACGCTGTCACCGGCGGTCCGGACGAAGTGCCCTTGCTCAATATCGCGAACGTCCTCACGGTGCTCCGGATCGCACTGGTCCCGGTCTTTCTCGCAGCGCTGTTCGTCGGCGACGGCCAGGACACGACCTGGCGGCTGGCGGCAACCGCGATCTTCGCTGCTGCTGCCATCACCGACCGGATCGACGGCCAGTTGGCCCGCAAGTACGGTCTCGTCACCGATTTCGGGAAGATGGCCGACCCCATCGCGGACAAGGCACTGATCGGTGCCGCGCTCGTCGGACTGTCGATGTTGGGCGACCTGTCGTGGTGGGTGACGGTGATCATCGGGGTGCGGGAAATCGGCATCACCGCCGTGCGGTTCGCCGTCATTCGCCACGGCGTCATCCCCGCAGGCCGCGGCGGCAAGGTGAAGACTCTGGTGCAGACGTTCGCGATAGGGGTGTACCTGTGCCCGCTGCCGAGTGTCGTCGACCCGGTCGCGGTTGCCTTGATGGCGCTGGCGGTGCTGCTCACCGTGTACACCGGCCTGGACTACGTGGTGCAGGCCGTTCGCCTGCGCCGAGGCGTGTCCTCCACGTGAATCGATCCGACGTGAATCGTTCCGATGTGAACTACACAGCGGCCGTGCCGCGCGCGGGCGAGCAGGAGATCGATACGGCGAGATACAGTCTTGGCAGCCGTGTCGGAGCAGCTTCGGCGCGTGTTGGAGTGAACGGGCATATAGGGTCGGGAACCAATCGGACCGGCTGGGACGTTGAACATCATGACGGCTCCGGACGAACGAGATATGAACGTTGTCGTCTCGACGGCACAGTCGTCGGCACGAACACCAACGAGGAGGAGCGAGATGGCGCTGCTATTGCGTGAAGCACTCGGCGACAGTTTGCGGCGTACTCGCGTCGCACAGAGCCGAACCCTGCGTGAAGTCTCGAACACCGCACGCGTCAGCCTCGGATACCTCTCCGAGGTGGAGCGCGGTCGCAAGGAGGCGTCGAGCGAACTCCTCGCCGCGATCTGCGACGCCCTCGCCGTCCCGCTCTCGGACGTCATGAGCGATGTCAGTGTGACACTGTCCGACGCCTCCACCGCCGCCGCGCGGCTCGACGATGCGGCGGTCGCCACCCGTATCGACGGCGATACTCGCGTCGTGATTCCGGCACCTGCTGCCAGAGCTCTCGCCGCCGCCTAAGATCGGAAAAGTACCCAGTTTCCACTCCTGACCCAGACCACGCACCCGACTTTCACAGCACGGACAGGTTCATTTCGGTCACTGCGAGAGCAGCCGACCCGTACGCGGCCACCGCGGCGCAACAGATGGAGGCAGGACCACCCCATGGCTAATCCTTTCGTCAAAGCCTGGAAGTACATGATGGCGCTCTTCAATTCCAAGATCGACGAGAAGGCCGACCCCAAAGTTCAGATTCAGCAGGCGATCGAGGACGCGCAGCGGCAGCATCAGGCACTGTCCCAGCAGGCCGCGTCCGTCATCGGTAACCAGCGCCAGCTCGAGATGAAGCTCAGCCGCCAGCTGGACGAGGTCGAGAAGCTCAACGCGAACGCCCGGCAAGCGGTGACGCTGGCCGATCAGGCCGCCACCGCAGGCGACATCGAGAAGGCCACGCAGTACACGAACGCAGCCGAGGCGTTCGCCGCCCAGCTGGTGACCGCCGAGCAGAGCGTCGAGGACCTCAAGGTTCTGCACGACCAGTCGCTGCAGGCGGCCACCCAGGCCAAGAAGGCCGTCGAGCAGAACGCCATGGCTCTGCAGTCGAAGGTCGCAGAACGCACCAAGCTGCTCAGCCAGCTCGAGCAGGCGAAGATGCAGGAGAAGGTCAGCGAATCGCTTCGGTCGATGGACAGCACCCTGTCCGCGCCCGGCAACACCCCGAGCCTCGACGCTGTTCGCGACAAGATCGAACGTCGCTATGCAGATGCCCTGGGATCGGCTGAGCTGGCTCAGAACACGGTCTCCGGTCGCATGATGGAGGTCCAGCAGGCATCCGTGCAGATGGCGGGCCACAGCCGCCTCGAGCAGATCCGCGCATCGATGGCAGGCGACTCGCTGCCGTCCGGCAATGCCGCGGCGAAGCCCTCGATCGCCAAGTCCCCGGACGCTACGCCCGAGCCTCCGGCTCAGGCGTAGATCGACCTGACGAACACCTCGGTCGTCCGACAGCAGCGTCGACATGGGTAGAAGAGATCACGAATCCGGCCGGTCGCGTAAGCGGCCGGCCGTTTCGCTCGATCGGGAATCCGTGACCGCAGCGGCCTCCGAGTCCGGTGCAGTGGTCAGGTCTCTGGCTGAGTCCGCTCGTAGTGTCGGTACCTCGATCCTCGATGCCGCCGGCCGTCGGAAAGACCCCCGCGTCAAGCACCTGAAGAAGATTCGCCGCGCCAGGCGACGTGGAATCAGGTTCGGAGCCGCGTCCACGACGACAGCGGTGGGAACTGCGGGGATGGCCGTGCTGTCGGCACCGGAGTGGACTCTGTTCGTGGGCGGCGGTAGCGCTGCCCTCATGGCCGTTCCGGCGGCATTCGCGGTGACGCGGTTGCGGCGTCTTCGAGCCCAACCGGTCCCCGTGGGCCTGCCCACCAAGCGCGTGTCGCCGCAGCGCGGATCTGCCGCGTACGAATCGATGTCCCGACTGGCCGGTGCCGAGCAGAGTTTGTTCGAGCTGCTGGGGATCCTGGCGAGGTCCGAGACGATCGGTGCCGACGACGTCGAGGAGATGATCGGGGTGACCTCCGATGCGGCCCGCGGTCTCGAAGGAGTCGCCGTCGACATCGCCGCTCTGGAACGTGCGGGGGCTGCGAGTGCGGTGACCCGCGAACACCTGCGCAGCGCAATAGCTTCGGCGTCGGCCGAACTCGCTACCGGGGTCGATCAATACGAGCAGCTCGTCGCCGCGGCCGCGCGGATGACCGGACCTGCCGGATCGGCGTCGACGACGGTCGTCGAATCGCACCGACACGAGCTGCTGTCGGCGACGGATCGACTGCAGGGCTGGGCCGAGGCGCTCACCGAAATCGACCAGATCCGGTCGCGGCACCGCTGAGACAATTCAGGGTTCACCCCGATGTGTTCGTCGCGCTCGGGTGCCAGTATCGAAGTACGCGATACGACACGGTGCGCGGCGACACGGTAGGAGCACTCATGTTCTGGAAAGTACTGGGATTCATCGTTCTGATCTGGATTGCGCTCGCGCTTCTGGGCAGCATCATCAAGGGTCTCTTCTGGCTGGTGGTGGCAGGCGCGATCGTGTTGGGACTGGTGTGGCTCTACAAAGCGATCTCCTCGAACGACGATCGCTCGTCGCTGAAGTTCTGACGCGGCGGTCCGGTCACCCGAGAGATGCAGAACCCGGATCGACGAACACCCGAAGCGCCCGCGGTACGCAACGCGCAGTGACAGGTAGTTCCGCGACACGTTCCCCGTCCGCATAGGAAACGATTCCGTCGCACCGCAACGTGACCTGCGTCGAGGTGTAGGTGTCGACCTCGGGCAAGTCGATGTGTGTTCCCCGATAGAGAGTCGGCGACAGCCCGAGCAGTCGAGTCCGACTCGCCCCGCGAACGACGGTGATATCGAGCAGGCCGTCGTCCACCCGCGCGGCAGGGCACACGACCATGCCGCCTCCATAGCTTCTGCCGTTTCCGACCGCGACCAAGGTGGCATCGAGAGAAAGTTCGGCGTCGTCCAGTTCGATGACGTACGGGAGCTTTCGCAGTGACGCCAGCTGTAGCACCATGGCCGCGTTGTACCGAAGAGGTCCGCGCGGCCAGCGCAGTCGCTTGGCCCTCTCGGTGACCAGTGAGTCGAAACCACTGGACAGGACGGTGGCGAACCATCGCCCGCCAATCCGTCCGAGATCGATTGCGCGCGTGACATTGTCGGCAACGATGTCGGCTGCATGCGTAGCATCGCCGCGGGGCAGGCCCAGCGTCCGGGCCAGATCGTTGCCGGTGCCTGCCGGGATCAGGCCCATCGGAACATCGGTGCCGGCGAGCACTTGAACGACGAGATTGACGAGCCCGTCGCCGCCGACGGCGACAACGGCGTCCGTACCGCTGCCGACGGCCTTCTCGAGCAATGTCAACGCATCTCCGGGCGTGCGGCCTTCGATGGCCGTGACGTGAAGCTCCCGCTCCCGCAGTCGCGCAACGGCGCACCGTCCGGCGTGCCCCGCGCGCCCACCGCCTGCCATCGGATTGGTCAACACCGTCACCGATCGGGTCATGGTCGCAACGATTCGTCGATCACATCGATCAGCTTGCCAGGGTCGACGATTGCCGTGGTGGTGACCGAGACGATTCATCGCCGGATGCCGCCGGCATACATTGTGCGTGCGCGTTACCGGTGACTTTCGGGCCGAATCTGCGTGTAACCGTGAGGTACTGTAACGAAAGTGACTGTTATCGCTGGAAATACAGTCCTTTTGTCCGAATTGCGAAGGGTGGCACGTGATCGAGCAGCCGGTGTCGAGTCCTGTCTCGTCCGAGCCCCCGCAGTCGCCCGCCCGAACCGATGCTCCCGAGAAGTCGGTCGAGGACACCGTTCTCGACGCGGCCCGGTCCTGCATCCTCGAACACGGAGTCAAGCGCACGACCCTGGCCGAGATCGCGCGTCGCGCCAAGGTCAGCAGGCCCACGGTGTACCGGAGATGGGCCGACACGCGAGCAGTGGTGTCGAGCCTGCTCACTCGTGAGATCGGTGCCCTGATTCCGAATTTCGACGCCACCGCGTCGGCTCGCGATCAGATCGTGACCGCTGTGGGCGAAGTGGCCGACCGCATTCGACTCCATCCGCTGTTCGTGAAGATCCTGCGTTCCGATTCCGATGTGCTGGCCACCTACATTCTGCACCGACTCGGCACCAGTCAGTCGTTGATCATCGACGCGCTGTCTTCTCTGGTCGTTGCCGGACAACGTGATTCCTCGATTCGTGCAGGGGACCCCACCACTCTGGCCACGCTGGTGCTACTGATGGTGCAGTCCGCGGTGCAGTCCGCGGAGATGGTCTCCGAGCGCGTCTCCGGTACCGAGGTGACGCGCCAGATGGCGTACGCAGTGGACAGTTACCTGCGGCCCGAGAGCGCGTGAACGAGGCTACGTCGATCGCGATCCGGACCGATTGCCTGATCTCGGCACACGTCGAGCGGTACGGCTCGAGTGTGGCACGCTGGGTTCGTGCGAGTAGCAGTGGTGGCCGGGCCCGATCCGGGGCATGCCTTTCCGGCAATCGCGCTGTCTCTGCTCTTCCGTGCGGCCGGCGACGAACCGATCCTCTTCACCGGTAGCCGGTGGGTGCCCGCCGCGCATGCCGCGGGGCTGCGGGCGTTTCCGTTGGGTGGTCTGGCACCGCGACCGGAGGACGACGATCTCGATGCCGGACAACGCATCCACTCACGGGCGGCGTTCGTCTCGACCGAGTTGCTGCCCGACCTCGAGCGGGAGAACGTCGATCTCGTCGTATCCGACATCCTGACCGCAGGCGGCGGCATGGCCGCGGAGCGGCTCGGTATCACCTGGGTGGAGCTCTCGCCCCATCCACTGTATTCGCCCTCGAAAGGGTTGCCTCCCATCGGAAGTGGCTTGGCTCCGGGTACCGGTGTTCGCGGCAGGCTGCGCGATACCGTGATGCGCGCGTTGACGGCACGCTCGATCGCGCAGGGGCGAGCTCAGCGGTCCGACGCACGGACGAGCATCGGGCTGCCTGCCGAGGATCCGGGCCCGGCTGCTCGGCTCGTCGCCACCATTCCTGCGCTCGAGGTGCACCGTCCCGACTGGCCGCACGACGCACACGTGGTCGGCCCGCTGCTGTGGGAACCGACGGACGACCTGCTCGATCTTCCCGACGGCTCTGCACCGCTTGTGATGGTCGCGCCGTCGACAGCGTTCACCGGGGCGGAGGGAATGCTCGAGATGGCGCTGAAAGGATTGGACGGCAAGGGAGTTCGGGTGGTGGCGTCCGTTCTCGACGGAGTTCCCGACGTACTCCCGAACTGGGCGAACGCCGGTCTCGGCCGTCAGGACGAACTGCTGCGACATGCCGATGTGGTGGTGTGCGGCGGTGGGCACGGAATGCTGGCCAAGTCACTCATTCACGGCGTTCCGGTGGTGACCGTCCCCGGCGGTGGCGATCAGTGGGAGCTGGCGAATCGCGCCGCACGGCAGGGAAGTGCCGTCATCGTACGACCCCCGACACCGACCTCGATCGCCGACGCGGTGGCCACCGTACTGTCCGATCCCCGCTTCGCCCGGTCGGCGGCGACGGCGGCAGACGGGGCGCGGTCCGTCGAGGATCCGGTGGTCGTCTGTCATCGGGTGCTCGCCCGCAGCACTCCACGGCGCGGACGTTAGGGTTGTCGTTGTGCGTCTGACCGAATTTCGTGAACTGCTCACCGAGGAGTTCGGCTCCGTTCGCGGCGATTCGCTGCTGACCGATCATGTGCTGTCCGGTATCGGTCGAACCGGAGCGCAGGCCATCGAGGACGGCGTCGATCCGCGGGAAGTGTGGCGATCGATCTGTTACGAGTTCGACGTGCCGAGAGAACGCTGGTAGCTGTCCGGTTCCTGACGATCCTCTCGGCGTGTCGATCGCTGCGATAGTTGACTCGAACACGTGTTCCCCTATGCTTGTGTCAACGGTTGCCGGGCGGTTTCGAGAAACTTCTTGTCGGTACCCCGATCTAGCGTTACCGACGACAAAGCTGATCGACACGACACAGCTGAACGACACGACACAGGGAGCTCACGATGGCTGCATACGATCGCGACAAAGCACTCGATCTCGCACTCGCGCAGATCGACAAGAACTTCGGCAAGGGTTCGGTGATGCGCCTCGGTGACGAGGTCCGCCAGCCCATCGCCGTCATCCCCACGGGATCGATCGCGCTCGATGTGGCACTCGGCATCGGAGGGTTGCCGCGTGGACGTGTCATCGAGGTCTACGGTCCGGAATCCTCGGGTAAGACCACCGTCGCCCTTCACGCGGTGGCCAGTGCTCAGCGGGCCGGCGGCATCGCCGCCTTCATCGACGCCGAGCACGCTCTGGATCCGGACTACGCGAAGAAGCTCGGTGTCGACACCGATGCATTGCTCGTGTCGCAGCCCGATACCGGTGAGCAGGCTCTCGAGATCGCCGACATGCTGATCCGTTCGGGCGCTCTCGACATCCTCGTGATCGACTCGGTGGCGGCACTGGTACCGCGCGCCGAGATCGAGGGCGAGATGGGCGACAGTCACGTCGGTCTGCAGGCCCGCCTGATGAGCCAGGCGCTGCGCAAGATCACCGGTGCCATGAGCAACTCCGGTACCACCGTCATCTTCATCAACCAGCTGCGCGAGAAGATCGGCGTCATGTTCGGCTCTCCCGAAACCACCACCGGTGGTAAGGCATTGAAGTTCTATGCCTCGGTTCGCCTCGACATCCGCCGCATCGAGACCCTGAAGGACGGAACCGACGCCATCGGTAACCGCACCCGGGTAAAGGTGGTCAAGAACAAGGTTGCGCCGCCGTTCAAGCAGGCCGAGTTCGACATCATCTACGGCAAGGGCATCAGCCGCGAGGGCTCGTTGATCGACATGGGCGTCGAGCACGGCTTCATCCGCAAGTCGGGTTCGTGGTTCACCTACGAGGGTGACCAGCTCGGTCAGGGCAAGGAGAACGCCCGCAAGTTCATGCTCGAGAACCCCGACGTGCGGGACGAGATCGAGAAGAAGATCATGGAGAAGCTGCAGATCGGCGCGGACGTCACCGCGGAGGAGCCTGCGGCCGCTCCGGTGGACTTCTAACCTGTTGTCGCTGTGCAGCAGCGAGACGAGGGTGGCGGCACCGAGGCGCAGGCGAAAGATGTCTGCCTTCGGTTGCTGACCGATCGAGCGCGTAGCAGGCACGAACTCGAAGCAAATCTTGCGAAGAAGGGCTTCACTGCCGACATCGCGAACGCCGTCCTCGACCGGCTCGAAAAGGCAAAGCTTGTCGACGACGAGTCCTTCGCGCAGCAATGGGTTCAATCCCGGCACAAGTACTCGGGCAAGGGTAAACGCGCACTGAGTATGGAGCTCCGCAACAAGGGAGTCAGTAACGAACTCGCTCTGCACGCACTGGATACGATCGATGCCGACGACGAACGTCAGCGCGCAGCCGAGCTGGTACGCAAGCGATTTCGCACACTGCAAATGCCGGACTCGAGTGGGCCGGATGCCCGCGCCGAGCGTGACAAGGTTGTCCGAAAATTGGTCGGCATGCTCGCGCGCCGTGGCTACTCGCAGGGCATGGCGTTCGCGGTGGTCAAGGAGCAACTCGACCGGGCAGGTGCCGACACCGAAGGCTTCGACGGCCCAGACTCGATGTGATCGTCCACCTCGAGTAGGAGCCGTCGAGAAACAGTAAGGCCCGCAACACCATCGGTGTTGCGGGCCCTACTCGTTGCCGGCGATGGTGATCAGGCTGCCTGACCACCATCGAGAGCGGGAACCACGTCGGTCGCGCCGGCTTTGCGCTTACGCGAACGCAAACGACGTTCGACCACGGTGGCCAGCTTCGTCAACGCGGAGTTGATGATGATCATGATGACGGCGACGATGATCAGCGAGGGGAGGTAGTTGCTGTAGAACGCGCCTACCTGCTGACCGGAACGGACCACTTCGACGTACCCGATGACGTAACCGAGCGCCGAGTCCTTCAACGCCACAACCATCTGCGAAATGATCGCCGGAAGCATGGCGGTGACGGCCTGGGGGAGCAGAACCAGAAGCATGACCTGGCTCTTGCGCATTCCCAGCGCGGACGCAGCTTCCCGCTGCCCCTTGGGCAGTGAATTGACTCCCGCGCGAACGATTTCGGCGATGACCGATCCGTTGTACAGCGTCAGGCCGGTGACCACGGCCGCCAACGCCAGGTACTTGACCTTGAAGACCTCGTAATCGGCGTAGACCGCGTACAGGAAGATCATCAGAATCAGTACGGGTACTGCGCGGAACACCTCGACGATCGCGCCGCTGACGATCCGTACCGCGCGATGATCCGAGAGGCGGCCGATACCGAGGACGGCACCGAGGATCAGTGCGAACACGATCGAGAGCGCCGCTGCAACCAGCGTGCCCTGGATTCCGGGGATCAGATACGTGGTCCACGTGGTCGATTCGAGGAACGGATCCCACTTCTCGGCGGTCAACTGACCCTTGGAGTCGAGTGCTCGGTAGATGAGGAACGCGACGCCCAGCGAGACGACGGCAACGACCCCGGTCAGAATCCGGTAGCGCAGCACCGCTTTCGGGCCCGGAACGTCGTAGAGAACTGCTACTGCATCACTCATCATGACACCGCCAATCGCTTGCTGATGTAGCCGAACAGCAACCCGGTCGGGAGCGTCAGGATCATGAAACCGAGCGCGAAGATGCCGCCGACCACGAAGATCGCGGCCTCGTTCTCGATCATGTTCTTCATCAGGAACGACGCCTCGGCGACGCCGATGACCGATGCGATCGTCGTGTTCTTCGTCAGTGCGATCACGACACTGCCGAGCGGTCCGACCACGGCGCGGAACGCCTGTGGCAGAACGACGATGGAGATGTTCTGGGTGAACGTCATACCCAGTGAGCGGCCGGCCTCGGCCTGACCGACGGGGACCGTGTTGATTCCCGATCGCAGAGATTCTGCGACGAACGACGCGGTGTAGACACTCAGACCGAGGATTGCCAGACGGAAGTTGTTGTCGTCGAGGAAGGTCGAGGACGATTCCGACGCGAGCGAGACACCCATGGTCTGGTACAGGCCGAACGAGGTGAACAGGATGATCAGGGTCAACGGGGTGTTACGGAAGATGGTGACGTACGTCGCGGCGATGCCACGCGCGATCGGGATGGGAGACACCCGCATCGCGGCAATGATCGTGCCGATGACCAGCGCGCCGACGAGGGATGCCAACGTCAGGTAGATGGTCGAGAGAAACGCGTCGATCAATTGATCGCCGTACTTGCTCAATAGGTTCACGGTGCTTGTTGATCCTCACGGCTCGGCGAGATCCAACCGTCGTGTTCCGCGCGCACGCGCTCGCGGAACACGACGAGAGGGTCGATCAGTAGCGGTCGACGGTGGGCGGGGTCGGCAGCGGGTAGCCCGATGCGCCCACGGTGTCGTTGAAGGCCTGCTCCCATGCACCGCTCGACACCATCTCCTCGATGGCGTCGTTGATCTGGTTACGTCCTTCGGTGTCGTCCTTGTTCAGGCCGATGCCGTAGTTCTCCGTGGTGAACGGCTCACCGACCACCTTGAACTGTCCGGGGGACTGAGCGGCGTAGCCGGCGAGGATGATGTCGTCGGTGGTCACCGCATCGACGGTGCCGTTGCGCAGCGCCTCGACGCACGCGGAGTACGTGTCGAACGGCTGCAGCTGCACGCCGGGGTACTCGTCGGCGATGTTCTGGGCCGGGGTGGAACCGGTGACCGAGCAGAGTCGCTTGCCGTCGTTGAGCGAATCGGCACCGGTGATGTCGGTGTTGTCCTCACGAACGAGCAACGACTGTCCCGCCACGAAGTACGGGCCGGCGAAACCGACCTTTTCCTTGCGGGTGTCGGTGATGGAGTAGGTGGCGACGATGTAGTCGACCTCGCCGTTCTCGATCAGAGTCTCGCGCTGCGCCGAGGGGGACTCCTTGAACTCGATGTTGGCCTCGTCGACACCGAGCTTGCCGGCGACGTACTTGGCCACCTCGACGTCGAAGCCGCTGAACGTGCCGTCGGGATTGCGCAGACCGAGACCGGGCTGGTCGAACTTGATGCCGACGATGAGGTTGCCGGACTCGGCGCTGCTCGAGATGGTGCGAGCTTCCTCTCCGCCGCCGCAGGCGGTGGCGACGATGGACAGAGCGGCGATGGCGACACCGAAGCGAAGCGGTCGGGTGATTCTCACAGTGAATGTCCTTAGGGATCGGTTCGGGTATTCGGGGTGAACGGTGAAGCGGGTCAGTGACCGAGGATCTTGCCGAGGAAGTCCTTGGCACGCTCGGACTTGGGCGACTTGAAGAAGGTCTCGGGATCGGTGTCCTCGACGACGGCTCCATCGGCCATGAAGATGACGCGGTCGCCTGCCTTGCGGGCGAAGCCCATCTCGTGGGTGACGACGAGCATCGTCATGCCCTCCTTGGCGAGCGAGGTCATGACGTCGAGTACCTCGTTGACCATCTCGGGGTCGAGGGCCGAGGTCGGCTCGTCGAACAACATCACCTTGGGGTTCATGGCGAGAGATCGCGCGATGGCGACACGCTGCTGCTGACCACCGGAGAGCTGAGCGGGGTACTTGTCGGCCTGGTTGGCGATTCCCACGCGTTCGAGCAGAGCCAAGGCGCTCTTCTCGGCCTCGTCCTTCTTCTGCTTGCGTACCTTCATGGGCGCGAGCATGACGTTCTGCAGGATCGTCTTGTGCGCGAACAGGTTGAACGACTGGAACACCATGCCCACGTCGGCGCGCAGGGCCGCAAGGGCCTTGCCTTCCGCGGGAAGTAGATCTCCGTCGACCTCGATGGCACCGGAATCGATCGGCTCCAAGCGGTTGATCGTCCGGCACAGAGTCGACTTGCCCGAGCCGGAGGGGCCGACGACGATGACGACCTGACCGGCCGGCACTTCCAGGTTGATGTCCTTGAGGACGTGCAGATCACCGAAATGTTTGTCGACGGATTTGAGCGAGATCATCGAGGGCGCGCCCGGCGGGGGTGTCGATGCCGGCGCGTCGGTGGCGTGCGTCATAAGTCGAAACCCTATGCGTAGTTTCCTCGCCGACCGGTGTTTTCGCCCGTCATCTTCGATTATGTAATGGAAACTTTACTGTTGCCCCGCATCGGCCCTGCACAGTCTGTGGTGGAGCCCGCGACCCCGGCGGGCCGGTCGGTGCGATGGACGTACCCTGGAGGGGTGCAAACGAGTGTTTTTCCGACCGTGGACGTGGCCGATCACGGGAGTACCGATCCCGTCCCGGTGACGGACCCGTCGGCGTCGGTTCCCCGCAGCTACGAAGTGCGTACGCACGGATGCCAGATGAACGTCCACGATTCCGAGCGGTTGTCCGGGCTGCTCGAGGAAGCGGGCTACGTTCCGGCCGACGCAGGCACCGACGCAGATCTCGTCGTCTTCAACACCTGCGCGGTGCGCGAGAACGCCGACAACAAGCTGTACGGCAACCTCGGCATGTTGCGGCCCGCGAAGACGCGAAACCCCAACATGCAGATCGCGGTCGGTGGTTGCTTGGCGCAGAAGGATCGCAGCACCGTCGTCGAGAAGGCTCCGTGGGTCGACGTGGTCTTCGGAACCCACAACATCGGGTCGTTGCCGGTGTTGCTCGAGCGCGCCCGGCACAACGAACGGGCACAGGTCGAGATTCTCGAATCCCTCGAGGCCTTCCCGTCGACCCTGCCGGCGAAACGCGAATCGACATACGCGGGCTGGGTCTCGATCTCGGTGGGCTGCAACAACACCTGCACGTTCTGCATCGTCCCGGCCCTGCGCGGCAAGGAGATCGACCGCAGGCCGGGCGACATCCTCGCCGAGGTACAGGCTTTGGTGGATCAGGGTGTACTCGAGGTGACGCTGCTCGGCCAGAACGTCAATGCGTACGGTGCCTCGTTCGCCGATCCGGACATGCCTCGCGACCGCGGCGCGTTCGCATCGCTGCTGACCGCATGCGGCTCGATCGAGGGTCTCGAGCGAGTGCGGTTCACCTCTCCGCACCCGGCCGAGTTCACCGACGACGTCATCGAGGCGATGGCGTCCACCCCGAACATCTGTCCCACCCTGCACATGCCGCTGCAATCCGGATCGGATCGCATCCTCAAGGCGATGCGCAGGTCCTACCGGCAGAGCAAGTTCCTGGGCATCATCGACAAGGTGCGCGCGGTCATGCCACACGCGGCCATCACCACCGACATCATCGTCGGCTTCCCCGGTGAGACCGATGAGGACTTCGAGCAGACGCTCGACGTGGTGCGGCGCGCGAAGTTCGCCAATGCCTACACCTTCCAGTACTCGAAGCGGCCGGGAACGCCAGCCGCCGAGATGCCCGATCAGATCCCCAAAGAGGTTGTGCAAGAACGGTATCTGCGATTGATCGCGCTGCAGGAGGAGATCGTTCTCGCCGCCAACCAGGCTCTGATCGGCACCGAGGTCGAGCTGCTCGTCGCCACCGGTGAAGGTCGGAAGAACGCGGCTACGCATCGGATGAGCGGGCGAGCCAGGGACGGCCGACTCGTGCACTTCGCCGTCGACGCCGATCGCGTGAGCGAGATCCGCCCGGGCGACGTCGTGACGACCACACTCACTGCGGCCGCCCCCTACCACCTCATCGCCGATGCCGGCGTGCTCACCCACCGCCGTACGGCAGCAGGAGACGCCCACGAACGTGGAGTGATGCCGAAGACGGCACCGATCGGCGTCGGCCTCGGACTTCCCTCGATCGGCGCACCGGCGCCGTTACCGGTAGAGACAGGATGCACCGCATGACAGACACAGACGGACCCGATCGCGTCGTCCCCTCTCGATCAGCGGAGGAGCTGGGACGAACGGAGAGGGCGGTGATGACCGAGCTGGACCCGGGAGCGCGGGCCATGGTCGTGGCGGGGCTGGTGCTGGTCCTGTTGGTCACGTTCGCGTTGCCGCACACCGGATCGGCCAGCGGATTCGACGTGCTCACGGGCAGCGATGCCGCAGTCGCCGAATCGATCGCGCTGCCCTCGCGAGTCTTCGTCGTGCTGGTGCTGACGTTCGGCGTGGTGATGTCGGTGCTTGCGCTCGTCACCCGGATATGGGCGCTGGCCTGGGCCGCCCTCGCAGGGTGTGCGGTGTCCTCGGTGTACGGAATGCTCTCGATCTGGACACGGCAGACCGTGCCGGACAACCTGCAGGGTGCCGGACCGGGAATCGGCCTGATCATCGCCTGGATCGCCGTCATCGCCTTGACGTTCCACTGGCTCAAGGCCGTGTGGAACAAGACGAACGCCCAGCTCGCAGCTCAGGAGCAGCGGCGCATCGCCGCCGCGTCGGGAGAACAGAAGCTGCGACTGTGGGACGGCCATTCGGCCCCGTAGGTCCGATCGGCCGCCCCCGTCAGGGTTCCTGCCGGCCAATCACAACTCGTCGACGGCACTCTCTGCTGCGTCTGCCCACTCGCGCCACTGCTGCGCCTGTGCGAGCGCCCGCTCGGCGTCCTTGGTCTTGCCTGCTGCGGTCGCCTTTGCGGCCTGATCCTCGAACTGAGCCACCCGCTCGCGGAACTGGGCGGCGCGGGCGACGGCCTCGGGGTCGGAACGACGCCACTGCGACTCCACCGCGTCGTGGACGGACTTCTCGATCGCCCGCAGTTTGCCCTCGAGTTCCCCCATCTTCTCGCGCGGAACCTTGCCGATGGCATCCCACTTGTCCTGCAGGTCGCGCAGTGCCGAACGGGCGGCATCGAGGTCCTTGCTCGGATCGATGTGAGTCTTGGCGAGCAGGGCTTCCTTGGCTTCGGCGTTGGACTCGAACTCGGCATCCCGCTCGGAAGCCGCGGCGTTGCGGGCGGCGAAGAACACGTCCTGTGCGGCCTTGAAGTTCTTCCACAGGGCGTCGTCGGCATCGCGCGGGGCACGGCCGGATGCTTTCCACTCCACCAGCAGATCGCGGAACGCGGCTGCGGTGGGACCCCAATCCGTGGACGACGACAAGGCTTTGGCCCGCTCGACGAGTTCTTCCTTGCGAGTCTTGGCCGCACCGCGCTCACGATCGAGATCGGCGAAGTGTGCGCCGCGGCGACGGTTGAAGTTCTCTCGTGCCTTGGAGTACCGCTTCCACAGGGCGTCGTCGATCTTGCGGTCGACTCCGCGGATCGTCTTCCACTCGTCGAGGATCTCTCGCAGCCGATCTCCCGCGTGCTTCCACTGGGTCGATTCGCTGCCGATCTGCTCGGCTTCTACGGCGAGAGCTTCCTTACGAGCGGTGTGTTCGGCGCGTTCGAGCTCCTTCTCGTGCTTGGCCACCGCTGCTGCAGCGTCCGAATGCTCGACCACAGCGTCGAGCCGCTTGGCGAGCAGATCGAGGTCGCCGATCACAGCGGCAGTCGGCAGGCTCTCCAACAGCGCGGACGCGGCGGCCTTGGTCTTCTTGGCATCGCCGGTACCGGAGGTCAATCGAGCTTCGAGCAGACCGACCTCGGTGGCCAGATCGTCGTAGCGTCGGCCGAAATGAGCGAGTCCTTCCGCTGCATCTCCGGCCTGCCAGGATCCGATCTGCCGCTCGCCGTCCGAGGTGGTCACCCACGCGGTGCCGTCGTCGTCGACTCTGCCGAACTTGCTGGGGTCGCTCGCCGGCGCGACCGTCGGGATCGCGGTCGGGACATGGGAGGGGGTCGGGTGAGGTTTGGCTCCGGCCGAACCGCCGGGACGAGAAGAACCGGGAACCGGGCCACCCGGCCTGGGTCCTCCACCGGGCTTGGGTCCACCGCCCGGCTTCGGTCCACCTCCGGGCTTGGGTCCGCCGTGGTTCGCCGCACCGGGCGCGGCGGCACCGGGGGTCTGGGCGGGTGCATCCGCGGATGCCGCCTCGGGGGTGGTGGGGGTGCCGGCGTTCGGGTCGGTCATTGTTCCTCATCTCTGCCGCGCGTCACGGCTGCCTTCAATCGCGATCTGGACACCATTGAACTAGGTGACGACCGATCGGACCATTGAAACAGCTCAGACGACTCGAGGTGGACTCGTCGGGCCAAGTCGCACCACCGACTAGCGTGGTGCTCGTGTTTCGTGCCGCGGCCCTGGTGCCCTCTCCGCCGTTGCTGGTCCCCGAACTGATGGGCGCGGGGGCGGCCGAGACAGCCGATCTTCGGACCGCCGCCGTCGGCGCGACGACGCACCTGGCGTCGATGGTCGACCGCTGGATCGTCCTCGGCGTCGATCGCACGTCGGCCACGTACGGCGAGGCCACGGTCGGCACGATGCGGGGCTTCGGAGTCGACGTGGTGGTGAGTCTGTCCGGTGACACAGCGCAGACTGCGGCAGACCCGGACCTGCCGCTGGCCGTTCTGATCGCTGGGTGGCTGCGAGGAGTGGCTGCGCCCGGCGATGCGGTCGAGGTCCGCACGATCGCGGCCGATGCGAGCCCCGGGTGGTGCGCCGAGCTCGGCGAGCAGCTGCGCCGCGAGCTCGACGCCTCGGCGGAGAGCTGGGGCGTTCTGGTGCTGGCAGACGGGGCGAACACCCTCACTCCGAAGGCTCCTGGATCGTTCGACGAGCGCGCCGAGGAGCTCCAGCGCCGGATCGACGATGCCCTCGCGAGCGCCGACGTCGAAGCCTTGGCTGGTCTGGATCCGGACCTGTGCGCGTCGCTCGGTGTCGGCGGCCGAGCGGCGTGGCAGGTGCTGGCAGCGCTCGCGGGAGCCGATGCGAAGACGTCGACAGAGCTCTACCGAGGTGCGCCGTTCGGGGTCGGGTACTTCGTGGGGACCTGGTCTCGTGACTGACGGGGCGAGCGATTCGGCCACGACTCCGGTCGCGGTCATCGGGCCGACTGCCGCAGGCAAATCCGATCTGGCTCTCGATCTGGCCGAGGAACTCGGCGGCGAAGTCGTCAATATCGACGCGATGCAGCAGTACCGGGGGATGGACATCGGGACCGCGAAACTACCCGTCGCGGAGCGGCGCGGGATTGCACACCATCAACTCGATGTGCTCGAGGTCACCGACATCGCTACCGTCGCGCGGTACCAGGCGGCCGCGGTCGCCGACGTCGAGGACATTCGATCGCGGGGTCTACGGCCGATCATCGTCGGCGGATCGATGATGTACGTGCAGTCGTTGCTCGACGAGTGGGCGTTCCCGGCCACCGACCCCGTCGTCCGGGCGAAATGGGAATCGGTCCTCGAGCGCGACGGTGTCGAGGAGATCCATCGCGCGTTGACGGCCGCAGATCCCGAGGCCGCCGCATCGATCCTGCCCACCGACGGCAGGCGCATGGTCCGGGCGCTCGAGGTGGTGGAGCTGACCGGGCAGCCGTTCGCGGCATCGGCCCCGAAGATCGGCGCACCTCGCTGGGGCACGGTGGTGTTGGGAGTCGACCGCGACACGACAGAACTGGACGAGCGGATCGCCGAGCGCACTCGGCTGATGTTCGAGACCGGACTGCTCGACGAGGTGGAAGGGCTGCTCGCCTCGGGACTGCGAGAGGGCGTCACCGCGTCGCGGGCGATCGGGTACGCGCAAGCTCTCGACGTGTTGGCGGGGGAGTACGACGTCGAGTTCGCACGCGAACGGACGTTCATCGGAACCAGACGCTACGTGCGACGCCAACGATCCTGGTTTCGCCGCGACGAACGCGTCCGTTGGCTCGACGGTGCCTCGCCCACGCTGACGTCCGACGCCCTGTCCGCGATCGACCCCTCGTAACCGAACCCCCGTAGACTCGCGACCATGGAATTCGCCAAAGGTCACGGAACTCAGAACGACTTCGTCGTACTGCCGGATCCGGCAGCCGAGCTCGAGCTCACCAGGTCGGCGGTCTCGGTGCTGTGCGATCGACGCCAGGGCCTGGGTGCCGACGGAATTCTGCGCGTCGCCCGGGCCGGTGTGCTCCGAGATGCAGGCGTACTCGATCGCATGCCGTCGGGTGTCGAGCCCGAGGACTGGTTCATGGACTACCGCAACGGCGACGGCACCATCGCCGAGATGTGCGGCAACGGTGTCCGCGTGTTCGCGCACTACTTGCGGGTGCACGATCTCGAACGACGCGACCAGTTCGTGGTGGGTTCGCGGGCCGGCGCACGCGCTGTGACCGTTCACTCGTTCGACGACACCGACGCCGATGTCACCGTGGCGATGGGGGACGTCACGCTGATGGGCTCGAGTTCGGTGACCCTCGCGGGCGGAACCTACGAGGGCATCGGAATCGACGTCGGCAATCCTCATCTGGCCTGTGTCGACGGTGCGTTGACGCGCGCATCTCTCGGCGCGCTTGACCTGTCCGAACCGCCGACACTGGATTCCGAGTTCTTCCCCCACGGTGCGAACGTCGAGATCCTGACCAGGCTCGACGACGGCGCCGTCCAGATGCGAGTGTTCGAGCGTGGTGTCGGAGAGACGCGATCGTGTGGCACCGGAACCGTGGCGGCAGCCGCTGCCGCGCTGTCCTACGAGGGCCTCGAGACCGGGGAGGTGAGCGTTGGTGTGCCCGGCGGCCGGGTGCGCGTGGCCATCGATCACGTCGGTGCCACTCTGCGCGGACCGTCGGTGCTGCTCGCCCGCGGCGAGATCGACGACCGGTGGCTGAAGGCTCAGTCCTGACGATCGCACCGGCCTCGGCATCCGCCCGGACCGAAACCCGCGTGCATACGCTGGGCTTTTCGTGGATCATGGAGCTCGTATGACGAACTCACATGAAACATCCCCTGCGGGCGAACCGGTCGACGACAGTCGCGACGATCTCGACGGTGCTCCCGAAACCGAATCCGCCTGGACTCGAGAAGAGTCGGACGCGTGGTCGAGGCGACTGGCTCGGTCTCCGCTGAACGACGAGAACTCCCCGTCCTCCGGCGACATGCAGCTCGAAGACCGCACCGCGCTACGTCGAGTGGCCGGACTGTCCACCGAGCTCACCGACGTCACCGAGGTCGAGTACCGGCAGCTGCGCCTCGAACGCGTCGTGCTGGTCGGAGTCTGGACCACCGGCACGGCCGCTCAGGCCGAGTCCAGCATGACCGAGCTGGCTGCACTGGCCGAGACCGCCGGCTCGGAGGTACTCGAAGCGCTGATGCAGCGACGCGACAAGCCCGATGCCGCGACGTACATCGGCTCCGGTAAGGCCAAGGAAGTACGCGACATCGTCCTCGCGACCGGTGCCGACACGGTGATCTGCGACGGTGAACTGACGCCTGCTCAGCTCAATGCGCTGGAGAAGGTCGTCAAGGTCAAGGTCATCGACCGCACGGCGCTGATCCTCGACATCTTCGCCCAGCACGCGACCTCGCGAGAAGGCAAGGCGCAGGTCGCCTTCGCGCAGATGGAATACATGTTGCCCAGGCTTCGCGGCTGGGGTGAATCCATGTCGCGGCAGGCCGGTGGACGGGCAGGCAGCAACGGTGGTGTGGGTCTGCGCGGACCGGGTGAGACGAAGATCGAGACCGACCGTCGACGCATCCGTGAGCGGATGGCCAAGCTGCGCCGCGAGATCAAGGGCATGAAGCAGGCCCGCGACACCAAACGCGAACAGCGCCTGAGCGGTACGGTGCCGTCGATCGCGATCGTGGGGTACACGAACGCAGGCAAATCGAGTCTGCTGAATGCGCTCACCGGATCCGGTGTGTTGGTTCAGAACGCACTGTTCGCCACCCTCGATCCCACCACGCGCAAGTCGACGCTCGAAGACGGCCGCGAGATCGTGATGACCGACACCGTCGGCTTCGTTCGGCATCTTCCGACTCAGTTGGTCGAAGCGTTCCGCTCGACGCTCGAGGAAGTCACCGATGCAGATCTGCTGCTGCACGTGGTCGACGGATCGGATCCTCTTCCGATCGATCAGATCAAGGCCGTGCGCGAGGTGATCACCGAGGTGGTTCGCGAGCAGGATGCGAAGATGCCGCCGGAGTTGTTGGTGGTCAACAAGATCGACGCTGCCGATCCGGTTCAGCTGACCCAGCTGCGTGGATTGCTCGACGGCGCTCGGTTCGTGTCGGCCAAGACCGGCGAGGGAATCGACGCTCTGCGGGATCACCTGGCCGAGATCCTCTCCGAGCCGGACGTGTTGGTCGACGTTCTCGTGCCCTACACGCGTGGTGATCTGGTTGCGCGAATCCACACCGATGGCCGGATCGTGAAATCCACCCACGAGGAAGAGGGCACACGCGTGGAAGCTCGTGTGCCGCAGTCACTTGCGGCAGCGCTCGTCGAATTCACGGCGACCGTGCCCAGCGTCTGACCTCGGTGGGGCCACGGCTGGTGGTGGGCGGAGCGGTGGCGGCCGTGGTCGCCACGACGATCGCGTTCTCGGGAACTGCCTTCGCTGCCCCGATCGAGACCGAAACGTACTGTCGGCCGACCGATCCTGGCCTCGCCGAGTTGTCGGGGCTGACCTCGATCGACGGGGTCCTGTACGCGATCGGTGACAGTGGAGCCGATGATCGGGTCGCGGTGCTCGGTGCCGACTGCGCGGTTGCGCGGTGGATCGACGTGCCCGTCGACCCGTACGACGTCGAGGACCTGACGTCGTACGACGGCTCGCTGTGGTTGGCGGACATCGGCGACAATCAGATGCGCCGCGAGACAGTGGCATTGACGCGAATGGACCCGGACTCGGGTTCGGGCGAACTGTACCGACTGACCTACCCCGACGGCGCGCACGACGCCGAGACGATATTGATCGAGCCCGGTGGTAGGCCGGTGATCGTGACCAAGGCACTCTCGGGCGTGAGCGGGGTGTACGTACCCGCCGGCGACGAATCCGTCGCCGATCTGACCAGCCCTGGGCCGACGCCGATGCGGAAGGTCGGGAATCTGGCGTTCACCGCGACGGACACGGTCGGTGGACCGCCGTTCGTGGTCGGATCGATACTGGCGACCGGGGGAGCGGTGAGCGCCGACGGTGCCGTGGCCGGAGTGCGCACCTACACCGACGCCTACCTGTTCCGCCCGTCGGACGGGGACATCGCGTCGGCGTTGGTCGATCCGACAGCGTCTCGTGCCGTGGTGCCGCTGCCCGATCAGCCGCAGGGTGAGGCACTGGTCTTCGCCGACGACGGGTCCTTGCTCATCGCATCCGAGGCAGGATTCGGACCCGCAGAGGCCACGCTTCCGCCGATCCTGAGGATCCCCGACGCGGTAGCGCTCGACATGTCCACGCCCGAACGTGCTGCTGTGGAGCCGGTATCGCCGACCGTCGTTCCCGAGCAGCCGGCACAGACGCCGACAGCGACGGACTCGGAATGGACATTCCGAGCGGCCGTCGCTGCCGGTGTGGTGCTGATCGCCGGAGCGGTGGGATTCAGCGTCCGGCGATCGATGCGTTCTCGCTAGAAGCTGGACCTAGGCATCCAAGTCTGCTTCGACGAGTGCGACCACTTTGTCGTGTGCTGCCTGGTCGTCGCTGCTGACCGTGACTTCGGTGCCCTTGGTGGCGCCGAGCGTCATGATCATCAGTGCCGAACCTGCATCGACGGGCTCCGAGTCGGCCACTGCGAGGGTGACGTCCACGCCGGCTTCGGCGACGGCGTCGGCGATCAGTGCTGCGGGTCGAGCGTGCAGACCGATCGAGGATCCGACGGCGACTGTGGTGCTGGGCATGTGGTGCTCCTTCGTAGTGGGGTTGTTGCGATCGTAGCGAGTCTCAGACGGTGGCGAGTGCGGGATCGAGTTCGGCGTCCGACGGGGCGTTCTTGCTCTTGACGAACTGCTTGGCGGAGACGACCAGGAACGCGGAGACGATGGTGCCCGCCGCCAGCGAGAGGATGAACCACAGGATGTTGCCGATCGCGAAGAACACGAAGATGCCGCCGTGCGGTGCGCTGAGGGTGACGTCGAACGCCATGATCATCGCGCCGGTCACTGCGCCGCCTGCCATCATCGAGGGGATGACGCGGAACGGATCGGCAGCGGCGAACGGGATTGCGCCCTCGGAGATGAATGCAGCTCCCAGGAACCATGCGGCCTTGCCGTTCTCGCGCTCGGCTTCGGTGAACAGACGTGCGCGAACGGTCGAGGCGAGTGCCATGGCCAGGGGCGGCACCATTCCTGCGGCCATGACTGCAGCCATGATGCGAAGCGAGGCGGTGTCGGTGACCGACAGGCCTGCGGTGGCGAATGCGTAGGCAGCCTTGTTGACCGGTCCACCGAGGTCGAAGCACATCATCAGGCCGAGAATGATGCCGAGGATGATGACCGAGGAACCGCTGAGGCCGTTGAGCCAGTTCGTGAGTCCACTGGTGATCGCGGCGAGTGGCTTGCCGAGCAACAGGAACATGATCGCGCCGACGATGAGTGTGGCGAACAGCGGAATGATGACGACCGGCATGAGGCCGCGCAGAACCGTGGGGATCCTCCACTTGCTGATCCACAGTGCGACGAAGCCCGCGATCAGACCACCGACGAGACCGCCGATGAAGCCTGCACCCACCAGGACTGCCACCGCGCCTGCGGTGAATCCTGGTGCCAGACCTGGTCTGTCGGCAATGGCGTAGGAAATGTAGCCGGCCAGCGCGGGCACCAGGAAGCTGAAGGACAGCGCGCCGATCTGGAAGAGCACGGCACCGAGGTAGGCGGCGATTCCGCCTTCGGGCAGCGAGGTGATGGAGTTGTTGACGACGATGTCCTCGGCGACTCCGGAGATCTGGTATCCGCCGAGCAGGAAGCCGAGAGCAATCAATAGACCACCGGCAGCGACGAACGGGATCATGTAGCTGACGCCGGTGAGCAGAATCTGGCGGATGCGGGTGCCCCAGCCGAGTTCGCCCGCGGAGTCGTTCGAGCCGGCAGCAACTGCGGTACCGCCGACGCGAGCTGCGTCCGGGTTCAGTGCAGCGCGCAGGGCTTCGGTGAGCATGACGTCGGGCTCGTTGATGGCGCGCTTGACGCCGGAGGAGATGACCGGCTTTCCGGCGAAACGCTCGCGGCCCTTGACGCCCACATCGGTGGCGAAGATGACTGCCTCGGCTCCGGCGATGATCTTCGGGTCCAACGGCGTGCTGCCGCTCGAGCCCTGGGTCTCGACGTGAACCGTGACTCCGGCACGCTCACCCGCTGCGACGAGGGAATCGGCAGCCATGTAGGTGTGCGCGATTCCGGTGGGGCAGGCGGTGACTGCGACGATGTGCTTGGGGGCAGTGGCCTCGGCCGGGGTGGCGGCCGCGCTGTGCTTGGCGGTCGACACGGGAGCTGCCGCGGGGGTCGTCGCTGCCGGCTTGGCGGCAGGGTTGATGACACCGTCGACGAGGGTGACGATCTCGGCAGCCGAGGACGCGTTGCGCAGCGAGGTGACGAACTCCGGCTTGACCAGTGCGCGCGCCAGGCTCGAGAGCAACTTCATGTGCGCCGAACCGGCACCGGCCGGTGCTGCGATGAGGAAGACGAGGTCGGCGGGGCCGTCGGGGGCACCGAAATCGACCTTGGGGTTCAGGCGGGCGAAGCCGAGCGAGGCAGAGGTGACCGCTTCGGAGCGGCAGTGCGGAATGGCGATGCCGCCGGGCAGGCCGGTTGCCGACTGCGCTTCGCGGGCCAGAGCGGCGTCGCGCAGAGCGTCGGTCTCGGTTGCGCGACCCGCGGAAGCCAGAACGCCTGCGAGGCGTTCGATGACGGCTTCCTTGGACTCGCCGAGATCGGCGTCGAGGAGGATCAGATCCTCGGCGATGATCTGCTGATCTTCGGTGGGGGTGGACATTGCAGACTCCTAGAGACGGTTCGAAGAAGGGGAGAGCGTGGACGGGGTGACGGAGGTGGGGATGTCGAGCGCACGGACCGTCACCGAATTCGGGTGGGTCTGCTCGGGCAGTGGAAGCGTGGTGCCTGGAAGCGCGGTTGCTGCCGTTCCGTAGGCGACGGCGCGGCGAAGTTTGTCTGCGTCGGAACAGTTCTCGGCATCGGCGAGGATGTAGCCGGCGAGCGAGGAATCGCCTGCGCCGACCGTGCTGACCGCGGTGATCGGGGGCGGGCTGGCGTACCAGGAACCGTCCTCGGTGACCAGTACGGCTCCGGCGCTGCCGAGCGTGGCCAGTACCGCGCCGACGCCTCGGCCGAGAAGGATTGTGCTGGCTGCGATGGCAGCCGTCGGATCACCCTGCGCCGCTGCGCTTTCCAGCTCTTCGGAATCGTACCCGGTGAGTTGGGCGAGTTCCTCGGAATTGGGTTTGATCAGATCGGGTGCCGATGCCGGGAAGGCCGCCGCGAGTGCGAGCAGTGGCTCGTCGGAGGTGTCCACGGCAACTTTCGCCGACGTGGCACGCAGGGCAGTGACGAGCTCGGCATACCAGTCGACGGGGAGGCCCGGCGGAAGCGAACCCGAGAGCACCACCCATTCGGCATCGACCGCGAGGGAGAGGATTCGATCCCGCAGCTCGGCGCGGGTTCGCTCCGACACCGTCGCACCGGGCTCGTTGATCTTGGTGGTGGTGCCACCGACCTCGCTCACCGTGATGTTGGTCCGCGCCGGACCCGACGTCGGAACCGCTGAATACCGCACTCCCTTCGCGGCCATCGCGTCGAGCAGGGGGTCTCCGGTGTTGGCCGGGAGCACCGCAAGCGCCTCGACTCCCGATCCTCCGAGTACGCGAGCGACGTTGACGCCCTTGCCTCCTGGATCGGTGGACGACGTCGATGCCCGGTGTACGCCGCCGCGGACGAGCGGTGTGTCGAGTGTGACCGTCCGATCCATGCTCGGGTTCGCCGTGAGTGTGACCATCATGCGATCACCACCTCGATTCCTTTGTCGCTGAGATTCTTTCGGTCATTGGTAGAAATGTCGCTGTCGGTGACGATGACATCGATGGATCCCACTCGGGCGAAGCTGACCAGATGCTCGCGGCCGATCTTGGACGAATCTGCCAGCACCACAACGTGGTTCGCCGCCTCGACCATGGCGCGTTTGACTGCTGCCTCGTCACTGTCGGGAGTGGACAGTCCGTGCCCGACGCTGATGGCATTGGTGCCGATGAACGCGACGTCCACACGGAGCCATTCGAGGGCGCTCAGTGCTTCGTCGCCGACGGCCGCCTGAGTGGTCCCACGTACCCGCCCGCCGAGCAGTCGAAGGTTGATACTCGGCATCGTTGCGGCGCGGGCGGCGATCGGGACCGAGTTGGTCACCAACGTCAGCTCGCGATCGTGAGGGAGCAAACCGGCGAGTCGGCCGGTTGTGGTGCCGGCATCGAACACGGCGCTGCCGCCCACCGGTGGCAGGAAGGACAGGGCGGCGGCCGCGATCGCGTCCTTCTGATCGGCGCGGGTGAATTCGCGTTCCGAGACGCCCGGTTCGAGTGTGGTCAGCGCCGACGCGGGTACTGCTCCACCGTGGACGCGGCGCACGACGCCCATTCGATCGAGAGTGGCGAGGTCGCGTCGCACAGTTTCTGTGGTGACGCCGTAGGTGGCGGAGAGATCGTTGACGGAGACGCGGCCTTGGGTGCTGATGAGTTCGGCTATGGAGTGCTGTCGTTCTTCTGCGTACACCTGCGTCTCCTTCCTTGTTGATGTTGCTTTATGTTGTTTTACGCCCGTGTGTGTTGACATGTCAAGGGTTTGGAGTAATCTCGGTCACAACACAAGCGGGTGATGGCCCCCACCACAGCTCGCCGGACAGTACGAAGACCTTTGTTCACGCAGGATCCGAGGAGGACCACATGACGGGATCGGTTAGCACCGTTTCGACCGGACACGGCGACACGACAGTCGATGCAGCCGGAACCGGAGCAGCGCAGACCACGCTTCACGGCACGCCTGTCGTGCCGGGCGTCGGATACGGCCGAGTGATCCGCCCCGGTGCCCGTCCCGCCATCCCTGCCGATACGGGCGAGGTGGCAGAGGCGGATCGAGGTGCCGAGAAGGACGTCTTCGACGCCGCAGCGAACGCCGTTGCCGCTCGACTGCGCGGTCGCGCGGAGCTGGCGACCGGAGCTGCCTCGGAAGTCCTGTCGGCCAACGCCGCGATGGCAACGGACCGCGGTTGGCTCGGTGCCGCGCGCGCTTCGATCGCCAAGGGCAGTTCGGCGGTCACCGCCACTGCCGCGGCCACCGAGAAGTTCGCCGCGATGTTCACCCAGCTCGGCGGGCTGATGGCTGAGCGCGTGACCGATCTCCGCGACATCCGCGATCGGGTCATCGCCGAGATCCTCGGCGTTCCGGAGCCCGGTGTGCCGGTGCCGGACGAACCGTCGGTGTTGTTCGCCGACGACCTGGCACCCGCCGACACCGCCGGCCTCGACCCTGCGTTGATCGTGGGTCTGGCCACCTCGCTGGGCGGTCCGACCAGCCACACCGCGATCATCGCGCGCCAGCTGGGCATTCCCTGCATCGTTGCGGTGGCCGGCCTCGACGACATCGCCGCGGGTACGAACGCATCGGTCGACGGCACCAGCGGCCGCATCGAACTCGAGCCCGACGCGGAGTCGGCTCGCGCCGCGGTCGTCTCTGCCCGTGACGAGCTCGATCGGGTGTCCCAGTGGGTCGGTCCCGGTACCACCGCCGACGGCCACGCGGTCGACATTCTCGCCAACGTCCAGGACGGTGCCGGTGCTCGCGCAGCGCGGTCGAGCGCAGCGGACGGCGTCGGACTGTTTCGTACCGAACTGTGCTTTCTCGACCGCGACTCCGAACCCACCGTCGACGAGCAGGCCGAGATCTACGCCCAGGTACTCGACGCGTTCGCGGGCAAGAAGGTCGTCGTGCGAACTCTCGACGCAGGCTCGGACAAGCCGCTTCGGTTCGCCACGCATCCCGACGAGGCCAACCCGGCGCTGGGCATCCGCGGCATCCGCATCGCAGAAGCCGACCGCGGGATTCTGTACCGGCAGCTCGACGGCATCGCGGCAGCCGCGAAGGCGACCGACTCCTCCCCGTGGGTGATGGCTCCGATGATCGCGACCGCGCTGGAGGCGAAGGATTTCGCCGCCGACGTCCGTGAACGAGGACTCACGCCCGGCGTCATGATCGAGATCCCCGCCGCCGCGCTGCTCGCCGAACACATCCTCGAGCACGTGGACTTCCTGTCCATCGGCACCAACGACCTGGCTCAGTACACGATGGCCGCCGACCGCATGTCCGCTCAGCTCGCCGGCCTGACCGATCCGTGGCAGCCGGCCGTGCTGGCGCTGGTGGCGCACACCGCTGCCGCGGGAGCCAAGGCGGGCAAGCCCGTCGGTGTCTGCGGTGAGGCCGCTGCCGATCCACTGCTGGCCTGTGTGTTGGTCGGACTCGGTATCACCTCGCTGTCGGCTGCATCGGCTGCTGTCGCGCACGTGGGCTCGAAATTGGCAACGGTCACGCTCGATCAGTGCAAGGAAGCGGCCGCCGCAGCCCTGAAAACGGACAGCACCGCCGCCGCCCGCGAGGCAGTGAGCGCGATCCTCGGCTGATCCAATAGTGTTGCCTTCCATCATGAGAACTCTGGGTTGGACGCTGCACGGAAACGGAAAGACCGTCGAAGCCGGGGCGGTGGTCTCGCCCGACGAACGCTTGACGTGGCCACGCACCATCGGTATCGGAATGCAGCACGTCGTCGCGATGTTCGGTGCGACACTGCTGGTTCCGACGATCACCGGATTTCCGGTATCGACCACGCTGCTGTTCTCGGGCATAGGAACGGCACTGTTCCTCGTCATCACCCGAGGGCGCGTTCCCAGCTACCTGGGTTCGTCCTTCGCTTTCCTGGCCCCGCTCGGTGCCACCCAAGCGAACGGACCCGCCGCCCAACTCGGAGCTGTCCTGTGTGTCGGCGTCGTACTGGCCGCCGTCGGCTTCGTGGTGAAGTTCGCGGGCCAACGGGTGCTCGACGCGGCCATGCCGCCGGTGGTGACCGGTGCCGTCGTCGTGCTCATCGGGCTGAACCTGGCACCGGCCGCCACCACGTCGTTCGAGGCACAGCCGCTGATCGCAGCCGTCACCCTGATCGCGATTCTGCTGGCGACGGCGCTCGGACCGGGCCTGATCGGACGACTCGGAATTCTGCTCGGTGTCGTCGTGGGTTGGGTGTTCGCCGCCGTCACCGGGGGCATCGCGCAACCGCGTCTCGACGCACTGAGCGCGGCGAGCTGGATCGGTCTGCCCGAATTTCGCGGTCCCTCCTTCGAGCTGTCCGTGATCCTCGTGGCGCTGCCGGTGGTGATCGTCCTCGTCGCCGAGAACGTGGGGCACGTCAAAGCCGTCGCCGCGATGACCGGCAAGAACCTCGACGACGTGGCCGGTGACGCATTGATCGCCGACGGGCTGGCGACCACACTCGCCGGAGCCGGCGGCGGTTCGGGAACCACCACCTACGCAGAGAACATCGGTGTCATGGCCGCCACCCGCGTGTACTCGACCGCGGCGTACTGGGTCGCATCGATCACGGCGATGGTGCTCGCATTCTCGCCCAAGTTCGGTGCCCTGATCTTCACCGTGCCCGACGGGGTCATCGGCGGCGCAACCCTGGTTCTCTACGGCCTCATCGGGCTGCTCGGCGTACGCATCTGGACCGACGCGAAGGTCGACTTCACCGATCCGGTCAATCTCATGGTCGTTGCTGCGGCGCTGGTCGCCGGAATCGGTGACCTGACTCTGTCCGTCGGGTCGGTCGAGCTCGGCGGTATCGCCTGGGGTTCGGTGGGCATCCTTCTCGGTTACCCGATCGTCTCGGCGCTCGCGAGAAGCACAGGCAGACGAGGTCGTTAGCGGGGTCGGTCACGGATCGCGCGCGTTTTGGTCATCGACCGCTTCGCCACCGCGGACGTAGTGTTTCCCTGTGACGTCAGTCGTACCGGCGACCGAGATCCGTAGAGATTTCGCGTGGTCGCTGCCGGTATGCACCGAACAAGGAGACATTCGTGGAACGCACACTTTTCGAGCCCGAGCACGAGCTGTTCCGGGAGTCGTACCGGAAATTTCTCGATCAGCACGTAGCGCCGAACCACGCGAAGTGGGAAGAGCAGAACATCGTCGATCGCGACGTCTGGGTCGAGGCCGGTAAGCAGGGCTTCCTCGGAACGGCAGCGCCCGAGGAATTCGGCGGCGGCGGAGTCAAGGACTTCCGCTACAACGCCATCGTCACCGAGGAAACCACCCGCGGCGGATACAGCGGTATCGGTTTCACCCTGCACAACGACGTCGTCGCGCCATACCTGATCGATCTTGCGAACGACGAGCAGAAGGCGCGCTGGCTTCCCGGATTCTGCTCCGGCGAACTGATCACCGCGATCGCGATGACCGAGCCGGGAACCGGAAGCGACCTGCAGGGCATCAAGACCAAGGCCGTCCGTGACGGTGACGACTGGGTACTCAACGGCTCGAAGACGTTCATCACCAACGGAATCAACGCCGACCTGATCATCGTCGTGGCCTGCACCGACCCCGAGAAGGGCGCGCAGGGCTTCAGCCTGCTGGTCGTCGAACGCGACATGCCCGGATTCGAGCGAGGCCGCAACCTCGACAAGATCGGCATGAAGGCTCAGGACACCGCCGAGCTCAGCTTCACCGACGTTCGCGTGCCCGCCGCCAACCTGCTGGGCGAGGAAGGCATGGGCTTCATCTACCTCATGCAGAATCTGCCGCAGGAACGCCTGTCGATCGCCGTCGTCGCGGCCGCCGCGATGGAATCCGCGCTCGAGATGACGATTCAGTACTGCCGCGACCGCAAGGCCTTCGGAAAGTCGATCGGCAAGTTCCAGAACACCCGATTCGTGTTGGCGGAATTGGCCACCGAAACCACCGCCACCCGCATCATGGTGGACAAGTTCATCGAACTGCTCAACGCAGACAAGTTGACCGTGCAAGAAGCCGCCATGGCGAAGTGGTGGACCACCGAGAATCAGGTCAAGCTGATCGACCGGTGCCTGCAGCTGCACGGCGGCTACGGCTACATGAAGGAATACCCGATCGCCAAGGCGTACATGGACTCTCGTGTGCAGACCATCTACGGCGGCACCACCGAAATCATGAAGGAGATCATCGGCCGCGGATTGAATCTGTGATCCGCTGATCCGAGGAACGCGAAGGGCCGCAGCACTCCTGTGCTGCGGCCCTTCGCGTGTCACTACGGTGAAGATTCCTACAGCTTGCGCATCACGGTGACGACCTTGCCGAGGATCGCGGCGTTGTTGCCCGGGATCGGCTCGAACAGCGGGTTGTGCGGCAGCAGCCACACCTCGCCCTTGGACCGCTTGAAGGTCTTGACGGTGGCCTCGCCGTCGATCATCGCAGCGACGATGTCGCCGTTGTCGGCCACGGACTGCTGACGAACCACCACCCAGTCGCCGTCGCAGATGGCCGCGTCGATCATCGACTCGCCGACCACCTTGAGCAGGAACAGCGAACCCTGACCCACCAGCTCGCGGGGGAGCGGGAAGACGTCCTCGACGGCCTCCTCGGCCAGAATCGGACCGCCTGCGGCGATCCGGCCCAGCACCGGCACGAACGTCGGGGTCGGCAACCGATCCTGATCCTCGGACGCCTGCGATCCGTCGACCGCAGCAGCAGCCTGATCGGCCTGCACCTCGTCGAGACCGCGGACGTCGACGGCGCGGGGGCGGTTGGCGTCGCGCCGGAGGAAGCCCTTGCGCTCGAGGGTGCGGAGTTGGTGAGCAACGGACGACGTCGACGTCAGGCCGACCGCGTCACCGATCTCCCGAATGCTCGGTGGGTAACCGCGCTCGGTGACCGAAGCGCGAATGACCTCGAGTACCTTCCGCTGCCGCTCGGTCAGACCAGCACTGATGTCGGTGCCGACTTCCATGGCCTTGGATGTCGGTTCCGCGGCCGGCTTGCCCGCTGCGGCCTTCGGTGCGGTGGCCCTGGCTCCGGTCGTCTTGGAACCGGTCGTCGTGGAACGCGTGGTCGACCTCGTCGAGGTCTCGTCCTTCATGCTGTCGGCCTCCTGCTGGTGTCCTGGATCCGGTCTGCGGGGTAGATCTGCGCGGACTGGAGTTGATGGTGTCGACTCGTGTGGCGTGTGGTTTCTGACACGAATCTAGCGTGTATCAGCTGTTGAATCAAACATCTGTTCGACTCGTGTCGCGTTTTCTACAGACTTTGTCGGAGGCTCGTGATAGAACTTCGAACAAGCGTCCATCGAACGCCTGATCGAACAATCGATCCAACGAGCAAAGACGAGGTTCCGATGACCATCATCACCGATCGCCCCACCGCCACCGGTGTCCGTGCCCGATCCACTGTCGTCGAGCGTCGTCGCCGGGCGCGTCCGGTATTGCACGGCCTCGCCACACAACCGGGCCCGTGCCTGCCCGTCCTCGACCCGTCGTGGACCGACGTCACCGATCGCGAGGAGGCCGATCGGGAGTTCGACGCGACCTCGGCGCACTTCGCGAGCCAGCCGGTTCGGATGCGCTCTATCGTGCTGACGGTGTTGGCGGTCCTGGTAATGGCAGGCGGGCTGATCGGCATCGCGAACCTGCGGGCCGTTGCCCCCGATGCCGGCGGACAACCGGCGGGTGTGGTCGAGGTGCACGACGGAGCTGTCGTCGAGTACATGCCCGGCAGATGACCACCGGCCCCATCGGGTTCGAGAAGACTGAGTATCCTCGACGGACTGCCCCGATGTGCGTGCTCGTCGTCGGAGCATCGGCTACGACGGAGGATCCCTCATGCATTGCCCGTTCTGCAGGCATCCCGACTCGCGCGTGGTCGACTCGCGTGAGATGGACGAGGGGCAGGCAATCCGGCGGCGTCGCTCCTGCCCGGAGTGCGGTCGCCGATTCACCACCGTCGAGGCCGCAGTGCTGGCCGTCGTGAAACGCAGTGGCGTCACCGAACCGTTCAGCCGAGAGAAGGTCGTCAAGGGAGTCCGACGCGCCTGCCAGGGCAGAGACGTCGACAACGACGCGTTGAATCTCTTGGCTCAGCAGGTCGAGGACGCCATCCGCGCGGCAGGATCCGCGGAGATCCCCAGCAACGAAGTGGGGTTGGCCATTCTCGGTCCACTCCGCGATCTGGACGAGGTGGCGTACTTGCGCTTCGCTTCCGTCTACCGCTCGTTCAGCTCCGCCGAGGACTTCGAGAAAGAAATCCACGAACTGCGCAAGCACCGCGAGTCCGCGGACATCGACTGACAGTCGCGCCCGTCAGCGACTCTGGTCCGAGATCGCCTTCTCGATGCGCTTCTCCGACACCGGGTACGCCGTGCGAATGCCCTGCGCGAACAGTCCGACGCGCAACTCCTCGATCATCCAGAACAGTTCCTGAACCCCGGAACTGTTCTTTCTGCTCTCCGGCAGCGAATCCAACAGTCGCCCGTACGACGCGTACACCCGATCGAGTACGTCCATCGCCGCCGCGTCCCGGCCCGCACTGCTCGGCAGCGTCGCCAAGCGCTTGGTCGCCGCGGCGAGGTAGCGCGGCAGGTCTGCGAGTCTCCGAGAACCGAATTCGGTGACGAACCCTCGAAAGATCAAGCCGTCGAGCTGTTCCCGAACATCCTCGGCCGGCTCCCCGGAGGACGATTGCAGTTGGGCCGACACGGCCATCGCAGCGGTCAGCACAGGGCGAACCAGGGCCAGCACCGCGGCGGTGCGCTGCGGAACCTCCGCGTTGACGAGTGCCCTCAGCTTCTCGAACGCATCCGGATCCCGGACCGGTCCTCCGTGCGCATCCATGGCCTCTTCCACCGCAAGTACTCGGCATTCCTCGAGTAGTGCATCGACTCCACCGTACGGATTCTGGCCCAGTGCAAGACGTTCCGCGGTCGGTAGGCCGGCCAACAAGGCCTTGGTGCCCTTCGGGGCCGTCGACAGAAGCAGAGTTCTGGTTCCCGAGCGCATTGCTGCGCGGGCCTCGGCGGGGGTGCTGAGGACCCGCACCGCGACGCCGGGTCCCTCGGGAACCAGTGCCGGGTAGCCGGTGACCTTCTGCCCACCCACATCACGGGTGACGGTCGATTCCAACCGTCCCAGCGTGCCGGAGGTCCAGGCCAGAGACGGCGCGCGCTCCGCGTCGCCGGCCGCGCTGGCCACCTGACGGCCGACCTCTCGTGACAGGCTCGTCCGAAGAGCGGTCAGATCCTTGTTGCTGCCCAACACCTTTCCGGACGGGTCGACGGCCGCGAACGTCATCCTCAGGTGTTCCGGCAGTGCTGCAACATCGAAGTCCTTCGCCGTGATGTGGCACTGTGCAGCTCGAGACAGCTCACGTGCCAAGGCCGTCACCAGAGTTTCCGCGCGCGGCTTCATGACCGCCAACGCCGCGGCCGCGAAGTCGGGAGCCGGAACGACGTTGCGGCGGAGTGCCTTCGGCAGTGTCTTGATCAACGCGGTCACCAGCTCACCGCGCATCCCCGGAACCAGCCAGTCGAAGCCCACCGGTTGTACCTGAGCGAGCAGCGCGATCGGAATACGAGCGGTGACTCCGTCGGCGGCGGTGCCCGGCTCGAACTGATAGGTCAGTGGGAACTGGATCTCGCCCTGTCGCCATGCGTCGGGATACGCCCCGGTCAGTACCGAGGCCGCGTCGGAGTTGACGACGGTGTCGGTGGTGAAGTCGAGTAGGTGCGGGTCCTGTCTGCGGGCCTTCTTCCACCAGGTGTCGAAGTGCCTCGCCGACACCGCGTCCGGGGCGATGCGCGCGTCGTAGAAGTCGAAGAGAGCGTCGTCGTCGACCACGATGTCTCGTCGCCGAGCGCGATGTTCGAGTTCACCCACGTCGTCGAGCAGAGCCCGGTTCTTGTGGAAGAACGCGTGCTGGGTCTTCCATTCACCCTCCACCAGCGCATGTCTGATGAACAGCTCTCGGGATGCCTCGGCGTCGATGCGGTGATAGTTCACCGGACGTTGCGTCACCAACGGAATGCCGTACAGCGTCACCCGTTCGTAGGCCATCGCCGATTCCCGCTTGATGGACCAGTGCGGTTCCGAATACGTCCGCTTGACCAAATGTGGTGCCAACCGCTCGGCCCACTCCGGCTCGATGCGAGCAGCCATCCGGCCCCACAGGCGTCCGGTCTCGACCAGTTCGGCGGCCATGACCCAACGCGGGGGCTTCTTGAACAGACCCGAGCCGGGGAAGATCGCGAAGTGAGCCCCGCGCGCGCCGAGGAACTCGCGCTTGTCGCCCTCCCTGAGCCCGACGTGCGAGAGCAGTCCGGACAGCAGCGACTGATGCAGGGCGGTCTCGGTGGAGTCGGCGTCGGGCACCGTCCACCCGAGTCCACGGGTGATCTGACGCAGCTGACCGTGCAGATCCTGCCATTCGCGAATACGTAGGTAGTGCAGGAACTCGGTTCGGCACATGCGTCGGAACTGGTTGGAGGACAACTCGTTCCGCTGTTCTCGCAGATAGGTCCACAGCTTGACGTACGCGAGGAAGTCGGAGTTCTCCACCGCGAAACGCGCGTGCTTCTCGTCCGCCGCCTGCTGATGCTCGGCGGGACGCTCCCGAACGTCCTGGATCGACAGGGCGGCCACGACCACCAAGGCGTCACGAAGAGAGCCGTTGCCGTTGGCCTCGACGAGCATTCGCGCCATCCGAGGATCGACCGGAAGCGCCGAGAGTTCCCGGCCGATGGGGGTCAGCTCCGCAGTGCCGTCCTTGGTGGCAGGCTTCAGTGCCCCGAGCTCCTCTAGCAGTCCGATTCCGTCTCGGATGCTGCGAGGGTCGGGCGGTTCGACGAACGGGAACGCGTCGATCTTGCCCAGCCCCAGTGCGGTCATCTGCAGGATCACCGACGCCAGGTTGGTACGCAGAATCTCCGGCTCGGTGAACTGCGGACGCGACTCGAAATCCTCCTCCGAGTACAGCCGGATGCAGATGCCGTCGGCGACGCGACCACAGCGGCCGGCCCGCTGCCGCGCCGATGCCTGGGAGATCGGCTCGATGGGAAGGCGTTGAACCTTGGTACGCAACGAGTATCGCGAGATTCGGGCCGTGCCCGGGTCCACCACGTAGCGGATTCCGGGGACCGTCAGTGATGTTTCCGCAACGTTCGTCGAGAGCACCACACGCCTGCCCGAGTGCGGGGAGAACACTCGATGTTGTTCGGCTGCAGAGAGTCTCGCATAGAGTGGAACGATCTCGGTGTTGCGCAGATTTCGATCGTTCAAGGCGTCGGCGGTGTCGCGAATCTCACGTTCGCCGGACAGGAACACCAGAATGTCACCGTCGCCCTCGGCCATCAGCTCGTCGACGGCCTGGCAGGTCGCGTCGACGGGGTCGAGATCGATCGTGGTCTCCCCGGCGTCGACGGTCAGTGGCCGATAACGCATTTCGACCGGGAACGTGCGGCCGGAGACCTCGATGATCGGCGCGGCCACGCCGTCCCGCGCGAAGTGCTGCGCGAACCGCTCGGGATCGATCGTCGCCGAGGTGATGACGATCTTCAGGTCGGGTCTGCGGGGGAGGAGCTGCGCGAGATAGCCCAGGATGAAATCGATGTTGAGGCTGCGCTCGTGGGCCTCGTCGATGATGAGGGTGTCGTACTGGCGGAGCAGTCTGTCTCGCTGGATCTCCGCCAGCAGGATGCCGTCGGTCATCAGCTTGACGAGGGTCGAATCCGAGGACTGATCGGTGAATCTCACCTTGTAGCCGATGGATTCACCCAGTGGTTCGCCCACCTCCTCGGCGATGCGTTCGGCCACGGTGCGCGCGGCGAGCCGACGGGGCTGCGTGTGGCCGATCGAGCCCCGGATCCCGCGTCCCAGTTCGAGGCAGATCTTGGGGATCTGAGTGGTCTTGCCGGAGCCGGTCTCGCCTGCGACGATCACCACCTGGTGCTCGGCGATCGCCGCGGCGATGTCGTCCTTGCGAAGACTGACCGGAAGTGACTCGGGAAATTCGAGGGTGGGGACCGCAGCCCGGCGGTTGGCGACCACGACTTCGGCGCGGGTGATGTCGCGGTCGAGAGCGGCGAATGCGTCGTCGGTGCGGGCCTTGTCCAGGCGCCGCCGCAGCCGGTACTCGTCGCGGATGGTGACCTGGGCCAGACGTGTGGCGAGAGCGCGACGCTGAACGGACGGATTCGAGGTAGACATACTCCAACCAGGATATCGGTTTCGGCAGTGCCACCGAATGCAGGCCGTGACTGTGCCAGGATCGCCACATGAGCATCTCGCAGGATGTGATTGTCCCTGCGCGAACTCCCGTGCCGACCAGGGTGTTGCGCGTGCTGTTCGCGGCGCTCACCGCCTCGGCCCTGATCTCGATCGTCGTGGACGGTCTCGCCTCCCCGACGTTCTCGTTGGCCAACTACTTCAGCTACTTCACCGTCATGAGCAACGTGCTGACGGTGCTGGTGCTGCTGGTCGGGGGTGTGATCGATTTGCGGGCAGCGCACTGGCAGCTCATCCGCGGCGCCGTCACCCTGTACATGGTCATCACCGGAATCATCTACGCGGTGCTGCTCGCCGACATCGATGTGGGCGTGGCGGATCCGTGGACGAACAACGTGGTGCACCGCATCATGCCCGTCGTACTGCTGATCGACTGGATCCTCACACCACCGCGACGGCAGATCTCGGAATCGCGCAGCCTGACACGGCTGCTGTTTCCGCTTCTCTACGGGATCTACACCCTCGTGCGTGGGCCCGTTGTCGACTGGTACCCCTACCCGTTCCTCGACCCACGCGTCCAGGGCTACCTCGCGCTCGCCATCGGCCTGCTCGTTCTCACCGTCGCCTTCGCGTTGATGGCTCTCGCGGTGGGTGCACTCGGGCGGATCGCCGGACGGTGGAGGTACGGATCGGGCTCGGCCGAATCCACGTGACTACTGTGTACCGCATGTCTTCTGCCACCGGAACCACACACTCTTCCGCGCTCTGGCACGGGTTCGCCGACATGGGTGCCGTCACGGCCAGCGGCCCGTTCGTCGTCTCTCGCGGTGAAGGTGCCTACATCTACGACCACGCGGGTACCGAGTACCTCGACGCCACCGCGGGCCTGTGGTTCACCAACGTCGGCCACGGCCGTCGAGAGATCGCCGACGCCGTTGCGACGCAGTTGAGCTCGATCGCCCACTACTCGAACTTCGGTGACTTCGTACCCGAGACCACACTCGCGCTCGCCGATCGTCTCGCCGCGATCGCCCCGGTACCGGGCAGCAAGATCTTCTTCACCTCGGGCGGCTCGGACTCCATCGACACCGCCGCGAAACTCGCCCGGCGCTACTGGGTCGAAATGGGTCGACCGAGCAAGAAACTGATCGTCGGCCGGCAGAAGGCCTACCACGGCATGCACGTCGCGGGGACAGCACTCGCCGGCATTCCGGTCAACAAGGAGCACTACGGCGAGCTCATGTCCGACGCCCGAACGGTGGCGTGGGACGACGCGAAGTCGCTGCTGGCCCTGATCGAGGAAGTCGGTGCCGAGAACGTGGCCGCATTCTTCTGCGAGCCCGTCATCGGTGCAGGCGGAATCTACCTCCCGCCGGAGGGATACCTGCGCGAGGTGCGCCAGATCTGCCGCGACAACGACGTGCTGTTCGTCGCCGACGAGGTCGTCACCGGATTCGGCCGTATCGGGGGCAGTTGGTTCGCCTCCACTCGATTCGAGCTCGAACCCGACCTGATGACGACCGCCAAGGGCCTGACATCCGGATACGTACCGATGGGTGCTGTGTTCATCGCCCCGACGATCGCCGAGCCGTTCTTCGCGGGCGGCGTGTGGTGGCGGCACGGATACACCTACGGTGGCCATGCCGGAGCGGCCGCGGCAGCAATGGCCAACCTCGACATCATCGAGCGCGAGGAACTGCTGTCACACTCGAAGCGCATCGAGGCGGCGTTGCATACCCACCTCGCGCCACTGGCCGCACACGAGCGGGTCTCGGAGATCCGCAGCGGAATCGGTGCGGTCGCCGCCGTGCAGCTCGCCGACCCCGCCGAGGCACTGCCCTTCGTCAAAACGCTTCGAGCGCACGGCGTATCGAGCCGAGCGGCCGGTCAGGGTGCGATGCAGATCTCGCCTGCATTCGTCATGACGAACGCCGAGATCGAAGAGCTGGCCGCGCGAATCCTCAGCGCGCTCGGCTGAACCGGAGCCGGCTCCGCAGCTGCTGTCCGCGCGAGAGCGGGGCAGCAGCTGCCGGCTGCGGCTCGTCGGAGACGGCGGCGAAACGCCGGTGCAGCTGATCACGAACTTCCTCGGGCGCATACGCACGACGCTTGCGTTCGGATCGGACCACCAACGCCCCGGTCGCCGCGACACCGACCATCCCGGCGAGACCGAGGGCCTTCCACACGTTCATCCGGCCACCGTACGTCACGAGATCTAGGGTGTGGACCATGAATCCGTCGCGAATCAGCCTCGACACCGCAGTCGAGGCCACCAGAACGGGCGACATCTGGATCTTCCGCGGACAGTCGAACGCCGATCGCGCTATCCAGGCACTGACCAACAGTCCCGTCAATCACGTCGGAATGGCCGTCGTGATCGACGACCTGCCGCCGCTGATGTGGCACGCCGAACTGGGAAAGTCGTTGCAGGACATGTGGAGCGGAAACTTCCAGCGCGGTGTGCAGCTGCACGATCTGCGTGCGGCCGTCACCCAATGGGCCACGAAGTACGAACAGCGTTGTTGGCTGCGGCAATTGGACGGATACCCGGGTCGTTCCGCAGGCTCCACTCCGTCCGTGACGACAGCGCAGGAGGACGCTCTGCTACGCACGATCGCCCGCATGGACGGAACAGCGTTTCCGACCACTGCTGCGCTCGCCGGTCGGTGGTTCCGGGGCCGAGTCCCCGCACTGCGTCGCAACCGGCGCGAGGGAGCGGCCCTCGAAACCGCCTACTGCGCCGAGGTGGTCGCCACGACCTACGACGCGATGGGTCTGCTCACCGGCAACAGGAAGGCCAACTGGTTCGACCCCGGAAAGTTCTGGAGCGGCGATCGACTGCCACTCGCCGACGGTGTTCGTCTCGGCGAGGAAATCGAAGTGGACGTGCCTGTCACACCCTGATGGACGCGTCCGCCGCGGTGCGTCCGCCCAGTTCCACCCAGCCGTCGTCGATGGTGGTGTGCAACCGAGATCCGGCTCCCTGCACGATGTTCAGGCTCCGGCCGAGTTCGCCGGTCAGCCGGACGGCGGCAGCACCGGTCGCCTCGTCCTCGGCGATACCCATCATCGGTGCGAACATGCGCGAGCGCAGTGCGCCGTGCTCCTCGTCGGTCCAGGCCCAGACGTAGTGGTGCCCACTGTCGTACGCACTCGGATCGGCTGCCGCCACCTCGGCGGCGTCGTCGACCCGATGGAAGGTGAACTGCGGAGTCCAGTCGGCGCGGGCGCGAACCCAGGTGTGCTCCCCGTCGTAGCGGATGTTCAACGGTGCGGCAGGGACGGTGAGCACATCGACGGGGTGTCCCTGCTCGCGGAGCCACCACGAAAGTCCGACCGTGGGATGTCCGGCGAAAGGTAGCTCCACGGCGGGGGTGTAGATGGTGGCCGAGGCCGTACCGGACTCGGTGCGATCGACGAACACCGTCTCGCTGAAGCCGAGCTCGGTGGCGAACTGCTGCCTGTCCGCCTCGTCGACGTCGTCCGCGGCCACGATGCCGAGGGGGTTGCCGAACCTGCCCTCGGCATCGGTGAACACTCGGACGACGGAGACGTCGGTAGCCATGCCCGGACGCTACCAAAAGCCGAACGAGGGACCCGCTACTGCGGATCCCTCGTTGGGTGAACAGTTCGAAACGAAGCTCAGACGGCGGCACCGTCGAGGATTCGGCCTGCTTCGATCGCCTGTGCGACACCCGCGACGATCGACGCGGCGCGGATGGCCTCGAAGATCTTCTCGCGGTCGACGCCCTCGGCGCGCAGGGTCTTCTCGTGTGCTTCCAGGCAATGGTTGCACCCGTTGACGGCCGACACCGCGAGCGACCACAGCTCGAAGTCGGCCTTGTCCACCCCGGGGTTGCCGATGATGTTCATGCGCAGGCCGGCGCGCAGATCGTCGTACTTGCCGTCCAGGTATCCCTTGGTTCGGTAGAAGACGTTGTTCATGCCCATGATCGACGCGGCACCGAGCGCCGCGTTGTACGCCTCTGCCGACAGCGAATCGGCGGCGTCCTCGGCGATCTCCTTCAACGTCGTCGCGGACTTCGATGCTGCGGCCACCGACAACAGGGTGCCCCACAACTGCTGCTCGCTGAGCACCGTGGAACGGGCGATGGAACCGAGGTTGAGCTTGAGGTCCTTGGCGTACTCGGGGACTGCGTTCTTGAGGTTGTCGATCGTCATGTCAGACGCTCGCCGTCAGCAGTTCGCCTGCGTCGATGGTGGGATCACCCTTCTTCCAGTTGCAGGCGCACAGCTCGTCGGACTGCAGTGCATCGAGGACTCGCAGGACCTCGTCCACGTTGCGGCCGACCGAGCCTGCCGTGACCGACACGAACTGGATCTCGTTGTTGGGGTCGACGATGAACGTGGCGCGGTCGGCAACGCCGTCGGCGTTGAGAACGCCGGTGGCAGCGGCCAATTCGCGCTTGAGGTCCGACAGCATGGGGAAGGGAAGCGTCTTGAGCTCGTCGTGCTGTGCCCGCCACTGGAAGTGGACGAACTCGTTGTCGACCGACGCACCGAGGACCTGTGCGTCGCGGTCCTCGAACTCCTCGTTCAACTTGCCGAACGCGGCGATCTCGGTGGGGCACACGAACGTGAAGTCCTTGGGCCAGAAGAAGACGATGCGCCACTTGCCTGCGTGGTCGTCACTGGTGACGGTGGTGAAGTAGTCGTCGGGCTGCTGAGCGTTCACCTTGGACAGGTCTCCGCCGATGACGGCGGTCAGGTTGTATGACGGGAACTGGTCGCCAATTGTCAACAGTGCCATGTGGTCTCCTCGTGTCGAATGATCGCGTCGGTTCCGTGTGTGGGCGGTTCGGGTCGATGGCGTGAATGCAGCCGTACGAGCCCGGCCGACCGGTACGAGTGTGCCAAAAATGATGTCGAAGGTAAACGTGATGAGTGGCACTACACTCATAGGCGTGACCGATCGAAGCTATCAGCCGACCCTGTCGCATCTGCGAGCCTTCGTAGCGATCGCGCGACATCGCCACTTCGGTTCTGCCGCAGCGCAACTGAGTATCACCCAGCCTTCGCTGTCGCAGGCTCTGGCTGCGCTCGAGCAGGGGCTGGGAGTGCAGCTGATCGAGCGCAGCACCCGCAGGGTGTTGCTGACGTCGGCCGGCAGTCAGTTGCTCGGTCGGGCAACCGCGGCACTGGACGCCGTGGACGGATTAGTCGCTACCGCAGCAGGATTGGACGGCCGGATGACCGGCAGCCTGCGGCTCGGGATCATTCCCACGGTGGCGCCGTACGTGTTGCCGACGGTGCTTCCCGCCATGCGTGCCGAGTTTCCGGAGCTCGTGCCCCGAATCGTCGAGGATCACACCGCGCGACTGCTCGACGCACTCCGGTCCGGTGCACTCGACGTCGCCGTGCTCGCGCTGCCCCTCGCCGATCCGGGTTTGATCGAAATATTCATGTACACCGAGGATTTCGTGCTCGCGCTCCCGCCCGAGCACTCCCTCGCGGGGCGTCGGGACCTGACGGTCGCCGAGCTTCGGGGCCTGCCTCTGCTCCTGCTCGACGAGGGGCACTGCCTGCGCGAGCAGACCCTCGACCTGTGCCGCTCGGTCGACATCGCGCCCGATGCGAGCGATACCAGGGCGACGTCGTTGACCACGGTGGTGCAGTGCGTCGCCGGCGGGCTGGGCCTGACGTTGCTGCCGCGTAGCGCCGTCGATGTCGAGGTCGCTCGTGCGGGCTTGTCCACCGCAGAGTTCGCGCACCCTGCTCCCGGCCGCACCATCGGTCTCGTACACCGATCCACGAGCGCGCGCTCGGCCGAATACAGTGCGCTGGCAGGTCTTCTCGCCACCGAGGTTCGCGCCGGCCACGAAGGTGGCCTCAGCCGGGAGTGATCACGATCTCGTCGAACACGATCTCGCCTGCCGCGTCGGACTCCGGCACATCGACGACGGCGTCGAGCGACCAGCCGTGGTCCCCGTCGGGGTCCTCCAACACCTGACGGACCGTCGTGGAGTCCGCACCGACGTTCAGGGTGAACAACGCGGGGCCGCGGGCCGACGGGCCGGTTCCGATCGAGCCGTACTCGGCGAAGAACGGTTCGAGTTCGGCCTCCCAGTCCGGACCGTCGTCGAGGTCGTCGAGGGTATTCCACTGTCGGCGCGCCGCCAGGTCGACGCGGCGGAAGATCGCGTTGCGCGCGAGGATGCGGAAGGCCCGCGGGTTGGCCGAGATCGGACGTGGCACGTCGGATCCGTACGCCTCCACGAGTGCTTCCGGCTCGGCACCGGGGTCGGTCAGGTTCTCCCACTCGTCGAGCAGGCTCGAATCCACCTGCCGGACGAGCTCGCCCAGCCACTCGGTGATGTCCTGTACCTCTTCGGTTCGAGACTCCGGCGGAACCGTCTGGCGCAGTGTGCGATAGGCGTCGGCGAGATACCGCAGGACGAGTCCCTCGGACCGCATCAGACCGTAGTGGCTGATCAATTCTGCGAACGTCATCGCGCGCTCGACCATGTCGCGGACCACGGACTTGGGGGAGAGGCCGACCTCGGAGAGCCACGGATGGGTGCCCCGATAGATCTCGAATGCCGGAACGAGCAGTTCTGCAAGAGGTTTCGGCCACGTGACCTCTTCGAGCAGCTCCATTCTCTCGTCGTACTCGATGCCGTCGGCCTTCATCTGCGATACCGCTTCGCCGCGCGCGGCGTGTTGCTGGGCCATCAGGATCTGACGCGGATCGTCGAGGGTCGATTCGATGATCGAGACCACATCGAGGGCATGGGTAGGCGATTCGGCGTCGAGCAGATCGAAGGACGCGACCGCGAACGTCGACAGCGGCTGATTGAGCGCGAAGTCCGGTTGCAGGTCCACCGTCAGTCGAGCGTGTCGACCGTCGGCGTCCGGTTCGTCGAGTTGCTCGACGATGCCTGCATCGACGAGACCGCGGTAGAGCGAGAGTGCCCGCAGGATGTGCTTGCGCTGAGCGGGCCGGGTCTCGTGATTGTCCTCGAGGAGGTGGCGCATGGCATGGAAGCAATTGCCCGGCCGGGCAATGACATTGAGCAGCATGGCGTTGCTCACCGAGAACCGGGACGTGAGCGGCTCCGGACTTGCGGCAATGATTCGCTCGAACGTCGGCTCGCCCCACGAGACGAAACCGTCGGGTGCCTTCTTGCGCTGCACGCGCTTGAGCTTCTTCGGATCGTCGCCTGCCTTGGCCACCAGACGCGCGTTCTCGATGTCGTGTTCGGGGGCCTCGACCACGACGGTGCCGAGGGTGTCGTAGCCGGCCCGACCCGCGCGGCCCGCGATCTGATGGAACTCGCGGGCCCGAAGCTTGCGGGTGCGAACACCGTCGTACTTGGTCAGTCCGGTGAACAACACCGTACGAATGGGGACGTTGATGCCCACCCCCAACGTGTCCGTTCCACAGATCACCTTGAGCAGGCCGTCCTGCGCCAACTTCTCGACCAACCGTCGATACTTGGGAAGCATGCCGGCGTGGTGCACCCCGATGCCGTGCCGGACCAGCCTCGACAGGGTCTTCCCGAAACCGGTGGTGAAGCGGAAGGCGCCGATGGCCTCGGCTATCTCGGCCTTCTCCTGTTTGGACGCGACATTGACGCTCGTCAGCGCCTGGGCTCGTTCGAGCGCCGCGGCCTGCGTGAAATGCACGACGTACACCGGCGCGAGATGCGTTTCCACCAGCTCTTCGATGGTCTCGCTGATCGGCGTGGTGACGTACGAGAACATCAACGGAACCGGACGTTCGGTGCCCGAGACGACGGTGGTCGTGCGTCCGGTGCGTCGGGTCAGATCGTCCCGGAAGAACGAGACGTCGCCCAGGGTCGCGGACATCAACAGGAACTGCGCGTGCGGCAGCTCGATCAACGGCACCTGCCAGGCCCACCCTCGATCGGGCTCGGAGTAGTAGTGGAACTCGTCCATGATCACCTGGCCGATGTCGGAGCCGCCGCCCTGACGCAGGGCGAGGTTCGCGACGATCTCGGCAGTGGCGCAGATGATCGGGGCACCGGAATTGACCGACGCGTCGCCGGTCATCATGCCGACGTTCTGGGCGCCGAAGATCTCGCACAGGGCGAAGAACTTCTCGCTGACGAGTGCCTTGATCGGCGCGGTGTAGAAGCTGCGAATGCCTGCGGCCATCGCGGCGTAATGGGCTCCGATGGCCACCATCGACTTACCCGATCCGGTCGGCGTCGCAAGGATGACGTTGGAGCCGGAGACCAGCTCGATGAGAGCTTCCTCCTGCGCGGGATACAGGGTAAGACCGCGATCGGCAGTCCAGGTGGTGAACGTGTCGAACAGGACGTCCGGGTCCACGCCGTCGGACCGATCGGCGGCGGTATCGGGAATCAGTTCGGTGAGAAGCACTTCTACAGGCTATGTGGGATCGTCGGCCGGACCCGCATCGACACCGCGCCCGGTAGAGGTGAGTCGAATCGTCAGGTGGCGCTGCGTTCGTCCGAACCCATGGCTCCGAGCACCGCGAGGCGGGTGCTCGCGCTACCGGTGATCATGTCCTCGCCGACACCGGTGATGAGCAGATTCCGCCACCGCACCTCGTCGAACGTCAACGACGGTGTGGAATCGATGAAATCCTCCACGACCTGCAGGAAGCGCATCGGATCGTCCCGGAACGGGAAGTGTCCGGAATTCTCGAACACCTCGAGCGTCGAACCGGGCATGGCCGAGTGAGCGAGGCGCGCATGACTGACCGGAATCACCGAGTCCTGATCACCCCAGACGAGCAGCACCGGCAGATTCTCGGTGAGGTAACACCGGTCCAGCATCGTGACCACCTGGCCGCGCCAGTCCACGACGGCGCGAAGAGTCCGCAGATACGCCTCGTACGTCGTCGGGGCCGGGAGCTCGCTCAGCACTCGGATCAGATCCGGAGTGTCGTGCAGAAGCGACCCGGGTCGCAGGGGAGAGCTGTGCAGTTTGCTCAGCAGACCGCCCGCCAACTTCACCGCGGGGATCGCGCCGGGCAGGCGGAGCAGTTTGACCGCCTCGCTGAGAAACGGCATGGACGCCAGACGAAGAATGGGATGCACGTCCTTGGTGACGCCACCGGAGGAGACCAGAGCCAATCTGTCGACCATGCCCGGGAACTGGTAGGCGAACTGCATGGCGACGCCGCCGCCCAACGAGTGCCCGACGACGGTCACGTGTTCGATGCCCAGCACCGAGAGCAGGTCACGCATGCCGTTGGCGTACGCGGCGACGGAGTAGTCGGCACGCGGTTTGTCCGAGCGACCGTGCCCGAGCAGATCCGGAGCGATGACGGTGTAGTTCTTCGCGAGGTGCGGGATGACCTCGTTCCACGTCTCGGAGTTGTCGCCGATCCCGTGGATCAACAGCAACACGGGGCCTTCACCGGCCATGCGGAACGCCCGCCGGTATCCGTGAATGGTCCGGAAGATCAGCCGTGGTTCTTCGTCGGGAACCGGGCGGAGCTTGCGACTGCGCGGATTGGTGCTCATCTGCGCCTCCTGAAATTCCCTGGTGCACCGCGCGCGGCGGTACAGAACGGCGACGCCGTGCACGAGTGTGTAGACGTACGTACCGGAGTACGTGTTGCTACGACTCTTGCACGAGATGACGCTCGGGGCAGAACATCGAGCGTATTTGCGGTTACAGGTATGTTTCGATCGGCCCGGGCTGTCCGATATGCCCGCCCGAGCGATCATCTTCTGTGACCGTTCACACTCTTACTGCTCGGTGGTGTCCTCACCCTCGTCGAGACCGGCCTGCTCGGCGAGGAAGCGCTCGAACTCGGCACCGAGCTCGTCACCGCTCGGCAGTGGCTCGTCACTGGCCAGCAGCGTCGACTGCTGTTCCTGCGCAGCAACGTAGGTGTCGTACTGACGCTCGAGTGCCTGCACCACCGACTGGACTTCTTCGTTTCCGGTGATGTGCTCGTTCACCTGCTCCCGAACCCGCGCCGCAGCTTCACCCAGTGCGGCCAGCGGTAGATCCAGCTCGGCGGCCTCGCTGACGTTCTCGAGCAGCGTTTCCGCTGCGCCGGGGTAGTCCGTCTGGGCGAGGTAGTGCGGGACGTGCACCGAGAAGCCCATCGACTCGTGACCGTGCTGCGCCATCCGAAGCTCGAGCAGGGACGAGGCGCTGCCGGGCACCTGCAGGTCACCCGCCCAGCTGTTGCCCTCCTTGACCAGCTCCTTGTCGCTGGCGTGGGCCGTCACACCGAGTGGCCGAGTGTGCGGAATGGCCATCGGGATCGAGCCGAGACCGATGGTCCGGCGGACGCCGAGCTGTTCGGCGAGCAGGCGCACAGCGGTGGTGAACTTCTCCCACCGCAGATCCGGTTCCATACCGGCCAGCAACAGGAACGGTGTGCCGGTTCGATCCTTGACGGCATAGAGGTTCAGTTCGGGAGCGTCGTAATCCGAGAAATGATCGGACTTGAACGTCATCGTCGGCCGACGCGACCGGTAGTCGATCAACTCGTCGACGTCGAACGACGCGACCAGCTCCGATTCCAGGCTCTCGCGCAGATGAGTCGTCGCCAACTTCACCGCATGACCTGCGTCGGAGAACCCCTCGAGGCCGTGCACGAGGACGGGTCCGACGCCGTCGTCGGAGAAGATCTGCGGTGCCGGAAACTCCAGCTCGTACATCTTCGACTGTTCGGTCATGGCCGGGCCCCTTTCGGATCGACTCGTCGGTACCTCGACGCGAGCATCGGGTCAGAATACGCCGACCCCAGACTCGAACCCCGTACCCGCCGACGTCGATCGTGGCGATTCACTATCCGAAAGAACAACCGGTGGACCGCTGTTCATTCCCGGCCCGGTTCTGTCCTCGCGCAGGGGGCGGCATCAACGGTCGAAATTGGCCAGAGCGCGGATCTTGTTGGTCACGTCCAGTGCGGCGACCTTGTACGCCTCGGACAGCGTGGGGTAGTTGAACACCGCATCGACGAGGTAGTCGACGGTGCCGCCGCACCCCATCACGGCCTGCCCGATGTGCACCAGATCCGTCGCACCCGACCCGAAGATGTGCACGCCCAGTATCGACCGATCCTCGGTGGAGACGAGCAACTTGAGCATGCCGTACGAGTCGCCCGCGATCTGACCCCGGGCGAGTTCGCGGTATCTCGACACCCCCACCTCGTAGGGGATCGATCCCTTCGTCAGGTCGACCTCGGTGGCTCCGACGTACGAGACCTCGGGAATGGAGTAGATGCCGATGGGCTGTACGTCGGTCAGCTTGGCGCTGGACTCGCCGAACGCGTGGTACGCCGCCAGCCTGCCCTGATCCATCGACGTCGCGGCCAACGCCGGAAATCCGATGACATCGCCGACCGCATAGATGTGATCGACCTTGGTCTGGAAATGCTCGTCGACGAAGATGCGACCACGCGCGTCGGCCTCGAGACCGGCGTTCTCGAGGTCGAGTGCCGTCGTCAGGCCCTGGCGTCCGGCCGAATACATCACCGTCTCCGCCGGAATCCGCTTGCCGCTGGCAAGGGTCGTCACCGTTCCGTTCGGGCCGACGTCCACAGCGGTCACCGCCTCCCCGAATCGGAACGTCACTGCGAGATCGCGGAGGTGGAACTGCAGCGACTCGATGATCTCGCGATCGCAGAAGTCGAGCATCGAATCGCGCTTCTCGACGACGGTGACCTTCGTTCCCAGGGCAGCGAACATCGATGCGTACTCGATTCCGATGACCCCGGCCCCGACCACGACCATGGACGCCGGAATGAACTCGAGATTGAGAATTCCGTCCGAGTCGAGGACGCGGTAGTCGTCGAACGCGATGTCGGCGGGACGCGCGGGAGCGGTGCCGGTGGCGATCACCACATTGGCGGCCTTGACCGTGATGCGTTCACCTCGCGACTCGTCCTCGATCACGATGGTGTGCGCGTCGAGAAACTTTCCGACGCCGGTGATGAGTTCGATGCGGTTGCGCAGCAGTTGCGAGCGCACCACCTCGATCTCCTTGCCGATCACGTGCTGGGTTCGCGCCAACAGATCGGCCGGAGTGATGTCGGCCTTCACCCGATAGCTCGCCCCGTACAGCTCACGTTGATTCATGCCCGTGAGATACAGAACGGCCTCGCGCAGGGTCTTCGACGGAATGGTGCCGGTATTGACGCAGACCCCGCCGAGCATGTGGCCCTTCTCCACGATCGCCACCCGCTTGCCGAGCTTCGCAGCCGCAATGGCCGCCTTCTGGCCACCGGGGCCGGAGCCGATGACCACCAGGTCGTACTCCATGGGTTCAGACATTCGTCATAGGTACCGCTCGCACGCAAAGACTGCGTGCCCACCCGGTCACAACCTTGTGAACTCCACGATTCGGGGTGCCGAACCCATGCAGATGTCGCCACGTGCTGATGCGTTGTGCGAGGCTGAGCAGAGCACGAAACACCCGATTTTCAGTGGAGGAACACATGCCGCAGCAGGTCCGCGCCGTCGTCGCCAAGAGCAAGGGCGAGCCCGTCTCCATCGAGACGATCACCATCCCCGATCCCGGGCCGAACGAGGTCGTGGTGAAGATCCAGGCCTGCGGGGTGTGCCACACCGACCTGCACTACCGCGAAGGCGGCATCAACGACGAGTTCCCGTTCCTGCTCGGACACGAGGCAGCCGGAATCGTCGAGACCATCGGCGACCGCGTCGAGCACGTCGAGGTCGGAGACTTCGTCGTCCTGAACTGGCGCGCGGTGTGCGGCGAATGTCGAGCCTGCAAGCGCGGCACCCCGTGGTACTGCTTCGACACCCACAACGCGGCCCAGAAGATGACCCTCGAGGACGGCACCGAACTGACCCCTGCACTGGGCATCGGTGCATTCGCCGAGAAGACCCTGGTGCACGAGGGCCAGTGCACCAAGGTCGCCGCAGACGCCGATCCGGCGGTCGTCGGACTGCTCGGCTGTGGGGTGATGGCCGGGCTGGGCGCGGCGATGAACACCGGCAACGTCTCGCGCGGAGATTCGGTGGCCGTGATCGGCTGCGGCGGCGTCGGCGATGCCGCGATCGCCGGAGCGCGCCTGGCCGGCGCGTCGACGATCATCGCGGTCGACCGTGACCCGGGCAAGCTCGAATGGGCCCTCGAACTCGGAGCCACCCATACCGTCGACTCCTCGGTGGTGGACGCGGTGGAGGCCGTGCAGGAGCTCACCGGAGGATTCGGTGCCGACGTGGTCATCGACGCCGTCGGTCGCCCGGAGACCTGGAAGCAGGCGTTCTACGCACGCGATCTCGCCGGAACCGTGGTGCTCGTGGGCGTGCCCACTCCCGAGATGACCCTCGAGATGCCACTGATCGACTTCTTCTCCCACGGCGGATCGCTGAAGTCGTCCTGGTACGGAGACTGCCTGCCCGAGCGTGACTTCCCGCAGTTGGTGGATCTGTACCAGCAGGGCCGTCTGCCGCTCGAGAAGTTCGTCACCGAACGCATCACCATCGAGGACGTCGAAGGCGCGTTCGACAAGATGCACAAGGGCACCGTGCTGCGATCGGTCGTGATCCTGTGAGTGGGCAATTCCGCGTCCAGAATGTCGTCACCTCGGGCACGTTCAGTCTCGACGGTGGCACCTGGGACGTCGACAACAACATCTGGATCATCGGCGACGACGACGAGGTGGTGATCGTCGACGCAGCACACACTGCGGCCCCGATCGTCGACGCGGTAGCCGGTCGCACGGTCAAGGCCGTCGTCTGCACGCACGGTCACAACGACCACGTGACCGTCGCCCCCGAACTCTCGGACACCCTCGACGCGCCGATTCTGCTGCATCCAGCCGACGAGATGCTGTGGGAACAGACGCACCCGGGCGTCGGGCACTCGACCCTCGAAGACGGTCAGCGCATCACCGTGGCCGGAACCGACATCCTGGCGTTGCACACACCCGGGCATTCTCCGGGATCGACCTGCCTGTATCTGCCGGAGGCAGGGGAGTTGTTCAGCGGCGACACCCTCTTCTCCGGCGGTCCGGGTGCCACCGGACGGTCGTACTCGGACTTCCCGACCATCATCGGGTCCATCCGCGATCGGCTCTTCGCGCTTCCCGTCGAGACCCGCGTCAACACCGGGCACGGCGACGGCACGCGCATCGGCGACGAAGCACCGCACCTAGAGGAGTGGATCGCCCGCGGAAGCTGAGATCGCGACACTGCGGTAGGTCGCCTGCCGCGTTCGAGGTGGTCGGAGTGAGACAGTGGTGGGACGCCGGAGCGTGTGCTGCGGCGTCCCACCGACTCGAAGAGGACGTCTTGTGAGCCCCGCCGCACGCAGAACCCGCCTGTCCATCGCCGTGACCTCGGCGGCGATCGCAGCTCTCGTGCTGGTCGGCTGCAGCTCCACGGTCACCGGCACTGCCGAGCCCAGCGCGGGTGCCGCCACCTCGTCGTCGCAGTCCGATGTGGATCTGAACACGCTGCTGATCGACCCGGCCAGCTTCCCGGCACCGTACGACGCCCTGGTTCTGCCCCAGCAGGCGATCTCGCAAGCCGCACCCGATCTCAGCGGAATACCTGCCGGTGCAGAGGTCAGCCCGGCAGGATGCAAGCCTGCCGACCAGGATTTCGGCCCGACGGGCACGGCCATGATCGTCGGCACCGACAACGACAGCCGATCCACCATCTCGATCGAGTTGACCGCGGTGGACGAACCGCTCTCGGCGCGCAAGGAGCAGCTCGAACAGTGCGGGGAGGTGACCGCAACCAAGTCCGGCGCGACCTCGACGGTGACCTCCACTCTGACCCCGGCACCGCCCATCGACGCGGACGACACCTTGGCCGTCCGGCAGACCGTTGCATCGGGAGCAGGCGGCGACGCCGTCACGCAATCGATGCTGACGTTGATGGCCCAGATCGACGGAGTCCGAGTGTCGGCCACGTTCATGTCGTTCGGCTCGGGCACGCCCGATGCGATGACCCTCGACGAGCTGTTCACCGCGGCAGTCCAGAAGGTCGGCCAGAGCTGACCGAGCTCTAGCAGAGGGCACCGACACGAATCGGTCGTCCCCAGCTCCGGCGATGCGATTCATCCACAACACGGCAGTTGTCCACAGGGCAGTACGAAAGCCCAGGTCGAGACTCGTTCGGTCGTCGGGATCCCGGCCAGGATTCTCCGGTATGTACATACCGACGAACTCACACGACAACTTCGACTCCCGCCATCGCGTTCGCCTCGGCCACCCGAGCGACCTGATGGCAGCCGTACCGGCCATGCTCGGGTTCCACCCGCATCGATCGATGGTGCTCATCGCGGTGAAGGATGGCGGTGCCTGCGTCGGACCCACGATGCGTCACGACCTCGTCCTGGCAGGCGAGCACATCGATCGGCGCGCAGGCAGTCACACCCGTGCGACCCCGGAGATGCTCGACGTCATCGGCTACCTGGCCGGCTACTGCGCGATGGAGAACATCCCCGCGGTCATGGCAGTGTTCGTCGACGACAGGCTCGATCGAGCCGTCAGAACACCGCATCTGCTCGACGTCGAAGCGCTGGTGATCGAACTCGACGCCACACTCGCATCGTTCGGAGTGCAGCTCGGCGAGGCCCTCGCGGCGTCGGAGATCGCCGATTCCGCCGAATGGTGGACGTTGCGCGGACCGCAGCGGCACGGCGTGATATCCGATCCGTCGGCGTCGCCGATGACCGTTGCCCGCGTGCTCGACGGCTACTCCGTCCGACGGTCCAGGCGCGAGCTCGCCGAGACCATCGCGCCGGGCCCCGACGCAACCGTGCGGTCAGTGGCCGCCGAGATGTCGCGACAGCGACGCGACGGCAACCGGTCTCGTACCGACGACTTGACTTCGGTGCTGTCGTACGTCGCACGAGGACCGTACGACACGGAGTTGGACCCGACCGACATCGCTCGCATCGCACTCGCGATCGGCCACATTCAGGTGCGTGACGCACTGCTGGCGTTGACCCTCGGCGACGACGCGGGATTCGTCGAAGAGTTCTGGGCGAGGATGTCCCGCGTCCTGCCGAAGGGCGAACGCGCCATCGCCGCAACACTTCTGGCCTTCAGCGCGTACGTGCGCGGAGACGGACCGATGGCCCGCATCGCGATCGACGCTGCACTGGAAGCCGATGAGACCTACTCACTGGCGCGACTGCTGGACAGATCGCTCAGCGCAGGCGCAGGTCCCGACATCGTTCGCGAAGTGGCCGAAAGCGGCTTCGCGTGTGCACGCGCCTGCGGAGTTCGGTTGCCCGGCGACCCGTTCGGTCGATGGTGACGGCAGTCGGGCACATCGACGATCGACCGGCGACGCGGGTCAGCGCGCTGCGTGCGACCGATCGCCGAGCTGCTGCAGGAAGGTCCACGCATCGGCCACGATCCGATCGAGATCGGTCAGCTCCGGCGTCCATTTCAGCTCCTCGACCGCACGTGCGCTCGAGGCGATCAGGACCGCAGGATCACCGGCTCGACGGGGAGCATGTTCGACGGCGATGGGCAGGCCGGTGACGCGCTCGCAGGACGAGATGACCTCGTGCACGGAGAATCCGGTGCCGCTGCCGAGGTTGTAGATGGTGTGCTCGCCCGGTTGTGCGGCATCGACGGCGAGAATGTGCGCCTCGGCGAGGTCGGCGACGTGGATGTAGTCGCGAACAGCCGTACCGTCCGGAGTGGGCCAGTCGGTGCCGAACACCGAGATCTTCTCGCGCTGTCCCAGAGCGACCTGGAGCACGAGCGGAATCAGGTGGGTCTCGACGACGCGATTCTCGCCGAAGCCGTTGTAGGCACCGGCGACGTTGAAGTACCGGAGGCTGGTGGCGGCGAGGCCGTAGGCCGCGGCGTACGACGTGATCGCATGATCGATCGCGAGTTTGGTGGCGCCATACGGATTGGTGGGGCGGGTGGGTGCGTCCTCGGTGATGGGAGTCTTCTCGGGCTCGCCGTACGTGGCGGCTGTCGAGGAGAACACCAGCTTCGCGGTGCCGGATGCTCGGATGGCATCGAGCAACGCCAGCGAGGTGACGACGTTTCCGCTCCAGTACTTGGCGGGCGAGACCACCGACTCGCCCACCAGAGATTGCGCGGCGAAGTGCAGTACGGCGTCGAAACCGCCGCCGATCAGCACGTCTGCGGCCACGTCCTTGATGTCACCCTCGACGAACGTGGCACCACTGGGCACGGCGTCCCGGTTACCGGTGGACAGGTTGTCCACGACCACGACCTCGTGTCCGCGCTCGACGAGCACGGCCGCGCAGACGCTGCCGACGTAGCCCGCACCACCGGTAACCAGAAGCTTCACTGTTCGTTCTCCCTCACACGCGTCGAACGCCGTCGTCGGTGGGAGGTCAGACCTTCTTCACCTGGACGGCGTGCGCCATTTCCTCGGATATGTCGACACCGCTGTGTCCTGGCACCGTGATCGTGATCGATCCGGGCTTGGCCTCGACTGTAACGCGAGCATCGGGGACCACGCCCGCTTCGCGGAGCTGAGCGATCACCTCGGGGTCGGACTGAACGTGCTCGGCGAGACGACGCACCACGACGGCGGTCGGTTGGCCCACCGGAACATCGGTGAGGCGGATGAGAGCCTCCGGTGCCAGAGTCGACTGGCCGAGGCCGAGCTCGGCCAACCCTGGGATCGGGTTGCCGTACGGCGAGGTCGTCGGGTTGTTCAGCACGGTCACCAGACGACGTTCGACCTCCTCGCTCATCACGTGCTCCCAGCGGCACGCCTCGGCGTGAACGTCTTCCCACCGCAGACCGATGATGTCCACGAGCAGACGCTCCGCCAAACGGTGCTTGCGCATCACCGCAACCGCCAGGCTTCGACCCTTCTCGGTCAGCTCCAGGTGCCGATCGCCTGCAACGGACAACAGCCCGTCGCGCTCCATCCGAGCAACGGTTTGGCTGACGGTGGGACCACTTTGTTCGAGCCGCTCGGCGATTCGCGCGCGGAGCGGAATCACGCCCTCTTCTTCCAAATCGTAGATCGTCCGGAGGTACATCTCCGTGGTGTCGACCAGATCCTTCACACTCAACCCCTTCGTCGGGCTCGATCCTACCGTCAGCGCCCCGAAATAGGCGCTGCACCCAGTCGCAGCGGGCGCGGCGCACCACAACGGTGGTCGTCGTTTCCCATGGCTTCTCACAAGGGGACTCTGGGGACAACACCGGAACCCGGCAACACCATCCCGCCCGACAACGTAGTTTTGTCCATATGTCTGATCAGGCGACACGCGCCGCCGCGTCCATCCCGAACCGCCCCGAGGACATCGTCGTGTGGAGTGCGGACTACCTCGGCTACCGGTGGAGCGACGACCACCCGATGAACCCGACTCGACTCGATCTGACGATGGCACTGGCCACCGACATCGGCCTGCTCGAGGGCGTCGAACTGGTCGAGCCTGCCGCTGCACCGGATTCGGAGCTGCTCCGGTTTCACACCAGCGCCTACATCGAGGCCGTCAAACAGGCACCGTCGCAGGGCCCGGCCCTGCGCGATCCCGACGACGTCGTCCACGGACTCGGTTCCGACGACAACCCGGTGTTTCCGCAGATGCACGAGGCGAGCGCCATGCTCGCAGGCGGCTCGCTGGCCGCCGCCCGCGAAATCGCGTCGGGTCGTGCTCGACGCGCGGTGAGCATCGGTGGCGGCATGCACCATGCCATGGCCGACTGGGCCTCGGGCTTCTGCGTCTACAACGACGCCGCGATCGCCATTTCGTGGTTGCTGGACAACGGTTTCGACCGAATCGCCTACATCGACGTCGACGCGCACCACGGGGACGGCGTCCAAGCGGCTTTTCTCGGTGACCCGAGAGTGCTCACCGTCTCGCTGCACCAACATCCGGCGACGCTGTGGCCGAACACCGGATGGTCCACCGAGGTGGGAACCGAACGTGGTGAGGGGACCTCGATCAACGTTCCGTTGCTGCCCGGCACCGCGGATCGGTTGTGGTTGCGCGCGTTCCACGCAATCGTGCCGGGCGCGATCGGCGCGTTCGAGCCTCAGATCATCGTCAGCCAGTGCGGTGTCGACAGCCACCGCGAAGATCCCCTAGCTGACCTCGCCCTGACCGTCGACGGCCAGAATGCTGCGTTCCTGGCCATGCGCGATCTGGCGGACAAGCATTCCGAAGGTCGGTGGTTGGCCGTCGGCGGTGGCGGGTACGGCTTGGTGCGCGTCGTTCCACGGTCCTGGACGCACCTCATCGCTGCCGCGCTCGGCCGCGACATCGACCCGATGTCGGCGCTGCCGGACACCTGGCGCGAGCGGGTACGGACCATGGCGCCGAGTGTCGACCTGCCGCAGACCATGGGTGACGGGGGAGACGTCGACTATCCCGCCTGGGACGGACCCGGTGGATCTCTCGCCGGTACCGACGGCACCGACAGGGCGCTCGAACGCGTCGACTCGGCGATCATCGCCACCCGTCGAGCAGTGTTTCCACTGCTCGGACTCGATCCGGAGGACCCGCGTGACTGATCCGACCGACAGCCCCTCGGCCGAGGAGCCTGCCGTTGCGGCGTCGGAGCCGAGCGACAAGGACCTGGCCCGAGAGAGGGCGGAGACATCGTTTCCGCGGCACTGGGTTGCCGATGTCCTGACCTCCGACGGCGGTGTGGTGCACCTACGACCCATCGTCCCGTCGGACTCCGAGCGCATCGTCGCGTTCCACGGCCGGCTGTCCGAGCGGACGAGATACCTGCGATATTTCGGTCCCTACCCCACGATGCCCCAGCGTGACGTGCTCAACTTCACCACGGTCGATCACCACGACCGAGTGGCGTTCGTCGCAGTGCTCGGTGACGACATCATCGCGGTCGGCCGATACGAACGACTGCCCGAGGGAGACGGCAATTCCGCCGAGGTGGCCTTCGTCGTCGCCGACGCGCATCAGGGCCGCGGGTTGGGGCCGATCCTGCTCGAACACCTCGCGGGAGCGGCCGCCGAGAACGGGGTGAACATGTTCGTCGCCGAGGTGCTCGCCGAGAACCGGAACATGGTCACCGTCTTCCGCGAAGCGGGCTATCAGGTCAGCAGGTCCTTCGAGGGGGGAGTGCTGCGACTGGAGTTCGCCATCGACCCGAGCGAAGCTCTGCTCTCGGTGCGTAATTCGCGTGAACGTGCCGCCGAGGCCCGCAGTGTGCGAAACGTGCTCAGTCCACGATCGGTGGCCGTGATCGGAGCATCGACGGACAGCTCGAAGGTGGGCAACGCCGTTCTCGCTAATCTGCTGGCGGGCAACTTCACCGGCCCGGTCTATCCCGTCAACGCCGACCATCGTTCGGTCCGCGGGGTTCGCGCCTACGCCACGGTGCACGACATACCGGATCCGGTCGATCTGGCGATCGCAGCGGTACCGGCCGATGCGATCGACGCCGTGCTCGACGACTGCCTCGACAAGGGCGTCAAAGCTTTGTTGGTGGTCTCGGGTGGATTCGGCGAGACCGGACCCGCGGGGCAGGAGAGCGAGCGCAGGCTGGTGCTCGCCGCGAGGGCACACGGAATGCGGTTGATCGGGCCCAACGCGCTCGGTGTGGCGAACACCGATCCCGAGTTCGGTCTGAACGCCACTCTGGCTCCGCATCTGCCCACTCCGGGCAACGTCGGGTTCTTCTGTCAGTCCGGAGCCCTCGGCATTGCGATTCTGGACGAGGCCGCGAACCGCAGGCTGGGACTGTCGACGTTCGTCTCGGCCGGAAACCGCGCCGATGTGTCCGGAAACGACCTGCTGCAGTACTGGGATTCGGATCCGGCCACCGAGGTGATCCTGCTGTACCTCGAGAGCTTCGGTAATCCCAGGAAGTTCACCAGGATCGCCCGACGGGTCGCACGCACCAAACCGATCATCGCGGTCAAGAGCGGCCGCGGGGCCGTGCCGCCCGCACATGCGATCGGTGCCGACATCGACGACTCGATCGTGCGCGCACTGTTCGCGCAGGCCGGAGTCATCCAGGTCGACACCATCTCCGAACTGTTCGACTGCGCCGTCCTGTTCGGAAATCAGCCTCTTCCGGTCGGCCCGCGAGTTGCCGTGGTGGGAAATTCGACCGCTCTGGGTGTACTGGCAGTGGACGCTGCGCGAGCCAAGGGCCTGCACGCGAGCAATCCGACCGATGTCGGTCCGCAGGCGGGCCCCGAGGAGTTCGCTGCGGCCGTGTCGTCGGCCTTGGCCGCATCCGACATCGACGCCGTCATCGTCGTGTTCGTGCCACCGGTCGCGGTGGAGGTCGAACCGTTCGCGGCCGCGCTCGGCAACGCCGTCCGTGGATCCGACAAGCCCGTGCTGTCGACGTTCCTCGCCACCGAGGGCATTCCCGACGTCCTCGCCGTCCGCGGACCGGGTGGACACCCCGTCCGTGGTTCGGTGCCGTCGTACTCGAGTCCGGAGCGGGCCGTTGCGGCGTTGGCTGCTGCCTGGCGCTACTCGGCGTGGCGTTCACGGCCGGTGTCGAATCTCGTCCGTCCCAAGAGCATCGACTCCGACCGTGCCAAGCAGTTGGTCGATCGATGGCGTTCCGCGGGCAGTCACGGACGCTGGCTCTCGGACTTCGAGACCGCCGAACTGCTGGGCTGCTACGGCGTCGACGTCGTGGCCTTTCGGACCGTGACCGACGAGGAAGAGGCCGTCACCGCGGCAGACGAACTGGGATATCCGGTGGCGGTCAAGGCAACCGGGGAGCGGTGGCGACACCGGCCTGATCTCGGTGGAGTTCGCCTGGACATGGCCGACGCCTCCGCAGTGCGGGTGGCGTATCGGAATCTGGCGGCGGAATCCGGCGAGCCGTTGCTGCACGTTCAGCGTATGGCGGTCAAGGGCATCGGTTGCGTCGTGCGCGTTCAGGACGACCCGTCGTTCGGATCGCTCATCTCGTTCGGCCTGGCCGGGGTGATCTCGGATCTGTTGGGCGATCGTGCCTATCGGGTGCTGCCGCTGACCGAGGACGAGGCAGCGCAACTGATCGACGCGCCGAAGGCGGCTCCGCTGTTGTCCGGATATCGAAACGCGGTGCCCGTCAACAAGAATGCGCTGATCGACCTCGTTCAGCGGATTTCCGCACTGGCAGAGGACATCGCCGACATTCGCGAGATCTCGTGTGAGCCGGTTCTGGCGTCCGCCGACGGGGCCCAGATCACCGACGCCCGAGTGCGCATCGGGCCCGAGCCCACCAAAGCCGATCTGGGTCCGCGTCGCCTGCGCTGACCGGACCGGCCACGAAAAAGCGGCAGCCGAGTCGACGTCCCGAGGGGGAGAGAACGTCGACTCGGCTACCGCGTGAGGCGGCGCGAACGGGGATGGTCACCGCCGCTCCACCGGTCGGTGGCTGTACTCAGCTGGCGTAGGACCGCAGCTTCTCGGCGCGGTCGCCCTGCCGAAGCTTGACCATGACCTCGCGCTCGATCTGACGGACGCGCTCGCGGGAGAGCCCGAAGAGCTTGCCGATCTGATCGAGGGTGCGGGGCTGTCCGTCGTCCAGGCCGTAGCGCAGACGAATGACCTGCTGCTCCCGCTCGTCGAGCGTGCCGAGAACGACACGGACGTCGCTGTGCAGCAGTCCGGCGATGACGGCGTTCTCTGCGGAAGTGGCTTCGGAATCCTCGATGAAGTCGCCGAGAGGTGCTTCCTCGTCGCTGCCGACCGGCATGTCCAGGCTGACCGGGTCGCGGCTGTGGTCGAGCAGATCCGCGATCTTCTCCACCGCGATACCCGACTCGCTCGACAGCTCTTCGTCCGTTGCCTCGCGGCCGAGCTGCTGATGCAGCTCGCGCTTGATCCTGGCCAATTTGTTGACCTGTTCGACCAAGTGGACGGGCAGCCGGATCGTGCGGCTCTGATCTGCCATACCGCGGGTGATGGCCTGACGAATCCACCACGTCGCGTAGGTCGAGAACTTGAAGCCCTTGGCGTAGTCGAACTTCTCCATCGCGCGGATGAGTCCGAGGTTGCCCTCCTGGATCAGGTCGAGCAGGGGCATACCGCGACCGGTGTAGCGCTTGGCGAGAGACACGACCAGGCGAAGGTTCGCTTCGAGCAGGTGGCTGCGTGCAGCACTGCCGTCGCGAACGATGATGGCGAGGTTGCGCTTCTTGACTGCGCTCAGTCGCTTCGTGTTCTCGAGGACCTGCTTGGCGTAGAGACCAGCCTCGATCCTCTTGGCCAGATCGACTTCTTCGGCAGCCGTCAGCAACGCGGTGCGGCCGATGCCGTTGAGGTACACGCGAACGAGATCGGCTGCTGGGCTCTGGGCGTCCAGATCGGCATCGGTGGGCCGCGGACGAATCGTGGTGCTGGGGCTGGTCATGACTTGCCTCCTGGTCGGTGGTGTCTCACAGGGTTCAACGCTCGGGAGACTCCGATAAGTTCCCACGCCGATCCTGTGGATACCCGTGTGACCAGGGATTACGTCATGGTCGTCCTGAGAAGTTGCTGAGAAGTGACGCCGCCGGGAACGGTCGCTCTCCCGGGGCGATGTCGGGGACTCATCGAGCCGGCAGAACCAGGCCGTGCCGGACGAGACCCTGCATCATCGTCACCGCGTGCACTGCCAGTTCCTCGGCGTCCTCGTCGTGCGCAGCGGCGAGCAATTCCACCAGTTCACCGACCGGTAGACCGTCGGGGCGTAGCCCGGCGAGCAGAGCCGCACCGAGTTCGTCGACGTCGTGCTGCCACTGCGGGCCGTTGCCGCGATGGACCCGCACCGCCACCGGAGCCCAGCCCTCCTCGCCGGGAAGGTAGATGCGTTCGAGTGCGGTGTTCGGGTCGAGAGTGAGAACCGAGTCGAGGATGTCGTGCTCGCGCAGCCAGTCCAGCCGCGCGAAGTACTCGATCGATTCGTTGCCCAGCGGGTCGGAGAAGCCGTGCGTGAGCTCCTCGGCGAGCAGGTCGGTCGGCGTATCCGTTGCGCGGAGATAGACGAACCCGAAGCCGATTCCCTCGACATCGGCGGCGGCGAAGTGATCGAGCCAGGACTGTGCCACCGCGGCCGCGTCGGGATCGCGGGGATCGAGTCCGCCGTCACGCATCCATGTGCCCACGTAGAGCGCAGGGTCCGCGACGTCACGCTCGACGACCCAGGCGTCGATTCCGTGCGCGGGCAGCCACGACGCCACCCGCGCACGCCAGTCCTCACCGCGGACGTGCACCCATGACGCCAGGATGGCCGCGGTACCGCCGAGCGTCAGGTGGTCCGGGGCTCGGCCGATCATCAGAGCGCTCGCTCCGTCGAGGTCGAGGCCGGAATCGCGGTACGAGTGCTGCACTTCGGCCCGGCCGACGACGAACGGCGGGTTGGCGACGATGCGATCGAAGCGACGCCCGGCGACGGGCTCGAACCACGAACCGTGCAACAGCTCGACGTCGAGGCCGTTGAGCGCCATCGTCGCCGCGGCGAGGTCCATCGATCGGGGACTGATGTCGGTCGCGGTCACCTGCTCCGCGTAGCCGCAGGCGTGTACGGCCTGGACGCCGCAGCCGGTGCCGACGTCGAGAACGGTGGTCGCCGGGGACGTGGGCGTTCCGCGCAACAGTGACAACGAGGCCTGCCCGACGCCGAGCACGTGGTCGGGAGCGGTCTCGGCTGCGCGCATGCTGCCGTCCGGATCCGAGACGATCCACCGAGTTCCGTGCCCGGCGTCGAGCGGGCGAATGTCGAGCAGCGTGCGCACCGTCGATCCGGATCGAGCAAGAATCCCGGCTGCGACCGCGTCGGCAACCGTGAGTGGCGCGATGGCGTCGGCGACGTCGGACTCGGGGCAGTCGTCGACGAGCAGGAACAGACGCACCAGAACTCCCAGCGCACCGCCGTCCCGGCTGGCGTTGCGTACCGGTACCGGCTCGCTGCGACCGAGGGCGGCGTGGGCGTCGTGGCCGAGCAGCGTCAGAACGCCGTCGGCGTCGTATCCCGCCCGCTCGAAGGCCTCACGAAGATCGGAGCAGGCGACGACGAGCGGGGACGTGGAATTCGGTGCAGTCACGACGCAAGTGTCGCATCGGCGATGGCCGCTGCGTCAGTCGTCGCCCGGTTCGATCACCCGGTGGTTGCTCGATTCCAGTTGCGGCCTGTCCACGGTCCGGTAGTCGTATCGGCTCATCTCGTCCTTGGTGCGGGGCGGCCGATCGTTGGCGATCAGCACCGCCATCCACGGCAGGGGAATGGACGCTCCGACTATCGCCATGGAGATCCACGGGTTCATCCACATCCCGTACGCGATGGCAGCCAACACCAACGCCGGGATGCGGAACGACATGATGAACATGTATTTGCGGACGCGAGCTTTGTGCTGCTCTTCGACCGATTTCTGCGCCTCGGTGATCAGGACGGGCCCATCCGGCGAGTCGCTGTACGCGCTTCCGTCGAACCCTGGGGTTCTCGTCATACCTCCACTGTGGCACTACTGCTCACAGAATGCATACGACGAGCTGTGGAACCGGTTACCCCTTGCTGTGGATGCACGGCCCAAACGGATTAATCTGTGTTCATGAGCACTCAGACGAAGGACCGTCCCGATATCGCACCGGACGAAACCACCGAGGACGACCGGCCGAAGTTCTTCCACTACGTGAAGAAGAACAAGATCGCCGAGAGCGCGGTGATGGGTACGCACGTCGTCGCGCTGTGCGGTGAGGTGTTTCCCGTCACCAAGTCCGCGAAGCCCGGATCACCGGTGTGCCCGGACTGCAAGAAGGTCTACGAAGGCTTGAAGAAGGGCGACTGACCGCCGTCTCCCGGGTGTCGGTCCGGGGTCGGCTCCGGACGATCCGAACGTGCTCGGTCGCCGGACAGTTTGATCGGCCCCGTGGCCAGCCGTCGGGCGACAGCGGTCACCGGTCCCGACGGCTTGTCGTCGGCAGCGGCCTGCGCCGCGATCCACTCCCGCATCTGGTCCATTCGCGTCGCCCGTGCGGGCGAGAATTCCTGGATCGTCGCGTTGAACTCGGCACCGAGAACGATGGCGAAACCGAGGAAGAACGTGAACAGCAGAAATGCGATGGGCGTCGCGAGCGCGCCGTAGGTGTACCCGGTGCTCGTCACCCAGCCGAGGTACCGGCGCAGTACCGCACTCGCGATCATGAAGAACACCCCGGCCAGCAGTGCTCCTCCGAGGAGACGATGCCACGGCAGAGAGGTGTGCAGAGCAACCTTGTACAGCGTGGTCAGACCGATGATCAGCAACAGCCCGACGGCCGGGTAGTAGAAGAAGTCGATCACCTCGCTGCCCACGGTTATCCAGGAATCGGGCAGGACCTGCTGCACGTACACCGGTCCGAGGGCGACGAGCGGAAGCACGAAGACCGCGATCACCAGGAAACCCACGTAGAGAAGCAGCGCGAAGAACCTCTGCCAGACGGGATGTCGCGCGTCGGCCTGCCCGTGCGCTTCGACGATGGAGTCGACGAACGTCGAGATCGCAGACGACCCGGCCCACAACGACAGTAGAAAGCCCACGGACACGATCTCGCCGCTGCCCTGGGCGAGGACGTCCTTGACCGTCGGAGCGATGATCTGGTCCACGACGCTGCCGCTGAAGAGGGTGTTGCTGAACGTGATGATCTTGGACTCGATGATCTCGACGGTGTTGGGTCCGAACCATCCGCCGACGAGTCCCAGGCTGCCCAGCACGCCGAGCAACAGCGGTGGCAGGGACAACGTCTGCCAGAACGCGGCCGTTGCGGCCTTGCTGAAGATCGAGTCGTCCCACGCTTTGCTCAGAGTGCGCAGAGTCACTTTCCACACCGCGTGTATCGGCCTTCTCGCCGACAACCGTTCCGGTGGTGGAGTTCCGCCTGCAGACTCGCTCATGGTTCCTCCAGCATTCCTGACGAAAGGCGACTTCGCCTAACAGCCGACTCGCCGTGTCGCATCCGACTCACCCCAGCGATGCGGGATCGGTCGGTGCGGAGCGATAGGCTCCTCGGCGGACACTGCAGGGCTACCGAGAGCGCGAGGAATTTACATCGATGCCAGGAACCGGCGGCCAGTGAGCGCTGACATGTTCGATCCCACACCACCGTCCACCGAGCAGACCGCCGCTCCCGTGAGCGGGGGAGCACCGCTGCGCGCGTGGCAGCGACGGGCGCTGACGAAGTATCTCGTCGCTTCGCCCAAGGACTTCCTCGCGGTCGCGACGCCCGGCGCAGGCAAGACGACCTTCGCCCTTCGGGTGGCCGCAGAGCTGCTCGCGCATCGGACCGTCGATCAGGTCACCGTCGTTGCCCCCACCGAACACCTCAAGCACCAGTGGGCGGAGTCGGCGGCCAGGGTCGGCATCGCCTTGGACTCGCGCTTCTCGAACTCGACCGGTCAGACCTCGAGCGACTACCACGGCGTGGTCGTGACGTACGCGCAGATCGCCTCGCACCCGTTCAAGCATCGAGTGCGCACCGAATCACGCAAGACCCTCGTCATTCTCGACGAGATTCACCACGGCGGCGACGCGAAGAGCTGGGGTGAGGGAATTCGCGAAGCGTTCGGAGACGCCACCCGACGTCTCGCACTGACCGGTACGCCGTTCCGCAGCGACGACAGTCCCATTCCGTTCGTCAACTACGAACCGGATCAGGACGGGTTGATGCGGTCCAAGGCCGATCATGCGTACGGCTACTCCGATGCTCTTGCGGACGGCGTCGTGCGTCCGGTCGTGTTCCTCGCGTACTCCGGTGAAGCACGCTGGCGGGACAGTGCCGGCGAGGAATACACCGCGCGCTTGGGTGAGCCGCTCAACGCCGAACAGACCGCGAGGGCATGGCGCACCGCACTGGATCCGCAGGGCGACTGGATGCCTGCCGTGCTGTTGGCGGCCAACACGCGGCTCGCGCAACTGCGCGCAGGCGGCATGCCCGATGCCGGCGGTCTGGTCATCGCAACCGATCAGACGGTGGCGCGGGCCTACGCGAAGCTGATCGAGGTGATCACGGGAGAGACGCCTGCGATCGTGCTCTCGGACGACCCCACGTCCTCGGCCCGCATCGCCGAGTTCGGTAAGAGCGACCAGCGGTGGATGGTCGCCGTCCGCATGGTGTCCGAGGGCGTCGACGTTCCGCGTCTGGCCGTCGGCGTCTACGCCACGAGCGCGTCGACCCCGCTGTACTTCGCGCAGGCCATCGGCCGCTTCGTGCGCTCTCGGCGCAAGGGTGAGACGGCGAGCGTCTTTCTGCCGTCGGTACCGGTGTTGCTGGATCTCGCGTCGCAGCTCGAGGCGCAACGCGATCACATCCTCGGCAAGCCGCACCGGGAGAAGGACGGCTTCGACGACGAGTTGCTGGCCGACGCCAACAAGCAGAAGGACGAACTGGGCGAGGAAGAGAAGGCGTACACCTCGCTGGGCGCGGATGCGGAACTGGACCAGGTGATCTACGACGGTTCCTCGTTCGGTACCGCGACGTTCTCGGGCAGCGACGAGGAAGCCGACTATCTCGGTCTGCCCGGTCTGCTCGACGCGACGCAGATGCGCGACTTGCTGCGTCAGCGCCAGCAGGAACAGATCGACAAGCCGGCTGCCGGGCCCGCGGTTCCGGCACCTGCCGTCGTCAACGACAGGGCCACCAGTGCGGGCCAGTTGGCCGGCCTGCGGCGTGAACTGAACAGTTTGGTTGCGGTGTACCACCACCGCACCGGGAAGCCGCACGGGGTGATTCACGGCGATCTGCGAAGAATCTGCGGTGGCCCGCCTACGGCGATGGCGTCGGCCGATCAGTTGGGCGAGCGAATCGCGCAGTTGCGGAAGATGTAGGGATCTCCGGGCACGAAAAAGACGGACGGTCTGGTGACCGTCCGTCTTCGTCGTTGTGTTCGTCGATCGTGGCGAACCTGTTTTCCCCCGACACAAAAGGTGGGCTACACCGTGGAGTCCGATTCGGTCATCACCGTTGCGTTCACTTCACGCAAACGGGCTTCGTGCTCGGTGGCGTGGTGACCGCAGAAGAGAAGTTCTCCACCGGTCGAGAGCACGACACGCGCGCGAGCCCCTGCACCGCACCGGTCGCACCGGTCCGCTGCTGTCAATTGTGGGCTGGTCAATGTTCCGGGCATGACTCCTCCGTACTGGCTTGCGGGTTGTCCCGTTCGCCTGGGGCCGGTCCGCCGCGTCGGTATGGCGCGGTCCGTTCACTCTGTCAGACGTATGGCGGTCATGCGTTGTTCCCGAGCGCGTTTCTTTGTGTTGTCACTAACACGAAACATGGCTCACGAGCAGGAACGTCGTCGACAGTGTTCGCTGAGAGCTGATCGTGTTCGCTGCGAGTCGCGGCAGTAGGGTCGCCTGTGTGGCTTCGACTTCTACTTCGCTTTCCGGCGCATCGAAGCTGGGTATTCCGTCGCTGTTCGTGATCGGCGCGGTGTGCATGTACGTCGGTGCGGCGATCGGTGTGTTCCTGTTCGACACCGTCGATCCGGCCGCGGTGGCGTGGCTGCGCGGGTTCGGTGCGGCGCTGGTGCTGTTGCTCTGGCGACGGCCGTGGCGGCGCCGGGCCGGAGCCGGCGGCGCATGGACCGTGCGTCGAGCGATCACGGCCGCCGCGTTCGGCGGTGCGACGATCGGTATGAACGCGATGTTCTACGAGGCGATCGCCCGGCTGCCGCTCGGCGCGGCGGTGGCCATCGAGTTTCTCGGGCCGATCGCGGTCGCTGCTGCCGGGTCCAGAAAGCCTGCCGACGTGTGTGCGCTGCTCCTGGTGGTCGCCGGCGTCGGAGCAATCGCGTCCGCGCAGTTCGAGGGCGGCGAGGTGGGGTTGGTCGGTATCGCGTTCGCGCTGGGCTCGGCGGCCCTGTGGGCTGCCTACATCGTGCTGGGCAAGTCGGTCGCCGACGCAGGCCAAGGGCTCGACGACATGGCCGCCGGTTTCGGTATCGCCTCCCTGATCCTGGCCGTTCCACTGTTCGGACCGTTCGCGGTCGCGCACTCGAATGCGCTGGGAGACTGGCGGATCTGGGTTCTCGGATTGGGCGTCGGGTTGTTGTCGAGTGTGGTTCCCTACGTTCTCGATCAGTACGTCCTGGTACGCGTGGGCCGGGCCCGCTTCGCGTTGTTGCTGGCTCTGCTTCCGGCGACGGCGACGGTGGTCGGTGCCGTGGTGCTGACCCAGATTCCGACGACCCTCGAGGCTCTCGGAATCGTGGCCGTCATCGTGGCGGTCGTGGTCGGTGGGCTGCCGACCCGAAAAGATCGGGGCGTTGCCGACATTCCGCCGCCCTGACCCGCGCTCGACACTGCAGAATGAAGCTGTGACCAGCAAGCAGGACGACCTCGTTCACATCTGTACGGCAGGGGAGTGGCTCGCGATGCGTGGCCGTGCCGACTACACCCCGGACTCGTACGAATCCGTGGGTTTCGTGCACCTGTCCACACCCGAGCAAGTGCACCTGCCCGCGAATCGGCTCTTCTCCGGCCGCACGGATCTGGTTCTGCTGCGCGTCGATCCGGCTCGTTTGACTGCACCGGTTCGATGGGAACCGGGGGTGCCGTCGGATCCGGAGTCCATGCGCTTTCCGCACCTGTACGGACCGCTACCGATCGCGGCCGTCACGGCGGTGCTCGACTATCGGCCGGGGCCGGACGGAACTTTCGGGGTGCCGCAGGTGTGACGGCATCCACGCAGAGAACGACGACCGCCGATCACACGTGATCGGCGGTCGTCGTTCGAGGTGCAGCGAACGAATCAGTCCAGGTAGTCGCGCAGCACCTGAGAACGCGACGGGTGACGCAGCTTGGACATGGTCTTGGACTCGATCTGACGGATCCGCTCGCGTGTGACGCCGTAGACCTGACCGATCTCGTCGAGGGTGCGGGGCTGACCGTCGGTGAGGCCGAATCGCAGACGAACCACGCCCGCCTCGCGCTCGGACAGCGTCTCGAGAACCGACTGCAGCTGATCCTGGAGCAGGGTGAACGACACGGCGTCCACGGCGACGACTGCCTCGGAGTCCTCGATGAAGTCGCCGAGCTGGCTGTCGCCCTCGTCACCGATGGTCTGGTCGAGGGAGATCGGCTCACGCGCGTACTGCTGGATCTCCAGCACCTTCTCCGGCGTGATGTCCATTTCCTTCGCGAGCTCTTCGGGAGTGGGTTCGCGGCCCAGATCCTGGAGCAGCTCGCGTTGGATGCGGCCGAGCTTGTTGATGACCTCGACCATGTGCACCGGAATACGGATGGTGCGGGCCTGGTCGGCCATGGCCCGGGTGATTGCCTGCCGGATCCACCACGTGGCGTACGTCGAGAACTTGTAGCCCTTCGTGTAGTCGAACTTCTCGACCGCGCGAATCAGACCGAGGTTGCCCTCCTGAATGAGGTCCAGGAAAGCCATGCCACGGCCGGTGTAGCGCTTGGCGAGGGAGACGACGAGTCGAAGGTTCGCCTCGAGGAGGTGATTCTTGGCGCGGTTGCCGTCACGGCAGATCCACGTCATGTCGCGGCGCTGCGCTACGGGGAGCTTCTCGCCCTTCTCCGCGGACTCGCGCATCTTCTCGACCGCGAACAGGCCTGCCTCGATGCGCTTGGCCAGTTCGACTTCCTCCTCTGCGTTGAGGAGGGCGACCTTGCCGATCTGCTTGAGGTAGGCACGGACGGAGTCGGCGGACGCGGTGAGCTCGGCGTCCTTGCGGGCCTGGCGCAGCGCCTCGGATTCCTCTTCGTCCCAGACGAAGTCACCGGACGCCTTGTCCTCCGCAGTCGGCTCGGCGGTGGCGTCTTCCTCGGTGTCGTCACCGGCAGCGACGACCTCGACGACATCGTTGGCGGCTGCCGCGAGGTCACCCTCGGAGATGTCGATGTCTTCGATCCCGGGAGTGCTCTCGTCGGCATCGTCCCCTGGAGCCGGTGCTGCTGCTGTCTTCTTTGCTGCGGCCTTCTTCGCCGGTGCCTTCTTGGCTGCGGCGCGCTTGGCGGGTGCCTTCTTTGCCGGTGCCTTCGCAGCGGGTGCCTTGACAGCAGGTGCAGGTGTCGCAGACTCGGTTTCGGAATCTACGGTCTGACGGATATCGGTGGCTGCCACGTACGCCCTTTCGTGACGAAGTCGTGCGGCGTCACGCCAGAGTTGTTTCCGGCGGAGAGGTCTTCGGATTCGGCCGGCTGCGTACCGGCACACACCATTGTAACGACCTCTCAGGAGTTTGTTACCGACCCTCGCCCTACGCAGGTGGCAACCCGCGTGTCAGTCCACCGATCCCGCGGACGTACCGGTCTCTGCTGACGGTACGGCGGAGTCCGCTGCGAGTGCGGCACCGACGATCCCGGCAGTGTTCAGCAGGGTTGCCGGAACCACAGGGGTGCGATTGGTCAGGTGCGGAATCCACTTCTCGCTCTTGCGGCTGATGCCGCCGCCTGCGATGAAAAGATCCGGCCACAGCAGTGCCTCGAACGTCTCGAGAACCTTCGAGACCTCCTTGGCCCACTCCTTGTAGGACAGTCCCTGATTCTCCTTCACCGACGACGCAGCGCGATGCTCGGCTTCCTTGCCGTCGATCTCCATGTGGCCGAATTCGGTATTGGGAAGCAGAACTCCGTTGTGCAGGACGGCCGATCCGATCCCCGTGCCGAACGTCAACAGCACGACGACTCCGTCCTTGCCCTTGCCGCCGCCGTACTTGTCCTCGGCCACTCCGGCCGCATCCGCGTCGTTGAGCACGGTGACGTTCTCGGTGCCGATGGCCTTCGCGAACAGTGCTCGGGCGTCGGTGTCGATCCAGGACTTGTCGATGTTGGCGGCCGAGCGAGCGACACCGTTGGTCACCACGGCAGGCAGTGTCACGCCCACCGGGCCGGTCCACTCGAAGTGCGCGACGATCTCGGCGACGGTTCGCGCGATGGCATCGGGGGTCGACGGTTGCGGCGTCTCGATCTTGTGGCGGTCACCGACGAGCTCTCCGGTGCTCAGGTCGACGATTCCGCCCTTGATGCCGCTGCCGCCCACATCGACGCCGAATCCGTGGCGCGCTGCCGCAGCGGTGGTGTTGTCCGAACCTGCCTGTGTCATGTGGATGCCGCTCCTGGCGTGATCGAATCCGTGTGATGCCGTCGCCTCCGAACAATAGTGCGTTTCGCCGTTCGCGGGACGGTGACGTCACCGGCGGTCGCTGCGGTGGTGCTCGGACGTCGGTGTGTGTTGCGATGTACGCGTGCCGAAACCAGACCCATCGCAGACCGACACCGCCAGTACACAATTGCCGGAAGAGCAGGTGGCAGCAGAGGGATCGAACACGCGCGAGGTGGACGTGCTGCGCGAGGTCGCCGTACGGGTCGCGAGGAAAGCCGCCGAGCATGTCGGACGGCGTCGCCCCGAGGTGTTCGGCGGCGATTCGAGCGAGGGTGACGGCGCGGTGCACTCCAAGAGCACGCCGACCGATCCGGTGACCGTCGTGGACACCGAAACCGAACGCGTCCTACGCGAGATGCTGGCGCAGCTGCGGCCGGATGATGCGATTCTCGGAGAAGAGGAAGGCAGCGAGGACGACTCGCTCGACGGCGTCCGATGGGTGCTGGACCCGATCGACGGAACCGTGAACTTCATGTACGGCATTCCGGCGTACGCGGTTTCGGTCGCGGTCCAGATCGACGGTGTCAGTGTTGCCGGGGCCGTGATCGATGTTGCCCGCGAGCTCGTCTACTCGGCCGCTCTGGGGCGCGGGGCGACGGTGGAGCGGGCCGACGGTACCCGGGAGCAGCTGCATTGTTCCGGCGTGACCGATGTGTCGATGACGTTGTTGGCCACCGGATTCGGCTACGGATCCTCTCGTCGCGCCGTGCAGGGCGCGATCATCTCCCAACTGCTGCCTCAGGTGCGCGACATCCGCCGAATCGGTTCGGCCGCGCTCGATCTGTGCATGGTCGCGTCCGGAGTGGTGGACGCTCACTTCGAACACGGACTCAGTCCGTGGGATTGGGCGGCGGGTGCGTTGATCGCCGCCGAGGCAGGTGCGATCGTCACGCTGCCCGCTGCCAACAGCACCAGTGCACAGGGTGCGGTGACGGTGGCAACGGCCCCGGGGATCGCGGACGCCTTCGTGGCCGTACTGCGCAGTGCGGGTGCCCTCGATCCGATTCCCGGCTGACGCGGCCCTACTGCATCAGCAACGCGATTCGCGTGCTGCCGAGAGCAAGTCGGCATCGAGTGGTGCAGGCGGGGCACCGGGTGCGGCCCCGGCAAGGGTGCGCAGCACTTCCTCGGCATCGTCGTTGGGCCGGATCTCGCTGAAGTAGGTACCGAGTGCCAGATCGACCGAGTCGTCGGCGCGGGCGTCCTGGATCAGTTCGGCGCATGGCGCGACCAGTGACACCGCACTCGCTGCCGCAAGGCCGGCCGGGCCGAACCGAATCTGGCCCTGGCACTGCATGTTCTGATCGACGTAGACCGGATCGTTGCCGACCTGGACGTCCGGTGCGCTGGCGAAACCGTAGTCGCTGAGCTGGGCGGCCACCAGAGCGGCCTGTCCGCGCTCACCGTTGGCGTTGAAGACACGCACTTTCGATGCGGACAGGGCGGCAGGCTCGACGTCGAGCAAGGTCGTGGGGTCCACTTCCTCGCCGAGTGGCGCGGGCAGCGTTCCGTCCGACGCGGCGGCGGTGGTGGGCACATTGCATTCGGCGGTTGCCGAGGTGGCCTCGGCGGTGGTGAACACCCTGACCCACACCAGCACTCCGAGCAGAGCCAGCACCGCGAAGACCGCGATGATAGGAAACGCGCGGCGTCGACGGAACGGACGACCTCGACCGTCGACCGAATGGCCTTCGGTGATCAGAGAAACCACAGTGATCTTCGCCTTTCCGTCGGCAGTCGCCGAGACCGGTTCGCACAGCCGGTTCACACCGACGCGGTGCCTACTGTAGATGCCCGGGGTGCGCGAGGGCGGCACACTCGGCCGGGCCGTCCTGCGATCCCGTGCGCACCGCCCGATTCGGAGCCCGAAACCGGCACCGAGAAGTGTTCTGTGCAGCGCGGAATGAAGCTGCCCATCCCGGTGTTGATGCGGCGTGCACCCAGGTGACGGGCTCGTCGGCGGTTCGGTTTCTGCTTTGCGACCGGCTTCGGCTATTGTCTGGCGGCCGCGGTGCTTCAAGAATCGGACGCCGGTGCACCATCGATCAGGTGAGCGAGGTCTCGATCGGGTTTCAACCGGCGAGTTCTGGGAACTACCCGGTGTAGTTTCGGGCACCGCGCGACGACGAACGATTTGAACAGATACGAACATCGGTGGGAGCGAGCAAGCGCCCTCTTCACAGCCGACGGCCACAAGCCGACCACATCGGCAGCTTCCACCACACACACGCACGACGATGAGGGGTACGAAGACAATGGCAACCGACTACGACGCACCGAGAAGAACAGAATCCGACGATGTGTCGGAGGACTCCCTCGAAGAATTGAAGGCCCGACGCAACGAGGCCCAGTCCGCCGTGGTGGACGTGGACGAATCCGACACCGCGGAGTCCTTCGAGCTCCCGGGTGCAGATCTGTCCGGCGAGGAGCTCTCGGTTCGGGTCGTTCCCAAGCAGGCCGACGAGTTCACCTGCTCGAGCTGCTTCCTGGTCCATCACCGCAGCCGACTGGCCAGCGACGCCAACGGTGTACTGATGTGTCGCGACTGCGCGGCGTGACCATTTCTGCACAGACCTGATCGGTCGGATCAGGTCTGTGTCGACTGTTCCGATCGTGAGATCGAGCGGTCGGTCAGCGCGCCTCGACGCCGTGCGCGGTCAGGACCGCCAACAGCTCCTCGGGGCGTTTGGTGCTGATCAGCCAGTAGGGCGTCGGATCGTCAGGATCGTCGAGGACCACGATCACCATCTGCTTCACCCAGGTGCGGTGCTGCACGAAGGCCAGCGGATCGAGCTGCCTTCCCAGCGCCGCACTTTTTGCTGTCGCGGGAACGACGGCGGCCTTGGACGCCACATCGAGTGGCAGATGAGCAGACCCGACGCGTAACTCGGTGCCGGTCGCACCGGCGACCACCTCGACGCGCAGCCTGCTGAAGGCGAACAACGCCCACGCGATCAGCGGGAGCAACACCACGTAGGGCAGCCAGGCGCGGATGCCAGGCGCACCCATGTGGATCTCCGCAGCAAGCAACACCGCCACGGCCGCGCCCGCTGCCCACCACCAGATCGGCACCCAGAGGCGCTCGGAGTACAGCACCGAGTTGTCGGGCACCGTGGAGCCCGTGTGGGGTGTGGAGTCGCCGGACTCCGACGCGTGTTCGGCCTGTCGATCTGCAGTCACGAGCCCCAGGGTAGTCGCCACAGCGAGACCGAAGCCGGCCAGCGTAGTCTCGTTCCACGTGAGCGACGAAGTCACCGAGTCCGGCAACGAACCGTCCGTCGACCGAACACCCGCCCCGCACCGGCCCTCCGATCCGCTGTCCGAGGTCCGGGTGCGCCGACTCGATCCCGAACTTCCGGTGCCGACGCGGGCGCACGAGGGTGACGCGGGCGTGGATCTGCGCATCACGGCCCCGGTGACGATCGCGCCGGGCGAACGCGTCCTGGTGGGAACCGGAATCGCGATCGCTCTCCCGTTGGGAACCGTCGGGCTGGTGCATCCGCGATCGGGGCTGGCGGCGAAATCCGGTCTGTCCGTGGTCAACACCCCGGGCACCATCGATGCCGGATATCGCGGCGAGATCAAGGTCTGTCTGATCAACCACGACCTGCACACCCCGATCGAGCTCGAACGAGGCGACCGCGTCGCCCAACTGATCGTGCAGCGAGTCGAACTGGTGACGTTCGTGGAGGTCGACGAGCTGGACGACACCGTTCGAGGGGCCGGTGGTCACGGTTCGACCGGTGGCCATGCGAGTCTGAAGCAGTGAGTTCCGCCACGACGTTCGCCGGTGGCAGGCACAGTGGAAGCAACCGAGAAGAAGAGAGCTGAACATGTTCGGACGGCGTAAGAAGAACGACGCCGGCAGTGCCTCCGCGCCCGGTGCGGAGCCATTCGTCGACAGCGTCGAAGACGAGGACGACGATATCGAGGCCGCGGACACCACCGCCGCCGACGGGCCCCACGATCTCGAGGACCTCGACGACGATCGCGAGACCGTCGCCAAGACGCGACTCGACCTCGGTTCGGTGCTGATCCCGTTGCCGGAGGGCGGTCAACTCCAGGTCGAGATGTCCCAGGCAGGGAGCCCGCAGGCCGTGCACATCGTCACCCAGTTCGGGCGCATCACCATCGCTGCCTACGCGGCACCGAAATCTCCCGGTCAGTGGCGCGAGGTGGCGGCCGATCTGGTGACGTCGCTGCGCAACGACAAGGCCGAGACGACGGTCGAGACGGGTCCGTGGGGACGCGAGCTCGTCGGTGTCACGGCCAACGCCGACCTGCGCTTCATCGGAGTCGACGGCTATCGCTGGATGGTTCGCTGCGTGTTGGCGGGTCCGTCGGGTGCAGTGGGCGAGGGCCAACCTCTCGTCCGGTTGGCGCACACGATTCTTCGGCAGACCGTGGTGGATCGGGGTACCGACCCGCACCCCGTTCGGACACCGCTACCGGTGGTGTTGCCGCAGGTGCTGGCCGAGCAACTCGCTGCGGCGGCACAGCAGCAGGCGGCAGCTCAGCAGAGCGCAGCGCAACAGGCGGCGCAGCCTCAGGCTGCGGTGCCTGCTGAACCTGTTGCGCCGCAACAAGATACGCCCCCACAGCCGACCGCTGCCGAGCGTGATCGAGCGCCGCGTCGGGGCGCGTCGGGATCGGCGATTCAGCAGCTGGGCGGCTGAGCCGACCACCTGTCGAGACCGCCGACGGCCGCTCGGCCGAGGCATCCGGGGTCGCGACCGACGTCGTCCAGGGTCACGGTGCGCAACTCGCAGTTCGGTAGCGCTCGCGCCCACTGTCGAGCTACCTCGATCGGATGGACTGCGTCGTCCACCGCACCCACGACGACGGCAGGTAGCTCTATCCGAGCGAGCTCGTCGAGTTCGAGGCTGCGATGGCGAGCGGCCTCGTCCAACGCGTCGGGAAGTGCGGGCCACTGGGCGGCCCAGGACCTCCGCAGAGTGCGCGCGAGCCACGGCGGGCTCGATGCGGCCATCGCCGCGGTGACGGCGTCGAGCCCCTTCTCACGCAGGGACCGGGCGGTGAATTCCGCGCTCAGGGCCGCGGGGGACCCGGCCGGGTCTCCGGTCCACGCCGGCAGCGCGAGTGCGAGAGCCGCGGTGTTCGATGCGTGGTCGGCAGCCCATCGAACCGCGACGGCTGCCCCGAGGGAAATCCCCGCGACGACGACGCGTCCGTGTCGATCGGCCGCGTCGTCGAGGGCGGACAGGTAGCTCTCGACCACGGCGGCCGGGTCGGGTTCGACCGCAACGGTGGTCAATCCCACAGTGTCGAATGCTGCCGAGAACGCGTCGGCGGCGAACCGAGCATCGGACCCCGTCCCCGGTAGAACGACTGCGATACGGGTGTCGAATCGGCGGTGCACGACACGATTGTGCACGCCTGCCGACACCGCCGTGACGACGGTTGGTCAGCGTGACGCTTCGGGTCTACAGTGGCGAAGTACACCCTGACGAGGGAACGACCCCCACCGCTGGAGCGCACAATGGCACCCGCTGCCGCAGGATACTTTCGCCGTCTGACGCGGAAGTTGACAGAGGACATCGATCAACTCGATGCCGAGGAGATGGCCGAAACGTCCGAAGCCTCCGGGGCTCGGCGGGCGTGCGACTGCTCGCGAGGCGAGGAAGTCACGATGCTCGGTCGGTTGCGCAGCGTCGAAGCCTGCTCGAAGGCGGCCAACGCCAACATCGAGGCCGAGTTCTTCGACGGCACCGACACGGTGACGCTGCTGTGGATCGGCCGACGCAAGATCGCTGGAATCGAGCCAGGGAAGACTTTGCTCGTTCGGGGCCGCGTCGGCGAACGTGACGGACGCAAGATCGTCTACAACCCCTATTACGAACTGCGCGACGACAGCTGATCGTCGCCGATATGGCACTCTCGTTGTCGTGACCAACAGCGACGATTCCGTGCCGCCCCCGTCGACGACGCCGGAACCCGCGCCCGACGCGTCGACCACCGCCGAGAAGGTGGCTCCCACCGTCCTCGAGCAGCTCGGCGGGTTGAGCGGGCTCATCTACTCGACCTTGCCCGTCGTCGTCTTCGTTCCGGTGAACAGCTACCTCAACCTCGCCGTCGCTCTGTGGTCCGCTCTGGGAGTCGCCGCTGCGGTGTTGGTGTGGCGGTTGGTTCGTCGTAGCCCGATCCAGCCCGCCATCTCGGGATTCTTCGGGGTCGGGATCTGCGCATTCATCGCATACCGGACGGGAGATGCCAAGGGCTACTTCCTGTTCGGCATCTACACCTCGCTCGCCTACGGCGCGGCGTTCGTACTGTCGGTGCTCGCACGCTGGCCGTTGGTCGGCATCATCTGGGGATACCTCAACGGCAAGGGAACGTCGTGGCGTGGCAACCGATCTGCCGTGCGCTACTACGACGTGGCCACGATCGCCTGGGCGTCGGTGTTCGGTGCCCGATACATCGTTCAGTCGCAGCTCTACGACTCCGACCAGACGGGCTGGCTCGCCGTTGCCCGCATCGGCATGGGCTGGCCGCTCACGGGAGTGGCACTGTTGGTCACGCTCTGGGCCGTGCGATCGGCCGATCGCGCGCTCGACGCGGCGTCGAGCGCGGACCGCAAGCGGGAGCAGCTGCCGTCAGATCAGGCCGACAGCGGCGCGTAGTTCGTTCTCCACCTCTTTGGCCGCGACGAACAGTAGCTCGTCGCCGCCCTCGAGCGGATCGTCGTGCTGTGGCACGATCACGCGACCGCCGCGCAGGATCGTCACCAACGCTGCGTCCCTGGGCAATTGGAGCTTGCGCACCGGCTTGCCCGCCAGGGGCGTGTTCTCCGGCAGCGTGATCTCGACGAGGTTGGCCTGCCCCTTGCGGAACGTCATCAAGTGAACCAGGTCGCCCACCGACACGGCTTCCTCGACCAGGGACGCGAGCATGCGCGGCGTCGACACTGCGACATCGACACCCCAGGCGGCATCGAACAGCCATTCGTTTCGGGGATCGTTGACCCGGGCCACCACGCGATTCACGCCGAACTCGGTCTTGGCCAGCAGGCTGAGCACCAGGTTGGCTTTGTCGTCGCCGGTGGCAGCGATCACCACGTCGTAGTTCTCTAGGTGGGCGGCTTCGAGCAGACTCAACTCGCACGCGTCGGCCAGCACCCATTCCGCTTCCGGGATGGCGGCCTGATCGACGTGGTCGAGCTTGCGTTCGAGGAGCATCACATCGTGTTCACTGCGAATCAACTCGCGTGCGATGGATCTGCCGACTGCGCCGGCTCCGGCGATGGCGACTTTCATGGCTTCCCGTTCGGGTCGATGGGGGAGGTGGGGAACGTGCGCGCGTGCATCAGTCGTCCGAGGGCGGCGGGTTGCCCGCCAGCGCAATGGCTTCGGCGACGGTGCCCGAGACCGCGGCGACGTACACCTCGTCGCCGGCTTGGATCACGGTTCGCTTGTCCGGTAGCAGTCCGCTGCCGAATCGGATGACGAACGCGGCCCGCGAGTTGGTGGCGTCCTCGAGTACCGAGAGCTTCTTGCCGATCCAGGCGTCGTGGAAGTCGAGAAGGACGACTGCGACGCTGCCCGACGGATCGCGCCACTTGGTGGTGGGGTCGTCGCGCAGCAGGTTGTGCAGAAAACGGTCGGTGGCCCAGGGGACGGTGGCGACCGTCGGGATGCCGAGGCGTTCGTAGACGGCGGCGCGCTTGGCGTCGTAGATCCTCGCGACCACTTTGTCGACGCCGAACGTCTCTCGTGCGACGCGGGCGGAGATGATGTTGGAGTTGTCGCCGGACGAGACGGCCGCGAAGGCCTCGGCTTTCTCGATTCCCGCGCTCACCAACACATCTCGGTCGAAGCCCATGCCGACGACGCGGTGTCCGGCGAAGTCGGGATCGAGGCGCAGAAAGGCTGTTTCGTCGCGGTCGATGATCGCTACCTCGTGTCCGATGCGCTCGAGCGCACCGGCCAACGATGCGCCGACGCGGCCACATCCCATCACAACTACGTACAACGCCCTGCTCCGTCCCGATCTCGATTGCCGACCACACTGCCGATCGACACTGCCACGATGGGCATGCGTGCACCAACGTATCGGGGATTCGTCGCCGGATCGACCGAGGGTGCGCTCCGACACCGTTTCCGGCGCGTGGTTGAGACGTCCACAGGCGGACGGCCTACGCTTCTCAGCGTGTCCAAGGTCTCGACTGCCGCCAAGCGGCTAGTGCTCGGTAAGCCGTTCCGCAGCGACAAGCTCGGTCATACGTTGCTTCCCAAGCGAATCGCGTTGCCGGTGTTCGCCTCGGACGCCATGTCGTCGGTTGCGTATGCACCCGAAGAGATCTTTCTGGTGCTCTCGGTCGCAGGCATCTCGGCACTCGCCTTCACCCCGTGGATCGGTCTCGCCGTCTGTGTGGTGATGGCGGTGGTGGTGGCCAGCTATCGCCAGAACGTGCACGCCTATCCCTCCGGCGGCGGCGACTACGAGGTCGCCACCACCAACCTCGGCCCCGCGGCCGGGTTGACGGTCGGCAGCGCGTTGCTGGTCGACTACGTGCTGACCGTCGCGGTGTCGATCTCGGCGGCCGCATCGAACATCGGGTCGGCGGTCCCGTTCGTGGCCGAGCACAAAGTGTTGTTCGCCGTGGTGGCGATCGCCTTCATCACGTCGATCAATCTGCGTGGCATTCGAGAGTCCGGGGCCGCGTTCGCCATCCCGACGTACGCCTTCATGGGCGGCATGGTCCTGATGCTGGGCTGGGGGCTGTTCAGGGTCTACGTTCTCGGCGACGACATTCATGCCGAGTCGGCGGGCTTCGATCTGAAGGCCGAGGACTCGCACCTGTACGGCATCGCGTTCGCATTCCTCATCGCGCGGGCCTTCTCCTCCGGTTGCGCGGCATTGACCGGAGTCGAGGCCATCAGCAACGGGGTGCCTGCGTTCGAGAAGCCGAAGTCCCGCAACGCTGCGACCACACTGCTGCTGCTCGGCGCGATCGGGATCACGCTGCTGATGGGCATCATCGTCCTGGCGCAGAAGATCGGCATCAAGTACGCCCTCGACCCCGACATCCAGCTGGTCGGAGCGCCGGAGGGCTACCAGCAGAAGACGCTGATCGCGCAGCTGGCCGAGGCCGTCTTCAGTGGGTTTCCCGCAGGCTTCTTCTTCATCACCACCGTGACCGCGCTGATCCTCGTACTCGCGGCCAACACCGCGTTCAACGGTTTCCCGGTGCTCGGCTCGGTGCTGGCACAGGACCGTTACCTGCCCCGCCAGCTGCACACGCGCGGCGACCGGCTGGCTTTCAGCAACGGCATCCTCTTCCTGTCCGGAGCTGCGATCGCTTTCGTCGTCGTGTTCGGGGCGGAGGTCACCAAGCTCATCCAGCTCTACATCGTGGGCGTGTTCGTCTCGTTCACCCTCAGCCAGACCGGCATGGTTCGGCACTGGACGCGGCTGCTGGTCACCGAGACCGATCCCGAGCAACGGCGCCGCATGCAGCGCTCGCGCGTGATCAACGGTGTCGGTCTCGCCATGACCGGAACGGTGCTGGTGATCGTGTTGATCACCAAGTTCGCCGCGGGTGCGTGGATTGCGATCGTCGCCATGGTGGCCATCTTCGTGCTGATGCGCATGATCAGGAAGCACTACGACACCGTGGCCCGCGAGCTCGAGAACGAGGAATGGGACGGAGTTCTGCCCAGTCGCACGCACTCGATCGTGTTGGTGTCCAAGCTGCACATGCCGACCCTGCGTGCCTTGGCCTACGCGAGGGCGACCAGGCCGGACACTCTGGAAGCGGTGACCGTCAACGTCGACGAGGCCGATACCCGCGCGCTGGTTCGACAGTGGGAGGCCAGCGACGTGTCGGTGCCGCTCAAGGTCGTCGAGTCGCCCTACCGAGAGGTCACCAAACCGGTCCTGGACTACGTCAAACGGGTGCGCCGCGACTCGCCTCGTGACGTCGTCACGGTCTTCATTCCCGAGTACGTCGTCGGTCACTGGTGGGAGCAGGTTCTGCACAACCAGAGTGCGTTGCGACTGAAGTCTCGACTGCTGTTCCAGCCGGGTGTGATGGTCACCAGCGTGCCGTGGCAGCTTCGGTCGTCGGAAAAAGCCAAGCGCGAGGTGCTCGGCAATGCGCCCGGTGCGTCGCGTCGCGGCTACGAGCCTCCGGCGGGCAAGTGAGCGAGAGCTGGTTCGGGCTGCTGCTCGAGGTCGAACTGGTCGCGCCCGGGCACGGCGGATTCTGCGTGGCCCGCCACGAAGGCCGGGTCGTGTTCGTTCGTCACGGACTACCCGGTGAACGGGTCGTGGCCAAGGTGACCGAGGATCGAGGCGGGTCGTTCTGTCGCGCCGATGCCGTCGAGATCCTGTCGGCATCCCCGGATCGGGTGGACGCGCGCTGTCCCATCTCCGGGCCAGGCGGCTCGGGCTGCTGCGATTACTCCCACGCCAGTGCCGATGCAGGGCGGCGACTGAAGTCCTTCGTCGTTGCCGAACAACTTCGCCGCGTCGCCGGAATCGAGCGTGAGGTGCGCGTGGAGGAACTACCGGGGTCCGGCGACGGCACCGGGTGGCGAACCCGAGTGCGACTCGCCGTCGATTCCGGCGGACGGCCCGGCTACCACCGCTATCGCAGTAGCTCGATCGTCACCGAACTCACCTGTCCGCAAATGGATTCCGCGGCATTCGAGGGTCTGTCGGATCAGCAGTGGCGGCCGGGTGCCGAGCTGCAGGTGGTACTCGACGGGGAAGGCGAGCGGCACGTGGTGGAGATCGCGCCGGCGCAACTCTCGCCCACCGGACGTCGATCACCGGGTCGTCGTGGGGCGTCGGCCCGCCGGGCAGCGTCGTCTCGGTCCCGGCCCGAGAAGGCCGTGATCGGATCCGGTCGGGTGACCGAATACGTCTCGAACAGGGCGTGGACCCTCGACGCCACCGGGTTCTGGCAGGCCCACCGCGGCGCGCCGCAGGTGTACACCGACGTGGTGGGGGACTGGGCGGACGCCACGGCGGGTGACGGTGCGTGGGACCTGTACGGCGGTGTCGGGGTGTTCGCCGCCGCGCTGGCCGACCAGGTGGGTCCGAGCGGCCGAGTCACCAGCGTCGAATTCTCCCGTCGTGCAGCCGAGGACGGCCGCTCGGCGCTGCGGGATCTGCCGCAGGTCTCGTTCGTGCCGGGTCGGGTCGAGCGCTCGATCGATGCGTTGGCCGAACCGGTGTCGGTAGCGGTACTCGATCCACCTCGCGCGGGTGCCGGACGGGACGTGATCGACGCCCTTGCCGTCAGGTCTCCGCGTTCGGTGGTGCACATCGGATGCGATCCGGCCTCGTTCGCGCGGGATGTGAGTTTGTACCGAGCTGCGGGATACGAACTCGACGACATGCGCGCCTTCGATGCCTTTCCTTCGACCAGCCACGTCGAGTGCATCGGCCGTTTCGTTCGGCGGTGAGGGCTGCGGCAGCCGGTCAGGCCCGGTGTGCAACTTCGGCGACCGGGGCGAAGGTGTGCGTGGGAACGGTCACGATGCGCTGGGCACCGCACCTGCAGCCCTGATATCCGACGAGTCCCTCGCTCGTGTCGTGGGTGGAGTGGGTGGTCCAGGTGTGGGTGGTGTGTTCGGTGTGCATGCGTCCATCGTGATGTAATGGTCTTGTGCACATCAACCCTTACGGCGAATATGCCGTGAAACTCGGTATAGACCTGCTCAATTCACCGCCCACGTCGGCGACCGAGCTGGGCGAACGCTGCGTGGATGCCGGCCTCGTACCGGACTGGATCGCAACAGATGCCGATCTGGTCGACACCCTCCAGTTCCTGCGGGACTGGGCGCGGGTGGTGGACGCAACCACCGAGAACGATCGGGCCGACGAACTCAATGCTCTGCTGGCACAGGCGTCGGCCTACCCGCGGTTGACCAACCACGCCGACGACGGTTGGCACATGCACTACCGCGATCCCAACATCGCACTGGGCGGCGTCATCAGGGCCCTGGTGAGCGTCGGCACGGCGTTGCATCTGACCGGACGCGGAATGTCTCGCCTCGATCGCTGCGCCGCCGCCGACTGCACACTCGCCTTCGCCGACACCTCGAGAACCGGCAGGCAGCGATACTGCGGAACGGTGTGTTCCAATCGCGACGCGGTGCGCAGGCATCGAGCACGCGCGGCCTCGTGATCGACGCGCTGCGCAGCGAGTTCGCTAGGACTTTCGGTTGTACAGGCGCATCGTGATCGGCCCGAACACCGCCAGCAACACTGCGCACAGCATCAGTGTCACCCCCAGCCCGCCGGTGTCGACATCGCCCTGCATCAGGCCACGCAGCGACGTGACCAGGAAGCTGACCGGGTTGACGTCGACGAACGCGCGTAGCCAACCGGGCATCGTGCTGGGGTCGACGAAGATGTTGCTCGCGAACGTGAGCGGAAACAGGATGAACATCGACACGCCCATCACCGCAGCCTCGGTGCGCACGATCATCGCGATCATGGTCCAGATCCAGGACAGACAGAACGAGAACAGCAGCAGTAGAGCGATCGACGCCACCACGCCGACAACGCCACCCTGCGGCCGGAAACCGAGGATCAACCCGAGGAGCAGCACGATCACCGAAGCCAGCGTGTAGCGCACGACGTCACCGAGCAGAGCGCCGACCAACGGCGACGGCCGCCAGATGGGCAGCGAACGGAATCGATCGAACACGCCCTTCTCGATGTCCTTGTTCATGGTCACGCCGGTGTACATCGTGATCATCACCACGGTCTGCACGAGAATGCCGGGGAGCAGGAACTGGATGTACGCGTCGGTCGAGCCGGCCAGTGCGCCACCGAACAGGTAGGTGAAGAGCAACGTGAACATGATGGGAAAGGCCGTCACGTCGAACAGTTGCTCGGGCACGTGCTTGATCTTGAGCAGCGCTCGCCACCCGAAGCTCAACGACGTCGACAACGACGACGGACGCGGTGGACGAGGCCCGGCGGCGCCGAGCACATCGATGATGGTCGACGCCTGTGGCGTCGACTGCTGGGTCTCGGCGGTCACGACGCCACCTCTCGGTCGGATTCGATCGTTGCACCGGCATCGTGTCCGGTGAGGGCGAGGAACACCTCGTCCAAGCTCGGTTGGCCGAGTGTGAAGGACGCGATGGAGATGCCTGCGGATTCGAGCGCAGGCAGCACGGGCGCGGCCTGTGCCGGGTTGTCCAACCGTGCGGTGACCGTCGACGGATCCGGGTCCTCGGTCACGTTGCCGCCGAGTAGATCTCGCAGGATCTGCGCGGCGGTCGTTCGCTGGGCCGCTTCGAGAACTCGCAGGTGCAGTGAATTCGATCCCACCGATGCCTTCAGCTCACCCGTCGTTCCCTCGGCGATGACCTTGCCGCGATCGATGACTGCGACACGCCCGGCCAATTGATCGGCCTCGTCCAGATACTGTGTGGTCAGCAACACAGTCGTCCCGCCTGCGACCAACGCACGGACGATCTCCCACACGTGGTTTCGGCTGCGAGGGTCGAGTCCGGTGGTGGGCTCGTCGAGGAAGATCAGTTCGGGAGTGACGATGATGCTGGCGGCGATGTCGATGCGACGGCGCATGCCGCCGGAGTAGGTCTTGACCTGTCGAGGTCCGGCATCGGCGATGTCGAATGCCGTCAGCAGCTGATCGGCTCGCGATCGGGCGGCGGGCCGGGAGTAGCCGAGCAGCCGAGCGAGCAGCACCAGATTCTCCGTTCCGGTGAGGTCCTCGTCCAGAGAGGCGAATTGTCCTGTCAGAGCGACCTTCTGCCGTACGGCCTCCGGTTCGCTCGCCACGTCGTGACCCAGGACTCGGGCGCTGCCTCCGTCGATCGGAAGCAGCGTGGCCAGCATCCGGATGGTCGTCGTCTTCCCTGCGCCGTTGGGCCCGAGCACGCCGTAGACACCACCGGACGGAATGGACAGGTCGACTCCGTCGACCGCGATGTTCGTTCCGAAACGTTTGACCAGACCGTGTGTCTCGATCGCCGCCATGTCTCTCGATTCCTCCGGTGGGCCGGTCGCCCGATTCCCCACGATTGTCCGATTCTCCATCAAGGATGAAACGCGGTCCACATCTGTCGCAAACGAATTTTCGCCCCGAACCATCCTCCGGTCGGTTTGTTCCGAACATGTACTGCGGCGGGAAAACGCGGAGGTTTCGATATGAGAGCGATATGACCACTAGTGTCGTGATCGATGAACTCGATCATGAACCCGTCTGTTGGGACGACCTTCCGATGAGCGCGCCGATGTCGGGCGCGTCCGGATCGTCGAATGCCGGCCGTGACCGGACGACGTCCGCTGCCTCGGAGAACTACTCGGCGCAGGACGCGGTATGTGCTGTTCCCAGTCCACAGCTCAAGAACTTGCGCGCCGACGAGACGGATCGTCTACGTCGGTTGATGGCGTCGGTTGCCCAGGGCGACCGGGCGGCGTTCGCCGAGTTGTACGACGCAACGTCGTCGCGGGTCTACGGAATGGTGCTGCGGGTGCTTCGAGACCCGGGATACAGCGAGGAGACCGCGCAGGAGGTGTTCCTCCAGATCTGGCGTGCGGCACCGAACTACGATCCGAACCAGGGCAGTCCGCTGGCCTGGATCATGACGCTGGCGCACCGTCGTGCGGTCGATCGAGTTCGAAGCGAGCAGTCGGGTACCGACCGTGAGGCCGCGTACGGCGCAGTCAGTCACACTCCCGAGCACGACGAGGTGCTCGAGACGGTGACACAGCGCCTCGAGTCCGAGGCCGTGATCGCCTGTCTCGAAACTCTGACCGATACGCAGAGCGAGTCGGTACGAATGGCTTACTACAGCGGTTACACCTATCGCGAAGTTGCGGAGCGGCTCGGGGTCGCGGTTCCCACCATCAAATCGCGCATACGAGACGGATTGATCAAATTGAAAACATGTCTGGGGGTGATCCCGCAATGAGTGAATCGTCACGGCAACGGCTTCTCGACGACGCGGAGGTCTACGCCCTCCACGCGACGACCGAGGCCGAACGACACGACATCGAAGCCGAGCGAACTCGTGTCGACGACACCGCGCGAGCCCAGTTCGACATTCTCGTGAGCGAGATCCACGAGACGCTGGCCTTGGCGGCGGCGTCCGACGCGACTCCTGCGCCCGAGCCCCTCCGGCAACGGGTGCTCGATCAGGTCGCGCTCAGCGACCAGGAGCCCACGGTCCACAAGCTGCCACCGAACGTCACACCACTGCACCGGCATCGGCGGGAACGCTCGAAGGCCTGGCGGTACTCGATGGTCTCGGCTGCGGCCGCGGTCGTCGTCGCCGTCGGCGGCGTGGTGGTCGTCAGCCAGACCATGGGCAACGATGCGCAGCCGTCTCAGGCGGACCAGATCGTGGCCGCGCCCGACTCACGTCAGGTGACGGCGGACTTCCCCGGTGGCGGCTCGGCAACCGTGTCGTACTCGCTGTCCCAGAACGCGGTCGTCGTCGATCTCGATGGGGTCCCGCAGCCACCGCCCGGCCGCGTTTACCAGATGTGGTTCGTGGACGGCTCACCTCGCTCTGCCGGCGTGGTGACCGAGGATCAGCTGACCTCCGAGTCCGGCACGGTGGTCGACGGTCTCGGGGCGTCGACGAACTTCGCGTTCTCACTCGAACCCGCAGGCGGGTCGGCCCAGCCCACCGAGGTGCTCACGATGCTCACGTTGGGTGCCTGAGCACAGCACGAACTCAGTCGCCTCGGGCGGTTCGATATTCGGTCAGATGCCGATGTCGAACCGCCCGAGCGTTCTGATCACCGCTGCCATCTGGCCGTAGGCCCCGGTGGCGAGATTCTCCAGCAGCGCCAGCTTGATCTCCGGTGCGTCGCGCGTGAGCGCCTGGAAGTGCTCTACCGACACCACCACGAGATCGACCGGTGTCTCGGCGACCATGTCGAGCAGGAACGGCACCGACATCAGCAGGGGCATCTCACCGAAGCTCATGCCGGGGGAGAGAGTCGTGATGCGGTGCTTGCCACCGTCGGCGGCGACGGCCGTGGAGGTCACCTCGCCGCGCAGCATCAGGAACAGGCCTGCCGCCGGGGCACCGTGGCGAACGATCACGTCTCCGCGCGCGTAGTGCCGCTTCTCCAGATACGGAGTCACCGCCTCGAACTGTGCGGCGGACAGCCCCGCCAGCAGCGGATGCTCGGCCGTGGAGACGACGGTCGGCTGTCGCGCGCCTGCGCAGTGCCGATCCAGAAGCAGGTTCTCTGCCCACTGAACTGCCGAACCGAGGCTCGAGTACACCCGACCCGCCGGATCGGCCGGGTCGAGACTCGACGTCGTGTGACCCATGATCGCCTTGGGATCCACCAGACCCACCACACAGCCGTGCTCCGCGAGATCCCGACGTAGATCCTCGAACATGGTGCGGGCGATGTCACTGACCTCGTCGACGCCGCGCACATCGATGACGAGGGCATCGAGTTCCCGATCGAGGTCGCCGATCTCACGAACGGCGGTCTCGGCACCGGAGAACAGGAGATCCCCGTGCAGTTCGTACACGCGGGCGCGTTCGCCCACGGCGGCCAGAGTGGCCTGTTCCACTTCCGATCGCCGCTTGCGCGACGGTGCCTCGGTCACCACGTAGCGACGCCGAATGGAGGACTTCGCCGCGCGAGTGACGTGCAGAAAGTGCAGTTCGAGTCGGTTCGACAGTTCCCGGCAGGCGGCAACTCCGCGCACGCTGTTGCCGTGGGAATCGAGTCGCGGTGAGTAGACGGCGATGCCCATCTGTCCCGGGAGAACTGCGAGGATCCCGCCTCCGACCCCACTCTTGGCCGGCAGGCCGACCCGCGCGACCCAGTCGCCTGCGCCGTCGTACATCCCACACGTCGTCATGACCGACAGCACGCGTTCGACCAGAGCCGGTGCCAGTGCGCGTTCACGCGTGCGCGGGTTGACGCCGTTGTTGGCCATGGTGGCCGCCATCATGGCGAGGTCCGCTGCGGTGACGTCGATCGAGCACTGGCGGAAGTACAGATCGACGGCGGCGTCGGGATCGTGGTCGATGATGTCGAACGAACGGAGCATGTACCCGATGGCGCGGTTGCGATTGCCGGTGCGCGCCTCCGACCGATAGACGGCGTCGTTGAATGTCAGAGACCTCCCCGCATATCGCGAGTACGAGGCTCGAATCCGCTCGAATCGATCCTCGGCACTTCGGCCTGCGATCAGCGACGCCGACGTGATGGCACCGGCGTTGATCATCGGGTTGCGTGGTCGCTCGGTGACGGGATCGAGACTGATCTCGTTGAACGGCTCACCGGACGGCTCGACGTCGACCTTGCTCGCGACGACGTCCAGGCCCCGGTCGGCCAACGCCAATGCGTAGGTGAACGGCTTGGAGATCGATTGGATCGTGAAGGGCAGTCGCGTGTCGCCGACCTCGTAGACGTAACCGTCCGTGGTCGTCAGCGCGATACCGAACCCGTCCGGCGTGACGGCAGCGAGCTCGGGGATGTAGTCCGCCACCTGCCCGGACGTGTCGTCGCGGCACAGTTCGTGAACTCGGCGCAGGATGGCATCGACCACGTTGCTCATGGGCCACACTGTATGTGTGATGTCCGATTCGACATCGTCCGAGGTTAGGGGCGGCTGACCCAGGGCACCTCCACGTTCGACGGTACTGTCGGCGTCACGACGCTGGGCGGAGCAGCAGGGCACGGTAACTCCGTAGACTGAAATTTCCATTGTGTTTTCCGGCCGGAGGGAGCGATCTCGTTGGGTGTCCTAGCTCGAATTCAGACGCCCGAGGACTTGCGCGACCTCGGCAGTGCGGAGCTGGCCGAATTGGCTCGCGAGATCCGTGCGTTCCTCGTCGAGAAGGTGTCCGCCACCGGCGGCCACCTCGGTCCCAATCTCGGTGTCGTGGAACTGACGTTGGCGATTCATCGCATCTTCGACTCCCCGCGTGATCCGGTCATCTTCGACACCGGTCATCAGGCGTACGTGCACAAGATGTTGACCGGCCGCACCGGTCTGTTCGACACGCTCCGTAAGCAGGGTGGCCTGTCGGGCTACCCGTCACGGGTCGAGAGCGAACACGACTGGGTGGAGTCCTCGCACGCGTCGGCCTCCCTCTCCTACGCCGACGGCCTGGCCAAAGCGTTCGCCCTCAAGGGCGAAACCGACCGTCACGTCGTCGCTGTCGTCGGTGACGGTGCGCTCACCGGCGGAATGTGTTGGGAAGCGCTCAACAACATCGCCGCAGGCCGCGACCGATCCCTGGTGATCGTCGTCAACGACAACGGTCGCTCGTACGCCCCCACCATCGGGGGCTTGGCCGATCATCTGGCGGCCCTTCGACTGCAGCCCGGGTACGAGAAGGTGCTGGACAACGGTCGCCGCATCGTTCGTCGCATTCCCATCGTCGGCCCCACTGCCTACGCGATGTTGCACGGCATGAAAGCCGGGGTGAAGGACGCCATCAGCCCGCAGGTGATGTTCACCGATCTCGGTATCAAGTACCTCGGTCCGGTCGACGGCCACGACCAGCACGCGATGGAATCGGCTCTGCGCCGAGCCAAGGCGTACGGCGGTCCGGTCATCGTGCACGCGGTGACGCGCAAAGGCATGGGCTACGTGCACGCCGAGAACGACGTCGCAGATCAGATGCACGCCACCGGGATCATCGATCCGTTGACGGGACTGGCGCGGTCCAAGTCGGCTCCGGACTGGACCTCGGTGTTCTCTGCGGCACTGATCGAGCAGGGCGAACAGAACGAGGACGTCGTGGCGATCACCGCAGCGATGGCCGCGCCCACCGGTCTCGCCGCGTTCGGAGTTCGCTTCCCCGATCGGTTGTTCGACGTCGGAATCGCCGAGCAGCACGCGATGACGTCGGCTGCCGGGCTCGCACTGGGCGGCATGCATCCCGTGGTCGCCATCTACTCCACCTTTCTCAATCGCGCGTTCGATCAGCTGCTGATGGACGTGGCGCTGCTCGGACTACCGGTCACGGTGGTGCTGGACCGTGCCGGTGTCACCGGGGCCGACGGTGCCAGCCACAACGGCATGTGGGACATGTCTCTGCTCGGCATAGTTCCCGGCATGAAGGTGGCGGCACCGCGAGATGCCGAGACACTGCGAGAAGAACTGGCCGAGGCGATCGCAACGTCCGACGGACCCACCGCACTGCGTTTTCCGAAGGGCGCAGTGACCGAAACCGTGCCCGCAGTGCGCAGACTGGACGGAATCGTCGACGTACTGACCGAGCCGTCCGACGCGACGGGCGATGTGCTGATCGTTGCCGTCGGCGTGTTCGGTCCGCTGGCCGTGCACGCGGCGGAGAAACTCCGGCAGGACGGCATCTCGGTGGCCGTGGTCGATCCCAGATGGGTGCTGCCCATCCCGCAGGCGTTGCTGAAATTGGCGGAGGACTACCGGATGGTGGTCACCCTCGAAGACAGTGGCCTGCACGGCGGCATCGGCTCGACCCTGTCTGCGGCTCTGCGCGGGGCAGGCGTCGATACCCCGTGCCGCGATCTCGGTGTGCCACAACGATTCCTGGACCACGCTTCGCGCGAACAGCTACACCATGAACTCGGTCTCACCTGCGAGGACGTCGTGCAGCGGGTCTCGCACTGGGTCAAGAGCCTCTGACGCCGGTCTCCAGCCGAACGTCGACGCCGTAGAACGCGCGTCGTCCGGCCACCGCGCCCGCGACTGCCATCGGAACCGTCATCACGAGAAGGAACAGAACCGACGGTTCCCACCGTTGCGTCGCCCGGTGCACGACGCAGCACACCGAAGGCCGCGGGATGCCGGCACTGTAGCCGACAGTCCGAGCAATCGAACTCTGCAATGCACCGTCGCGTGCCGTTGCGGCCCGCAGGTTCGTCAGCGTCGTCTCCGGGCGTCGATGTTTTTCTTTGCGAATATGTGACCTGTGTGACTGGTGTGTCGTAGATGCCGAAACCGGGACGACTGGCATGTTTCGTTCATGACCCTCGTCTTCGACGGTAGGACCGACGTGTCGGACAGCCGAATCGATCCGGCTCTCGGCGACCGTGACTCCGACTGGATGGCCGTCGAATCCGCCGATGGCACACCGGCGCCGGATTCCCGGAGCGACGGGACCGAGCGACGGCATTCGCGGTGGTTCGTGGCGATGTCGGCAGTGATCGGTGTGGTGGCATTCGCCGCACACGATCGGCTGCTGTCGTTCGACTCGTTGTACGGATTGTTCGGCAACGGTGTCGACGCTCTCGTCTACCGACACGGCGGCGGAACCGTGCTCAGCAGCGAAGAGCTGTACTCGTTCTCGTTGTTCGGCACGCTGCCGTTCACGTATCCGCCGTTCGCTGCGGTGCTGTTCGCGCCTCTGGGTCTGCTGTCCGAAACCGCGACCGGATTGCTGGTGAACATATCCAATGTCGTGCTGCTCTACGTCGTCGTCCAGCTGAGTTGGCGACGCCTCGGGTACGAGAACTGCACGCGGACCAGGGTGGTGAGTGTGGCTCTGGCACTGGGCTGCTCGTGGCTCGAGCCGGTGCGCATGTCGCTGTGGTTGGGCCAGATCAACCTGCTGTTGCTCGTATTGGTGCTGTGGGATCTCGGCCGGCCCGAGGGCAGTCGGCTTCGCGGGGTCGGCGTCGGAATCGCGGCCGGTCTGAAGCTGACGCCCGGTCTGTTCGTCGTCATGTCGATCGTGCACAGGCAATGGCGAGCGGCATGGACTGCGGCCGTCACCGGTCTGGTCACCGTGGTGATCGGGTTCGTGGTCGTGTCCTCCGACGCATGGCGCTACTGGACCTCGGCGATCCTCGCCTCGGACCGCGTTGGGTCGACCACGTCTCCCGCGAATCAGTCGGTTCGGGGGATGGTGGCGCGGGCGTGGGGAACCGAGCATCCGCCTGCGATCGTGTGGTTGCCGGCCGCGGTGGTCGTCCTCGCTGCGGGGATGTGGGTGTCGTATCGAGCTCACCGTGCGGGTAGAACACTGCTGGCGATGACGGTGTGCGGTCTCACGGCCCCGATGGTCTCGCCGTTCTCCTGGGGCCACCATTGGGTGTGGTGCGTTCCGCTGCTGGTGATCGGACTCGACGCATGTGCACGCCCGCGAACGAGCGTGCGGGGCCGCACGCTACGTGTCCTCGGAGTGCTCGCCGCCACTGCACCTTTCGTGGCCTGGTACCGCACACAGGCCGATGTGGTGGTGATCGGCACGTTCATGCAGTCCGTGTCGCCGATCGTCGACGGCGGACTACGCAACGCGTATTGCATTGTCTACGTGATTGTTCTGGCGGTAGCGGCCACAGGACTTCGCAAGGACTCGACGACCTGCTACGTCCCGGCCACCCGCTCCTCGATCTGAACGCGATCGATCAGATGGGCCAGGGCGAAGGGATCGTGTGCGAACATCCGCTCCACGCTTGCCTTGTCGGTGCCTTCGACGATCATCGTGGCACCACTGTGATCGGCGAGTGGACTCGACGATCGGAGAATCTTGCGGCGCTCGAGTTCGCGCAGCCACGCGCGGTGATCGGTTCGGTGATCGTCACGGCCCGAGGACGTTTCGGGGGTGTAGGTGTATTCGACGACGAACATCGGCATGTCAGATCTCCATGTCCTCGAGCTCCATTCCCTTGGTCTCCTTGATCTTGTACTTGACGAAGAAGAAAGACAGGATCGCGAAGAACGCGAAGAACGAATAGATGAATCCGAGTCCGATGGTGTCGGACAACGGCGGAAATGCGAGTGTGATGGCGAAGTTGGCAATCCAATTCGCGGCGGTACTGCATCCGAGTGCGACGGCGCGCATTCGGTTGGGAAACATCTCGCCGAGCATCACCCACATGATCGGTCCCCAGGTCGCGGCGAAGAAGACCACGAAGAGGTTGGCACCGACGAGAGCGACCGGACCCCAGGGCGACGGTAATTCGAGTTGGTCGCCGCTGCCCACCGCCTGAGTGAACGAGATGGCCGCGAGTACGAGGCCGACGAACATTCCGATGGAGCCGATCATGAGCAGATTTCGTCGGCCGAATCGGTCGACGAACAAGATGGCGACGAATGTCATCGACACGTTGATGACAGAGGTGATCACCGAGGTGACGAAAGACTGGTTTTCGCTGAACCCGACGGACTTCCACAGAGTCGTCGAGTAGTAGAAGATCGCGTTGATTCCGACGAACTGCTGCAGAATCGCCATCGTGATGCCGACCCACACGATCGGTTGCAGACCGAACTTCGGTCCACGGATATCGGCGAACGACGACTTGGATTCCCGGCGCAGGGTCAACCGGATTTCCTTGACCCTCTCGTTCGGGTTCACTTCTCCGGTGATGTCTCCCAGAATTCGCGCGGCTTCTTCGTCGAGGTGTTTTCCGACGAGATATCGGGGCGACTCGGGAATCAGAGTGGCGAGGAAGCCGTAGACGAGCGCCGGTGCGACACCGACGAGGAACATCCACCGCCAGGCTTCGAGTCCGAACCACAGGTCGTTCGACGGTCCGCCCGCGGCGTTCTGCAGCACCGCGTCCGACAGTAGAGCGGCGAAAATTCCGACGGTGATCGCCAGCTGTTGCAGCGAGGCCAATCCACCTCGGTAGCGGGCCGGGGCAATCTCCGAGATGTACGCGGGCGCGATCACCGATGCGATACCGATGCCCAGGCCGCCGAGTACACGCCAGAGCATGAGATCCGGGACGCTGAACGCGAATCCGGATCCCAACGACGAAATGGTGAACAGCGCGGAACCGAGCAGCATCACCTTCTTCCGGCCCCAGCTGTCCGCGAGGCGGCCGGCGAACCAGGCACCGACCGCACAACCGAGTAGCGCGATGGCGACGGCGAAGCCGGTGACGAACGACGACAGGGCGAAGTTCTCTTGAATGGAGTCCACCGCGCCGTTGACGACGGACGAATCGAACCCGAACAGGAAACCGCCGACAGCGGCGGCAATCGTGACTCCGATGACTTTGGCGGTGTGCCGATCGGTGGTTTGCGTCATCACGGGACCCAGCTTTCGAGGTGAACCAGCATCCTTGGTGGTCGATCGCCATCATCGTCCTCGCACCGACGGAATGGGAGCGAAATCGAGACGATATCCGCGGCGCGTGGAGAACAGCTCACCGAAAAAGGTGAATTGTCCGATATTGCACCGGTCGAACTCGAAGTTGTGGACGAAAAACGCCGGAATATCGTCCACAACTTCGAGTTCGGCGAGATGCGACTCAGCGTGCCTGGGCAGCGGACCACTGATCGAAGGTCTGTAGACCGTGATCCGAATCGTTCGTGGTGACCAGCGTTCCGTCTCGCATCGCGCGACCGTACGCGCCGGGAATCGGGACCTCGAGCACCAGGCCGCGGGCACCGATTGCTCGTGCGTAGCGCCGCACCATCTCGACCATGCGCTCTTGACGTGGTCCACCGAGATCGGCGACTCGGCCTGCCGGCGGACGCTCCGCCAGGTCGATCAGTCGCTCGGCGACCTCGCGGGCGGCGATCGGCTGCGAGACCATCCTGGGGATGACGGTCAGCGGACCGAACGAGGTCTGCGCGCGGATCTGCGCGGCGAACTCGTGGAACTGAGTGGCTCGCAGGATCGTCCACGGCACAGCTCCCGAGCGAACGATGTTCTCCTGCTCCACCTTTCCGGCGTAGTACGCGTACGGGGCCTTGTCTATCCCCACGATCGACAATGCCAGGTGATGACCGATTCCGGCTGCGCTCTCCGCAGTCAGCAAATTGCGGGTGACGGCAGCGAAGAACGCTGTCGACTCTTTCGCCGAGATCGTCTGCGTCGACGCGACGTCGACCACCGCGTCGACGCCGGACAGGGCGTCCGACAGTCCCGACCCGGTGACGAGATCCACACCGGCAGAGCGCGACAGAACGACCACCTCGTGTCCGCGTTCCCGCGCAACCTCGACGACGTGCGTTCCCACGGTTCCGGTTCCACCGGCTACGGCTAGCTTCATCGCGTATCCACCTGATTCTCGAGTGATGATGTGGACCGCACTGCGCGGCCCTCCACTCTCTGACGACGCAGCCGAGGCGAATGTATGGCGGTGTCAGACCCAGTGCCGGAGTTTGTCCGGATTGAGCACGATCCACACGCTGGCGACCACGCCGTCGGCGGTTTCGAACCCGATGACTCCGAACCCGATGACTCCGAACACCGCGCCGTCGCGCCGGATGACGATGCCCGACAAGCCGTTGACAGGTTCGATCGACCACTCGAGGTCGGTGGACTTGGCAGTGATGCCGCGGACGAAGCGAGCGACTCGATCGGATCCGAGAACGGCGTTGCGGGCCGCCGATACGTGGCCGCCGCCGTCGCTGACCAAGGTGACGTCGGGCGCGAGCACCGAGACGAGGGATGCGATGTCCCCGCCTGCGGAGGCCGAGGCGAAGGCCCGCACGACGCGGTCGTGCTCGATGGGGTCGGCGATGGAACGGTGACGGGAATGGACGTGAATTCGTGCGGCAGAAGCGAGTTGGCGGCACGCAGCCGGGGAGCGATCGAGAACGGTCGCGATCTCGTCGAACGGCACGGCGAACGCGTCGTGCAGCACGAATGCGACTCGCTGCGCCGGACCGAGCGATTCGAGTACGACGAGCAGTGCCAACGTCACCGATTCCTGCTGCGCAACTCGGTCGGCGGGGTCGGCGGCGACCGAATTTTCGGAGTCCAGGCCGCGGACGGGTTCCGGCAGCCACTGCCCGACGTAGTTCTCGCGGCGTACGCGGGCCGATCCGAGCATGTCGAGGCAGATCCGGCTCACGACGCGGGTGAGCCACGCACCGGGGACGTCGATGTCGTCGCGTTCGGCGTCGGTGAGTCGGTACCAGCGCACGAGCGCTTCGGATGCGGCGTCTTCGGCGTCGCTGTACGAACCCAACATTCGATAGCCGATGCCGATCAGCCGACCGCGCTCGTTGTTCATGGCGTCAGACCATATCTCGACACGAAAAAGCCGAGTTCGAGGTCATGGAAGGAAATCAGGAGAAATCCGTCCATGACCTCGAACTCGGCGGGCAACGCTAGACGCTGGCTACGCCCGGGGCGAGAAAGCGCTGACCGGTTGCGGCCTCGGAGGCACCGCTGCGGTCCAGGTACGGCGTGATGCCGCCGTTCCAGAAGCCGAATCCGCCGCCGAGGAGCAGGCAGAGGTCGATGTCCTCGGCTGCTGCCACGACGCCCTCGTCGAGCATGATCTTGATCTCGTCGGCGATGGCGTTGCGGGTGCGTTCGAGTACCTGCTCGGCGGTGGACGGCGAATCTCCCTGCGGCCACAGTGCGGCGACCTCGGGATCGACCACCTGGCCCTCGGGGCCGTAGGTCCACACGCCCGGCTTCTTCGCCTCCACGAGTGCACGGAATCCGGGGGAGTCCTTGAACCGCTCCGGGTACGCCTCACCGAGAGTTTCCGCGGTGTGCAGTGCGACCGCCGGGCCGACGAGAGCCAGCAGGGTCAGCGGGCTCATCGGCATGCCGAGTTCGCCCACTGCGCCGTCGGCGACATCGAACGGGGTGCCCTCGTCGATCGCGCTGATGATCTCGTTCGACGCGCGCGTGACGAGACGGTTGAAGACGAATCCGGGGAGATCCGCCGACAACACGGCCGACTTCTTGAGGGTTTTGGCCGTCGCGAATGCCGTTGCGAGGGTGGCATCGTCGGTCTTCTCACCCTTGACGACCTCGAGCAGTGGAAGCACCGCGACGGGGTTGAAGAAGTGGAAGCCCACGACGCGCTCGGGGTGCTCGAGGTCTGCAGCCATCTTGGTGATCGACAGCGAGGACGTGTTGGTCGCGAGAATCGTTTCGGCAGAGACGAATTCCTCGACCTCGGCGAACACCTTCTTCTTGACGTCGAGGTTCTCGAACACGGCCTCGATCACGAAGTCGGTGTTCGCGAACGCGGACTTGTCGATCGAGCCGGACACCAACGCCTTCAACCGATTTGCGGCGTCGGGGGACAAGCGCTTCTTGCCGAGTAGCTTGTCGATCTCCCCGTGGACGTAGCCGACGCCCTTGTCGATGCGCTCCTGATCGATGTCGGTGAGGATCACCGGCACCTTCAGCTGGCGCACGAACAGCAGGGCGAGCTGGCTGGCCATCAAACCGGCACCGACGATGCCGACGCCGGAGATCTTGCGTGCCAACGACTTATCGGGTGCACCGGCGGGACGCTTCGCGCGCTTCTGCACCAGATCGAAGGCGTAGAGGCCCGCACGGAGTTCGTCCTTGACCAGTAACGTGGACAGGGCCTCGTCCTCGGCCGCGAAGGCCTTGTCGAGCGAGGCCGAGTCGGTGATGTCGGTGTTCTTGGCGAGCTCGAGCAGTTCGACAGCGGCGACGGGGCCGGGGGCGAAGTTGTTGGTCTTGCCCGCGACGATGCCCTTGGCGCGGGCGATGGCGTCGTCCCAGGCCTGTCCGCGGTCGATCTCGGGACGGTTGGGAACGATCTCGCCCTTGATCACCTGCGCAGCCCACGCGAGGGACTGCTCGAGGAAATCGGCTCCGCCGAAGAGGGCGTCGGCGATGCCGAGGTCGAGTGCCTGCTGCGGCTTGAGGACGCGGTTCTGGTTCAGTGCGTTCTCGATGACGACGGTGACGGCGTTCGAGGCTCCGATGATGTTGGGCAGCAACTGAGTTCCGCCCCATCCCGGGACCAGACCGAGGAAGGCCTCGGGCAGGCCGAGCGCAGCAGCGTTCTCGGCGACGGTGCGATAGTGCGAGTGCAGTCCCACTTCGAGGCCGCCGCCGAGCGCGGCACCGTTGATGAAGGCGAACGTCGGAATCGTCGACTCGCGCAGGCGACGGAACACCTTGTGGCCGAGCTGCCCGATCTGCAGCGCCTCGTCCTTGGTCTTGATGTTCGGCACACCGTTGAGGTCGGCACCGACGGCGAAGATGAACGGCTTACCGGTGACGGCGATGGCCACTGGGTTCGCTGCGAATGCCTCGTCGAGTGCGGCGTCGAACTTGGCCAGTCCGCCGGGACCGAAGGTCGACGGCTTGGTGTGATCGAAACCGTTGTCGAGCGTCACGAGGGCGATGGAACCGTCGAGCCCCGGTACGGAGACGATCTTGGTGAACGCGTTCGTGACTACCTCGTCGGTGAACGCTGTGGTGATATCACTCATTTGGCTGCTCCCGAGTAATCAGCGTGGTTGGGGTTCTCCCAGATGACGGTGCCGCCCATGCCGAGACCGATGCACATGGTCGTCAGGCCGTAGCGCACGTCGGGCTGTTGGGCGAACTGGCGGCTCAATTGCGTCATCAGGCGAACGCCCGAGGATGCGAGGGGGTGGCCGCACGCGATGGCCCCGCCCCACTGGTTGACGCGGGGGTCGTCGTCGGCGATGCCGTAGTGCTCGAGGAAGGCGAGAACCTGGATGGCGAAGGCCTCGTTGATCTCGAACAGACCGATGTCGTCGATACTCAATCCGGTTCGGCCGAGGAGTTTCTCGGTCGCGGGGACCGGGCCGATGCCCATGACGGCCGGGTCGACGCCTGCGAAGCTGAAGCCGACCATTCGCATGCCGATGTTCAGGCCGAGCTCGTGCGCGGTGTCCTCGCCGGCCAGGATCGCGGCGGTGGCTCCGTCGTTGAGTCCTGCGGCGTTGCCTGCGGTGACGCGACCGGCGGGCCGGAACGGCGTCTTGAGCTTGGCGAGGTCTTCGACGGTGGTGCCGGGACGGGGCGGCTCGTCCTCGGTGGCCAGGCCCCACCCTGCGGCGGACTTGGTGGCGACGGGCACGAGAGTGTCGGCGATGAGGCCGGCCTTCTTGGCGGCGTCGTACTTGTTCTGGCTGGCGACGGCGTACGCGTCGGTGCGGTCCTTGGTGATGCTCGGGAACCGGTCGTGCAGGTTCTCGGCGGTGTTGCCCATCACCAGCGCGCTGGGATCGACGAGCTTGTCGGCGAGGAAGCGCGGGTTGGGGTCGACGCCCTCACCCATCGGGTGGCGGCCCATGTGCTCGACGCCACCGGCGATGACGACGTCGTACTGGCCGAAGCCGATGCCCGATCCGGTGGTGGTGACCGAGGTCATCGCGCCTGCGCACATGCGGTCGATGGCGAAGCCGGGGACGCTGCGGGGGAGTCCGGCGAGCAGTGCGGACGTACGGCCGATGGTCAGGCCCTGGTCACCGGTCTGCGTGGTCGCGGCGATCGCGACCTCGTCGATGCGCTCGGGAGGGAGATTGGGGTTCTTGCGAAGAAGTTCGCGGATTGCTTTGACGACGAGGTCGTCTGCGCGAGTGTCGGCGTACATGCCCTTGGGGCCTGCTTTGCCGAACGGGGTACGGATGCCGTCGACGAAGACAACATTCCTCTGTGAGCTGGTGGACGCGGGTACAGACACGCTTTTCGATCCTCCCGACAGATGCGGACGACTCGCCCGGGTGCCCGGACGCGTGTCCTACTGTAGCCGGTATTACTCGTCGGTAACTTGGGAAGGGTGTAGCGCCTTCGCCAGTACCGGTACCACCAGCGTCCGCTGCCAGGGTCGGGCCCCGCCGTCGGCCAGTCGGGCCTCGATCAGCTCGGCCGGGTCCACGTCGGAATCGACCGGATTCTGCCAATCCCACACCAGGCGGCGTAGCAGATCCGGCATCAACAAATTCTCGACCGGCACTGCAACCGATTCGCTGAGCTCGGTCATCGCGGCTCGTACGTCGGCGAGTCGCGCCGCTGCGTCGGGATCGCGGCGAGCCCAGCGATTGACCGGAGGCGGCCCGTCGAAAGACGCTGCCATCGAGGGCAATTCGGAGGTCGGGAGCGCCCGCGCACGGGTCAGGGCCGAGGCCCACAATCGGGACGATCTGCGCTGACGGGGGCCGCCGAAGACCGGCAGTTGCTCGAGCTCGCGCGAGGATTTCGGGTCCGCTGTTGCCGCCGCCACGATCGCCGAGTCGGGCAGCACTCGGCTCGGTGCCACATCACGCTTGGCTGCCAGTTCGTCTCGCGTGGTCCACAATTCGCGAACGGCAGCGAGGGTGCGGGGAGACTTGATCGCATGGATCCCCGATGTCCGACGCCATCTGTCGGTCTTGGGTTTGGGTGGCCCGAGCGTGAGGATGTGGGCGAATTCCTGTGCTGCCCACTCCGTCTTGCCCTGCTTTTCGAGCTCCTCGGCCATCGCGTCGCGCAGTTCGAGAAGAACCTCGACGTCGAGCGCGGCGTAGTTCAGCCAGGTGTCGGGCAGCGGCCGGGTGGACCAGTCGGCTGCCCCGTGGCCTTTCTGCAGGGCCAATCCGAGGGTGCGTTCGACGATGGCACCGAGCCCCACGCGATCGAATCCGGCGAGGCGTCCTGCCAGTTCGGTGTCGTACAGCGTGGCAGGCACCAGGCCGAGTTCGGCGAGCCCCGGTAGGTCCTGATCGGCGGAGTGCAGTACCCATTCGAGCGGGTTGATCACCTCGGCGAGCGGAGCGAGGTCGCCGGTCACCGGGATCGGATCGAGCAGAACCGTGCCTGCCCCGCGACGACGGAACTGCAGCAGGTAGGCGCGCTGGGAGTAGCGGAAGCCCGAGGCGCGTTCGGCGTCGACGGCGAGGGGGCCGTGACCTGCTGCGAGCAGAGCGGCGGCCGCGCGCACGGCGTCCGGCGTGTCGACCACGTCGGGTACGCCGTCAGCCGGGGCCAGTAGCGGAACGGCGACAGGCTCGGTCGCCTCGTCGTCCGGCGTGGTCTCGGGAGAACTCTCGGCTGACATGAGATGTGACTCTAGGCCCTGCGGGTGGGAGGACGGCCCACTATGTGCGGCTGGAACTGCGTTGACCGAGGGTGGTGATGCCCGCGGGCGGCAAGCCTGCCGCGTAGGCGAGTACCTCGCAGAACGCTTCGACGTGCGTCGAGAGGTCCTCGGACGTGGCCGTCCACGAGGCGCGCAGTTCGAGTTGGTGGGCCTTGGGTGGCCCGGCGATGTCGCCGTAGCGCACCGAGCTGGTCGAGGTGACCGTGCCGCCGAGCGCGTTCAGCGGCTCCGACCGTGACTCCAGCGCATCCACCAGCCAACTCCACCCGACCTCGGGGAGCAGGGGATCGTCGGCGAGGGACTCGTCGACGTCCGCCTGGATGTACGCGACCAGTCGAAGGGTGCCGTTCCACGCCTCGGCACCGTCGGGGTCGTACAGCAGGATGAGGCGGCCGAAGGCGTCGCCGTCACTCTGTTCGTCGACCTGGTCGGAGTCGGGATGCTTGACCTCGGCACCGATCGCGTAGCTGTACGGGGCGAGACGCTGCGGCGGCCGGATCGGACCGATTTCGATCGCCGGGTGTACCTGAGCCCGATGCATCGCGTCGATGGCGGCGCGGAACGGCGCAGGTTCGGCGGTGGAATGGGGTTCGGTCACGTCACCGGACGTTAGACGCGTCACGTTGCGCTCAGGCGGAGGCGCGCCGAGCCGTGATGCAACCGAAGTGGGTGTGTCGCCCTTGGTGGCGGGAGCATTCCCGACGCGTGGCAGCATGGAACCCGATGAACGCCGAACCGCACGCCACAGCCCCCGCCCGCCGAGAACTCCCGGACGCACCGTTCCTGGCCGCGATCGCGGGTCGAGCTCCCTCACGTCGGCCGGTGTGGTTCATGCGCCAGGCCGGTAGGTCGCTGCCCGAGTACCGCAAGATTCGTGCAGGCATCGGCATGTTGGATTCGTGCTTCCGGCCCGACCTCGTGGCCGAGATCACCCTGCAACCCGTTCGTCGCCACGACGTGGACGCGGCAATCCTGTTCTCGGACATCGTCGTTCCGCTCAAGGCCGCCGGTATCGATCTCGACATCGTGGCAGGCACCGGACCGGTCGTCGCGCAGCCGGTGCGGTCGGCCGCCGACGTCGCCGCACTGCCGGTCCTGACCGCCGATCAGGTGGAGCCGGTGGCCGACGCGGTGCGGATCCTCACCCGCGAACTCGCCGGTACGCCGCTCATCGGTTTCGCGGGCGCACCGTTCACCCTCGCGTCGTATCTGGTCGAGGGCGGCCCGAGTCGCAATCACGAGAAGACCAAGGCACTGATGCGGTCCGATCCGGCGACCTGGCACGCCCTGCTCGACGCACTGGCCACCACGACGATCACGTTCTTGCAGGCTCAGTTGGCTGCGGGCGTCGACGCAGTGCAGGTGTTCGACTCCTGGGCGGGTGCGCTGTCCCTCGCCGACTACCGCGAGTACGTCCTGCCGCACTCGCAGCGAGTGTTCGAGGCAGTGTCCTCGGCCGGTGTACCGAAGATCCACTTCGGCGTCGGAACCGGAGAGTTGCTCGGGGCGATGGGTGAGGCCGGCGCCGATGTGGTCGGCGTCGACTGGCGGATCCCACTCGACGACGCCGTGCATCGTGTCGGCAACGGCAAAGCCCTGCAGGGCAATCTCGATCCAGCGGTGCTGTTCGCCGGTTGGGACGCCGTCGAGACGGAAGTTCGACGCATCGCCGCCGAGGCAGACCGCGCTGTCGCGGCCGGTGCGCGCGGACATGTGTTCAACCTCGGACACGGAGTGCTTCCCGATACCGATCCCGACATTCTGACGCGCGTGGTGTCGCTGGTGCATTCGTTGTGACGGTGCGGCGCTACGCCGTGGTCGGCGGCGGAATCTCCGGCCTCGTCGCGGCGTATCGCCTTCGGCAGTCCTGCGGGCCGGATGCCGAGATCACTCTCGTCGAGGCCTCGTCTCGCATCGGCGGCACGCTGCGCACCACCGCGGTCGGCACGGACTCGCTCGACGTCGGTGCGGAGGCCTTCATCGGTCGACGTCCCGAGGTGCCTGCTCTGCTCGCCGAGCTCGGTCTGTCGGATCAGCTGGTGTACCCGGCGCAGGTGCGGCCGCTCGTCTTCTCCGGCGGTCGAACACACGCGCTTCCTCTCGGCACTCTGATGGGCATCCCGTCGTCCGCCGATTCCGTACGGGATCTGGTGGACCCCGAAGACCTGCACCTCATCGAGACCGAGACCGCGCGGCCCTTCGCCTGGACCGCGGGCTCGGACGTCAGTGTGGCCGATCTCGTGGGCAGCCGGTTCGGCTCCCAGGTCGTGAGCCGTTCGGTCGATCCGCTGCTCGGCGGCGTGTACTCCGGCTCGGCGAGCTCCATCGGTGTCCGTGCTGCCCTTCCGACGTTGGCTGCCGCGTTGGACGGCGGAGCGGCGAACCTGACCGAGGCCGTGCTGGCTGCACTGCCCACCCCGTCGCCGGGACCGGTGTTCGGCGGGCTGCGCGACGGTTATGCGGTGCTGCTCGATGCTCTGGTCGCTGCGAGCGATGCCAGGACGGTCGTCGGAGCAGGCGTCGAGGAGATCCGCCGCGAGTCGAGCGGATGGTTCGTCGATGGACTCGGACTCGTCGACGGAGTGGTGCTGGCGGTCCCTGCGCCGATTCTCGGTCGGCTCATCGCCGAGGTGGCACCCACGGCGTCGCAGGCCGCGCGGGAGATCGAACTCGCATCCTCGGTCGTCGTCGCGCTCGCGTTCCCCAAGACGACGGAGCTGCCGCAGAATTCGGGAATTCTGGTGGCCACGGACGCGGGCTTGGACGTCAAGGCGTTCACTCTGTCGAGCCGCAAGTGGCCACACCTGGGTGAGCGTGACGCGGTACTGCTGCGGGCCTCGCTCGGCCGATTCGGTGACACCACGGCGTCGGACCGATCCGACGCGGAGTCGATCGAGACGGCGCTCGCCGACCTCGCGGCGGTGGCGAACATCGACGCGCGGCCGCTCGCCGCAACCGTGCAGCGCTGGCCGGGAGGCCTGCCGCAGTACGCGCCGGGCCACCTCGATCGCGTCGCCGCCATCGAGGCCGGAGTCGCCGACCTACCCGGCCTCGAGGTCACCGGAGCCTGGCAGCGCGGTGTCGGGGTGCCCGCGTGTATTGCGTCCGCCACCACCGCTGCCGCCCGTCTGATCGAAGTGGCACGATAGGGCCATGGCACGCCTCGATTACTCAGCGCTCAACTCGACTCTTCGCTACTTGATGTTCTCGGTCTACAAGGTCACGCCCGGTGTTCTGGGCGAGGATCGGGCCGCGGCCGCCAAGGAAGCGAAGGTGTTCTTCGAAGGTCGTGAAGACAAGGGTGTCGCTGTGCGCGGGGTCTACGACATCGCCGGCATGCGCGCCGACGCCGACTTCATGGTGTGGACACACGCCGAGCGCATCGAGGACCTGCAGGCCACCTATTCCGATTTCCGTCGCACCACCGCGCTGGGCAAGGCGAGCACTCCGGTGTGGAGCAACACCGCGCTGCACCGCCCGGCCGAATTCAACAAGAGCCACGTCCCGGCCTTCATCGCCGGTGAGGACCCGGGCGCATACATCTGCGTCTACCCGTTCGTCCGCTCTATCGATTGGTACCTGCTGCCCGACGACGAGCGCCGCACGATGCTCGCCGACCATGGCAAGGCAGCACGCGACTACAAGGACGTGCGGGCCAACACCGTGCCGTCGTTCGCACTCGGCGACTACGAGTGGATCCTGGCCTTCGAGGCTCCCGAACTCGATCGCATCGTCGACCTGATGCGTGACCTGCGGGCCACCGAGGCGAGGCGTCACGTGCGCGAGGAGACTCCGTTCTTCACCGGCCCTCGGGTCGAGGTGGACGCGCTCGTCGAATCCCTGCCGTGACGAGCACGGGCACACCCGCGATCGAGGCCGTCCTGTTCGACTTCTCGGGCACGTTGTTCAGGCTCGAGGAACACCCCTCCTGGTTCGACGGCGTCCACGATGCCGACGGCACCCCCGTCGACGGTGCGGGAGCCGCGGAACTCATGCGCCGTATGACGGCACCGGTGGGGGAGACGGTCGAGTTCGACGACGCGACGCGTCATGCGTGGCGGAACCGCGATCTCGACCCGGCGCTGCACCGACAGGCGTATCTGCACGTGCTCGCGCAGTCCGGCGTCACCGACCCGGCGCACGCAGAATCCGTCTACGGTCGCGTGATCGATGCGGATTCCTGGACGCCGTACCCGGACACCGAGGCGGTCCTGAAAAAGCTTGCTGCCGAGTCGGTTCGGGTCGGTGTACTGAGCAACATAGCCTTCGACATCCGTCCGGCGTTCGTCGATCGGGGTCTCGATCGGTACGTCGACGAGTTCGTGCTCTCGTTCGAGGTAGGTCACGTCAAGCCGCAGCCCGAGATTTTCCGGCACGCAGTGGCGGCGTTGGGCGTCGACCCAGCGGTGACGCTGATGGTGGGCGATAGCGACGAGGCCGACGGCGCCGCGCAGGAGATCGGATGCAGCTTCGCTCTCGTCGATCCGGTGCCGACGGCGCAGCGGCCCGATGCACTGCTGAAGGCGTTGAGCGCGTTCGGAATTCGATGACCGGGGTAGTTCGATGACCGGAGCGGCCGGCGTTCAGCACATGGGCCACTGGGGCATGTTCAGGGCCGAGTCGGACGGACGCGATGTCACTGCCGTCCATCCTCAGGTGACGGACAGCAATCCCTCCCCGGTACTGGGCAACCTCGTCGGTTCGGTGACCCATCGGTCGCGCATCACGTCACCGGCGGTGCGCAGGGGTTGGCTCGAGGACGGGCCGGGCCCGACCGACAAGCGTGGCAGCGACGAGTTCGTCGACGTCTCGTGGGACGAGCTCACCGATCTGCTGGCGGCCGAATTGCGCAGAGTCGTCAGCACATTCGGTAACAACGCCATCTACGGCGGGTCGTACGGTTGGGCGAGTGCCGGACGCTTCCATCACGCGCAGAGTCAGGTGCACCGCTTCCTCAACTGCCTCGGCGGCTACACGCGGTCGGTGCACAGTTACTCCCTGGGTGCGACCGGCGTCATCATGCCGCACGTTCTCGGTGCGCATTGGAAGATGTTCTCGCGCTCCACATCCTGGAATGTCATTGCGGCACATACCGAACTGCTGGTGGCGTTCGGTGGGGTTCCGGTGAAGAACACCGGCATCAATCACGGCGGCACGTCCGATCATCCGACCGTCGGCTCACTCGACGCGATGCGTGCTCGCGGCGGACAGATCGTCTCCGTCAGTCCACTGCGCAACGACATGAGCGGCGACGCTCGATGGATCGCGCCGCGGCCCGGTACCGACGTGGCGATGATGCTGGCTCTCGCATTCGTTCTCGCCGACGAGAAGCTGCACGACACAGCGTTTCTGGAGAAGTACTGCGAGGGATACCCCGAGTTCGAGCGCTACCTGCTCGGCAGCACGGACGGCACACCGAAGACCCCGCAATGGGCGTCTGCGATCTGCGGCATCGAGGCCGAGGTGATCGCGGATCTCGCTCGGGAGATGGCGTCGAAACGCACGATGGTGACGGTCACCTGGTCGCTGCAGCGGACGCGGCACGGCGAACAGGCACCGTGGATGGGCGTCACCTTGGCGTCGATGCTCGGTGGGATAGGCGTTCCGGGTGGAGGATTCGGGCACGGGTACGGGTCGATGAACGAGCCCGGTCTGGCCCCGGTGCCGTATCCGTTGCCGACCCTGCCGCAGGGCATCAATCCCGTTCCCGATTTGATTCCGGTCGCCGCGGTCTCGGACATGCTGCTGAATCCGGGTTCTGAATTCGATTACGACGGTAAGCGATTGACCTACCCCGATATCAAGGTCGTTTACTGGGCCGGCGGAAACCCGTTCCACCATCACCAGGATCTGGGACGGCTGCGTCGCGCTCTCGGCAGAACCGACACCGTCGTGGTGCACGACCCGTACTGGACACCGATGGCCAAGCACGCGGACATCGTCGTCCCGTCGACCACGTCGTTGGAGCGGTCGGATCTGAGCTGCACGCGCAACGATCCCTTGCTCGTCGCCATGTCGCCCGCCGCCGAGCGCTTTGCCGATTCCCGCGACGATTACGACACGTTCGCCGAGCTGGCGACGAAACTCGGTGTGGGCGAGCAGTTCACCGAGGGGCGTAGCTCGCAGCAGTGGCTCGAGCATCTGTACGAGCAGTGGCGCGGATATCTACGTGCCGGGGGCGTCGACACTCCGGAATACGAAAACTTCAGGCGCGAAGGTTCGTTTCGGATGAAGACCGAGGACGATCTGACGTTCTTCGAGGATTTCCGACGCGATCCGGTGGGCAACGCGTTGCGCACCCCGAGCGGGAAGATCGAAATTTTCTCGGCGACGGTGGCGGGGTTCGACTACGAGGACTGCCGTGGGCATCCGATGTGGTTCGAGCCGACCGAGTGGCTCGGCGGACCGCGGGCCGAGCAGTTTCCGTTGCACCTGATCGCCAACCAGCCGCGCACGCGGCTGCACAGTCAGCTCGATCACGGTGCGGTGAGCCGCAACTCGAAGGTTCAGGGCCGCGAGCCCATACGAATGCACTCGTCGGCGGCCGCAGCCAGGGGAGTGTCCGACGGGGACGTCGTGCGGGTGTTCAACGATCGCGGCTCCTGCCTGGCCGGTGTGGTGGTCGACGACGCGATGCTGGAGTCGGTCGTGCAGCTGTCCACCGGGGCCTGGTACGACCCCGAGGATCCGGCCGATCCCGGGTCGATGTGCAAGCACGGCAGCGTGAATGTGCTGACCGCAGACGAGGGCTCGTCGGCGCTCGCGCGCGGGTGCACCGGCCAGCACGTGTTGGTGGAGATCGAACGCTACGACGAGCCGTTGCCGCCGATCACCGCGTTCGATCCACCTGTTCGGTCCGGGGTCAGAACACGACGCGAGAGATGATCTCGGCGACGAGGGCGGGCTTGTCCTCGCCCTCGATCTGCAACGTTCCCGCCGTCACCATCTGCAGTGCTCCGCCGGACACGTCCTCGACGGAGACGAGGGTGGTCTGCAGACGCACGTGGGCTCCGACCTTCACCGGGTTGATGAAGCGAACCTTGTTGGAGCCGTAGTTGATTCCGAGCTTGGTGTTCTCGATGGTGTAGATCTGCCAGTTGAGCATCGACACCAGCGACAGGCTCAGAAATCCGTGGGCGATGGGCGCGCCGAACGGGCTTTCCTTCTTCGCCCGCTCGACGTCGACGTGAATCCACTGATGATCGCCGGTGGCGTCGGCGAAGGTGTTCACCCGCTCCTGGGTGATCTGCAACCAATCGCTGGTGCCCAGGTCTTCGCCGACGGCCGCTTTGATCTGCTCTGGTGAAGTGAAAGTGCGCATGCTCACAGTATGCACCGTCGGAGCAGGCGAACGAGTGGTGCTAACGATGTTCAGCTCTGTTCTCGGCCTGCTGAATTCAGGCCGTGTAGCGCGGAGCGAACGGAAATGCGGCGATCAGATCGTCTTGGATTTCCGTCAGATTCGGGATCGGTCGATAGTCCTTCCGAAGCTGCGCGATTTTCTCGTTATCCCGCGCAAGGTCCGACGGATGTTGGAGCGCTTGCCGGTCGAAAGCGGAGTAGTAGTCGTCGAATTTGTATCCGTTGCCGCCTATGTCCTGTGGCAGTTTTATCCACGCGTTGGGGATGCCGTACGAGTCAGCGACGATCAAGCCGTGCAGACTCGTGGACATCACGAAGTCGCATGCGGTGATGTCGGCGATGACCTTGGCCGGCTTTCGGGACGGGTCGATCAACGTGACGTTCTTTTCTCGCGCAAGCGCGAGCACTACAGGATCCTTCTTGTGCACCCAGTGGTAAACGAGACCGATTCGACCAGGTACCGGCTGGGAGCGTGAATAGACCCTGTTCGCCAGAAGCCCGGGGTCCCCGACCGCGACCTTGCGCTCGGACTCGATGCGACTCAACGACAGATGCCCGCGCACAGCGTAGAAGTCGAAGTCTGGGTAGCTGAAGTCTTTTTCGTGGGCAGTCTCGCTGAGCATGAATCCCGAACCCCAGACCTTGAGACCCTTCCGCGCCTGCATGAGCTGGACCATTTCGAGAGTGGAACCTGCCCCGATCATGTCGCTTCGCTTCGCACGACGCCAGGAGCATTTCTGTCCGAACAGTGATCTCACCAGTCCGGGCGTCAGTTCGTCGCCGAAGTTGGGTTTGACGCCGGTCAGTTTCACCTGGCGCCACCAGAAAGTCTTGATCGACGTAGCCATGACAGTAAAATTTACTCTATGTATTAAGCAAAACAAAAGTAAATTCAGGAAGTCTCGGACTGCGTTTCGACGCATCCGCAGTTCATGGCTCGCAGTTCGGCAGGGCGATCTCCGGCTTTGGGGGGACGATCAGGATGCAGGCTTGAGGGTCAACGAAATCGAGTTGATGCAGTACCGCTGGTCGGTCGGCGTGGGGTAGCCCTCGCCCTCGAAGACGTGGCCGAGGTGGCTGTGGCAGGTGCGGCAGACGACCTCGACTCGGCGCATTCCGAGCGTGGTGTCCTCTTTGAGGATGACGGCGTCGCTGTCGGCCGGGTCGAAGAAGGACGGCCAGCCGCAGTGCGATTCGAACTTCTCGGTGCTACGGAACAGTTCGGCACCGCAGGCACGGCATTCGTAGATGCCCTCGGTGGTCGTATCGGTGTATTCGCCGACGCCGGGGCGTTCGGTGCCCGCCTGCCGCAGCACCGCGTACTCCTCGGGGGTGAGCTTCTCGCGCCACTGCGCATCGGTGAGCTGGACGGCCGGGGCGGAATTGTTGTCGGTAGCTGAACTCATGCTCACACGCTAATACGATTTGTCGGGCTATGCCGTTTTCGCTGGTGGAGCGCTCGGCAACAGGTAGCTGGGTTCGATTCCGTCCTCCAACCGCCCTTCGCTCCGTGCGGCGAACCAGCGCCCGACGAGGACCCCGAAGATGACGACGATCAGCAGTGCCCAGCCGAATGTGGTGCGCAGGTAGTCCAAGGCGCGACCGGTTTCGATCCAGCGCCCCGAGAGCCATCGGTCGTAGTTCATGAATCCGTAGATCGCGAGCCAGGCGGGCCAGTTGCGCAGTACCGAGTTCTTCAGCACGACGGTCATCAGCAGCGGGAACAGCATCATCGAGTAGTACATCTGGCCGAGCGAGCCCAGCAGCCAGTGCGCGGTGAGGATCAACCCCGAGGTGGTCGCGAAGAAGAACAGTCGATCCTCGCGGCAGTACCGGTAGAGCAGCCACAGCGAAATCAGAACCATGATTCCCAGGACCGCTCGGATTCCGAGGGTGAGGAGTTCGGGAACACCGTAGTAGCGGCCGTTTCCGACGACAGCGCTGTTGAAGTAGTCGCGAGTCTGCAGCAGGTACGGCAGCGTCCGGTCGATGAAGTTCATCGGATCCACCGACAGCGGCCAGGCGATGGCCATCATCACCACGGGGATCGCGATCGAGGTGATGAAGACCTTCCACTGACGCGTCATCAGTGGAAGCAACAGCAGCGGCGCGAGCATCGGTTTGATCGCCAGAGTCAGACCCATGGCGACGCCCGCCGACAGGTCCTTGCGTTGGAGGAGAAAACCGAGGAAGGCCACCTCGCCGAGAAGCACGAAGCCGTTGAAGTTGGTGAACACCAACGTGTTGGTGACGGTTTCGCTGACGAAGGCGGCCAGCAGGAGAGCGGGGGCGGCTACCGAATCGAGCCGGAATCCGAAGATGCGCAACAGGATGTACAGCGCCAGCAGAATCGCGACGGTGCTGGCGATGATGAACAGCCAGCGGGACCGCTCGGGGTCGATGACGGCAATGGGGGAGAGCAGCATCGTTGCGCTCGGTTGGTACAGGTAGTGCGGATCGACCGAGTCGAAGTTCGCCGTGTACACCGGCTGGCGGTTGAGGAATGCCAGGGCGGCGCTGTACACCGGGTTGAAGTCGTTGGTGATGTCTCCGTTGACCGCTTTGATCACCACGCGCTGGATGACGGTCATGATGGCGATCGGCCACAGGGCGTACTTGATTACCTCGGCGGTCGTCCGCCCTGACCGCGGCTCCAGAAAGCTAAGTGACACCCGGGAACGGTACCCGAGGCGGTGACCGTACCGGCGACGGACACCCCGCGATGGGTACCCGGTTCAGGCGGGGCAGACGGTGCCGTCCACCGGAAGTGCGGTGTCGCGTGCGTAGTTCACCGCAGCGCTCTGCAGACACTGCGATCCACCGAGGCTCGGATGCCCGCTGCCCTGCCACGCGGCCGAGGCGACGCCTGCACCGGTCGCCCCGACCAACCCGGTGACCGAGGACAGTCCGCCGTTGCCGACGATCGGGTCGCCTGGGTTGGACAGGACCAACACCGGAACGTCCAGGGAGGTGGGTAGCGGAGTGGACGGAGCCGTCGGCCAGGACGAGCACAGCAGCGCCGTCAGAGCAGCGTCGGTGCCGTAGATGGGATAGCGGTCGGTCCACTGTGCCGTCAGGTCGCGAACGCCCTGCGGCGACGGCCACTGCTGCCCGTCCGTGCACCGAGACACGAACTGCCCGTCGGTGCCGTAGGCGTTGCGACCCTGTTCGGCGAGGGCCGACAGCGCGGTGGTGTCGGACCCGGCGGCCGAGGACAGGGCGGTGGCGAGCCCGGTGGCCCGAGACGACGCGTCGCCTGCTGTCGATGCCAGGGCGAAGGTGATGCCGTCGAGAATCTCGTGGGTGGACAGCGGTGAGAATTCGCCACCGGCAGCGCGTCGGAGCAGCTGGTCGACGGCGGCCGTCGGATCGCTACCGAGAGTGCAGTTCAGCGCGACGCATCGCTGCGCGAACGCTCTGAAGGCTGCTTCCTTGCCCTGCGTCCGCTGCTCGGCCAACGTGATCTGATCTCCCCCCACGCCGGTCGGCGAATCGAGGATCAGGCGCGAGATGTTGGCCGGAAACTTCGCCGCGTAGGCCAATGCGGTGAGCGCGCCGTTGCCCGAGCCGATCAGGCCTATCTGTTCCACACCCCAGAGTTGTCGTAGGCGCTCCAGATCGTCGGCGGCGTAGGTGGTTCCGAACGCGAGCTCCTGCGGTTGCAACGTGTCGGTGCACTCGATCGTGGCGTCACGACCGGCGTCGACAGCGCGGTCGACTGCGTCGGCATCGGATCTGGTGAACTGCCCCAGCGCGTCGACGTCCGTTTTGGTCGTCGCGTCGATGCAGACGACGGCGGTGGATCGGCCGATGCCGCGTCGATCCACCGCGACGATGGGATGCGCCTCGAGCAGCGTCGCGAGCGGGCCTGCGGCCATCGTGGCCAACGTGGCGATCGAGGACCGATCCGAACCGGACGTGAACACCAGCGGTCCCGCATCGGTGGGTGTTCTGTCGAGTCGGGCTCGCAGTGCGCCGACGGCGAAGGTGCCGAACATCTGGCCGCTGGCATCGACGTCGGCTTCGTACTCTGCGCATTCGAGTATCAGGCCGGGAGTGGTGGAGGTGAGTCCGAACGTGCCGAGTGTGGCTGCGGTGCAGTCGGCCCAGGGGAGATCGGTGGTCGGCACGGCCAGTGCGACCGGTTCCGGTGGCGTGTCCGGCGAGGGCTCGGCCGGCTGACCGGGGGAGCGTTGTTCGACCGCGACGTCGGGTCGGATCGACGGGCCGGCGCCACAGGCAGCGCACATCGTGGCGAGGACGAGGACCGCGGCGAGCAACGTTCGTTTCTGCGTCACCGTGCGAGGCTATCGACTTTTCGATCGATGCCGGACGGCGCGCTGCTCATGGGCGACGCACCCAGCGCGTGAGCAGCGTTCCGTCCTCATCACCCAGAACGTGTGCCCGGTGCATCGGCGTGTCGGACGCGTCGCCTGCGTGGGCGATACGGCCCGCTTCTCCGGCGACGAGCATCGGCGAGATCGTCAGACACAGATCGTCCGCCGCCCCGTCGGAGACCAGTTGCCCGAACAGTCCCGGTCCGCCCTCGCACAGGATGCGGCGGAACCCGAGGTCGGTGAGCGTCGCAACGATGTCGCCGGTCGACACCGATTCGCCGGACACCTCGATCACCGTCGCACCCGCCGAACGAAGCGCGGCCACTTTCGAGCCGTCCGCCGCGGCCGAGGTCAGCACCACCGGCTGCACCTCGGTGTCGGTGATCAATCGAGAATCTGCGTCGATCGAACCGGACGCGGTGACCACTACGATCGTCGGAACCGGTTCGAGTCCGCCGGCCACCCGCCGTGCCTTCGCCTCGGCGGACAGCGAGACGCCGCCGTAGTTCTCGGCGCGAGCGGTTCCGGCACCGACCAGGACCGCGTCGCACAGTTCTCGCAGAATGCCGAACAGGCGACTGTCCGCGGGGGTTCCCAGGCCCGCCGACTTACCGTTCGCGGTGACCGATCCGTCGATGCTGGCGACGAAGTTGGTACGGATCCACGGCCGGTCCAGCTCGGTCGGATACGCGTGCAGGGCGCGGAGGGCGTCGTCGTCGAGTGTCGATCCGACGGTGGGCGCGGACTCGGTTGCCTGCTCCGATGTGAAGTAGGTCCCAATATGGAGAAGCTGCATGAGAGAGATCAGACCACGTCGTTACGCTCGACAAATGCCCGCACGCCTTGTCGACCGAAATCCCGTGGTCCCCTCCGATCAGTTGATCGCGCAGATGGTCCCGCCGGCGATGTTCGACGACGTCAGTTTCTCCTCGTACATTCCCGACCCCAAGGAGCCGACGCAGGCTGCTGCGGTCGCGAAGGCCGAGGAGTTCGCGAACAAGGTGCAGAAGATCCGCGGCAAGGGCAAGCGCGGTCTCTTCGGCAAGAAGACTCCGGCCATCGGTGCAGGTCTGTACCTCGACGGCGGCTTCGGCGTCGGCAAGACCCACCTGCTCGCCTCGATCTACCACAGCGTTCCCGAGCCCAAGGCGTTCGGCACGTTCGTCGAACTCACCCACGTGGTCGGCGCTCTGGGCTTCAACAAGGCCCTCGAAGAACTCTCGAACCACAGCGTGCTGTGCATCGACGAGTTCGAGCTCGACGATCCCGGCGACACGATGTTGGTCTCTCGGTTGCTCTCCGAGCTCTCGCAGCGCGGAGTGTCCATCGTCGCGACGTCGAACACCTTGCCCGGGCAGCTCGGTGAGGGCCGCTTCGCTGCCGAGGACTTCATGCGGGAGATCAAGAAACTCGGCTCGATCTTCGAGTCCATCCGGGTCGACGGACCCGACTACCGCCACCGCGATCTGCCCCCGGCTCCCGAGCCCACGTCCGAGTCCGAGCTGATCGACCGCGCCGACACCGTCGAGGGCGCAACGTTGGACGACTTCGACGAGCTGCTGGCGCATCTGAGCACGCTGCACCCTTCGCGCTACGGCAAGTTGCTCGACGGCATTCCTGCGGTGTTCCTGAAGAACGTGCACCCGGCGTCGGATCAGGCCATCGCTCTGCGCCTGGTCGTCCTCGCCGACCGCCTGTACGACGCGGGCATCCCGGTGACGGCCTCGGGCGGCAAGCTCGACGAGATCTTCACCGAGGAGATGTTGGCAGGCGGCTACCGCAAGAAGTACCTGCGCGCCACCTCGCGTCTGCTCGCGTTGTCTCGTTTCGCTGCAGTCGGCTGAGCGGTCGTCACAGCGTCACCTGCATCACGTAGTCGTCGTGCGTCTGGACTCCGACGACGAACGTCTTGGTGCCCACGATCTCGAATCCGTGCTTGGTGTAGAACTTCTGCGCCCGCACGTTCTGCTGATTGACGCCCAACCATGCTGCGGCACAACCGGAGTCGCGGGCGTGAGACAGCGACGACGACATCAATCGGCCCGCGGCTCCGCTGCCGTGCTGGGTCGGTTGCACATAGAGTTTGCTGATCTCCATGGTCGGCTGGTGCGAGAGGGCCGCGCGAATGTCCGGGTCCGTGGGAGTCCCGGACACGAGCATCGCGTAGCCCACCACGTCTGCGCCTGCCGTCTCGTCGACGAGGACCGTTCTGGTCGCGTCGGCGATGTAGTTCTCGAAGTGCTCGGCCGACAGCACATTCGAGATGAACTGCTCGATGTCCTCGGGCCGGGTTCCCGGCGGGCAGGCGAGCGGAAAGGTCGACGCGGCCACCTCGGCGACGCGATGTGCATCGGCGAGTGCTGCCACGCGCACGGTCACAGCAGATCCACTGCGTTCTTGGCATCGCGCAACGACAGACCGGTTCGGTCGCGCAGCAGTTTGATGGCCGAGATCGCCTTGCCCTCCGATTTCAGCGACTGCAACCGCGGGATCAGATCGTCCCAGGGTGTCGGAGCGGATTGCGCGGCGTCGGTGATGGTGGCCGAGGACGGAAACGGCTCGCCGCGCTGCACGCTGTCGATCGCGTTCTTCGCGTCGAGGAGCCCGGCACCTGTTCGTTCACGGAAGACCTTGATGGCCTGGACCTTCTTGTTGGCAGCGAGCAGTTGATGAATGTCTGCGCGGGCGCTCTCGTCGAGACCGACGAGCATGATGTTGCGTGATGTCTCCGGGGACGAGCCGGGCTTCTTGCGGGCCAACAGCCACGCCGCGAGCACCGCGGCGTCGACGAGGACCAACGCCACGATGAACCATCCCCAGGTCGGCATGCCTTAGTAGACCACTTCAGCTCGACGGGTCGAAGAGCGGGACGACAACCGACGAATCGGACGTCGGGGCACCGAACAACGAGGCGGCACCGGCAAGGGTTTTCGTCGCTGCGTCGTACTTGATCGGAGCAAGGTCGTGGCCTGCACCCGCGAGGTCGACGAGCAGTGTCGGTGCCGGGACGAGCGCGAGCGCAGCGCTCAATTCGGCAGTGGTGCCGAACGGGTCCTTCGTACCGTGCACCACCACCGCCGGTGTTCGCAGTTCGGGAAGGTGCTGGGTACGAGCTTTCTCCGGCTTGCCCGGCGGGTGCAGGGGATAGGACGTCAGGACGAGACCGTCGACGAGGCCCGGTCGTTCGGCCGCGATCATCGACCCTTGCCTGCCACCGTAGGAATGCCCGCCGAATGCGATGAATCCGTCGGTCTCGGCGCGAAGGCGCTCGACGGCCGCAGCGATGCCCAGCCGGTCCTCGGCCGACCGGGACGGGTGCGGCGGTCCTTTGGGCTTACGTACTCGAAAGGGAAGGTCGAACCGCAGCACCGTGAACCCGGCTGCCGTCCACACTGCGGCGATGCGCTGCAACAGAATCGATTCGCAGTTGCCGCCCGCACCGTGTGTCAGAACGAGGCCGCCCCGGGACGGTATCGAGGGTGTGTGCAGAAAGGCGACGCCCCCGCCGAGATCGATGTCGGCGGGGGCGTCGGGTCCATCGAGTTCAGGCATCGTTCGAGGACGTTACCTTTTCCTGGGTGTCGGCGTGATCCGTGTCGGCGTCGCCGGCAGAGCCGTCGGAGTCGGTGGAGTTCTGCTGATCGGCGTCCACCATCTCACCGTTGTCGTCGACCATGTCCGCGAATGCGGTCCCGGCGACGGTGCCGTTGGTCCCCGGAAGGGCCACCGTTGGCCGGGCACCGGGTCGATACCTGTCGTCGAGGCCCTCGACGGACTTCTTCGCTTCTTCCAGGGTGGCGTCGTCGACTGTGGGTTCGCTCTGAGCATCGTCCGACACGTGAGTGTCCTTCCGTCGAAGTGTGTGCGTCATCTCCACTGTGCACTTCTATGGCGTGAATCACCACAATTGATTTCGGGATGCGCGCCGATGCCCCGTCGTAAACGGTCGAATCGACCGCGCAATCCGAACAAGTCATTTCCATTCTCTCCATCGAACCCTCGCCAGAAACGGACGAATGCCGCACACTCATCTCACGTTTCCCGCACCAGAAGGAATCCATGGACGACTCGGTATTGATCTCGACGTTTCTGCCCATCGCACTCGCGATCATCATGTTCGGACTCGGACTGTCGCTGACCGTCGAGGATTTCCGACGCACCGCGCGTACACCCCGGGCCGTTGTGATGGCCCTGGCTCTCCAAATCTTGATTCTTCCTGTTCTCGCATTCGGACTGATTCTGCTGTTCGACCTGCCGCCATTGCTGGCTGTCGGAGTGATGCTGCTGGCCGCATCACCGGGCGGGACCACCGCGAACCTGTTCTCGCACCTGTTCCGTGGGGACGTCGCACTCAACATCACATTGACTGCGGTCAATTCGGTTCTGGCAGCCGTGACCATTCCCGTCATCACCAACTTCGCCATCGCTTACTTCGATGCAGACGGTGAATTGGGCCTGCAGTTCGGCAAAATAGTGCAGGTAATAGCTATCGTGCTGATTCCGGTGGCACTCGGCATGCTGGTGCGCAGTCGCTCCCTGGCGTTCGCCGAACGCGCGGATCGACCGGTGCGGATCTTCTCGATCATCATCTTGGTGTTGGTGGCGGTCGGCGCTCTTGTCGGCGAGCGATCCAACGTTGTCGGTTACCTCGAACAGGTCGGACTGGTGACGGGGCTGTTCTGCATCGCAAGCCTTGCCATCGGCTACGGTGCTGCGCGAGTGCTGAAGATGGGTGAGCCGCAGTCCATCGCGGTCTCGATGGAAATCGGAATCCACAACACAACCGTTGCCCTCACGGTCGCGTTGAGCGTGCTCGAAAGCACCGAGGTGGCGATACCGGCCGCTGTCTACTCGTTCCTCATGTACGTATTGGCCACAGCATTCGGCTATCTGGTTAGCGGACGGACTCGCACACAGGTCTCGTCATGACGTCGGGCATCACGGATCGAAGGCGACCCCGGCACAAACAAATCAGGCCCCCTCGAAAGGGGGCCTGACCTGGTCGAACTGTGGTGCGCGATACTGGGATTGAACCAGTGACCTCTTCCGTGTCAGGGAAGCGCTCTCCCGCTGAGCTAATCGCGCGTGTCCTCGCATCGGTCTTGCGACCGATGCACTAGCGAGGTGGAGACGGGAATCGAACCCGTGTGCACGGCTTTGCAGGCCGTTGCCTCACCACTCGGCCACTCCACCATGGGTCGAGACCCTCGAGCGGATGACGGGATTCGAACCCGCGACCCTCACCTTGGCAAGGTGATGCGCTACCACTGCGCCACATCCGCATACCCCGGAGGCGTTCACTGCTGGGCAGTTGCTGTCTCCGTGGTGCGGGGAAAACATTAACCCAACGGGAGTGAAACTCACAAATCTCGTGGTCAGCCGCGGAATTCGACCGATCGGCGCATGTGAAAGATGTGAAAGCAGAGGCGGAACGAGTCCAGTGGAGGCGTCGCAGGGCGAATTCGGTGATCGGGCAGGCGATTCGGTTCGCCGCGGCACCTCGTGTTAATGTTTTGCCTCGTTCGGTCCCGTGGCTCAGTGGGAGAGCGTCCGCTTCACACGCGGAAGGTCGCTGGTTCGATCCCAGCCGGGACCACAGAAAAGAAGGCCCACACCGCCCGTCGGTGTGGGCCTTCTTGCGTTCGAGGCCGGTAACCTGAGCCGGTGAGCACCGAAGAGACGAAGCCCGAGGCCGTCGCCGACGAGGGTCCGATGGACACAGCCAAGGTGACGCACCGACGCTTCCGAGCGCGCATCGCCGAGAACAAGTCTCTCGATCTCGCGTACCGAATCACGGTCGGAGTCGTCGGAACAGTCGTGTTGGTGCTGGGTGTACTCGCCATTCCGTACCCGGGGCCCGGCTGGTTGATCGTCTTCGCGGGCCTGGGCATCCTGGCTTCGGAATTCGCATGGGCCAAGAGTGCGCTGCGATTCGTCCGCAAGAGATACGACGCATTCATGGCGTGGTTCTCGAAGCAGTCGACGTTCGTCAAGGGCCTCGGCGTGCTGTTCACCACGGTCGTCGTGCTGGCAACGCTGTGGCTGCTGGGCACGTTCGCGTTGGTCGGAGGCTGGATCGGGCTCGACTGGACGTGGCTCGAAAGCCCGATCTGACGTCACGCGTCGCGCTGAGGCCAATCGAGTGGACCGATGCCGATAGGCTGTCGGAGGCCTTCCTGGCCAGAAGAACCGATCGAGGAGTACATCGCTGTGAGCATGCCCGTTGTCGCCGCCGTTTCGCCCGCCCGCATCATGGTGCCGGCCGGAACGACGGCAGGTACGGCGCTCCGCGACACCGGCCTGCCGAACAAGGGACCCGACGCCGTCGTCGTGGTGCGCGATCCCGACGGCAAGCTTCGTGACCTCTCGTGGGCACCGGAGGGCGACACCGAGGTCGAGCCGGTTCCAGCGAACACCGAGGACGGACGAAGCGTCATCAGGCACTCGGCTGCGCACGTGTTGGCGCAGGCCGTTCAGGAGCTCTTCCCCGACGCCAAGCTGGGCATCGGCCCGTTCATCAAGGACGGCTTCTACTACGACTTCGACGTGCAGCAGCCGTTCACTCCCGAGGATCTGACGGCACTCGAGAAGAAGATGAAGCAGATCGTCAAAGCCGGACAGCGGTTCTCGCGTCGGGTGTACGAGTCGGTGGAGCAGGCCCGCGAGGAGTTGGCGAACGAGCCGTACAAGCTCGAACTGATCGACGACAAGTCCGGCATCGACGATCCCGAGGTCATGGAGGTCGGTGGGGGAGAGCTGACCGCATACGACAACCTCAATCCCCGGACCGGCGAGCGCATCTGGGGCGATCTGTGCCGCGGACCGCACATCCCCACCACCAAGTACGTGCCCGCGTTCAAGCTCACCCGCAGTTCGGCTGCCTACTGGCGCGGTAATCAGGACAATGCAGGCCTGCAGCGCATCTACGGAACGGCATGGGAGTCCACCGAAGCGCTCGATGCGCATCTCGAGCTGCTGGCCGAGGCGGAGCGCCGCGATCACCGCAAGCTCGGATCCGAGCTGGACCTGTTCAGCTTCCCCGACGAACTCGGCTCAGGTCTTCCGGTGTTCCATCCGAAGGGTGGGGTCATCCGCAACGAGCTGGAGAACTACTCGCGCCAGCGGCACATCGAAGAGGGCTACGAGTTCGTCAACACCCCGCACATCACCAAGGGTCATCTGTACGAGGTCTCGGGTCACCTCGATTGGTACCGGGACGGCATGTTCCCGGCGATGCACCTGGACGCCGAACTCGACGAGAACGGCGACGTCCGCAAGCCCGGCCAGGACTACTACCTCAAGCCGATGAACTGCCCGATGCACAACCTGATCTTCCGTTCCCGCGGCCGCTCGTACCGCGAACTGCCGTTGCGCCTGTTCGAGTTCGGCTCGGTCTACCGCTACGAGAAGTCCGGTGTCATCCACGGTCTGACCCGCGTGCGCGGAATGACCCAGGACGACGCGCACATCTTCTGCACCCGCGAGCAGATGCGCGGCGAGCTCACCAGCACCCTCGAATTCGTTCTCGGGCTGCTCAAGGACTACGGCCTCGACGACTTCTACCTCGAGCTCTCCACTCGCAACCCGGAGAAGTCGGTCGGCAGCGACGAGGTCTGGGAAGAAGCCACCAACACCCTCGCCGAGGTGGCGGCGGCGTCGGGCCTGAACCTGGTGCCCGATCCGGGCGGGGCCGCGTTCTACGGACCGAAGATTTCGGTGCAGGCCAAGGATGCGCTGGGGCGGACCTGGCAGATGTCGACCATTCAGCTCGACTTCAACCTGCCCGAACGCTTCGAGCTCGAATACACCGGCTCGGGCGGAACCAAGGAACGCCCGGTGATGATTCACCGCGCGCTGTTCGGTTCCATCGAGCGCTTCTTCGGAGTACTCACCGAGCACTATGCCGGCGCGTTCCCGGCCTGGCTCGCACCGGTCCAGGTCGTCGGAATCCCGGTTGCCGAGGTGTACCAGGACCACCTGTTCGCGGTGGTGAACGAGCTGAAGAAGCGTGGTGTGCGCGCCGAGGTCGATGCCAGTGACGACCGGATGCAGAAGAAGATCTTCAATCAGACGGCGCAGAAGGTTCCCTTCATGCTCCTCGCCGGCGAACGCGACGTCGAAGCCGGTGCCGTGAGCTTCCGATTCCGGGACGGCACTCAGGTCAACGGCGTTCCCGTGGCTCAGGCCATCACCGTCGTCACCGACTGGATCTCCCAGCGCAACAACGCATCACCGACCGCCGAGCTCGTGCAGACCGAACCCGCAGGAGTGAGCTGATCATGTCGGAACAGGACGAGTCGATCGTCGTCACCGGGGCCGGTGAGCCCGATCGGCTGCAGCGACTGTGGACGCCGCACCGGATGTCCTACATCGCCGAGGCTCCCCAGGGCTCGGCGAAGTCGAACGAACCGTTCTCCGACATTCCCAAGATGAGCGACGAGGACGGTCTCGTCGTCGCACGAGGCGAATCGGTGTATGCGGTGCTCAACCTGTATCCGTACAACCCGGGCCACGCGATGATCGTGCCGTACCGTCGCGTCGCGGCTCTCGAAGACCTCACGCCGGCGGAGAGCGCGGAGTTGATGGCGTTCACGCAGCAGATGATTCGCGTCATCAAGCGCGTGTCGCGTCCGCACGGGTTCAACGTCGGGCTCAACCTCGGTGCTGCCGCGGGTGGGTCGCTGGCCGAGCACCTGCATCAGCACATCGTGCCCCGGTGGGGCGGCGACGCGAACTTCATCACCGTGATCAGCGGCGCAAAAGTCATGCCGCAGTTGCTCCGCGACACTCGGGCCCTGCTCGCGTCGGCCTGGAACGAATGAACCACAGGCGAGAGGAGCACGCGCCGTGCTGAGCATTTTCGGCCGTGCGCCGGTCTCGAAGGTGACCGCCCCGCTCGGGCGCGCCCTCAACAGCACCGGATTGACGCCCAACTCGGTGACGATCATCGGCACCGTCGTCACCGTCACGGCCGCGGTCACGATGTACCCCGCCGGTTACCTGTGGTGGGGTTCGGTCGTCATCACCCTGTTCGTGTTGTTCGACATGCTCGACGGTGCCATGGCACGGGCTCGGGGTGGTGGGACCAAATACGGTGCCGTGCTCGACGCCACGTGCGATCGAGTGGCCGACGGCGCGATCTTCGGTGGATTGGCCTGGTGGGCGGTGTACTCCGAGCAGGACAAGCCGCTGCTGGTGGCCACCCTGATCTGCCTGGTCACCTCGCAGGTGATCTCCTACGCCAAGGCGCGCGCCGAGGCCAGCGGACTCTCGGCCGACGGTGGCTGGATCGAACGCCCCGACCGCCTCGTCATCGTTCTGGTCGGAGCCGGCTTCACCGGTGTCGGACGGCACTTCGACATTCCGTGGCTGGACAGCGTGATCTACCCGGCCATGTGGATTCTCGCCGCCCTGAGCATCGTGACGGTGTTCCAACGCGTTCTCGCAGTTCGTGGATCCGAGGGTGCCCGCGACATCATCGTGCCTCCGGTTGCACCGGCATCCGACGACGGCGACGTGGCCGCGTCGTGAATTTCTTCGAGCGAGCGAGCGACGCCGGCTACGCGGCCGGTTGGCGTCTGGTCCGGTCTCTGCCCGAGCCTGTGGCACGGCGACTGTTCGATCGCGGGGCCGACTTCGCGTCCACACGTGGCGGTGGCCCGGATCAGCTGCGTCGCAATCTCGCTCGCGTCCTGGGGACCACCCCCGCCGAGGTACCCGACGAGCTGATTCGCGACAGCGTTCGCTCCTACGCTCGCTACTGGCGCGAGGCGTTTCGGTTGCCGTCGATGGATCTGGCTGCGCAGGCCGCCGTCATCGATCGGTGCGTCAACGGCAAGGAGCATCTCGAGGGTGCACTCGCGGCAGGCAAGGGAGTGGTGTTGGCGCTGCCGCACAGCGGCAATTGGGACATGGCCGGAATGTGGCTCGTGCGCACGCACGGTGGGCTCTCGACCGTTGCCGAACGGCTGAAGCCGGAATCTCTGTACCAGCGATTCGTCGCTTATCGGGAGAGCCTGGGGTTCGAGATCTTCCCGCTCAGCGGCGGTGAGCAACCGCCCCTGCTCGCGTTGTCCGAAAGGCTGCGCCAGAACAAGGTCGTCTGCCTGCTCGGTGAGCGGGACCTCGCCAAGCACGGTGTGCCGGTCACCTTCTTCGGTGAACCGACCCGGATGCCCGCGGGCGCCGCGAAACTCGCGATCGACACCGGTGCGACGCTGCTGCCGGTGCACGGTTATTTCGACGGCGACGGCTGGGGATTCGACATCTCGCCCGCGGTGGATGTCTCGGCCGGAGTCGGGCCCGCCACCCAGACGTTGGCCGATCATTTCGCCGCCGGAATCCGAGCCCATCCGGCGGACTGGCACATGCTGCAACCGCTGTGGATGAGCGACTGGTCGGCCGAGCGACGCGCCCGAATCGAGGGCGCGTGAAGATCGGCATGGTGTGCCCGTACTCGTTCGACGTTCCCGGTGGAGTGCAGGCACACGTTCAGCAGTTGGCCGAGGTGTTCATCGAACGCGGACACCGAGTCAGCGTTCTGGCTCCCGCGTCCGAGGACGTCGAGCTACCGGATTTCGTGGTGTCGGCGGGCGAGGCACTCGCCATTCCCTACAACGGATCCGTCGCACGGCTGCGATTCGGACCGATCACGTATTCTCGAATCCGTAAGTGGATCTCCGACAACGATTTCGACGTGCTGCACATCCACGAACCGAACGCGCCGAGCCTGTCGATGTTGGCGCTCAAGGCCGCGGACGGCCCGATCGTGGCGACCTTCCACACCTCGACGACGAAGTCCTTGGTGCTCAGCACCTTTCAGGGTGTGCTGCGTCCGTACCACGAGAAGATCAGCGGCCGAATCGCCGTGTCGGAGCTCGCCCGACGATGGCAGGTCGAGGCCCTCGGCTCCGACGCCGTCGAGATCCCCAACGGAGTCGACGTACCCGCATTCGCCGATGCCCCTGTGCTGGAAGGCTATCCACGTGCCGGTCGCACGGTGCTCTTCCTCGGCCGTTTCGACGAACCGCGCAAGGGAATGGCCGTCCTGCTCGGCGCTCTACCCGCCCTCGTCGAATCGCACCCGGACATCGAGATCCTCATCGTCGGCCGCGGCGACGAGGACAAGCTCCGTAAGGACGCAGGCGCACTCGCATCGCACCTGACGTTCCTGGGGCAGGTGGACGACGCGACCAAGGCGTCCGCAATGCGTAGCGCCGACGTCTACTGCGCACCCAACCTCGGCGGTGAGAGCTTCGGCATCGTTCTCGTCGAGGCCATGGCCGCCGGAACGCCCGTGGTGGCAAGCGAACTCGATGCATTCCGGCGAGTGCTGCGGGACGGCACCTGCGGGCTGCTGGTCCCGATCGACGATTCCGCTGCTCTCGCCGCCGCAGTGACCTCGATCCTCTCCGACGACGCCGTTCGTGCGCGTCTGGTCGACGCCGCCTCGGTGGCCGTGGCCACCTACGACTGGCCGGTCGTCGCCGAGCAGATTCTGCGCGTCTACGAAACCGTCACCCTCGGGGGCCAGAAAGTACGGGCGGCGAACTGATGACCCTCTCGGCACTGACGATCCTGGTACTCGGGCTGATCGCCGTACTGATCCTCGTCGTCGGCCTGTGGGCCTACGGAACGGCGAACCGACTCGACCGCCTGCACGTACGTACCGACCTCGCCTGGCAGGCGCTCGACGCAGCACTCGCCCGCCGAGCCGTCGTCGCGCGTGCGGTATCCGCTGCCACCCGCAACTCGGCCCCGTCGAGCAGAGAACTTGCGGCACTGGCCGATCGGGCCGAACGCGTCGACCGCTCTCAGCGCGAAGAGGCCGAAAATGCTGTGTCCATGGCTCTGGCCGTCGTCGAACCGAACGCCTTGCCTCCGCAACTGGTCGCCGAACTGGCCGACGCCGAGGCCCGCGTGTTGATCGCACGACGGTTTCACAACGATGCCGTTCGCGACACCCTGGCACTGCGCGTCAGACGTCCGGTTCGCTGGTTGCACCTCGGCGGAACCGCCGCCCTGCCGTCGTACTTCGAGATCGCCGAGCGGTCTGCTGCCGCGACGTTCGGCAGCGAGAACCGCGCCACCCCGAGAACGTCAGCGCGGGTGGTGCTGCTCGACGAGCGCGGCCGCGTACTGCTGCTGCGCGGACACGATCCGACGGTTCCCGACACCTTCTTCTGGTTCACCATCGGGGGAGCAGTGGAGAAGGGCGAGTCGCTCCGCGAGGCGGCGGTGCGCGAGGTACACGAGGAGACCGGCCTGACGATCGCTCCGGCCGATCTGCGCGGTCCGCTGTGGCGTCGGGTTGCGACGTTCCCGTTCAACGGAACCCTGATCCGCTCGGAGGAACTGTTCTTCGCGATCCGAACGCAGGAGTTCGAGCCGCACAGCGCCGGCTTCACCGACTTCGAGCGCCGTACCGTGACCGGCCACCAGTGGTGCACCGAGGCCGACATCCGTGCGCTCAGCGCTGTCGGCGAGAACGTCTATCCCCAGGACCTGGCGGAACTGCTCGACGAGGTCAACGTGGCTCTCGCCCGACGCGGCGACCCGGACGTGCGCGCCATCCGCTGACCATCTGGACCCTTTTCGAGCAGTCCAGCAATCGTCAAGTGGTTATGGGAAACCGTCGCGTCGAGGCCTACAGTTCTGGGCGCGACTTCGCGCCGCGCGCGATCGTCCACGCGTGCGCGGCCGAACGTGGTCGCACGTATCGATCCGGAGCGCCACGAACGGTGCCCAGAACACAGGAGTTTCGCTTGAGTACCCCACACGCATCCACCACACCCTCCGGATCTGCCGAAGGCGGATCGAGCGAGAACGGAATCGGCACCGCGCGCGTCAAGCGAGGCATGGCCGAGATGCTCAAGGGCGGCGTCATCATGGACGTGGTCACCGCCGATCAGGCCAAGATCGCCGAAGACGCAGGCGCAGTGGCCGTCATGGCACTCGAGCGCGTCCCCGCCGACATTCGCGCCCAGGGTGGGGTGTCGCGCATGAGCGATCCCGACATGATCGACAGCATCATCTCCTCGGTCAGCATCCCGGTGATGGCGAAGGCCCGCATCGGCCACTTCGTCGAAGCGCAGATTCTGCAGAGCCTCGGCGTCGACTACATCGACGAGTCCGAGGTGCTCACCCCGGCCGACTACGCCAACCACATCGACAAGTGGAACTTCACCGTTCCCTTCGTCTGTGGCGCCACCAACCTGGGTGAGGCAATGCGCCGAATCACCGAGGGCGCGGCCATGATTCGCTCCAAGGGCGAGGCCGGCACCGGCGACGTGTCGAACGCGACGACGCACATGCGCAAGATTCGCGACGAGATCCGTCGCCTCACCTCGCTACCCGAGGACGAGTTGTACGTGGCGGCGAAAGAGCTGCAGGCCCCGTACGACCTCGTCGTCGAGGTCGCCCGGGCGGGCAAGCTGCCCGTCACACTGTTCACCGCGGGCGGCATCGCCACTCCCGCAGACGCAGCGATGATGATGCAGCTCGGTGCCGAGGGCGTGTTCGTCGGATCGGGAATCTTCAAGTCCGGCAACCCCAAGGAGCGCGCCGAGGCCATCGTCAAGGCCACCACGTTCTTCGACGACCCCGATGTGCTCGCCAAGGTCTCGCGCGGTCTCGGCGAGGCGATGGTCGGAATCAACGTCGACGATCTTCCCGTCGGACACCGTCTCGCCGAGCGCGGTTGGTGACGGACCTCCGTCAGTTGCGTTCCAGTGCCGGGCGGTCCGGATGGTCCCAACGGACCAGAAAATCCGGCCGCTCGGCCGAGTGGTCGAGGCCGTTGTAGTACTCGAACAGTGGCGCGCAGGTCCACTGATCGTCGGCGCTGGTTCTGCGGCGCAATGCGCTCGGGGACAGGCGTAGTTGCACCGACAGATCGACGTTCAGTCCCCGTCCGAGCAGCATGGGTCCCGCGATCAGAACGATCTGATTCGGTGCCGCCGAGGTACTGCGGGCCCGAGCCGATCGATCGGTCGCCTCATCCCACAGTCGCGGCAGAAAGTGACCTCCGCCACCGGGCCGCAGCGGGGCAATGACCTCTCGAACAAGTGCTTCGTAGTCGAACCACAGTGTGCGATAACTCAATTCGTCGGTGCGCGAGTACTCGAATCGAATGGACGCAGGTCGGACGTAGTCGTGCAGGTCGACGACGGCAGCCGGACGGCCCATAGAGCGGGCGTGTTCGGCTGTGCGCGTGGCGAAGTCGACCGGACGCGCGGCATCCGCGCCGTCGATCACGACGATCGATCGGGCCTCGTTCGGGCACGAATCGACGATCGACTCCACGAGAAGATCGGGAAATATCGGCACCGGTTGACCCACACCGACCATCTTGCCTGGTCCGTCCATTGTTAGCCTGAGCCGTTGTCACAGAAAGGTGGACACCAGCCATGGCCAGCATCGAGGACATTCTCGAATTGGAACGTATCGAGAACGACATCTATCGGGGACGGACGTTCCCTTCTCGGCTGCCCCGTACGTTCGGCGGTCAGGTGGCGGGCCAGGCTCTCGTCGCGGCGGTGCGCACAGTGGCCCCCGAGTTTCGTGTGCACTCGCTGCACGGCTACTTCCTGCGTCCGGGCAATCCGAACGAACCGGCCGTGTTCATGGTCGACCGGATTCGCGACGGACGGTCTTTCTGCACGCGCCGCGTCACCGGAATTCAGCACGGCAAGGCGATCTTCACGATGTCTGCCTCGTTCCACGGCGACGACGACGGCATTTCGCATCAGGACGTCATGCCCGAGGTCGTGGGGCCGGACAGTCTGCCCGATCCCACCACCCTCGCCGAGTACGACCACTCGTACTACAAGGAGTGGTCGGAGTGGGACATCCGTCTCATTCCCGATGACCAGACCGTCAAGCATCCCAGTTTCGCTGCGCAGCAACGGGTGTGGTTCCGCTACCGGGACACGTTGCCCGACGATCAGGTGTTCCATGTCTGCGCACTCGCCTACATGAGCGACATGACGCTGCTCGGATCGGCCAAGGTGCCACACCCGGACGCCGTCACGCAGACGGCCTCGCTCGATCATGCGCTGTGGTTCCTGCGGCCCTTTCGGGCAGACGAATGGTTGCTCTACGACCAGACGTCTCCCTCGGCAGATTTCGGGCGGGCACTGACGCAGGGGCGAATCTTCGACACCTCCGGCCGACTGGTCGCCGCGGTGGTGCAGGAAGGGCTCATGCGCTACGAGCGTGACCCCGACGCGCCCCATGTCGATCCCTTCGGACGCAAGTGAGCGTTCCGACCATCGGGGTTCTCGCACTGCAGGGCGACGTTCGCGAACACCTGGCCGCGCTCGACTCGAGCGGTGCGCGCGGTGTCACGGTGCGTCGGCCCGCCGAGCTCGCGCAGATCGACGGACTGATCATCCCCGGCGGGGAATCGACGACCATGAGCACTCTGCTCGGCGTGTTCGACCTTCTCGATCCACTGCGCGCTCGGTTGGCCGAGGGGCTGCCCGCCTACGGTTCGTGCGCGGGCATGATTCTGCTGGCGTCCGAGATTCTCGACACCCGGCCCGACGCTCGGCACCTCGATTCTCTGGACATCACTGTGCGGCGCAACGCCTTCGGACGTCAGGTCGATTCCTTCGAGACCGATCTCGACGTCACCGGAATCGACGGTGGACCGGTGCGAGCGGTGTTCATCCGTGCGCCGTGGGTCGAGCGGGTGGGCGAGGACGTCGAGGTGCTCGCCACCGTGCCGCACGGACCGGCCGCCGGACGCGTGGTGGCCGTTCGCCAGAACTCCGTTCTCGCGACGAGCTTTCATCCCGAGGTCACCGGCGACGATCGAGTGCACGCACTCTTCGTCGACATGGTGCGAGGCCGCTAGAACCTTCGATGGTCGGTCGGTGCCGAGCGCGGTACCGGGCGAGTAAAGTCGACAACACTGATTTCGAGCAGGAAGGGGCCCTATCGCATGAGCGGCCACTCAAAATGGGCCACCACCAAGCACAAGAAGGCGGTGATCGACGCCCGACGCGGCAAGTCTTTCGCCAAGCTCATCAAGAATATCGAGGTGGCGGCCCGCACGGGTGGCGGTGACCCCACCGGCAACCCGACGCTCTTCGACGCCATCCAGAAGGCGAAGAAGACCTCGGTGCCCATCGACAACATCGAGCGGGCGCGCAAGCGAGGTGCAGGCGAAGAAACCGGTGGTGCCGATTGGCAGACCATCATGTACGAGGGCTACGGACCCAACGGTGTCGCGATCCTCATCGAGTGCCTCACCGACAACCGCAACCGCGCCGCAGGCGAGGTTCGCGTCGCGATGACGCGCAACGGCGGAAACATGGCCGATCCGGGTTCGGTGTCCTACCTGTTCTCGCGCAAGGGCGTGGTGACCCTCGAGAAGAACGGTCAGAGCGAGGACGACGTTCTGATGGCCGTCCTCGAAGCCGGTGCCGAGGAAGTCAACGACAACGGCGACACGTTCGAGGTCGTCAGCGAGCCGACCGACTTGGTCGCCGTACGCACCGCCTTGCAGGAGGCCGGAATCGACTACGACTCGGCCGAGGCCAGTTTCCAGGCATCGGTCAACGTCCCGGTCGACGCGGACGGTGCACGCAAGGTGTTCAAGCTCATCGATGCCCTCGAAGACAGTGACGACGTCCAGAACGTGTGGTCCAACGTCGACCTCTCCGACGAGGTCATGGCGGAGCTCGACGAGGAGGACTGACGCCCCTCGCATCCGACGAGGTGATCGACCGGGTGTCGTATCCCTGATCCGACGGTGGACTCCGCTACGCTATCGAACAACAGTTCGTAAGCGGAAGGTGTGGTGGCGTGCGGGTGATGGGTGTCGACCCCGGTCTCACCAGGTGTGGGCTCAGTCTGATCGAGGGTGGCGTGGGCCGAACGGTGGTCGCGCTCGATGTCGATGTGGTGCGAACGCCCGCGGACATGGATCTGGCGCAGCGTCTGCTGCGGATTTCCGAGGCCGCGGAATACTGGCTCGATACCCACAAGCCCTCGGTGGTGGCGATCGAGCGAGTCTTCGCTCAACACAACGTGCGTACGGCCATGGGCACCGCCCAGGCCGGTGGCGTCATCGCCCTCGCCGCGGCCAGGCGCGGAGTCGACGTCTGCTTCCACACTCCCAGTGAGGTCAAGGCCGCCGTCACGGGCAACGGCTCGGCCGACAAGGCTCAGGTGACCGCGATGGTCATGCGCATTCTGGGTCTGCAGACTGCGCCGACTCCCGCCGACGCGGCCGATGCTCTGGCCCTCGGGATCTGTCATTGCTGGCGGGCGCCCATGATCGCCCGGATGGCGAAGGCCGAAGCCATGGCCGCCGAACAGAAGCGCAAGTACGACGCGCGTCTGGCCGAGGAGCGCAAGGCTCGCGCCGTCGTGGCACGCAGGATCGAGAAGTTGGCCAAGAAGGAGGCGGGAGCACGATGATCGCGTCGATCAGGGGTTCGGTGGTCGACATCGCGCTCGATCACACCGTGCTCGAGGCTGCCGGCGTCGGGTATCGCGTCAATGCCACTCCGGCGACGTTGGCCACGCTGCACCGGGGGAGCGAAGCGACCCTGCTGACGACCATGATCGTGCGCGAGGACTCACAGACGCTGTACGGATTCCCCGACAAGGAGTCGCGTGAGCTGTTCGAGTTGCTCCTCACCGTGACCGGCGTCGGCCCGCGAATCGCCATGGCAACTCTTGCCGTGCACGAGCCCGACGCGCTGCGAACGGCGTTGGCGGACAGCGATATCGGAGCTCTGACCCGAGTTCCCGGTATCGGCAAGCGCGGCGCGGAGAGGATGGTCGTCGAGTTGCGCGACAAGGTCGACGCTGTGGTCGGACGCGCCGGAAGCTCGGCCGTGCCGGGATCCGGTGCGGGCAATTCGATGCGAGACCAGATCGTCGAAGCGCTGATCGGTCTCGGATTCCCCACCAAACAGGCCGAGGAAGCCACCGACGCGGTTCTTGCCCAGCAGCCCGAGGCCACGACGTCGACGGCGTTGAGGTCGGCGCTGGCATACCTCGGAAAGTCCAGGTAGGCCCGGGTGACCGAGGAAGACCAGTTCGCCGAATCCCAGGTCGGTGCGGACGCGATGTCCGACGACCTGGATGTCGAGACGAGTCTGCGTCCGAAGAACCTCACCGATTTCATCGGTCAACCTCGCGTACGGGAGCAGCTCCAGCTCGTGTTGTCGGGGGCGAAGATGCGCGGCGGCACCCCGGATCACATTCTCATGTCCGGGCCGCCGGGCCTCGGCAAGACCAGTATGGCGATGATCATCGCCGCCGAGCTGGGGACCTCGCTTCGGCTCACGTCGGGTCCGGCGCTCGAGCGGGCAGGCGACCTCGCGGCGATGCTCAGCAACCTGGTCGAAGGCGACGTGCTGTTCATCGACGAGATCCATCGCATCGCCCGTCCGGCCGAGGAGATGCTGTACCTGGCGATGGAGGACTTCCGCGTCGACGTCATCGTCGGCAAGGGGCCGGGAGCGACATCGATTCCACTCGAGGTCGCACCGTTCACCCTCGTCGGTGCCACCACCAGGTCGGGTGCGCTCACCGGCCCACTGCGAGACCGGTTCGGATTCGTCGCGCACATGGATTTCTACGAGCCGAGCGAACTCGAGCGCATCCTCATGAGGTCAGCGGGAATCCTGGGCGTGCCGATCGACCGGGACGGCTGCGCGGAGATCGCCGGACGCTCGCGTGGCACCCCCCGAATCGCGAACCGACTGCTACGGCGGGTCCGCGACTACGCGGACGTGCGCGGCGACGGCACCGTCACCCAGGAGACCGCGAAGGCCGCCCTGGTGGTTTACGACGTCGACAAACTCGGTCTCGACCGACTCGACCGCGCAGTACTGAGCGCGCTCATCCGCAGCTTCGGCGGCGGGCCGGTGGGTGTGTCGACACTTGCCGTCGCCGTCGGCGAAGAACCGTCGACGGTCGAGGAAGTGTGCGAGCCGTTCCTGGTACGTGCCGGAATGGTCGCCCGTACCCCCCGCGGGCGCGTCGCGACCGCTGCTGCGTGGCAACACCTCGGTCTGACGCCGCCACCGGACCTCGCGGTGGGTGGAATCTCGGTCCGATCCTCGGAGGTTCAGCAGGGATTATTCGAATGAATCGGGCACAACAGGACACGAACGGACCGGACCGGTTCCAGGTAATGGCACACTGGGTAGCTGCGAGGCCCGCACCGGCGACGTTCTCGCACGAGACAATGACGTATTTCGAACCCGACTTCGAGGACTGACCTTCCGATGGATTTGCTGTTTCCGCTGCTGATCGTGGCCCTTCTGGTACCGCTGTTTCTCAATGCGCGTCGACAGAAGAAGGTGTTGGCCAAGACAACGGAAATGCAGGACTCGCTGAAGATCGGTGACGAGGTCGTCACGACCGCCGGCCTGTACGCCCGTGTCGTCCTGGTCGAGGACGACACGATCGACCTGGAGATCGCCGACGGCGTCGTCACCACCTGGTCGCGTGCAGTCGTACGTGAGGTGCTCCCCGACGACTCCGAGTTCGACGACACCGACCTCGACGCCACCACCGATGCGGACGCCGCGGCCCTCGCTTCGAACGACACCGCAGGACCGTCCCTGAGCAAGGCGGACGTGAGTCGGCCGGACGAGACCATCGAGCAGACGTCGAAGAGGCTCGAAAAAGAGTGAGCACGATGTGATCGAAACCGCTGTCGGAGACAGTATCCGGCAGCGGTTTTCTCTGCGGTGACCGATGTGGTGCACAATCGCACCGCTCACCGCCGACACATCGGGCCGTCAGGCCCTGCAGGAACCGACACTTCCATCGCCCAGAGGAGAAACACACACCGTGGCACCTTCCAGCGGACCGGTGCAACCCGCTCGCTATCTCGCCGTCTTCGCGGTGCTGATGGCAGCGGTGTACGCCATGGTCTTCTTCACCGGAGACAAAGATCCCTCGCCGAAGTTGGGTATCGACCTGCAGGGCGGCACGCGCGTGACACTGACCGCGCGGACCCCCGACGGTAATGCGCCGACACAGGACAGCCTGAAGCAGGCGCAGCAGATCATCGAGACTCGCGTCAACGGTCTCGGTGTCTCCGGCTCCGAGGTGGTCATCGATGGAGACAACCTCGTCATCACGGTGCCCGGTGACGACAGCTCTCAGGCACGCACTCTTGGGCAGACCGCACGACTGTTCATCCGACCGGTGTTGGGCTCCGTCGCTCCCTCGGCGGGCGAGAATGCAGGTTCGCAGCAGACCCCGGTCGACCCGGGCGCGCCGACCGATCCGGCCGCACCCGCAGACCCCGCTGCGTCCGTGGACCCCGCGGCACCGGCCGCGCCTCAGAGCCGGGTGTTCCCGGCGCAGGATCCGACGACGGTCGATCCGAGTCCCGCCCCGGCCACGGATGCGCCTGCTACGGACGCACCGGCAGCCGACGATCCCGCCACCGATGCGACACTCTCCGACGCAGAGCGGGCAGCGCAGGAGATCGCCGACGCCAAGACTCTCCGACAGAGCGAGGATCCGCAGATCCAGCAGCTGGCCATGCAGTCCCTCGATTGCAACGCCGCCGACCCGCTCGCAGGCAACGACGATCCGGCGCTGCCCCTCGTGGCGTGCTCGACCGACGGAACAGCCGTCTATCTGCTGGGTCCCACCATCATCGACGGCCAGCAGATATCCGACGCGACTTCCGGCTTCGACAGTCAGCAGGCCCAGTTCCAGGTCAGTCTGACGTTCGACACGGAGGGCTCGAACACCTGGGCTCAGTTCACCGCGGCCAATCTGCAGAAGCAGGCTGCGTTCGTACTGGACTCGAAGGTGATCAGCGCGCCGGTCATCCAGGGGGCCACCCCCGCGGGCAGCGCCACCTCGATCACCGGCAACTTCAACAACCAGACCGCGTCGGAGCTCGCCAACACCCTCAAGTACGGCTCCCTGCCGCTGTCCTTCGTGTCCTCCGAGGCCGAGACGGTGTCGGCAACACTGGGCTTGGCCTCCCTCGAAGCCGGACTGCTCGCCGGTGCCATCGGACTGGCGCTGGTATTGGTCTACTGCCTGCTCTACTACCGTGCCCTCGGGCTGCTCACTGCACTGTCGTTGGCGCTGGCCGGTCTCGTCGTCTACGGAATCATCGTTCTGTTGGGTCGATGGATCAGCTTCACGCTCGACCTCGCAGGCATCGCAGGCCTGATCATCGGTATCGGCATGACCGCCGACTCGTTCGTGGTGTTCTTCGAGCGCATCAAGGACGAAATCCGGGAGGGCCGCAGCTTCCGATCGGCGGTTCCTCGCGGTTGGGCACGCGCACGCAAGACGATCCTGTCCGGCAACGCGGTCAGCTTCATCGCCGCCGCAGTGCTCTACGTGTTGGCCGTCGGTCAGGTCCGCGGCTTCGCGTTCACCCTCGGACTGACGACGATCCTGGACATCATCGTCGTGGTGCTGGTGACCTGGCCGCTGGTGTACCTGGCGTCCAAATCGACGTTCTGGTCCAAGCCGTCCGTGAACGGTCTCGGTGCCGTCCAGCAGATCGCGCTCGAACGCAAGCGCGCCGCCAACAAGGCTCTCGCCGTCAAGACCGGCGCTGCGCCGTCGAAGGAGGCATGACATGTCGGACACGACAACGTCGACCCCATCGCCCCTCGACGATTCGGGTGTCGATCAATCCGCCCAGCCCAAACACAGCTGGCTGTCGAGGTTGTACACCGGTACCGGTGCCTTCGACATCGTCGGTCGGCGACGGTTCTACTACATCCTCACCGGCGTCATCGTGCTGGTGTGCCTGCTGAGCTTCCTCGTCCGCGGCTTCACCCTCGGTATCGACTTCGAGGGCGGAACCCGGATCGCGCTGCCCGCGGCCGACAACATCACCACCGAGCAGGTCGAGACCGTGTACGACGACTCGCTCGGCATGCCGCCGGTATCGGTGCAGACCGTCGGCGCGGGCGCCGCAGCAACGGTGCAGATTCGCTCCGAGGCACTCGACCCCGCCGAAGTGGACACACTTCGCCAGGCGTTGTTCGAGGCATTCCAGCCGCAGGACAACTCGGGCACCGCCACACCCAATGCCATCAGTGTGTCCGACGTAAGTGAGACGTGGGGTAGCCAGATCACCCAGAAAGCCCTGATCGCACTCGTGGTCTTCCTGGTCATCGTCAGCATCTACATCGGTGTCCGATACGAGCGAGACATGGCGTTGGCGGCGCTGGCTGCCCTGGCCTTCGACCTCCTGGTGACCGCAGGCGTGTACTCGCTCGTCGGATTCGAGGTGACGCCTGCGACCGTGATCGGCCTGTTGACGATCCTCGGTTTCTCTCTGTACGACTCGGTGGTGGTGTTCGACAAGGTCGAGGAGAACACCCGCGGCATCCTCAATCTGCATCGCAAGACGTACGCCGAACAGGCCAACCTGGCGGTCAACCAGACCCTGATGCGTTCGATCAACACCACGGTGATCGGTGTTCTCCCGGTGATCGCATTGATGATCATCGCGGTATGGCTGCTCGGAGTGGGCACGCTGAAGGATCTGGCGCTCGTACAGCTGGTCGGCATGATCGTCGGTGCCTACTCGTCGATCTTCTTCGCCACGCCGTTGCTGGTGACGCTCAAGGAGAAGTGGGGCCCCGTCGCAGTTCACACGCGCAAGGTCCACTCCAAGCGCGCCGAAGCGGCGGCTCGCGCAGCCGGCCTCGCTCCGGAGCCGGTGGCTGTCGGCGTGGCCGCCCCGAAGGCGTCGGCTCCGCAGCCGGGTAACCGCCCCACCGGAAAGCGGAACAAGAAGCGTCGGTAGAACCACCCTCGACAGGGACGGAGAGTGCACGTGAAACGCAGGTGGAGCGCGGCACTGGTGGCAGCAAGTGTCGGCGCGGTGTCCATCACCGCGTGTTCGTCGCCCGAGGACAAGGTGCCCTCGATCGGCTACTCGTTCGACAACGTGGTGAACACCTACAACGCGAGAACCGTCGACGGCGCGGCGTCGGGAGCCCGGCAGGCCTTCACTCGGGTGCAGGTGGGCTTCAGCTACCTCGGGCCCGAGGGAGACGCGTTGTCGGACAACGACATCGGAACCGTGTCCGTGGTTCCCGGTGACACCCTGACCGTGCAGTACTCCATCGCCCCCGCCGCGACGTACTCGGACGGTGCGCCGATGGCGTGCGACGACCTGGTGTTGGCGTGGGCGGCGAACAGTGGAAGATTCGCCACCGACCGCCCCCTGTTCGACGCGGCGTCGACGGCCGGGTACTCCGACATCGAGCGCATCGATTGCGTTCCCGGGGCCAAGGAGGCCACGGTCGTCTTCGCGTCCGGCCGCAGCTACCAGAACTGGCGTGCCCTGTTCGGGGCCACCGACCTGCTACCCGCGCATGTCGCGGCTCGAGCAGCGGGCGTGCCGAACGTCGTCGATCCCATCCTGGCCGAGGACGACGACGTGGTGAGCCGCATCGCCGACTTCTGGAACACCGGATGGGCCCTGACACCGGGCTCGATCGACCTCTCGCTGCTGCCCTCGGCGGGCCCGTACCGCATCGAGTCCTACACCGCCGAGGACGGTCTCGTGCTCGTGGCGAACGACGCCTGGTGGGGAAACCCACCCGAGACCGGGCAGGTGGTCGTCTGGCCCAAGGGCACCGACCTGGCGGCGAAGGTTGCGGACGGATCGTTGGACGTGGTCGACCACGGTGCCGGTGCCGTCGATCTCGGGACCACCGAGGGATTCACCACCACCGAGCAACCGTCGCGAGGCGTCGAGCAGTTGACGTTCGCAACCCAAGGGGTGCTGGCCGACGCGAGCGCTCGTCGAGCAGTGGCCGCGTGCATCCCGAGATCGGATCTGTTCGACACATTCGGTCACCCCGGTTTCGAGGCGGAAGCGGCGGGCCTGGGCTCGGGCGTCGTCGACTCTCGTCTCGTCCAGCCCGACACGCTCGAGTATCCATCGGTCGCAACGGCGGTGGGTGATCGCTATCAGCGCTCGGACCTGGACCAGGCGAGCCGAGAACTCGAGGCGGCGGGCGAGAATGCTCTGACCGTCCGTGTCGGCTACCGGGGACCGGATGCGCGCCGCGCCCAGGTGGTCGGTCGCATGGCTGCCGATTGCGCGGCGGCGGGCATCACCGTCGAGGACGCGAGCTCACCGGACTTCACACCGTCCGCACTGCGGGCCGGGACCGTCGACGCTGTCCTCGGTAGCAGCGGATCGCTTCCCGGACCGTCGGGTTCGGCTGCCGCGGTGACCGCACGGTATTCGTTGCGGACGGGCATCGGTCTGAACGTCGGCGGTTACAGCAACGGCAGAATCGACTCCATCGTCGATCAGTTGGCGGTGACCGACGATCCCGAGCGCATTCTGGCGCTGGCCGGCGAGGGCGAGAACATCCTGTGGAACGACATGCCGTCGCTTCCCCTGTACAACGAGCCGCGTACGACTGTCGTCAGTGACGGCATGCAGGACGTGGTGCCCAACCCGACGGCCGCAGGTGCCGGATGGAACATGGATCGGTGGGTGCTTCTTCGATGAACGACGCAGACGATCGAGCGGGAGCTGCCGCTGCCGTCACCAGGCTCACGCGGTGGGTCGACGATTTTCCCGTCCCCGGTGTGCGTTTCGGCGATCTGACGCCGGTGTTCGCCGACGGCCCCGCGCTACGCAGCGTCGTGTCGGAACTGGCTCTGGGTTTCGAGGACGTCGACCTGGTGGCGGGAATCGACGCACGTGGATTCCTGTTGGGGGCCGGGGTTGCCCTCGAACTCGGCTGCGGAGTGCTCGCGGTGCGCAAGGCGGGCAAGCTGCCGCCTCCGGTGCATTCACGGTCGTACGAACTCGAGTACGGAACCGCCGCACTGCAGATCCCGACCGCGATCGACGTGGCCGGAAAGCGAGTGCTCGTGGTCGACGACGTTCTGGCGACCGGCGGTACCGTCGACGCGACGGCTCGGTTGTTGGCCGAGCAGGGAGCGGTGATCGCCGGTGCTGCCGTCGTTCTCGAGATCGCCGTTCTGGGCGGGCGCGACAAGTGCAGTGGCTACCCGCTCGGCTGCCTGGTTCGAGTATGAGGACTAAAGTCTCTGTCACAATGCGTTGACGTTTCGACGACAGCGCGGAATGTGTGGCAGGAGGTGATGAGAGTGACCCGATACATCGATCAACCCTTGCCCGACGGGCCTGCCGTCCCCGAGCGGCCCGTAGTTGCCGATCGGACCGGAGTTACCGATCGGACCGGAGTCGACGTCGTCACGACCGACGAGTCCGCGTCAGGTGATGCCCGCCCGGCCGTCGACGGTCCGGTTCCCAACAACCCGGCTCCCCACGACCCGGCGGCGACCGATTCGCAGGCTCCGTCCGGAACCCGTAACTCTGCACCTGTCCCCACCTCGGCATCGCGGCGGGTGCGAGCACGTCTGGCGCGCCGCATCACCGCGGGACGCAGCGCCGCGGTCAAGCCGGTGCTCGAGCCACTCGTCAGCCTGCACCGCGAGCTCTATCCCAAGGCCGACCTGACGTTGCTGCAGCGGGCCTACGACGTCGCCGACGAGCTGCACGCCTCGCAGATGCGCAAGTCGGGCGATCCCTACATCACGCATCCGCTCGCCGTGGCCAATATCCTGGCGGAGCTGGGGATGGACACCACCACGCTGGTTGCGGCGCTGCTGCACGACACGGTCGAGGACACCGGATACTCGCTCGCCAAGCTGACCGAGGAATTCGGCGACGAGGTGTCCCATCTCGTGGACGGGGTGACCAAGCTCGACAAGGTCGTGCTCGGAACAGCGGCCGAGGGCGAGACCATCCGCAAGATGATCATCGCGATGGCGCGAGATCCGCGGGTGTTGGTCATCAAGGTCGCCGATCGGTTGCACAACATGCGCACCATGCGGTTCCTGCCCCCGGAGAAGCAGGCGCGCAAAGCCAAAGAGACGCTGGAAGTCATTGCGCCGCTTGCCCATCGGCTCGGAATGGCCACGGTCAAGTGGGAGCTCGAGGACCTGGCGTTCGCGATTCTGCATCCCAAGAAGTACGACGAGATCGTCCGTCTCGTGGCCGATCGTGCGCCGTCCCGCGACACCTACCTGGAGAAGGTTCGGGCCGAGATCAACGCGACACTCGCCGCGTCGAGAATCAGTGCGGTCGTCGAGGGTCGCCCGAAGCACTACTGGTCGATCTATCAGAAGATGATCGTCAAGGGTCGCGACTTCGACGACATCCACGACCTCGTGGGCGTTCGCATCCTGTGCGACGAGATCCGTGACTGCTACGCCGCTGTCGGCGTGGTGCATTCGCTGTGGCAGCCGATGGCGGGCCGTTTCAAGGACTACATCGCGCAGCCGCGTTACGGCGTCTACCAGTCGCTGCACACCACGGTGATCGGCCCCGAGGGCAAGCCCCTCGAGGTGCAGATCCGTACGCGGGACATGCACCGGACAGCCGAGTTCGGCATCGCTGCGCACTGGCGGTACAAGGAGACCAAGGGCAAGCATTCGCAGGACAACGCCGAGGTCGACGACATGGCGTGGATGCGCCAGCTGCTCGACTGGCAGCGAGAAGCCGCCGATCCGGGGGAGTTCCTCGAGTCGCTGCGTTACGACCTCGCGGTCAAGGAGATCTTCGTTTTCACCCCCAAGGGCGATGTCGTCACTCTGCCTGCCGGATCGTGTCCGGTCGACTTCGCGTACGCGGTGCACACCGAGGTGGGGCATCGCTGCATCGGTGCACGAGTCAACGGTCGACTCGTCGCACTGGAACGGACCCTGGACAACGGTGAAGTGGTCGAGGTGTTCACCTCCAAAGCTGCCACCGCCGGTCCGAGTCGGGACTGGCAGGGGTTCGTCGCCTCACCGCGTGCCAAGACCAAGATTCGTCAGTGGTTCGCCAAGGAGCGCCGCGAGGAAGCCCTGGAGGCAGGCAAGGACGGCATTGCCAAGGAGGTTCGTCGAGGCGGACTTCCCTTGCAGCGCTTGATGAATGCCGAGTCCATGTCGGCGATCGCGCACGAGCTTCGATACGTCGACGTCTCCGCGCTCTACACCGCGGTCGGCGAGAATCACGTGTCCGCTCGCCACGTGGTGCAGCGGCTGGTCGCTCATCTCGGTGGCGTCGGCGACGTCGAGGAAGAGCTCGCCGAGCGGTCGACACCGTCGACCATCCCCACTCGACCCCGTCAGGTCGGCGACGCGGGAGTGTTGGTCACCGGTGCCGAGGGCGTCGTCGCGAAGCTCGCGAAATGCTGTACTCCGGTGCCGGGAGACGAGATCCTCGGATTCGTCACCCGCGGTGGATCGGTGAGCGTGCACCGTACCGATTGCACCAACGCACGATCGCTCGAAGAGCAGTCCGAACGGTTCATCGAGGTTCAGTGGGCACCGTCGGCGTCCTCGGTGTTCCTGGTCGCCATCCAGATCGAGGCGCTCGACCGTCACCGACTGCTCTCCGACGTCACCAAGGCGCTCGCCGACGAGAAGGTCAACATTCTCTCGGCGTCGGTTGCCACGTCGGGGGACCGAGTGGCGATCAGCAAGTTCACGTTCGAGATGGGTGACCCGAAGCACCTCGGGCATGTGCTGAACGTCGTGCGCAACGTCGAGGGCGTGTACGACGTGTACCGCCTGACGTCGGCCGCCTGAGAGGTCCGGACAACGACGAGAGGGTGAGCAGAGAATCTCTGCTCACCCTCTCGTCGTTCGATCGGAGCTACACCGTTGCGGACTCCACGATCACCGGGGTCGCCGGTGCGCCGTCCTCGGAGCCGCCGGTGACCCCGCCCGCCGCGATGGCGTCGAGGGTTTGCAGACCGGCGTCCGAGATGGTGCCGAACACCGTGTACTGCGGTGGCAGCACCGAATCCGCGTACACCAGGAAGAACTGGCTGCCGTTGGTGTCGGGGCCTGCGTTGGCCATGGCCAGCGTGCCGCGCGGGTAGACCACCGGGTTCTGGGCCTGCGCCGGATCGTCGGTGTACGCGGTGGTGGGGTACTCGTTGGCGAAGGTGTATCCCGGTCCGCCTCGACCGGATCCGGACGGGTCACCGCACTGCAGTACCTCGAGGCCCGGTGACGTCGTCAGTCGGTGACAGGGTGAGCCGTCGAAGTATCCCTGCTGGACGAGGCTCACCACACTGTTGACCGTGCACGGTGCAGGCGTCCGATCCAGTGTGATGCCGATCGGACCCGCAGTGGTCGACAACGTCACCTCGACGTTTCCGTACACGTCGACGTTGTCGGTCGTAGGAGCGTCGACCTCCTTGACGGCCGGAGACTCCTCCGGATACGAGCAGGACACCGTATCGGTCGTCGGCTGCGGCACAGGCGGCAACGCCCCGAAGCGGGACAGATCGAGTGCAGGTCGCGGCGCGGGTGCTTCGGTCGTCGTGGTCGTCGACGATGGGGGTGTGGTGGTCGGTGCAGCAGCCGGTTCGGCCGAACCGGAACACCCCGCGAGTATCAGCGCGGTGGCCGAGATCGCGATCGTCAGAGCCGAGGTCCGGTTCACAGGTCGCTCAACATGGACGTGATGTCGACCGGTTCGGCGGGGGCTCCGTCGGATGCGCCGCCTTGGACGCCCTTGGCCGCGATGGCGTCGAGGGTGGCAAGTCCGGTCTCGTCGATGGTGCCGAACGCGGTGTAGGCGGGCGGCAGTTCGGAATCGCCGTAGACGAGGAAGAACTGGCTGCCGTTGGTACCCGGGCCTGCGTTGGCCATGGCCAACGTTCCGCGTGGGTAGGCGATGGGGGTCTGTGCAGCGGGGTCGCCCTCGGCAAACGTGTCGGTGGGGAATTCATCGGCGAACTGGTAGCCCGGTCCGCCGGAGCCGGTGCCGGTGGGATCGCCGCACTGCAGAACCTGCAGGCCGGCGCCGGTGGTGAGTCGATGGCAGGTGGTGCCGTCGAAGTAGCCCTGATTGGCGAGAGATACGAAACTGTTGACCGTGCACGGAGACTCGGGATTGTTCAACGTCAGCCCGATGTTCCCCGCAGACGTGGTCATGCTGTAGCTCAGCGGCTCGTCGCTGGTGGGCACGTTGTCGGTGCGCGGGGGAGTGTTCTCCTTCGCCGCAGGCTGCGTCGCAGCGGGATAGGAGCAGTTCACCGTCTCGGGCAGCGGCTCGGTGCGCCCCGCTGCGATGATCGAATCGGCGGGCGCGGACGTCGTCGATTCCTGGGCGGTGCTGGCATCGTCGTCACCGCGGGTCACCACGTACACGACCGAGACGACGGCCACGACCGCGACGACGCCGAGAACGGAACCGGCGATCGTCAATTGCTTACGACGACGCGCTCGCTCGGCGCGGCGTACGAGTTGGCGTTCGAGCTTTCGTTTGGCAGCCTCGCGCCGTTGCTCGTTGCTGGGCAATTCGTGTTCCTCCCGCTTGTCGAAAAACGACCTCGCCCGCTCGCTGCACGGACCGATCGTGTGGTATCCGGCCGAGAATCGGCCAACGCGAGTTTGCCATCACTGCCTGAGAGCATGCTGGGGGGACCCGGCGAGTGCGGCACCACTAAGCTTGCTCGGTACTTCGGCCTCAGCCTTTAGGAGCGTTTGTCTTGCTCGTCACCGGATTCCCCGCAGGCATGTTCCAGACGAACTGTTACATCCTGGCCCAGGACGACGCGTCCGAGTGCGTCGTCGTCGATCCCGGTCAGGACGCCGCGGATCCGCTGATCGACTTCCTGACGCAGTCCTCGCTCACCCCCACCGCTGTACTGCTCACGCACGGTCATCTGGACCACACGTGGTCGGTGGAGCCGATCTGCGCAAAGTACGGCATCCCGGCGTACATCGCACCCGAGGACCGCTACATGCTGGCCGATCCGATCAAGGGAACGGGTCCGACGTTGGCGGCGGTACTGGGCGACCTCGAGTTCCACGAACCGGCCGAGGTGATCGAGCTCACGGACGGTCTCCGGCTCGAACTCGCCGGAATCGAGTTCACGGTGGTGCACACCCCCGGGCACACCCAGGGATCGGTGGTGTTCCTCGCCCACGCCGACGGGCCCGACGGCTCGGTGCCGTTGGCCCTGACCGGGGACACCCTCTTCGCGGGATCGATCGGGCGTTCCGATCTGCCCGGCGGCGATCACGATCAACTGCTGCGGTCCATTGCGACGCGGCTGCTCCCGTTGAGCGACGACACGGTGGTGCTCCCGGGGCACGGCGGACAGAGTTCGATCGGCCAGGAGCGCGGGGCCAATCCGTTCCTCGTTGGACTCACCGACCCCGAGCAAGGAAAGCTGTGAGTGTGAGCAAGCCGACCGCCTTTTCCGCGCCCAAGGGCATTCCCGATTACTTTCCGCCCAACTCGGCCGAGTTCGTTGCCGTACGCGAAGGGTTGCTCGACGCAGCCCGCAACGCCGGCTACGGCCACATCGAACTGCCGATCTTCGAGGACACCGGCCTGTTCGCCCGCGGGGTCGGGGAGTCGACCGATGTGGTGAGCAAGGAGATGTACACCTTCTCCGATCGCGGAGACCGATCGGTGACGCTGCGCCCCGAAGGCACCGCAGGAGTCATGCGGGCGGTGATCGAGCACGGATTGGATCGGGGAGCGCTGCCGGTCAAGTTGGCCTACGCCGGGCCGTTCTTCCGCTACGAACGCCCGCAGGCCGGTCGATACCGGCAGCTGCAGCAGGTGGGTGTCGAGGCGATCGGCGTCGACGACCCGGCGCTGGATGCCGAGGTCATCGCCGTGGCCGACGCCGGTTTTCGGGCCCTCGGACTCACCGGGTTCCGGCTCGAGATCACCTCGCTCGGCGACGACACCTGCCGCCCGCAGTACCGAGAGCTGTTGCAGCAGTACCTGTTCGCGCTTCCCCTGGACGAGGACACCCGTCGACGCGCCGAGATCAACCCGCTGCGGGTGCTCGACGACAAGCGACCCGAGGTGCGCGCGATGACCGCGGACGCACCGCTGATGCTCGATCACCTCTCCGATTCGGCGAAGGAACACTTCGACGAAGTGCTGGCATACCTGGACGTGATGAACGTTCCGTACCTGGTGAATCCGCGGATGGTGCGTGGCCTCGACTACTACACCAAGACGACGTTCGAGTTCGTCCACGACGGGCTCGGCGCACAATCGGGCATCGGCGGCGGCGGCCGCTACGACGGTTTGATGGAACAGCTCGGCGGGCAGGCGCTCTCCGGAATCGGGTTCGGCCTCGGCGTCGATCGCACGGTGCTGGCCCTCGCCGCCGAAGGCAAGACCGCGGGCGCGACGTCGCGATGCCAGGTCTTCGGTGTTCCGATGGGGGCCGGTGCCAAGCTGGCGATCGTCGACATCGCGGCCCAGCTACGCGAACGAGGAATAGCCGTGGACATGGCCTACGGAAATCGCGGGATCAAGGGTGCCATGAAGGCCGCCGACCGGTCCGGAGCGCGGTTCGCGTTGGTGCTCGGTGATCAGGAACTGGCTGCGGAATCGGTTCTGGTGAAAGACCTCTCGAACGGAGAGCAGGACACCGTTCCGATGGCCGACGTGGTCGACGCCCTCGGAGCGCGCCTTGCCCAGTGAGTCCCGGCCCGGTGACTCTCGGTCCAACGCGGGGCCGGTAGCACTCGACCTGGTCTCGGTGGAGTTCCTGGCACCGCGCCTGCGCAAGATCATCGTCGGGTCGGCCGCGATCGGGATCGTTCTCGCCGTCGTCCTGGCGCTGTTCGCGCCGGTGTGGGTTGCAGTTCTGGTCGGGGTGATCGTCGGCGGTCCCGCCGTACTGTCGGGTTGGCTCGGTCTGCGCCGACGGGTGTGGCTCGACGGTCCGCAACTGTGCGCGCGAGGGTTGCGCACTCGCCGGCTGAAGATGCCGGAGGTGGTGACGGCCGAACTGACGATTCGGACGGCCGGAATAGATCAGATCTCGCTACGGCTCTACGACGGGCGTACGCACATAGTGGTTGCGCTTGCGCTCTACACCAGGGACGGGGGCCGGGAACTGCCGATCCTCGCGTTACGCAGCCTCGCCGACTCGCTGTGGACCACCGAGTTGGTGCCTGCCGCGGCGATCGCGTCGGTGCTGGTGGATCAGCTGCGCGCCGAGGCGCGCGACGCCGGGCTCGACCAACGGCCGCTCTATCGCGCCGTCGAACTGGTCCGAAGCAAGGGGCGAACTCCGCAGGCGACGCTGACCGACCGAGAGGTCGCCCAGCTGCTCGAATGAGCAGGAATCAGGTGACCAGGAATGCGTCGAGCACGACGGCTTCGGCCGAACGAGATCCGGACGTGACGACGAGCGCGCGGTTGAGATAGGTGAACTTCGGGACCGCCGTCGATACGCGGAGGGTGCCGCGGAAGTAGTACGTGGCGGGGTCCACCTCACGTTCGGGATCGTTCAGAGCGTCGATGACGTCGGCCGGCCCGAACTGAACTCCGCGATAGTCGAGCGAGAGATAACCGCCGGTCGCCAGTTCGAGAACGAGGTCGCTGCTGAACTCGGTGCATCCGTCGGGTCGCGTCACGCTGACGACGGTCGACCCGGCTGCGAGGGTGCCCTCGATGTCGGGGCCGGGAGCTGCGCCGCCGAGCACGGTGGTGACCACCCGCTCACCGGCGGGCACCGAACCGATGTCGATTCCCGGTCCGAGGGTGAGGCCGAGACGCAGAATGGGCTCGAGGGTCGGTGTGTTCGGGGCGGTCACTTGCGGTGCACTCCTAGGATCGACTGGGGGCCTACGCTATCGCCTTCCGGTGACCACACCCGAGCGGGGATCGTCCGGGTCGAGCCGGCCTTGACACGACATAGAACAAATGTTCGACTGTGTGTATGCGATGGGCCGGTCAGACTCTCGACGCCGCGGACGACGGTGCGCTACCGGGGCTCGAGCGATCGGGGCTGGTCCGCAGCGTGCAGACGCCTGAGTTCGAGGGCATCACCTTCCACGAGGTGCTGTGCAAGAGCGCTCTGAACGAAGTGCCGAGCGAATCTCGGGTGCCCTTCTCGTGGACCGTCAACCCGATGCGCGGGTGCTCGCATGCATGTCGATACTGCTTCGCCCGCCCGACCCACGAATATCTGGATCTGGACTCCGGCAACGACTTCGACTCGCAGATCGTCGTCAAGACCAACGTCGCTGCGGTACTACGCAAGGAACTCGCGCGCCGGTCGTGGAAGCGCGAGCCGGTGGCGCTCGGCACCAACACCGACCCCTATCAACGCGCTGAGGGTCGATATCGGTTGATGCCGGGGATCATTCGAGCGTTGACCGAATCCGGGACGCCGTTCTCGATTCTCACCAAGGGCACACTGCTGCGGCGTGATCTGCCTCTGCTGACGCTGGCTGCGCAACAGGTGGAGGTGCAGGTGAGCATCAGCCTGGCCATTCACGACGCCGACCTGCAGAAGCAGCTCGAGCCCGGGACCCCCAGTCCGCGAGCACGATTGGATCTCGTTCGTGCGGTCCGCGACGCGGGCCTTGACTGCGGCGTTCTGGTGGCACCGGTGATTCCGTTTCTCACCGACGGGGCCAAGCAGTTGGACGGCCTCATCGGTGCCCTGGCCGAGGCAGGTGCGACAACCGTGACGGCGCTGCCGATGCATCTGCGTTCGAGCACCAAGGACTGGTACATGAGCTGGCTGGTGAAGGAACACCCCGCATTGGTGCGTCGATACCGTCAGCTGTACGGGCACGGGGCGTACGTGACTCCGGAATACAAGCAGTGGCTGAAAGCGAGAATCGATCCGCTGCTCGACTCCTACGGGTTCGCCGCAGAACAGACCCGCGCATTGCCCGCGAACGAGCCTGCCGAACCCCGAGAACTGGTGGCCTCGGGGCCGGCTCTCACTCTGTTCTGAACGGTGCGATCAGGGGTTGTTCAGGTCGCGCGCCGAGAACGTGTCGCAGGCCGCGACCTGTCCGGTCTCGTAGCCCGCGGTGAACCATGCCTGGCGCTGCGCAGAAGACCCGTGCGTCCAGCCCTCGGGGTTGACGCTGCCGGTGGATGCCTGCTGAATGCGGTCGTCGCCCACCGACGACGCTGCCGAGAGGGCGTCGTTGATATCGGTGGTGGTCAGCGGCTCGAGGAACGGAACCCCGGTTTTCGGATCGACCGTGTCGGCTGCGTAGTGCGCCCAGATTCCCGCGTAGCAGTCGGCCTGCAGCTCCACCTTGACGCCACCGGACTCGGGTCCCTGCGGATCTGCCTGCGCTCGGCCGATGTCGCCCAGTTGGTTCTGCAGGTGGTGGCCGAACTCGTGCGCCACCACGTACTCCTGCGCCAACGGGCCGGCGCTGGAACCGAACTGATCGACGAGAACCTGGAAGAAGCTCGTGTCGAAGTACGCGGTGGAATCGGCCGGGCAGTAGAACGGCCCGACGGCGCTGGTGGCGTTGCCGCAGCCGGTATTCGTTGCTCCCGAGAACAACCGCACTTCAGGCTGAACGTAGGCGACGCCGGTCTGAGCTTCCAGCTGAGATTCCCAGACGGTGTCCAGACTTCCGACGGTGAAGTCGATTCGGCAGTCGACGTTGCTGTTCGCGTCCGCGACGTCACAGTCGAGCGTTCCCGACGTCCCTGAGTCGTTCTGCTCCGCAGAGCTGTCGCCACCGCTGATCTGGTTGAGGATTGCTCCTGGGTCGCCGCCGAACAGCAAAGCAAGGACGATGATGACCAGGCCACCCGCGCCGCCACCGATCGCCAACTTGCCGCGTCCGCCGCCTCCTCCACGGCCACCGACGGAGACTCGACCTGGTGTCGTTTGCGAACCTTCTCTGAAGGTCATGCCCGAGTTCCTCTCCGCCGAGCTCCCGCCTGTGGCGGGAACACACATCGCTGCTGTCGGCCATAGCTTCGCATGCCGCGTCGCGATCTCGTTTCCTTCTACGGTCATGTGCTCCGTAGGATCGGTGATCGAAGAACACGATCAGCGGATTTTTCTCGAAAGGACACCCGTGCTGCGCACCCACCTCGCCGGCTCATTACGCCCCGAGCACGTCGACCGAACCGTGACGCTGACGGGATGGGTGGCCCGCCGACGCGATCACGGCGGCGTCATCTTCATCGATCTACGCGACGCGTCCGGTGTGTCCCAGGTCGTCTTCCGTGAGGGAGCAGCACTCGAGCAGGCCCACCGCCTGCGCGCCGAATACGTCGTGAAGGTGACCGGCAAGGTCGAAGGCCGCCCCGAGGGCAATGCCAACTACGAGATCCCGACCGGTGCGATCGAGGTCGAGGCCTCCGAGATCGAGGTCCTGTCCGAGGCCGCGCCGCTGCCGTTCCAGCTCGACGACCAGCCGGGCGAAGAGGCGCGGCTGAAGTACCGCTACCTCGATCTGCGTCGCGAAGGACCGGGGAAAGCCATTCGCCTCCGCTCGCACGTCAACGCGGCGGCCCGTTCGGTGCTCGCGCACCACGAGTTCGTCGAGGTCGAGACTCCGACGCTCACGCGATCCACTCCCGAGGGTGCCCGCGACTTCCTGGTGCCGGCGAGATTGCAGCCGGGTAGCTTCTACGCTCTGCCGCAGAGCCCGCAGCTGTTCAAGCAGCTGTTGATGGTCGGCGGCATCGAGCGCTACTACCAGATTGCCCGGTGCTACCGAGACGAGGATTTCCGCGCCGACCGTCAGCCGGAGTTCACTCAGCTCGACGTCGAGATGAGCTTCGTCACCCAGGACGACGTCATCCTGCTGGCCGAGGAGATCCTGGCGTCGCTGTGGAAGCTCGTCGGTCACCACTTCACGGCTCCGATTCCGCGGATCACCTACGCCGAGGCGATGCGTCGCTACGGTTCGGACAAGCCCGATCTCCGCTTCGACATCGAATTGGTCGAGTGCACGGACTTCTTCTCCGACACCACGTTCCGTGTGTTCCAGGCCCCGTACGTCGGTGCAGTCGTCATGCCCGGTGGTGCATCGCAGCCCCGCAAACAGCTGGACCGGTGGCAGGAATTCGCCAAGCAGCGCGGCCACAAGGGCCTCGCCTACGTCCTCGTCGGTGAGGACGGCACGCTGGGTGGACCGGTTGCCAAGAATCTGACCGACGCCGAGCGTGACGGCCTCGCTGCACATGTCGGCGCGAACAACGGCGATGCGATCTTCTTCTCCGCGGGCCCGGTCAAGGCATCACGTGGATTGCTCGGTGCCGTGCGCGGCGAGATCGCTCGCAAGCTCGACCTGATCGACCCGAAGGCATGGGCGTTCGTTTGGGTCGTCGACGCTCCGCTGTTCGAGCCCACGTCCGATGCAACGGCCAGTGGTGACGTGGCCGTCGGATCCGGTGCCTGGACTGCCGTGCACCATGCGTTCACGTCGCCGAAGCCGGAGTCGATGGATACGTTCGACACCGACCCCGGATCTGCGTTGGCCTACGCCTACGACATCGTCTGCAACGGCAACGAGATCGGCGGCGGCAGTATTCGTATCCACCGCAAGGACATTCAGGAACGAGTGTTCGCGATCATGGGTATCGGCAAGGAAGAAGCTCAGGAGAAGTTCGGCTTCCTTCTCGATGCCTTCTCCTACGGCGCACCGCCGCACGGCGGCATCGCGTTCGGCTGGGATCGCATCACGGCGCTGCTTGCCGGAGTCGATTCCATCCGTGAGGTCATCGCGTTCCCCAAGTCCGGTGGCGGCATCGACCCGTTGACCGACGCGCCGGCACCGATCACGCCGCAGCAGCGTAAGGAATCGGGCGTCGACTTCAAGCCGGAGAAGAAGGAAGAACCGGCCGAGGCCTGAGAAGGTTCGAAAACGACTGTCCCCGTAGCGCTCTGCGCTACGGGGACATTTCGTCTGTGTCGAGCAGCTCAGCGTGCGGGGGACAGCGGCCCACCGGTGAGCACGCGGTAGGCGTAGTTGGTGGCGATCACCGAGATCGGGATGGTCACCAGCAGACCCAGACCGCACAGCAACGCACCGACGATGTTGATCGCGGCCAGCAGCAGCAGGAGCAGCAGCAAGGGTCCGAAGTTCTTCACGGTCAGGTCGACACTGGACTTGATGGATTCGATCGCCGTCTGGTTGCGATCGATCAAGAACGTCAGCGCGAAGTTCGCGAGGAAGCCGATCACGATCAGAAGGATCGTTCCGAGGAACGGGATGAAACTGAACACCACGCTGACGACGGTCCAGATCAACGCGAGGATCGCGATCTGACCGACGTTGGTGAGCTGGAAGAACCGCCCGAACGATGGCTTCTGCGGAGCGCCCGTCTCGTCGAGCGCTCCTCGAACGTAGGCGGCGTTGACGAAATACGACGCGAACGTGATGATCGCCGTCGTAACGATCGCCACACCGGATGTCGTGGTCGTGAATGTCGTGTCGCCGGCTTCCGCGGCCGCCATCGCCGCGGTGAACGTCGACGCGAAGACCACGGCGAGTCCGATAGCACTGACGGCCCACACGATGGCCGACAATCCGATCCACGGTCCCGCATTGGCCTTGAACTTGTCGAAGCCGTAGCTCAGCGCGGCACCGACCTCGAGGCGGCCGGGGTTCGGCCCCAGCGGAGCCTGACCGTAGCCCTGGTTTCCGTAGTTGCCGGGCGGCGGCGGGTACGCACCGGGAGGCGGTGGATAGCCGCCGGGTGCACCACCCTGCGGTGGGTAGTTCCCTGGCGGGGGTGGGTAGCCACCCTGTGATGGATAGTTGCCGGGAGGGGGGTAGCCGCCCTGCGGTGGGTAGTTGCCCTGGGGCGGGTAGTTTCCGGGCGGAGGTGGGTAGCCACCGGGAGGCGGGTACCCACCCTGCGGTGGGTAGTTGCCCTGGGGCGGATAGCTACCGGGCGGGGGTGGGTATTGACCTCCTGGAGGCGGCGGGGTGTTTCCCGTGTTCGACGGGGGAGTGTTCGGCGTTTCGGAGCGGTCGGGATCGGATCCCTCGCCGGGCCGCGGTTCGTCGTTCGGATTGTCGCTCACGTCGTTCTCCTGGTCTGTGGTCGGGAGGAGTGGGGTACTTCAGGGCACCGAAGGCCCTGGGACACCGAACGCAGACGAGCGGGCCTCCGCTGAATGTCGGAGGTCCGCTCGTGCGTGGACGGGGTGTTACGAGACGCTGACGACCTGGGTTCCGCCGGCGAACTCGTCGTGTTTGCCCTGCTGGGTGGGGCTCGAGTTGATGGTCACAGCAACGACGATGTACGCCACGATCACCAGGAAGTTGCCGACGACCGGCACAATGTTCAGCAGCATGAAGGCGTTGCGCTTGGCGGCCTCGGCCTGAGTGGGCAGCCCGCCCGCTGCGCCGAGGGTGCGCAATCCGAGGAGCTGCTTGCCCGGAGTCCGGCCGCGAGAGGACTCGAACAGCGTGAAGTACGCGAAGCCGAGCAGCGCGGCCGCGAGGCCGAACAAGAACGACCCGAGTAGCCCGCTCGGGAGAATCACGTACAGGATGATCTGGACGAGAGCGAGAATGAGCAAGTCCAGGAAGCGGGCCGCGAACCGTGATCCGAGGCTGCCGGGCTGCGCGCCGCCGGGTAGCTGCGAACCCATTCCGAATGCCGCGTTACCGCCGACCGGCGGCGGTGGGTAGTTGCCCGGGGGCGGGTAGTTACCGGGTGGTGGGTAATTACCGGGCGGCGGGTAGCCGGACGCTGGATTCGCGGGGTACTGGGGTTGGTTCGGGTCGGAGCCGTACTGCGGTCCGTTGGGTGGATTGTCGCTCACGAGATTCCCTTTGGTTGCAAATGTGGCGTGCGTCGAACGAATACTCGATTCTCGCTGAGCGAACCGCACCGCCTAGAGGGTGTCAAGCACTACGCGCCCGCCCGGTCAGTACATTTCGGACACGATTCCTCGCCGAGCGCACCGGGCCCGGTCCCACTAGGGTTGGGTGTTCTACCCATACCGGGACTATCACGAGGGGCTCGCCGTGGGCATCAAGGTTGCACTCGAACACCGCACCAGCTACAAATTCGACCGCACCGTCAAGATCTTTCCGCACGAAATTAGGCTTCGACCGGCACCGCACTCGCGTACCCCCATCGAGGCGTACTCGCTGAAGATCGAACCGGCGGAGCATTTCGTCAACTGGCAGCAGGACGTGTTCGGAAACTTCCTCGCTCGGGTGGTCTTTCCCGAGCGAACCGACCACCTGTCGATCACCGTCGGACTAGTCGCGGACATGGCGTCGATCAACCCCCTGGACTTCTTCGTAGAGGAATGGGCCGAGCACTTCGGCTTCGCGTATGAGGAGCACGACCTTCCCGACCTAGAGCCGTACCTGCGCCCGGTGGACGAGGGCAAGGCCGGATCCGGACCGGGCCCGGTGGTTTCGGCCTGGGTGGAGAAGCTGCAGGCAGCCGTCGTCGAACGCGGAGAGTCGTTGCGCACCATCGATTTTCTCGTGATGGCGAACCAAGCCGTCATGGGGGACGTCGGGTACTCCGTGCGGATGGAACCGGGAGTGCAGACCCCTGACCTGACCCTGACGTCCGCCGTCGGGTCGTGCCGCGACTCGGCGTGGTTGCTGGTGTCGGTACTGCGTCAGATGGGTCTGGCAGCGCGCTTCGTCTCGGGTTACCTGGTGCAGTTGTCCTCCGACGTCAAGTCGTTGGACGGCCCGTCGGGGCCGGTGGAGGATTTCACCGATCTCCACGCGTGGACCGAGGTCTATCTCCCCGGTGCGGGCTGGGTCGGGATGGATCCGACCTCCGGCCTGTTCGCCGGCGAGGGTCACATTCCGCTGTCCGCGACGCCACACCCGTCGACTGCCGCCGCCATCTCCGGTGCGACGAGCAAGTGCAAGGCCGAACTCGACTTCTCGAACACCGTCGTCCGCGTCCACGAGGACCCACGAACGACGTTGCCCTACACCGCCGAACAGTGGGAGTCGATCAAGGTAACAGCCGAGAAGATCGACAAGCGGATGCTCGATCAGGACATTCGGCTGACCGTCGGCGGCGAGCCCACGTTCGTCGCGATCGAGAATCAGGAAGCGCCCGAGTGGAACACCACGGCCGATGGCCCACACAAGCGCAAGCTGGCAAGTGTGCTCGCAGAGCGCCTTCGCACCATCTACGCACCCGACGGTCTGGTGCAGCGCAGTCAGGGCAAGTGGTACCCGGGCGAGCCGCTGCCGCGGTGGCAGGTCGGATTGTTCTGGCGCACCGACGGTCAAGCCCTGTGGCACGACTCCGACCTGATCGCAGATCCCTGGTTGGCGGAGGACCTGCGACCGGAACCGGTCGACAACTCGGCGTCGCAGGAACTGATCGACGAGATGGTCAAGGCGCTGGGATTGCCTGCCTCACAAGCGCGTCCCGCCTACGAGGACCCGTTGGTGAAACTGTTGGATCTGGTTCGCCAGCCCTACGGTGACCCGCCCGCCGACGACGAGGACCTCGAGCCGGGAGCCGATTCCGCGGCCGCCAGAAAACAACTGCTCGAGCGGCTCGATGCCAGCACCGACGAGCCTGCCGCGTTCGTGTTGCCCATCTCGCGCACCGAGGACGGGTCCGGCTGGGAGAGCTCGGACTGGAAGCTGCGCCGTGGCCGAATCGTGTTGTTGGAAGGCGATTCTCCCGCGGGTCTGCGGCTGCCGCTGCGGGCGATCTCCTGGGACGGCGGACCGGTCGAGAATCCGGCCGACCCCACCGCGCCCAAGCCGGATCTGCCCACACCGCAGCTGACGCAGCAACCGCCGCGTGCGGTGAACCCGGCCGAGTCGCGGTACGCGCAGTTGGTCAACGAGACGTCCGGGGTGGGCGGCACCGCCGTCACCGCACTGGTCGCCGAGGTCCGTGACGGCGTCCTGCACGTGTTCATGCCGCCGATGGATCGGTTGGACGATTTCGTCGACCTCGTCTCACGCGTCGAGCAGGCGGCGTCGACGATCGACACTCCCGTCGTGATCGAGGGTTACGGTCCGCCGTCGGATCCGCGTATCCAAACCCTCACCGTCACACCGGATCCCGGTGTGATCGAGGTCAACGTGCAACCGACCTCCTCGTGGGCCGAGCAGAACGACCTGATGGAGCGTCTCTACCTCGAGGCTCGCCAGTCTCGGTTGAGCACCGAAGGATTCGACAACGACGGCACCACCCGCGGAACCGGCGGCGGCAACCACATCACTCTCGGCGGCGTGACGCCGGTCGATTCACCCGTTCTGCGTCGACCGGATCTGTTGGTGTCGCTGCTCACTCACTGGCAGCGGCACCCGTCGCTGTCGTACCTGTTCTCTGGCCGCTTCATCGGCACCACGTCGCAGGCACCTCGCGCCGACGAGGGCCGGGAGGAATCGCTCTACGAACTCGAGGTCGCATTCAGTGAGATCGAGCGACTGACCGGGTCCGACCGATCGGCATCGCCCTGGGTCGTCGACCGAGCACTGCGGCACCTGCTCACCGACATCACCGGCAACACGCACCGCGCCGAGTTCTGCATCGACAAGCTCTACAGTCCCGACTCCACTCGCGGCCGACTGGGACTGCTCGAACTGCGCGGGTTCGAGATGCCGCCGCACCATCAGATGGCGATGGTGCAGTCACTGCTCGTGCGATCGATGGTCTCGCGGTTCTGGGACACACCGCTGAAAGCACCTCTCATTCGGCACGGTGCCAACCTGCACGGTCGGTACATGTTGCCGCACTTCGTCATCAACGACATCGGTCGTGTCGTCGAGGACCTCCGTGAGCACGGAATCGATTTCGACACCAGTTGGCTCGATCCGTTCACCGAGTTCAGGTTCCCCCGAATCGGTACCACTGTGGTCGGTGACGCCGAGATCGAACTACGCGGCGCAATCGAGCCATGGAACACCCTCGGCGAAGAATCGACGTCCTCGGGCACCGCGCGTTACGTGGACTCCTCGGTCGAGCGAATCCAGGTTCAGGTCGCCGGAGCCGACGCGGGCCGATACATGGTGACGTGCAACGGGGTGCCGGTGCCGATGTTGCGCACCGAGCGTCAGGACGTTCAGGTCGCCGGTGTGCGCTACCGCGCCTGGCAACCGCCGAGCGCTCTGCACCCGACGATCGAGGTACAGAGTCCACTGCGTTTCGATCTGGTGGAAATGCAGACCGGACGCGCGGTCGGTGGGTGCTCGTACCACGTCGTGCATCCGGGCGGGCGTTCGTACGAGGGGCCTCCCGTCAACTCGGTGGAAGCCGAAGCGCGCCGCAACGGCCGCTTCGAGGAGGGCGGGTTCACCTCGGGGAAGGTGGACGTAGCAAGATTGCTCGAGATGCACGCTCGCCAAGCGATCGATGTGTCCGCGCCCGGCATGCTCGACCTGCGCCGGACCGGAGTCATCACGTCCTGAGACGCGACTGCACAGGAGAACGAGTCGACCGGTAGCGATCTCGGTCCGACGCGTATCGGGTGGTTCCGCAGGAAGCGGAGCCGCCCGGCGGCGGAGTGTGATCGACCGACGGAAGGAACAACGGCTCGATGGTGCCCGTGGATACCACCCTGAGTGGAGCCGGCAGGAACGACGATGTCGCGAGTGCAGCCGGCAGGAACGAAGATGTCTCTGGTGGAGCCGGCAGGAACGACGGTGTCTCGGGTGGAGCCGGGTCGCCGTGGCTCGCGTATCGCGGTCGGCGCGAGGCCGTGACCGGTCGCGTCGGTCGGTTCGACGAGATGCTCGACGCCGACGACGCCGTCCGTCCGCATTGGGCGGAGTTGGTCGACGGGATGCGTGAGGCCGGCTCCGGTGCCATGCAGACGTTGCAGTCGCGGGTGAGCCGTCTGGTCGACGACCACGGGATCACGTACAACCCGATTCCGTCGGGTGGCAGCGAGGCGTTGCCCAGTGCTGTTCGGTGGGGGTTGGACAGCGTTCCGTTGGTCGTCGCGGCCGACGAGTGGGATCGTCTGGAAGCCGGTTTGGTGCAGCGGTCGATGCTGCTCGATGCGGTGCTCACCGATATCTACGGGGCCCAGGAAACCGTTCGTCGGGGGTTGATTCCGCCGGAGTTGGTCTTCGGCAACCCGGGTTATCTGCGGACGGCGCACGCGATCACCATTCCGGGGCCGCATCAGCTGTTCATGCATGCCGCCGATGTCGCCCGAGGCTCCGACGGCGAGTTCCGAGTCATCGCCGACCGTACGCAGGCACCGTCGGGAGTGGGGTATGCGCTCGCCGATCGGCGGGTGATGTCGCGTGCGATGCCCGAGTTGTTCCAGGCGAGCAATCCGAGGCCGCTCTCGACGTTCGCTCGCGCGGTGCGGCTGGCGCTTCGCGATGCGGCACCCGCGTCGGCCGAGAACCCGGTCGTGGTGGTGCTCAGTCCTGGTTCGCACTCCGAGACGGCATTCGATCAGGCTTATCTCGCAACGGTTCTCGGTTTTCCTCTCGTGGAGAATGCCGATCTCGTGGTCCGTGACGGTTGTCTGTGGATGCGGTCGCTCGGCAAGTTGCGCCGGGTGGATGTGGTGCTGCGCCGAGTCGACGCCGAGTTCGCGGACCCACTCGATCTACGTCCGGATTCGCACCTGGGTGTCGTCGGTCTGGTCGAGGTGCTGCGGCGCGGGGCCGTGAGCGTGGTGAACACCCTCGGTAGCGGTGTGCTCGAGAACCCGGCTCTGCTTCCGTTGCTGCCTGCGTTGAGCCGTGCCCTGCTGGACGAGGATCTGATTCTCGGTTCGGTACGGACCTACTGGGGCGGTGACCCGAATCAGCTCTCGCACATCGGCAGCCGGATGCGCTCGCTGGTGCTGCGGTCGACCACCTCGCGTCGCACGGTGGTGGGGCACGATCTCACCGATGTCGCAGCCAGGGAGCTGTGGAATCGAATCGTCGCCGAGCCGTGGAAGTGGACCGGGCAGGAGGTCCCCGAGTTCTCGTTGGCTCCGGTCGGTTCGTCGATCGACGGCGGATCGGGTTCGCAGTTGTCGGTGGCCCCCGCACAGGTGGGGATGCGATTGTTCACGGTTGCGCAGCGGGGTGGGTACACACCGATGCGCGGCGGCCTCGGGCAGGTGGTGCTCACGGCACCGGTAACCGATCCGCTCATCACGGTGGCGTCGAAGGACGTGTGGGTCAAGTCGGTGGAGCGGGTAACCCCGGCCGACTCCGCGCCGCACACCCCACCCGCCACGGTGGAGGAGTTGCCGCAGTACGCCGCGTCCAACGTGGACGTCGTCAGCTCTCCGCGTGTGCTCGGCGACCTGTTCTGGTTCGGCCGCTACAGCGAACGTGCCGAGGACATGACTCGCTTGCTGATCGCTGCGCGCGAACGCAACCAGGACTACCGCTCGATGCCGTGGCTCGAAGGCAGCGACAGTCTGCCGATCCTTCTCGAAGCGGTCACGAAGGTCTCGCGTACCTGGCCGGGATTCCTCGACGAGAAGAACCGCGGCGACGCGACCGTGGAAATGCGTTCGCTGATGCTCTCGACGGGGCGCATGGGTTCGCTGGCGCAATCGGTCGACCGGATGCAGCAAGCGGCGCGCGCGGTGCGCGACCAGCTCTCGAACGACACCTGGGCGGTTCTGAACCGCATCGACACCGCGCTCGAGGAGCTGGCGGAGGCGCCGGTTCACAACGGCGCGCAACTGGCGTCGTCGCAGTCGAGTGTGCTGCGTGGTCTGCTCGCGCTGTCCGGCCTGGCATCGGAATCGATGGTGCGAGACGCAGGCTGGTACCTGATGGACGCCGGTAAGCGGATCGAGCGTGGTCTGCAGTTGACCGCGCTGCTCTCGGCGACACTGAGCCACGCTCTCACTCCGTCCACCGAACAAGCGGTCATCGATTCGGTGTTGTCCGCCGCCGAGTCCTCGGTGATCTATCGCAGACGCAACAGTGGGCGCGCGCGTCCGGCGGCCGTCGCGCAGCTGTTGTTGTTCGACGAGGGCAACCCGCGAGCGTTGGTCTATCAACTCGATCGGCTTCGGGACGATCTGGGTTCGTTGCCCGATGCCTCGGGCACGTCGCGGCCCGAGCAGCTCGTCGAGCAGATGCGGGTGCGGTTGCGACGGGTCGACCCGGGCGATCTGGAATCGGTCGACGCGAACGGTCGACGGGTGGAGTTGCTCGAGCTGGTGGACGGCATCCACGACTCGCTCGAGGAGTTGTCTCGCGTCGTCCTCGCCACGCACATGTCGTTGCCCGGCGGCACGCAGCCGCTGTGGGGCAGCTCGAACATCCGAACTGCGAACGGGGTGCGGTGATGAGTCGTCGGTACCGAATCAAGCACATCACCACCTACACGTACTCCGATCGCGTGACCTCGTCCTACGGGCGTGGGTTCCTGGCGCCGCGCGACATGGACGGGCAGCACTGCGTGGAGAAGTCCGTCACGGTGGAGCCTGCACCGACCGATCAGTCCTTCGGCGTGGACGTCTACGGCAACGAGGATGTGTACTTCCACGTGACGCACGACCACGAGAAGCTGGTGGTGACCGCGGATTCGCTGGTGGAGGTGTATCCACGCCCGGTGGACGAGATCACGTCGTGGCCGGCGACGGCAGCCTGGGAGTCCGCACGGATGGCGTTGTTCGACGCGAACGTGCCTGCCGATCCGGCTCGCGCGTCGGCGGTGGAGTTCGCCCTGGACCTCCCGATTCCCGAGATCACCGATGAGGTCCGTGCGTACGCAGCTCCCAGTTTCTCGCCCGGGCGTCCCCTAGCGGACGTCATCGTCGACCTGACGCACCGCATCTTCACGGATTTCCGATATCTGTCCGGTTCGACCACGGTCTCGACCACCGTGGTCGATGTGCTCGCCGCTCGTTCGGGGGTCTGCCAGGACTTCGCTCGTCTTGCCATCGCGTGCTTGCGATCCCAGGGTCTCGCGGCGCGGTACGTGTCGGGTTATCTCGCGACCGAACCTCCGCCCGGAAAGGAGCGGATGATCGGTGTCGACGCGACCCACGCGTGGGCCGCGGTGTGGATGCCGAACGATCGCTGGCTCGCCTTCGATCCCACCAACGATCAGCTGGTCGACGAGCGGTACGCGACCGTGGCGTGGGGACGCGACTACGCCGACGTGCCTCCACTGCGAGGGGTGATCTACACCGAAGCGGAGGAAAGCACCATCGCCGTCTCGGTGGACGTTGCACCGCAGTAGCGAACCCGGCATAATTCGGTGGCTCGGGGGTAACCGACCATCTGGTCGAATCTGGGGATGTAGAACGACGAATGCCGCAAAACGGACAATCGTGTCTCATTCGTAGTCGTCGACACAGCACAGCAGAACGCACCGAACGGGTAGCTTGGACATCGATGACCGCAACACTGGCAGACCCTGTATCAGAGGTAGTAGCAGCAGCTCAGCGACTCCTCACCAAACGCACCGGAGCTCCGGTGACGTTGATCGACCCGGTGAATCTGGGGGGTAGCGGCCAAGCGATCGTGTTGCGAGTCCGGGTCTCCGAGAACCCGTTTCAGCTTCCCCGCACCCTGGTGATCAAGCAGGTTCGCGATCTGCCCGCCGAATCCGAACTACATGCCGAGCTCGCCGACATCTCCGGCTCGAGCGCCTTCCTGCGCGAGGCCGCGTCGTACCAGTTCGCCAACGCTCTGGCCACGGACAGCAGACCCGGACCCGAACTGCACGCCTACGATCTCGATGCGCGGCTGCTGGTGCTCAGCGATCTCGGCGACGCCAGTCCCATCACCACGCTGTTGCGTAATTCGGACGAAGCCGCGGTGACCAATTCCTTGATGGCGATGGCGCAGGCACTCGGCCGCATGCACGCCGCCACCGTCGGCCGCGAGGACGACTTCGCTGCTCTGTTGCGCCGGGTGGGGCAGCCCGACTCCACCGACGGGATCTCCGCCCAGATACCCGACGCGCTCGCCGAGGTCCCCGGCCTGCTGACCGATCTTCTGGGCGTCGGAACGACCCCGGATGCGATTCTCGATCGCGTCTCGCGCAGTGGACGGCTGTTCGCGCACGGAGCTTTTCGGGCCTTCAGCCCGTCCGACCTGTGCCCCGACAACATCATCGTCAACGACGAAGGCGTGCGGTTCCTCGATTACGAGTGGGGCGGATTCCGTGACGCCACCCTCGACATCACCTACGCGTTGGCGTCGTTCCCCGGTTGCCTGTGCAGCTTCGAGCTCTCGCACGACCGCGAGCAGGCGATGATCGACGCGTGGCGCGCCGAAGTGGTGGGCATCTGGCCTGCGTTGGCCGACGACACCGCCCTGGCGAGCAAGATTCTGGACGCGCGTCTGATCTGGGTATGGCTGAGCACCTACTGGTTCCTGCCCGACGACCACACCCGCATCGCAGCCGCGCGTGCTCACCATCTGTCGGTGCCGCGGTCGCAGGCACTGATCTCGCGGTGGGCGGTGCTGGCCGACAGTGCTGCGCGCGTCGGCGAGACCGGTATCGCCGAGTACGCGACATCGGTCGGCACCGCTCTGCGGACGAAGTGGGAGCGCTGAGCCAGGACGTCGTTCGCGCTCGCGGCGGTTCGATCGGTAGCGTTCGACCGGTGAGTGGCGGCTTCGGAAGTGACATGTCGGGCAGTGATGCTTCGAGCAGCGACGACCCCGGCGATGGTCTCTTCGATACCCCGGCACCGCCGGAGGCGACGATCGCCGAGTCCCGTCCGACGTCCACCTTCATCAGGCCCGATGCACCGCTGGCGGTGCGAATGCGTCCGACGACCCTCGACGAGGTGGTTGGGCAGTCCCATCTCTTGGCTCCCGGCGCACCGCTGCGCCGGCTCGTCGAGGGCTCCGGAGCGTCCTCGGTGATGCTCTACGGTCCACCGGGAACCGGCAAGACGACGCTGGCGTCGCTGATCTCGGGGGCGACCGGACGCAAGTTCGAGGCGCTGTCGGCCCTGTCGGCCGGTGTCAAGGAAGTGCGCAACGTCATCGAACTGGCACGACGTCGACTGCTCTCGGGCGAGCAGACGGTGCTGTTCATCGACGAGGTGCACCGGTTCTCCAAGACACAGCAGGATGCACTGCTCGCCGCTGTCGAGAATCGGATCGTGTTGTTGGTGGCTGCGACCACCGAAAATCCGTCGTTCTCGGTGGTCTCTCCGCTGCTGTCCCGATCGCTGGTTCTGCAGTTGCAGCCGCTGGGATCCGAGGACATCGAGTTGTTGCTCACTCGTGCCGCCAACGATCCGCGTGGCCTGGACGGTGCGGTGACCATCGCCGAGGACGCGATGGAGCACCTGGTGCGTCTTGCGGCCGGTGACGCCCGCCGAGCGTTGACGGCCCTCGAGGCGGCAGCGGGCGCCGCGACCGACGGAACGCTGGACCTCGCGACGGTCGAGGCCAGTGTCGACAAGGCGGCCGTGCGGTACGACCGTGACGGAGACCAGCACTACGACGTCATCAGTGCGTTCATCAAGTCGATCAGAGGGTCCGACGTCGACGCCGCCCTGCACTATCTGGCGCGGATGATCACGGCAGGCGAGGACGCGCGGTTCATCGCGCGGCGTCTGGTGGTGCACGCCAGCGAGGACATCGGGATGGCCGATCCCACCGCGTTGCAGACCGCAACGGCCGCGGCCAGCGCGGTGCAGATGATCGGGATGCCCGAGGCGCGGTTGGCGCTCGCGCAGGCCACGATCCACCTGGCGACCGCGCCCAAGTCCGGGGCGGTGATCGGCGCACTCGGTGCGGCGATGGCCGACGTCGCGGCAGGTAAGTCGGGATCGGTGCCGCCGCATCTGCGCGACGGCCATTACAAGGGAGCGCAGGGACTGGGAAACGCCGTCGGGTATCGGTACCCGCACAGCAGTCCCGGCGGCGTGCTGGGACAGCAGTATCCGCCGGACGAGCTGGTGGGCGTGAACTACTACGAGCCAACCGAACACGGAGCCGAGCGAGAAATCGCGACCAGGGTGGGGAAACTGCGGCGCATCATCCGAGGCCGATAGGCCCTCGAGTCGGCACGGGGTCCGACGACGCTAACCTGTATCAGTGCAGACCCATGAGATCCGCAGGCGTTTCCTCGACCATTTCGTGAAGGCGGGACACACCGAAGTACCCAGTGCATCGTTGATCCTCGACGACCCGAACCTGCTGTTCGTCAATGCGGGCATGGTCCCCTTCGTGCCGTTCTTCCTCGGTCAGCAGACACCGCCGTACAAGACGGCGACGAGTGTCCAGAAGTGCGTGCGCACACTCGACATCGAGAACGTCGGTATCACCACCCGCCACAACACGTTCTTCCAGATGGCAGGCAACTTCTCGTTCGGCGACTACTTCAAGCGCGACGCCATTCGGCACGCCTGGTCGTTGTTGACCGACAGTGTCGAGGACGGTGGGTACGGGTTCGACCCCGAGCGGATCTGGGCCACGGCCTATCTCGACGACGACGAGGCCATCGAACTCTGGAAGGAGATCGCCGGCCTGCCCGACGAGCGCATTCAACGGCGCGGAATGGCCGACAACTACTGGTCCATGGGCATTCCCGGACCCTGTGGACCGTGCTCGGAGATCTACTACGACCGGGGACCCGAGTTCGGTGCCGAGGGCGGCCCGGAGGCCGACGAGGATCGGTACATCGAGATCTGGAACCTCGTGTTCATGCAGAACGAGCGCGGCAAGGGGATCAGCAAGGACGACTTCGAGATCCTCGGTCCGCTGCCGAAGCAGAACATCGACACCGGCATGGGCGTCGAGCGCGTCGCATTCCTGCTGCAGGGCGTGGACAACGTCTACGAGACCGACCTCGTCCGACCGGTCATCGCCAAGGCCGAGGAGCTCTCGGGACGCGCCTACGGTGCGAATCACGAGGACGACGTCCGCTTCCGTGTCATCGCCGATCACGCGCGCACCGCCGCGCTGCTCATCTCCGACGGCGTCAACCCCGGCAACGACGGCCGGGGCTACGTGCTGCGCCGGTTGCTGCGCCGCATCGTGCGATCGGCACGTCTGCTCGGAGCACCCGACGAGACGATGGCGCAGTTCATCACCGTCGTGCGCGACACGATGGCCGAGTCCTACCCGAACCTCGTCACCGACTTCGATCGAATCCTCACCGTCGCGGTGGGGGAGGAGACGGCGTTTCTCAAGACCCTCACCTCGGGTTCGCGGCTGTTCGAGGGTGCCGCCGAGGCAGTCAAGGCGTCGGGTGCGAAGAAGATCGGCGGCGCAGAAGCGTTCGCGCTGCACGACACCTACGGGTTCCCGATCGATCTGACGCTCGAGATGGCCGCCGAGGCGGGGCTGTCGGTCGACGAGGACGGATTCCGGTCGCTGATGGCCGAGCAGCGCAACCGGGCCAAGGACGACGCCCGCGCTCGTAAGCACGCACACGCCGACCTTACGGTCTACAAGGATTTCGTCGACGGTTCGCCGACCGAGTTCACTGGATTCGACGAACTCGGTTCCGACGCAACGGTGTTGGCCCTGATCTCCAACGGCGTCCGGGTTCCGACCGCGGTTGCGGGAGACAGCGTCGAGATCATTCTCGACCGCAGTCCGCTCTACGCCGAGTCCGGTGGTCAGATCGCCGACATCGGCACGATCACCGCCCCTGGCCTCGGTGTCAAGGTCAACGACGTGCAGAAGATCGCCAAGAAGCTCTGGACGCACAAGTCGGTGGTCGAATCGGGTCAGATCACCGAGGGTGACACCGTCCACGTCGACGTCGATCACGCCTGGCGCAAGGGTGCGACGCAGGGCCACTCGGGTACCCACATGGTGCACGCGGCATTGCGTCAGGTGCTCGGGCCGAACGCGACGCAGGCGGGTTCGCTGAACAAGCCCGGCTACCTCCGGTTCGACTTCTCGTGGCAGGGCGCGCTCTCGGAGGCGCAGCGCGACGACATCGAGAACGTCGCCAACGACGCGGTGGGCTCGGACTTCGCGGTCAACACTCTGGTCACCGACCTCGACAGTGCCAAGAAGATGGGCGCGATGGCCCTGTTCGGCGAGAACTACGGCGACGAAGTGCGAGTCGTCGAGATCGGCGGACCGTTCTCGATGGAACTGTGCGGTGGTACGCACGTACAGCACTCGTCGCAGATCGGACCGGTCACCATTCTCGGTGAATCGTCCGTCGGCTCGGGAGTGCGCCGAGTCGAAGCCTTCGTCGGCCTCGATTCCTACCGCTATCTCGCGAAGGAACGCGCGCTGCTGGCCGGCATCGCGTCCTCGCTGAAGGTGCCGTCCGAGGAGGTCCCGGCTCGCATCGAGACCCTGGTCGAGCGCCTGCGCGTGGCAGAGAAGGAACTCGACGCCGTCAAGGCCGCTGCCGTGCTGGCCTCGGCAGGTGAGTTCGTCGGCAAGGCCGAGCGATTCGGTGACGTGCGAGCGGTGGTCGCTCAGGCACCGGACGGAGTCGGCGGAAACGACCTGCGCACTCTGGTGACCGACATTCGCGGACGGCTGGGCACCGACCCGGCCGTGGTGGTGCTGTTCGGCACCGTGAGCGGCAAGGTCCCGTTCGTGGTCTCGACCAACAAGGCAGCTCAGGATGCAGGCATCGCGGCAGGGGACCTGGTGGCGGCCTTCGGTCCGAGCATCGGTGGCCGAGGCGGCGGCAAGCCCGAGCTGGCTCAGGGGTCGGGATCGGACGTCGCCGGAATTGCAGCCGGGATCGACGCCGCCCGGGCCCGGCTGACCGAACTCACGTCTCACTGACGATCGTGGTAGCTCAGGGGCGTGGGCCCGATCGGCCCGGCGTCGACGATCCCGGACGCGGCCGTCGTATCGGCATCGACGTCGGTAGCGTCCGCATCGGTATCGCGTCGAGCGATCCGGACGGTGTGCTGGCCACGCCGGTCGAGACCGTGCCGCGCTCGAAGGTCAAGGGGCCCGACGCGCCGGACGTGGTGCGAGTGGCGGAGATCGTCGCCGAGTACGAGGCCGTGGAGATCGTGATCGGGCTTCCTCGGACGCTGCGCGGAGAGCGCGGCAGCGCCGTCGAGGCAGCCGAGAGATTCGGCCGCTCCCTGTACCGGCGGTTGGGTGATGTTCCGATTCGAATGGCCGACGAGCGACTGACCACCGTGAGCGCATCGCGCGCGTTACGGGATAGTGGAGTGCGAGCCAAGAACCAACGATCGGTGATCGATCAGGCTGCGGCGGTGGCGATACTGCAGGGCTGGCTCGACGAGCGCCGTGCCGTATCGGATCGTGCAGCGAACAATTCAGGATCGACGGAGGTCGACGAGTGAACAACCAAGGGCCAGATCGAGACCGGCGAGATGCGCGCGCGGACGAGGCGCACACCGACCCGATCGGCTATTCCGTGGACGAGGGCAGCGAGTTCGACCGACGCATGCAGGGCCATCCGCAGCGTCGGGAGCCGCACCCCCGGGCCTCTCGCAACACGGATCGGGAAGCCGAGGCCGGGCCAGGGGCGGTGCCCCAGGAAGTCGGCCGTAGCCGTGCTGCGAGCCGCAAGGACCGAGCTGCGTCCAGCCGCAAGCGTCGCGGTCGGCTGGTGGCTGCGGTGCTCGGGCTCGTACTGCTCGTGGCGGTGGCGGGCGGAGGGTATTTCGCGGTGAACAAGTTCGGCAATCGCACGACACCGAACGCGGACTTTGCCGCAGGCTCCCCGGGGGACGGCGTGGTGATTCAGGTTCATCCCAACGACACCGCACAGCAGATCGGTACCCAGGCAGCGGACAAGGGTGTCGTGGCCAGCTCCGGTGCGTTCCTCGAAGCAGCGATCCTCAACAACGCCATCACCTCGGTTCAGCCCGGCTTCTACCTGCTCGCCAGCAACGTGCCTGCCTCGCAGGCCGTGACCGAACTCGTCGACCCCGCCTCCCGAGTGGGCAACATGGTGATCTCGGAGGGCCGCCAGCTGCACGACGCGCGCGACGTGAACACCGGTGCCGTCAAGAAGGGCATCTACACCCTGATTTCCGAGGCCAGCTGCGTGGACCGAACCGGCAGTGGAACCCCCACCTGCGTGAGCTACGACGACCTCAACGTGGCCGGAGCCGTGGACGACCCGGCTGCCTTGGGCGTGCCCGACTGGGCCACCGATCGCGTCGAAGGAGTCCCAGACCGCGATCGGCAGCTCGAAGGCCTGATCGCCGCGGGAACCTGGGACTTCGATCCCAGCGCGGCCCCGACCGACATTCTGAAGCAATTGGTGTCCGAGAGTGCCACCCGCTACGAGGACACCGGAATCCTCACCGCGGGCACCAACTCCGGGCTGACCCCGTACGACACCCTCGTCGCGGCATCGCTCGTCGAGCGTGAGTCCCTGCCCCAGGACTTCAGCAAGGTGGCGCGAGTGATTCTCAATCGCCTCGCTGTACCGCAGAAACTCGAGTTCGACTCGACGGTCAACTACTCGCTCGACACGACCGAGGTCGCCACCACCGACGCCGACCGCGCCCGTGTCACCCCGTGGAACACCTATGCCAGCGAGGGGCTGCCGGCAACCCCGATCTCCTCGCCGAGTATCGGGGCAGTGCAGGCGGTCGAGATGCCTGCCGACGGTGATTGGCTGTACTTCGTGACCATCAACCAGGCGGGCGAAACCCTGTTCACCCGCAGCTACGAGGAACACCTGGCCAACATCACCAAGGTCGAGGGTGGCTTCCTCGACAGCGGCCGCTGACGTGCGCGCCGCTGTGCTGGGAAGCCCTGTCGAACACTCGAAGTCGCCCGTGCTGCACTGCGCTGCGTACCGCGCGCTCGGCCTCACCGACTGGACCTACGAGCGCATCGACTGCACCGGCGAGCAGTTGCCGGGCCTGCTCGACGGTTTCGGGCCCGAATGGGTCGGCGTGTCGGTCACCATGCCGGGCAAGGTCGCCGCTCTGGCGTACGCGAGCGAGCGCACCGCGCGGGCAGTCCTGGCCGGCTCGGCGAACACCCTGGTTCGCACCGCGTCGGGCTGGCGCGCCGACTGCACGGACGTCGACGGAATCGTGGGTGCACTGCGCGACGCCGGAGTCGAAGACCTGTCCGGTAGCACCGTGACGGTGGTCGGCGCCGGGGGAACGTCGAGGCCTGCGATCGTGGCGCTGGCCGGGCTCGGAGCGACTGCGGTCACCGTGGTCGCGCGGTCGGCCGACCGCGCCCGGGACACACTGGACTGCGCCGTCGCCGCGGGAATGCGCGCGGAATTCGTGAACATGACAGACCCTCGTCTCGCCGCTGTCGCAGCGGCCTCGGCGGTACTGGTCAGCACCGTTCCGGCGGCCGGAGCGGCCGACATCGCGTCGGATCTCGCCCATGCACCGCTGGTACTCGACGCGATCTACGATCCCTGGCCGACGCCCCTGGCAACTGCCGTGGAGGCGGCCGGTGGAACCGTCATCAGCGGATTGTCGATGCTGCTCAACCAGGCGTACGGGCAGGTCGAACAGTTCACCGGCAGGCCGGCACCACGAGCGATCATGCGAGACGCGCTGACCACCGTGCGGTGAGTTCGGACCGTCGGTAGTCCACAGGCTCTTGGTTGTCCACAGGGCAATCTGCCACCTGGGCTTTCGTCACAGCAGGCCGCTACCGCGATGCAACCCTTCGATCATGATGGGTCTGTGTGTCGCGGTCGTCGTCGGCGCCGCCGCGGGGATGACGATGCGCCGCTGCCTGGTCCGATGGAATCCTCGGCTTCTGCCGCTGCTGTCTGCGATCGGGACCGGATGGGTCTGGTGGCGGTTCGGCGCTTCCGAGTACGCGTTCGCGTGGTGCGCGACGACGTGGTGGTTCGCCGCACTGAGCGCCGTCGACCTGCAGCGACGCCGGTTGCCGAACGTCTTGACCGTCCCCGGAGCGATCGTGGTGACGATCGCGCTCGTGCTCACCGGCTCGGCGAGCGCAGTGCTCGGCGGCGCTCTGCTGTTCGCGATCTACCTCGTCGTTCATCTTCTCGCGCCGGCGGCGTTCGGAGCGGGGGACGTCAAACTCGCCTGGTCGGTCGGCTCGATCGCATGCGTGGGCGGCGGAGAAGGATGGGCGATCGCCGCAGTGGCGGCACCGGTGGCAACTGCCGTGGTGGGGTCGGTCGCCGCGGCGTTCGGGCACCGGCGAGCCCGCATCGCGCACGGCCCGTCCATGTGCGCGGCCACCCTGCTGGCATCCGCGGCGTCCCTGGCGTGAAAAGATGTTCGAGTGCTGCGCTGGATAACTGCCGGAGAATCCCACGGACCCGCTCTCGTCGCCATCCTCGAAGGAATGGTCGCGGGAGTAGAGGTGACCTCGGACGACATTGCCTCTCAACTCGCTCGCCGTCGCCTCGGCTACGGCCGTGGTGCCCGCATGAAGTTCGAGGCCGACAAAGTGACGCTCACCGGCGGTGTCCGACACGGACGCACCATGGGCGGGCCTGTCGCGATCGAGGTCGGCAACACCGAGTGGCCCAAATGGGAGCAGGTGATGTCGGCCGACCCCGTCGACGACGCAGTGCTCGCGGATCTCGCGCGCAACTCTCCGTTGACACGGCCGCGGCCCGGCCACGCCGACTTCTCCGGAATGCTCAAGTACGGATTCGACGACGCCCGTCCGGTGCTCGAACGCGCCAGCGCCCGTGAGACCGCCGCACGGGTCGCCATCGGCACCGTCGCCCGGCTGTTCCTGAAGCAGGCGTTCGGCGTGGATGTCGTGTCCCATGTGATCTCCATCGGAGCATCCGACCCCTACGTCGGACCGCCGCCCGCAGGTGCCGACCTCGACGCGATCGACGCCTCGCCGGTTCGCGCCTTCGACAAGGCCGCCGAGGAATCGATGATCGCCGAGATCGAAGCCGCGAAGAAGGACGGCGACACCCTCGGCGGTGTCGTCGAGGTCGTCGTGCACGGCCTGCCCGTCGGCCTCGGATCGTTCGTCTCCGGAGAACGCAAGCTCGACGCCAGACTCGCCGCCGCACTGATGGGTATCCAGGCCATCAAGGGGGTCGAGATCGGGGACGGCTTCGAGACCGCGCGCCGACGCGGGAGCGTCGCCCACGACGAGATCAAGCCGGGCCCGGACGGTGTGTTGCGCTCGACCAACCGCGCAGGCGGCATCGAGGGCGGTATGACCAACGGTGAGGCACTGCGAGTGCGGGCGGCGATGAAGCCCATCTCGACGGTTCCGCGCGCACTGGCAACGGTCGACATGACGACCGGCGACGAGGCAGTGGCCATTCATCAGCGCTCGGACGTCTGCGCTGTTCCGGCCGCCGGTGTCGTGGCCGAGACCATGGTCGCCCTTGTGGTCGCGCAGGCAGCGTTGGAGAAGTTCGGTGGGGACTCGCTGGCGGAGACGACGAGCAACGTCGACCACTACGTGAAGGGCACCGCCGCCCGACCTCCACGATGACCCCGTACGCGGTCCTCGTCGGACCGCCGGGAGCAGGGAAGTCGACGATCGGTCGACGGCTGGCACAGGCTCTCGACCTGGACCTGTTCGACACCGACGTGGCCATCGAGCGAGACACCGGTCGTACGATCGCCGATATCTTCTCGCACGACGGCGAACCGGCTTTTCGGCAGATCGAGGAGCGGATAGTCGCGGGTGCTCTGGCCTCGCACGACGGAATCGTCTCTCTCGGTGGTGGTGCCGTCTTGTCGCCGGCGACCCGCGCCCTGCTGTCCGGGCACACCGTGGTGTACCTGGAAATCAGTGTGGCAGAAGGGCTTCGGCGGACCGGTGCGAACACGGTTCGGCCGCTGCTCGCCGGTCCCGACCCGCGCGCGAAGTACCAGGAACTGATGCGTCATCGGCGACCTCTCTACCGTTCGGTCGCCACGGTGCGAGTGCGCACCGACAGTCGCAGCCCCGCGCGGGTCGTAGGCCAGTTGGTGGCGAAACTGACCGCCATCGCCCCTGTTCCCGTGCGCGATGCGAACGAGAAAAACCCCCAGTAGATGAAGGTGATTCGATGACAGAGCCAGTGCGCGTCCAGGTCGAGACTGCCAACCCGTACCCGGTGATCATCGGCCGAGGTCTGTTGACGGACCTCGTCGACGAGCTCGCCGGAACGGCCACCGTGGCGATCTTCCATCAGCCTCCGCTGGCAGAGACCGCGGAGGCAGTGCGAGCTGCGTTGGCGGACAAGGGTATCGACGCTCACCGCATCGAGATCCCGGATGCCGAGGACGGCAAGGACCTCGCTGTGGCGGGGTTCTGCTGGGAAGTCCTCGGCCGAATCGGCCTCACCCGCAGCGACGCCATCGTCAGTCTCGGTGGCGGCGCGGCAACGGACCTGGCCGGATTCGTGGCAGCGACCTGGATGCGCGGAGTTCGTATCGTCCACGTCCCGACCACGCTGCTGGCCATGGTCGACGCGGCCGTGGGCGGCAAGACCGGCATCAACACCGACGCGGGCAAGAACCTCGTCGGCTCGTTCCACGAACCGGCCGCCGTGTTGATCGATCTGGCGACGCTCGAGACCGTCCCCAAGAACGAGATCGTCTCGGGCCTGGCCGAGGTGATCAAGACCGGGTTCATCGCGGACCCGAAGATTCTGGACATCATCGAGGCCGATCCTGCCGCGGCGCTGGATCCGACAGGCGACGTTCTGCCGGAGTTGATCAGGCGCTCGGTCGAGGTCAAGGCGAAGGTGGTGGCGGCCGACCTGCGCGAGTCGAATCTGCGCGAAATCCTGAACTACGGGCACACACTCGCCCACGCGATCGAGCGACGAGAGCAGTACCGCTGGCGTCACGGTGCCGCGGTGTCGGTCGGTCTGGTGTTCGCGGCCGAGCTGGGACGCCTGGCCGGACGCCTGGACGACGCAACTGCCGACCGCCACCGTTCGATTCTCGAATCGGTCGGCTTGCCGGTCACGTACGACGAGCACGCGTTCTCCGACCTGCTCAAGGGCATGCAGACCGACAAGAAGAACCGGGCCGGACTGCTGCGGTTCGTGGTTCTGGACGGTCTGGCCAAACCCGGACGGCTCGAGGGTCCGGACCCGGCACTGCTCGTCGCCGCATTCTCGGCGGTCGGTCGCGAGGCCCCGGCCGCAGGTGGGTCGGCCATTCTGCTCTGACCTCGTCAGAGGCGACTCGGGTCCGACGACAACGGGCGGTGATCGACGCGAAAGCGTCGACCACCGCCCGTAGGTCGATGTGGGGAAGTCAGGAACCGTCGGCGCTGCCGTGGCGACCGCGCTTGTCCAGCCGCGGCTTTCCGTCGGCGTCCACTGCGGAGAACACTTCGGTGTCGGCTTCGCCGTGCTCGGAAGCCCACTGAGGTTCGGACCGAGCAGGTTCGGACTGCGTCGTCTCAGCCTGCCTCGACTGATTCTCCTGGCCGGCGTTGACCAATTGGCGGTCGTGCGCGCGTTCGGCGTCCGAGGTGGCCAACTTCTTCTTCGCCTCGCGGTTGACGATCTGTCGACCCGCGAACACCGCGACGCTGGCGGCGATGAAGATGGTGAGAATGGTGAACGCGGCTCCGGACGTCAACTCGAAGACCAGACCGTTCTGACCCAGGCTGAAGTCGACGAAGAAGTCGACGATCCAGCTCAGGAGACCTCCGAGGAGCCCACCGACCACGGCGGCCTTGAGCCAGACCATGGTGAGGTCCTCGCCGTCGTCGGGGTCGGGATGCTTGCGTCGGTCGCGAATTCCGTCGATGCCTGCCCACACGATGATGACGAGCAGCACGAGGGCGTATGCCACCCAGCGCAGTGCCGATCCGCTCAGCGGCCACATCGACACTGCTGCCCCCAGCAGCAGTCGAACGACGACGTTGACCAATCCCATACTTATGCCACGCACTGCCCACCCAGTCATGCGGCACAGCATATCCGCACGTCGAACTTCGTGTGTCGCGGCCCACAACTTCCATGACCTGGTCGAGTCGAATGGAGCCCGTGCAACGACCGGTAATGTCGAAGCCATGCCTGCCGATTTCGGTGCCCGTCGTGGTGCCCTCCGAGAGCTGTTGGCCGCCGACGGACTCGATTCGATGTTGATCACCGATCTTCTCAACGTCCGATATCTGACCGGCTTCACCGGGTCCAACGCAGCGTTGCTGGTCTCGGCGGCCGATTCGGCCGGTGACGAGGATCGGACGGTCATCTGCACCGACGGTCGGTACGTCACGCAGGTGGCGGAGCAGGTGCCGGATCTGCGGGCCGAGATCGACCGGGCGTCGGCGATCCATCTGCTTCGATCGGGCGTGTCGCGTCGCGGCGGCCGAATCGGCTTCGAGAGCCATGTGGTGACCGTCGACGCTCATCGCGCGTGGTCCGAGCTCGACGGCGCGGTGGAATTGGTTCGCGCACCCGGTGTCGTGGAGTCGTTGCGCATGGTCAAGGACGAGTTCGAGGTGGGTTTGCTCAGGGACGCCTGCCGCGCCGCCGACGACGCGCTGGCCGACTTGATCGGTGGGGGCGGAATCCGTGCCGGTCGGACCGAGCGTGAGGTCGCCCGCGAGCTGGAGTCGTCGATGCTCGACCACGGTGCCGACGCCATCTCGTTCGAGACCATCGTCGCTGCCGGAGCCAATTCGGCGGTCCCGCACCACCGGCCCACCGATGCTGTGCTGGCCGACGGAGACTTCGTCAAGCTCGACTTCGGTGCACTCGTCGGTGGCTACCACTCGGACATGACTCGGACCTTCGTCATCGGGATTCCCGCGCAGTGGCAGCGCGATCTGTACGAGCTGGTGCAGCGATCGCAGACGGCCGGTCGGGAAGCTCTGGCACCGGGTGTGACCACCGCATCGGTCGACGCCGCGTCGCGCTCGGTGATCGAGGACGCAGGGTACGGGGAGTACTTCCTCCACGGGCTCGGCCACGGCGTGGGCCTGGAAATCCACGAAGCGCCGGGAATCGCGAAGACGAGCACCGGTACACTGCTGAGCGGTGCAGCGGTCACCGTCGAGCCGGGTGTCTACTTCTCCGGTCGCGGCGGCGTTCGGATCGAGGACACACTCGTCGTTCGTGACGGGGGTCCGGAACTGCTCACCCTGACAAGCAAGGAACTCACGTCCGTCTAGCGCGCGGGCTGGAGCGAATCCAAGCACGTGACCGACGGCGCGCCATGCGCACAAACGATTGAGGAGACGCGAAGCAAGTGGCTTCCACCAGCGATTTCAAGAACGGACTGGTTCTCAACCTGGAGAACCAGCTGTGGTCGATCATCGAATTCCAGCACGTCAAGCCCGGCAAGGGACCCGCATTCGTGCGGACCAAGCTCAAGAACGTGCTCTCGGGCAAGGTCGTCGACAAGACGTTCAACGCCGGTGTGAAGGTCGAGACCGCAACGGTCGACCGTCGCGACATGACGTACCTCTACCACGACGGTAGCGACTACGTGTTCATGGACGCCGACACCTATGACCAGCTCTCGATCGGTGAGGCCACCGTCGGTGACGGCGCGCGCTTCCTGCTCGAGAACCTGCGCGTTCAGGTCGCCATGCACGAGGGCGTTCCGCTGTACGTCGAGCTCCCCGTCACCGTCGAGCTCGAGGTCAAGCACACCGACCCCGGCCTGCAGGGCGACCGCTCCACCGGTGGCACCAAGCCGGCGACTCTCGAGACCGGAGCCGAGATCTCGGTGCCGCTGTTCATCAACACCGGCGACAAGCTCAAGGTCGACTCGCGTGACGGAAACTACCTCGGGCGTGTGAACTCCTAACGTGTCATCGAAGAAGTCGACATCCTCCGCCTCGCAGAACGGTGCCCCCGGCGCGAAGAAGCTGGGTGCGCGCCACAAGGCCCGCAAGCGTGCGGTGGACTTTCTGTTCGAGGCGGAGGCGCGCAACGTCGATCCGGTGAACCTGACCACCGAGCGCATCGAACTTGCACGCGGCGACGACACCATTGCCCCGGTCAGTGATTACACCTCGACCCTGGTCGAGGGCGTCGCCGAGAATCTCGATCGACTCGACGGCGTGATCGCCGATCATCTCAAGGACTGGACGCTCACCCGTCTGCCTGCCGTGGACCGGGCCATCCTGCGCGTCGCGGTGTGGGAGTTGTTCCACGCCACCGACGTGCCACCGGTCGTCGCCGTCGACGAAGCCGTCGAGCTGGCCAAGCAGTTGTCCACCGACGATTCGCCCGGCTTCGTCAACGGCGTGCTGGGTCAGATCGTCCTGGTCGCGCCGCAGGTGCGTGCCGCGGCCGCTGCGGTCTCGAGCCGTACGCAGTCCGACGCGTCCGGTGAGACATCGGTCGAGGCCGAGCACTGATCGAACGGTCGACGCCCGTGTGACCGAACGCTCTGCGAGCCTGCTGGTCCTGGTTCGCAGAGCGTTGCTAGGCTCTACGCAGTTGTTGTCAGACATCCTTTAACGATCCGTCCAGAGAGGCGGAGAAGGAGGTCGTAGTTTGCCTGCGCCCGAAAGCTCGTCCGCGAACCCCGCCGTTCGCGAATTGCTGTCCTCGGCCGATGTGGGACGCACCATCTCCCGCATGGCCCACCAGATCATCGAGAAGACGGCCCTCGACGCCGCGGACTCGCCGCGCGTGGTTCTACTCGGCATTCCCACCCGCGGGACCACGTTGGCGGAACGTCTCGTCGAACGTATCGAGGCATTCTCGGGCGTGCGCCCTCCGCTCGGGTCACTCGACATCACCCTCTACCGCGACGATCTGCGCAACAAGCCGCACCGTCCACTCGAACGCACGTCGGTGCCCGCAGGCGGTGTCGACGACGCACTCGTGGTGCTGGTCGACGACGTGCTGTTCTCCGGAAGAACAGTACGGTCCGCTCTCGACGCCCTGCGTGATCTCGGCCGTCCCCGCGCCGTGCAGCTCGCGGTCCTGATCGACCGCGGCCACCGCGAGCTTCCGCTTCGTGCGGACTACGTCGGCAAGAACGTCCCCACAGCGCGCACCGAGGACGTGTCGGTGTTGCTCTCCGAACACGACGGCCGCGACGGGGTCAGCCTGTCCGAGGGAGGATCCGCTCGATGAAGCATCTGCTCTCGGTCGCCGACCTGACGGCCGAATCGGCCACCGAACTCCTCGACGAAGCCGAACGATTCGAGCAGGCGCTTCTCGGCCGCGAAGTCAAGAAACTCCCGACACTGCGCGGACGCACCATCATGACGGTGTTCTTCGAGAACTCGACACGTACCCGCGTCTCGTTCGAGGTCGCAGGCAAATGGATGAGCGCCGACGTCATCAACGTCAGCGCCAGCAGCTCGTCGGTGTCGAAGGGAGAGTCGCTCCGCGACACCGCGATGACGCTGCGCGCCGCCGGAGCCGATGCGCTCATCGTCAGGCACCCGGCATCGGGTGCCGCACATCAGATCGCCCAGTGGACCGCCGATCAAGGCGGTTCAAGTGGCCCCGCGGTGATCAATGCCGGCGACGGCACGCACGAACACCCCACCCAGGCGCTGCTCGACGCCCTGACGGTTCGGCAACGACTCGGCGACATTGCAGGCCGTCGGATCGCGATCGTCGGCGACATCCTGCACAGCCGGGTGGCGCGCTCGAATGCGATCCTGCTGGCCAAGCTCGGGGCCGAGGTGGTGCTGATCGCACCACCGACGCTGCTGCCCGTGGGAGTGACCGGCTGGCCGGTGCGGGTCTCGCACGACATCGACGCCGAACTGCCCGGTCTGGATGCGGTGCTGATGCTCCGAGTGCAGGCCGAGCGAATGAACGGCGGGTTCTTCCCCTCCGCTCGTGAGTATGCGATCACGTACGGGCTCTCGCAGCGCAGGCTCGACCTGCTGCCCGAGCATGCCGTCGTACTGCACCCGGGTCCGATGCTGCGCGGTATGGAGATCGCGTCCTCGGTGGCCGATTCTCCGAAAACTGCAGTCCTGCAACAGGTTACGAATGGAGTTCACGTGCGGATGGCGGTGCTGTTCCGATTGCTGGTCGGTTCGGACGGGGGTGCGTCGTGAGCGCACTTGCGACCTCCGTCCTACTCCGCGGCGTGCTGCTGTACGGCGAGGGCCCCGAAACCGACGTCCTGATCACGGGTGAGGAGATCGCCGGAATCGGCGCGGACCTCGACGCCGACGGTGCCGAGGTCGTCGATGCCCGCGGCCAGATTCTGCTGCCCGGATTCGTCGACATGCACACGCACCTGCGCGAGCCTGGACGCGAGGACACCGAAACGATCGAATCCGGTTCGGCCGCAGCGGCTCTGGGCGGCTACACCGCGGTGTTCGCGATGGCGAACACCGATCCGGTCGCCGACTCGGTGGTGGTGACCGACCACGTGTGGCGTCGGGGACAGGAAGTCGGCCTCGTCGACGTCCACCCCGTCGGAGCGATCACTGTCGGATTGAAGGGCAAGCAGCTCGCCGAGATGGCCACGATGGCCGCGGGAATCGGCCGGGTGAAGATGTTCTCCGACGACGGCCACTGCGTCGACGATCCACTGATCATGCGTCGGGCGCTGGAGTACTCGAGTTCCCTCGGTGTGCTCATCGCTCAGCACGCCGAGGAGCCCCGGCTCACCGTCGGTGCCGTCGCACACGAGGGGCCCACGGCGGCGCGCCTCGGACTGGCCGGTTGGCCGCGTGCGGCCGAGGAATCGATCGTGGCACGCGACGCCCTGCTGGCCCGCGACGCCGGTGCGCGAGTGCACATCTGCCATGCATCCACTGCAGGCACCGTGGAGTTGATGAAATGGGCACGTGGACAGGGTATTTCGATCACCGCCGAGGTCACCCCGCATCATCTGCTGCTCGACGATTCGCGGCTCGAGACGTACGACGCGATCAACAAGGTCAACCCACCACTGCGCGAGAAGTCCGATGTCGACGCCCTGCGCAAGGGCTTGGCCGACGGTGTGATCGATTGTGTGGCAACCGATCACGCTCCGCATGCCGAGCAGGACAAGTGCTGTGAGTTCTCGATCGCCCGTCCCGGCATGCTCGGGCTCGAAACGGCACTGTCCATCGTCGTCGACACGATGGTGACCCCGGGACTGCTCGACTGGCGAGGCGTGGCGCGGGTGATGAGCGAGCGTCCCGCCCAGATCGTCGGATTGGCCGATCAGGGTCGGCCCATCGAGGTCGGCGAGATCGCCAACCTCACGCTGGTGGACCCGAATGCGAGCTGGACGGTCTCGGGCAAGAAGCTGGCCAGCGTCGCACACAACACGCCGTTCGAGGACATGACCTTCTCCTCGAAAGTGACCACGACGGTGTTGCGCGGACGAATCACCGTCCGCGGCGGAGTCGTGGCGAACAGAGCAGGGGAGTAGAGCCGTGGACAGAGTTCTCATCGTCATCGGATTCATCCTGTTCTGGGCACTGATGATCGCGCTGATCTTCTGGGGTTGGCGAGGACGGCAGAAGCGTCAGGAAGAGCGAATCGGTGACTTCCCGGCCGTGCCGGACGATCTGGGTGCCAACCGTATCGAGCCCAGCACCGGCCTGTACGTCGGCAGCACCATCGCGCCGAGCTGGCAGGACCGCATCGCTGTAGGCGACATCGGCCACCGCGCGACCGGTGAGCTGTCGCGATACGAGAAGGGCATTCTGCTCGATCGGAACGGTGAATCTCCCATCTGGATTCCGACGGAATCGATCCGCGCGATCCGCACCGAACGCGGGTTGGCAGGCAAGGTCATGACCAAGGACGGGCTCCTGGTCATTCGCTGGGAGCTCCCGACGGGGACCGAGATAGACACCGGCTTCCGGGCCGACGACAAGCAGATCTACCCGGTGTGGACAGCGAGTTCCACCGGAGAAACCAAGGAGGAAACCGCGTGAGCAGCGCAGTTCTTGTTCTGGAGGACGGCCGGACATTCCGCGGCACCACATTCGGCGCACAGGGGCGCACCCTCGGCGAGGCCGTGTTCTGCACCGGAATGACCGGGTACCAGGAGACCCTCACCGACCCGAGCTATCACCGACAGATCGTCGTCGCGACCGCGCCCCAGATCGGTAACACCGGCTGGAACCAAGAGGACGGCGAAGCCGCCAGCGCCCAGGATCCCAACAAGATCTGGGTCGCCGGCTACGTCGTGCGGGATCCGGCGCGCCGCACCTCGAGTTGGCGCTCGACCGGAACTCTGCAGGATCAGCTCGAAGCCCAGAACGTCGTGGGCATCGCCGGAATAGACACGCGCGCCCTGGTACGGCACCTGCGCACCCGCGGCTCGATGCGAGCGGGAGTGTTCTCGGGCGACGCACTCGGCACCTCGGACGAGATGCTGGCGCAGGTGGTCGGTCAGCCGTCGATGCTCGGAGCCGATCTCGCCGGTGAGGTGACCACCGGAGCCGGATACACCATCGAGCCGACCGGCGATGCTCGATTCACCGTCGTCGCCGTCGACCTCGGTATCAAGACCAATACTCCCCGGATGTTCGCCGAGCGCGGTATCCGCGTGCACGTGGTGCCGTCGAACACCACCATCGAGCAGGTCCTGGAACTGAACCCGGACGGCGTGTTCCTGTCCAACGGACCGGGCGACCCGGCCACGGCCGACACCAGCGTCGCGTTGACCAGGCAAGTGCTCGAGCGTGAGCTGCCGCTGTTCGGTATCTGCTTCGGCAACCAGATCTTCGGGCGGGCGCTCGGACGTGGCACCTACAAGATGAAGTTCGGCCACCGCGGCATGAACATCCCGGTGATCGAGCACACCACCGGCCGCATCGCGATCACCGCGCAGAACCACGGATTCGCACTCGAAGGCGAAGCGGGCGAGGAGTTCGACACCGACTTCGGCCGAGCCCGGATCAGTCACACCTGCGCCAACGACGGCACCGTCGAGGGCGTCGAGCTGATCGGCGGTAGCGCCTTCTCCGTGCAGTACCACCCCGAGGCCGCGGCCGGTCCACACGACGCCGCCTACCTCTTCGACCGTTTCACCAGCGTCCTTCAGGAGAAGAAGTAATGCCACGCCGCACAGACCTGAACCACGTCCTGGTCATCGGATCGGGCCCGATCGTCATCGGCCAGGCCTGCGAGTTCGACTACTCCGGCACCCAGGCCTGCCGAGTGCTGCGCGAGGAAGGACTCCGCGTCAGCCTCGTCAACTCCAACCCGGCGACGATCATGACCGATCCCGAGTTCGCCGACGCCACCTACGTCGAGCCGATCACGGCGGAGTTCATCGAGAAGATCTTCGCCCGTGAAGCCGAGCAGGGTCACCCCATTCAGGCCGTGCTCGCCACCCTGGGTGGACAGACGGCACTCAATGCCGCTGTCGCACTGCACGATCAGGGCATTCTCACCAAGTACGGCGTCGAGCTGATCGGTGCCGACTTCGACGCCATCCAGCGCGGCGAGGATCGGCAGAAGTTCAAGGACATCGTGGCCAAGGTCGGTGGCGAGTCCGCCAAGTCGGCCGTCTGCTACACGATGGACGAGGTGCGCGAGACCGTCGCCGAGCTCGGCTTCCCGGTGGTCGTACGGCCGTCGTTCACCATGGGCGGTCTCGGTTCGGGACTGGCCTACAACGACGAGGACCTGACCCGGATCGCCGGCGGCGGGCTGGCGGCCTCGCCCACGGCGAACGTCCTCATCGAGGAGTCCATCCTCGGCTGGAAGGAATACGAGCTCGAGCTGATGCGCGACGGCCGCGACAACGTGGTCATCGTGTGTTCCATCGAGAACGTGGACCCCGTCGGCGTGCACACCGGCGATTCGGTGACGGTCGCCCCGGCCATGACGCTGACCGACCGCGAGTACCAGAAGATGCGCGATCTCTCCATCGACATCCTGCGTGAGGTGGGCGTCGACACCGGCGGTTGCAACATCCAGTTCGCGATGGATCCGGCCGACGGGCGCCTCGTCGTCATCGAGATGAACCCGCGGGTGTCACGCTCGTCCGCGCTTGCGTCCAAGGCAACCGGTTACCCGATCGCCAAGATGGCCGCCAAGCTGGCCATCGGCTACACCCTCGACGAGATCGTCAACGACATCACCCGCGAGACCCCGGCGTGCTTCGAGCCGACCCTGGACTACGTGGTCGTCAAGGCACCGCGGTTCGCGTTCGAGAAGTTCCCCGGTGCCGACGGCACGCTGACGACGACGATGAAGTCCGTCGGTGAGGCGATGTCCATCGGACGCAACTTCACCGAGGCATTCGGCAAGGTGATGCGCTCGCTCGAAACCAAGCGCGCGGGCTACTGGACCGGCCCCGAGGTCGAGGCCGAGAGCCTCGACGCGCTGCTGGCGGACCTGTCCGTTCCTCAGGACGGTCGGATGTACGGAATCGAGAAGGCGTTCGCGATGGGTGCCACCCTCGAGCAGCTCTTCGAGGCGACCAAGATCGACCCGTGGTTCCTCGACCAGTTCCAGCAGATCCACGAACTCGGCGTCCAGGTCCGTGAGGCGGCCGAATTCGACGAGGCGCTGCTGCGCCAGGCGAAGTATCACGGTCTGTCCGACCGCCAGATCGCGGCTCTGCGCCCCGAACTCGACGGCGAGGACGGTGTGCGTGCGCTGCGTACCGAACTCGGCGTGCATCCGGTCTACAAGACGGTCGACACCTGCGCCGCCGAGTTCGAGGCCAAGACGCCGTACCACTACGGCACCTACGAGCTCGACCCCGAGGCCGAGTCCGAGGTCGCCCCGCAGCCGGACCGCCCCAAGGTGCTCATCCTCGGCTCGGGTCCCAACCGCATCGGCCAGGGCATCGAATTCGACTACAGCTGTGTGCACGCGGCGCAGACCCTGTCCGAGGCCGGTTACGAGACGGTGATGGTCAACTGCAACCCCGAAACCGTCTCCACCGACTACGACACCGCAGACCGCCTGTACTTCGAGCCACTGACCTTCGAGGACGTCCTCGAGGTGTACCGGGCCGAGGCGGCGTCGGGCACGGTACGGGGCGTCATCGTCCAGCTCGGCGGACAGACCCCGCTCGGACTCGCCAAGCGACTGAAGGCCGCAGGCGTCCCGATCGTCGGAACATCGCCCGAGGCCATCGATCTGGCCGAGGACCGGGGCGAATTCGGCAAGGTGCTCGACGCAGCCGGACTGCCGGCAGCGAAGTACGGCACCGCGACGACGTTCGACGGAGCCCGTGAGATCGCCGCAGGAATCGGCTACCCGGTACTGGTGCGTCCGTCCTACGTTCTGGGCGGACGCGGCATGGAGATCGTGTACGACGAGGCGTCGCTCGCGACGTACATCTCCAACGCGACGGAGATCTCGGACGACCGTCCGGTGCTGGTCGACCGGTTCCTCGAAGATGCAGTCGAAATCGACGTCGACGCACTGTGCGACGGCACCGAGGTCTACATCGGCGGCATCATGGAACACATCGAGGAGGCCGGTATCCACTCCGGCGACTCGGCATGCGCGTTGCCACCGATCACGCTCGGCAAGACCGACATCGAGAACGTCCGACGGTCCACCGAGGCTCTCGCGAAGGGCATCGGCGTTCGCGGCCTGCTCAACGTGCAGTACGCACTCAAGGACGACATCCTGTACGTCCTCGAGGCCAACCCGCGTGCGAGCCGCACGGTTCCGTTCGTCTCCAAGGCGACTGCCGTCCAGCTCGCGAAGGCCTGCGCCCGAGTGATGCTGGGAGAGACCATCGCCGAGCTGCGGACCGCAGGCATCCTGCCCGAGACCGGAGACGGTGGCACCGTCCCGGCCGGTGCCCCGATCGCTGTGAAGGAAGCGGTGTTGCCGTTCAACCGGTTCCGGCGTGCGGACGGAACCGGAGTGGACACTCTGCTCAGCCCCGAGATGAAGTCCACCGGTGAGGTGATGGGAATCGACTTCGATTTCGGCACCGCTTTCGCCAAGAGTCAGACCGCCGCATACGGCTCGTTGCCTGCGGGCGGAGCGGTGTTCGTGTCGGTGGCCAACAAGGACAAGCGGTCGCTGATCTTCCCGGTGAAGCGCCTCGCGGATCTGGGCTTCACGATCCTGGCGACCGAGGGAACCGCAGATGTGTTGCGGCGTAACGGAATCAAATGCGAGCAGGTGTACAAGCAGTCCGGCGAGGACGTGCCGGAGGGGGAGCGGACCATCGTCGACCGCATACTCGCCGGTGACATCGCCATGGTGATCAACACCCCGTACGGCAACTCCGGCCCCCGCGTCGACGGGTACGAGATCCGTAGCGCCGCAGTGGCGCAGAACATTCCGTGCATCACCACGGTGCAGGGCGCGTCGGCAGCGGTGCAGGGCATCGAAGCCGGGATCGCAGGCGGAATCGGTGTTCGCTCGCTGCAGGATCTGCATGCGGGCCTGAAGCAGGGGCTGGGAGTGGAGTGAGCCATCATCGCAGTTGGTCGGATCGGTTGCGTTCGGCGGTCGCGGCGCGCGGGCGACTGTGTGTCGGTATCGATCCGCATCCGGCTCTGCTCGAGGCATGGGAGTTGCCACGCTCGGCGGACGGTCTCGAGGTGTTCGCCGAGCTGTGTGTCGAGGCGTTCGTCGGCGAGGTGGCGATCGTCAAGCCTCAGGTGGCGTTCTTCGAGGCCTACGGATCTGCCGGGTACGCGGTGCTCGAACGCACTGTCAGTGTGCTCAGGGACGCAGGCACCCTGGTGATCGCCGATGCGAAGCGCGGCGACATCGGCACCACGATGGATGCGTACGCACAGGCTTGGCTGGAACCCGAGTCGCCGTTGTCCTCGGATGCCGTCACGGTGTCGCCGTACCTGGGCTTCGATTCGCTGGGGGAGACCGTCGACCGAGCAGTGCAACACCAGCGCGGGCTGTTCGTGCTGGCTCGAACCTCGAACGCGGAGGGCTCGGCTCTGCAGCAGGCGGCGACTTCGAACGGTGCGTCGGTGGCTCAGTCGATCGTCGACGCGGCGGCGACGCGTAATCGCGTCGATGCCGACACAGTGGGCTTGGTCGTCGGTGCCACTCGTGATCATGGTCTCGACCTGTCGAACTACACCGGTCCCATCCTCGCGCCGGGCTTGGGAGCCCAGGGAGCGACGGTGGCCGATCTCGCGGAGATCTTCCGCGATTCGCGTGAGCTGCTGCTTCCCAACTCCTCTCGGGGGGTGCTGGCCGCAGGCCCGTCGGTGACGGCGTTGCGCGACGCGGCGACGCGGCTGCGCGACGAGATCGAAGCCGGTCTCGCATAGTCGACGCTGCTGCGCTCCGGCACTCGGGGGCGAGTTCGCGATGAACGCGAGTCGTCGGTACGGTCGCTAGCGCTGCCGACGAACAGTGCGGACCGCCGGTGCGGAGCGCCGATGACCGCGCGGCCGGTGGCAGCGGAACACCGATGGTCGACGTGCCGACAGCGATCGTGTGCGTCGTATCGCCCAGAACGAGAAGACGGAGGAACCGACAGTGGCCCTTCCCCAGTTGACCCCCGAGCAGCGTGCCGCTGCCCTCGAGAAGGCAGCGATCGCCAGGAAGGCGCGCGCCGAGCTCAAGGAGCGCCTCAAGCGCGGCGGCACCGACCTCAAGCAGGTGCTCACAGATGCCGAGACGGACGAGATCCTCGGAAAGATGAAGGTCTCCGCGCTGCTCGAGGCCCTGCCGAAGGTGGGCAAGGTCAAGGCGGCGGAGTTGATGACCGAATTGGAGATCGCGCCCACCCGTCGACTGCGCGGTCTCGGCGATCGGCAGCGCAAGGCGCTGTTGACGAAGTTCGATTTCGAGGCCTGACGACGGTGAGTGACACTGCGGCGACTGCGGTCCCGGAAAGCAAGCGCGGCCGGTTGGTGGTGCTGTCCGGCCCCTCCGGCGTCGGCAAGTCCAGTGTCGTTCGGCTCGTGCGCGCGGCGCTGCCCGAGCTGGTCTTCAGCGTGTCGGTCACGACGCGATCGCCGCGGCCGGGCGAGGTGGACGGCCAGGACTACCACTTCGTGTCCGCCGGCGAGTTCGACCGGATGATCGCCGACGACGAGCTGCTCGAGTGGGCGAGCATCCACGGTGGCCTGCAGCGGTCGGGGACTCCGGCCGCACCCGTGGAGGCCGCGCTGGAGGCGGGCAGCCCGGTGCTGCTCGAGCTCGATCTGGCCGGTGCCCGTGCCGTGCGGGTGTCCAAGCCCGAGGCTCTGCTGGTGTTCATGGCACCACCGACGTGGGACGACCTGGTCTCTCGTCTGGTCGGACGCGCGACCGAGGAGAGCGCGGCCACCGAGCGGAGGCTGGAGACCGCACGGGTGGAATTGGCCGCACAGAACGAGTTCGACACGGTGGTTGTCAATACCGATGTCGACCATTCGTGCGAACAGTTGGTATCCTTGTTGGTCGGTAGGTCGTCGGTCGGCAACAGCTGACCAGTTTCACGGCGCACGAGGCCCCGACCAGCTAGTTCGTAGCACCAACGATGCAATTTCAGGAGATCATCAGTGAGCAGCATTTCAGCGGCCGTTTCCGACTTCGACGGACGCAGCGCTCTGCCGGCCTACGACACGCCGCTCGGCATCACCAATCCACCCATCGACGAGCTGCTCGCCCGCACGTCGTCCAAGTACGCCCTCGTGATCTACGCAGCCAAGCGCGCGCGTCAGATCAACGACTACTACAACCAGCTCGGTGACGGCATCCTCGAATACGTGGGACCGCTGGTCGAGCCGGGTCTGCAGGAGAAGCCGCTGTCGATCGCTCTCCGCGAGATCCACGCGGACCTGCTCGAGCACACCGAAGGCGAATAAGAACCTCACAGAGGACATCTGACTTGCACGTTGTCGTCGGAGTCGGCGGAGGTATCGCCGCCTACAAGAGTTGTTCGCTCATCCGCAGTTTCACCGAGAGCGGGCATCAGGTACGGGTGATTCCGACCGCGTCCGCTCTGGAGTTCGTCGGGCGCGCGACGTTCGAGGCGCTGTCCGGGCAACCGGTGCACACCGGGGTCTTCGCGGACGTGCCGGAGGTCCCGCACGTGCGCCTGGGGCAGGAGGCGGACCTCGTCGTGGTCGCGCCCGCTACCGCGGACCTCATGGCACGCATCGCCGGGGGACGGGCCGACGATCTTCTGACGGCCACTCTGCTCACCGCGCGGTGCCCGGTGGTCCTGGCTCCCGCGATGCACACCGAGATGTGGGAGCACCCCGCCACGGTCGCCAACGTCGCGACCCTTCGCTCGCGCGGTACCCACGTGATCGAACCGGCGTCGGGGCGTCTGACCGGACATGACACCGGATCGGGTCGGCTGCCGGAGCCGGACGAGATCTTCGCACTGTCCATGCTCGTGACCGAGCGAGCGGATGCGCTCCCTCGAGACCTCGAAGGACGCCATGTTCTGGTGTCTGCCGGCGGCACTCGTGAACCTCTCGACCCGGTCCGTTTTCTGGGCAATCGAAGCTCCGGCAAGCAGGGATACGCACTCGCACGCGTGGCAGCGCAACGCGGAGCCCAGGTGACGTTGGTCGCCGGATACACCAGCGACCTCGACGCTCCGGCCGCGGTCGACGTGGTGCACGTCAAGACGGCGTCGGACATGCAGGACGCCGTTCGCAAACTTGCCGTCGGTGTCGATGCAGTGGTGATGGCGGCCGCGGTCGCCGACTTCCGCCCGGAGTCCATCGCGGGCAGCAAGATCAAGAAGGGGTCGAACGAGCCGTCGTCGATCCCGTTGGTCCGCAACGACGACATTCTCGCCGGACTCGTCTCGGCTCGCCGCGACGGTGAGCTCGAATCGTCCACGGTCATCGTCGGATTCGCCGCCGAGACCGGGGATGCGGACGGAGACGTGCTGACGTATGCCCGGGCCAAGCTCGAACGCAAGGGCTGCGACCTGCTCGTGGTCAACGCTGTCGGCGACGGCAAGGCCTTCGAGGTCGACCACAACGACGGATGGTTGCTCGGTTCCGACGGTTCCGAGGACGCGCTCGGCGAGGGCTCCAAAGCGCTTCTCGCGAGCCGCGTTCTGGATTCGGTGGCGCAGATGCTCGACGCACGGAGTCCTCGACCGAAATCGAACCCGTGACGACGGCGAGGATGCACGATCGATGTCGCACCGGCTACCGTGCTGGGCACCACGTGTAGTGCCGTAGAGGTTTGCCTGGCTCCGGCAGGGGCGATAACACCGAGGGAACGTCAAATTTTCGTGGAGTGCCCGACCGGCGCGAGGCGTCGGGTCGGGCAGGAACATGCGTCGAGAGGAAGTCCGTGAGCAAGTCCGGTAGTCGGCTTTTCACCAGCGAGTCCGTCACAGAGGGTCATCCCGACAAGATCTGTGACGCCATCAGCGATTCGATTCTCGATGCTCTGTTGACGGAGGATCCGCGAGCTCGGGTGGCCGTGGAGACTCTGGTCACCACCGGCCAGGTGCACGTCGCGGGTGAGGTCAACACCACCGCGTATGCCGACATCCCCAAGATCGTGCGCGAGAAGGTGCTCGAGATCGGGTACGACTCGTCGGCCAAAGGGTTCGACGGAAATTCGTGCGGCGTGAACGTTGCGATCGGCGCGCAGTCTCCCGAGATTGCTCAGGGCGTCGATCATTCGCACGAGGCCCGAGTCGAAGGACTGTCCGACGACGAGATCGACCGTCAGGGCGCGGGGGATCAGGGCTTGATGTTCGGTTACGCCAACACCGACACTCCCGAGCTGATGCCGCTGCCGATCGCGTTGGCGCACAGGCTCTCTCGGCGACTGACCGAGGTCCGCAAGAGTGGCGTGCTGCCGTACCTGCGCCCGGACGGCAAGACTCAGGTGACGATCGAGTACGACGGTGACAACGCCGTTCGGCTCGACACCGTGGTGATCTCGACCCAGCACGCGGCCGACATCGATCTCGACAACCTGCTCACTCCCGATATCCGGGAGAAGGTGCTCGGGTCGGTGCTTGCCGAGTTGGACGTGCCGACGCTGGACACCTCCGATGTACGTCTGTTGGTCAATCCCACCGGAAAGTTCGTGCTCGGTGGACCGATGGGTGACGCCGGGCTGACCGGTCGCAAGATCATCGTCGACACCTACGGCGGCATGGCCCGGCACGGCGGCGGTGCGTTCTCCGGCAAGGACCCGTCCAAGGTCGACCGCAGCGCTGCCTACGCGATGCGCTGGGTCGCGAAGAACGCTGTCGCGGCTGGTCTCGCCGATCGCATCGAGGTCCAGGTGGCGTACGCCATCGGCAAGGCCGCGCCGGTCGGTTTGTTCGTCGAGACGTTCGGCACCGAGAAGACCGATCCCGCGCGCATTCAGGCGGCGATCAGCGAGGTGTTCGACTTGCGTCCCGGTGCCATCATTCGTGATCTGGATCTGCTGCGACCGATCTATGCGCCCACTGCGGCGTACGGTCACTTCGGCCGCACCGACATCGATCTCCCGTGGGAGTCCACCGATCGCGCAGGCAAGCTCCGCGAGGCCGCCGGACTCTGAGTTCGGCTTCGACCGTTCTGCACGTACCCTGCTCGCACCGGCTCGGTGCTCCGACATCGAGTGTGGGGTGAGAATCGAGGAGGAGGTGCGGTGGCGGGCGTAGCGCGGGTGGCGGCGTCGGATCTTCCGATCGCACGCATTCTCCCGATGTTGCCGCTGCCGCATCTCGACCGAGAGTTCGACTACCTCGTCCCCGAGGAGATGAGCAGTGATGCTCGGCCCGGTGTGCGAGTTCGGGTTCGGTTCGCGGGCCGATTGGTCGACGGTTTCGTGCTGGCCAGACTGGCCGAGACCGAGCATTCCGGCAAGCTCGGCTGGCTCGATCGGGTGGTGTCGGCGGAGCAAGTTCTGACCCCGGAGATCGCGGAACTGGCCGAGGCAGTGGCCGATCGGTACGCCGGTACCAGAGCGGACGTGCTGCGTCTGGCGATCCCGGCTCGCCACGCCCGCGTCGAGGCAGAACAGGCACCCGTCGTCGAGCCGCCGGTCGAGCCGGCCATCGACCGGGCTGCCTGGTCGGCCTACACCCACGGCTCGAACTTCCTCGACGCGTTGGCGTCGGGACGCGTACCGCGAGCGGTATGGCAGGCGTTGCCGGGTGAGCGGTGGCCGGCGCGGTTGGCGGAGGCCGCTGCCGTGACCGTCGCCGCCGGACGATCCGCGGTGGTGGTGGTACCGGATCAGCGAGACCTCGATCGACTGGAATCGGCCTGCTCGGCGCTGCTCGGTGCCGATCGGGTGGTGGCGTTGTCGGCCGGCTTGGGTCCGGCGAAGCGGTATCGGCAATGGTTGCGCGGTCTGCGATCGGGTCCGGTCGTTGTGGTGGGTACGCGCAGCGCCGTGTTCGCTCCGGTGTCCACCCTGGGCATGATTGCCGTTTGGGACGACGGTGACGACAGTTTCGCCGAGCCCCGCTCGCCGTATCCGCACGCCAGAGAAGTGGCGTTGCTCCGAGCACACGTATCCGGGGCAGCGGTGGTGATCGGCGGACATTCACGGACTGCGGAGGCGGAAGCTCTCGTCGATTCCGGTTGGGCACACGACCTGGTGGCTCCCCGTGAGTTGGTCCGTGAGCGTCAACCCCATGTGGTGGCCTTGGCGGACTCGGACCATGCGCTCGCGCGGGATCCGGCAGCCCGTGTCGCCCGGCTACCCGCGATCGCGTTCGAGGCGGCGCGCGCCGCATTGAAAGCCGATTCGCCTGTGCTGGTTCAAGTTCCGCGCGGCGGATACGTGCCGTCGCTGGCGTGTGCGAAGTGTCGGCACCCGGCTAGGTGCCGCCGGTGCAACGGGCCGTTGGCCCTGCCGTCCGCTCCTGGAAGCGACGGAGCCGGCAGTCCGACGTGCTCGTGGTGTGGAATCGCCGACACCGCGCACCGGTGCACCGTGTGCGGATCACGCAACCTGCGGGCGGTCGTGATCGGAGCGGGCCGCACCGCCGAGGAACTCGGACGGGCATTTCCGGGCGTGCCGATACACAACTCGGGAGGCGCCGCCGTGCTCGACGCCGTCCGACCCGGTGCCGGTCTGGTCGTGTCCACCGTCGGTGCCGAGCCGACAGTCGACGGGGGGTACGGCGCGGCCCTCCTGCTGGACGGCTGGGCCCTGCTCGGCCGGGCAGACCTGCGCGCGGCAGAGGAGACACTGCGTCGGTGGATGACGGCCGCCGCGTTGGTCCGGCCCGGCACGGCAGGTGGCCGAGTGGTCGTCGTCGCCGAGTCCGAGATACCGACGGTGCAGGCGCTGGTTCGCTGGGATCCTCTGTGGCACGCCAGAAGTCAGTTGGACGAACGAGTGGAGGTACGGTTCCCGCCCGCCGTACACGTCGCGGCGATCGACGGAACCACCGATGCGATCACGGCGCTGGTGGAGGGTGCAGATCTGCCCGAGGCAGTGGAGATCCTCGGACCGGTCGATCTGCCGGACGGCCAACGCGCACCCGCGGGCGGCGGTGAGGACGTGCTTCCCGGTGATGTGCAGCGGCTGTTGATCCGTGTGCCGCGCAGCACCGGGGCGGCCTTGGCGCGGGCGCTGGCCGCCGCTCAGGCATCCCGTAGCGCCAAGAAGCTCGGCGGCGGAGTGCGGGTTCAGATAGACCCGATTCGAATCGGCTGATACTGCCGTCCGCGGCAGCCGTGGCCTAAGGTTGCGTCGGGGCGGCGCACGGGGCGCCGATGAGAGGTGGGCCGGGGACATGAAGAGAAGGCAGCTCTTTCGCCGTGCGACAACAGGTTTGGCGGTGGTGATCGGAGCCCGGCTGGTGGCACCCGCCACCGCCGACGCCCTGCCCGGTACCGGCTCGGCGCAGCCGCCGACACCGGCTGTTCCGCTGGACCGACTGCTCCGGATCGTGTCTCTGTCGCACGTCAACGATCCGGCGCTCACCCCGATCTTTCCCGGCGATCCCGAGTTCTCGCTCGAGACGGCGTTCACCGTCGCCGACGACGGCTTCTACCTCCGGTACGTCAAGGAGGGCGAGCACACCGGCACGCACTGGGGAGCGCCCGCACACTTCCAGGAAGGTGGGCTGACCGCCGACCAGCTCGATCCGGAGGATCTGTTTCTGCCTGCGGTGAAGATCGACATTCGTGATCGGGCAGCAGCCGACGCCGACTACGCCGTGACGGTGGCCGACCTGCAGAACTGGGAAGCAGTCAACGGAGCCATTCCGCGAGGGGCGGCCGTCATTCTGTGGACCGGATGGGCGTCACGCTGGGGGACCGATGCATACGCCAACGCGGACGCGGACGGTGTGACGCACCAACCCGGCTTTTCCGCCGAAGCCGCGCAGTGGTTGATCGATACGGGCAGGCTCGCCGACAGAGGTGCCCTCGGTACCGACACCTTCGGGCCCGATCTGGGGAACGACGACACCTATCCGGTGTCGGTCAAGCTCTACGACCGGCGTCGGATCAGCCTGGAGAACCTGACCAATCTGGAGTCGATTCCGGCCACGGGTGCCTACGTACTGGTCGGTGGCCCGATCAACCGGGCCGGATCCGGTTCGCCTGCAACCATTTTCGGTCTGGTACCCAAGCTTCCCTGATCGGAACGACTGGGCACCACGCTGAGTGTGCCCGCGGCGTCGTAGGCGTAGATGCCGGCCTTGCCCGAACGCTTGGCCGTGTACATCGCACGATCGGCGAGCCGCATCAACTCGTCCTCGTCGACGTCGGAGGTGTCGGAGCCGGCCACGGTCGTGCTCTCGTGGGGTGTGCGGTCGAACCGACCGATCTGCACCACGCCCACACACACGCCGACCGACACCGAATGGCCGTCGATCTCGTGCGCGGTCCGCATCGCCTCGGCGATGCGGACCGCCGTCGCGCGACCGGTATCGAGGTCGCCGTACACCAGGGCGGTGAACTCGTCGCCGCCGAAGCGCGCCACCACGCCGTCGACCACGCATAGGTCGAGCCGGCGGGCGAGTTCGACGAGTAGTCGATCGCCGCCGCCGTGGCCGAATCTGTCGTTCACGCCCTTGAAGTCGTCGAGGTCGATCAGCAGCAGGACGGCGCGGCCCCGGCCCGCTCGGGCGTCGTTCACCGCCGATCGAAGGTGTTCGTCGAACGAGGACCGGTTGAGAAGCCCGGTCAGCCCGTCATGGTGCGCGCGGTACGTCAGCTCGGCCTGTGCCAGCGACAGGCTCCGGAGCAGATTGTCGTTCTGAACAAGAGTGATCACCTGGCGCACGAGTGAGAGCAGCACCACGGCCACTCCGAGCACCACGACGGTCGAATCCAGGTCCCCGGTCTGCACGCGCAGTATCGCCAAAACGATCCCTATCGCGCCCATGAGCGCGTACGGCAACAGCAACTGTGTTCGCTCACCGGTGACAGTCTCGGTGTACGCCCGCGCAGTGGTCGGCGATCCGGGCAGCGACGAACCGTGTATCGGCGAGTCGGACGGCGAAGGATTGTCGTCGCCGGTTCTCGGGGCGGCGGCCGCGAGAGCGATGAGTGCAGTGCCTGCGATGAATCCACCGTCGGTCAGAACCGGCATGAAGTTCGCACCGATGGCCACGAGGTAGGCGTAGATGCTGTCGGATATCGCCATCATCAGGATCCCGGCACCGAGCAGGGTGAGCTGCGTTCGGTATCGCGACGCGATCTGCGGGATCACGACGAGCAGCACGATCATGGCCACGAGAACGAGGTCGGTGATGGGATACATGATCGCGACGAGGAACTCGATGGACTCCGATTCCGACGAGTGCACGACCGCACCCAGAACGGTGGCCCAGGAAAGAACGAAAAGTGACCCGACGACGACGGCCCCGTCGAGCAACGACATCACCCAGACATGGCGTGCACCTGCGGCCGCCCGTCGGGGCGAGAGGCCGACGAAGGCGAGCAACGCGGGCACGGCGAAGATCGGGAAGAGAAAGAACCCGACGTCGGCGACCGATGTGGACGGCAGCGGCAGGTCGAGAACGGATCGATAGAACGCCCAGACCGCCATGCCTGCACTCCAACACGCCATCCCCGCGGCCATCAGAACGCGCCACTGCCGTTCGGAGCCCGTCCTTCTCGACGCCGTCCGCCAGCAGACGACCGTCGCGGTGATACCACCTGCGAGCTGCGCGACATCGTCGATCAGTACCGAGATTCGCTGGCCGAGAACGTTGGAGCCGGCGAGCAGGACGATGGCCAGGACGCAGCCGAGAACGACGGTCACGCGTCGCCTCGTCGATCCGGCCACACGGCCCCCCTCGTTCGTGAGCGAGCGCTGTCGAGCCGATCGCTGCGTTCGGTGCGTTCCACGAGAGCTCGTACCGACCGCGTAATTCTAACGAGCGGGAGCCATCCGCGATGCGTTCCTCCGATGGAGAATCGCAGAGGTTGCCTCTGGGTCTTGTCAAAGATCTATTGTCGATATATCGTCGATGTGTCAATCGATAACGAAGGAGAACGACATGAACCACGCATTCGAAGGATTCCCACACGAATTCGGACGCCGCGCAGGCGCACGTCGACACATGCGAGGCGCGCCCTTCCAGATGTGGGTCGCGCAGAGCAACGATCGCGGCCCGTCGGACGGCCACGATCCGAAAGAGCGGGGCCGAGGAAGGAGAGGTCACGGTGACCGGAGCAGGCACGGTGACGGTGGCCCGTTCGGACGAGGACGGGAAGGCATGCGTCCCGGGTTCGGTCCCGGCGGTTTCGGGCCGAACGGAGATTTCGGTCGAGGTCGGGGTCGGGGAGGACGAGGACGTCGCGGGGACGTGCGCGCGGCAATCCTGCTACTGCTCGAGGAACGTCCGATGCACGGATACGAACTGATCCAGCAGATCGCCGAGAAGAGCAACGGCACCTGGAAGCCGAGTCCGGGCTCCATCTATCCGGCTCTGTCGCAACTCGAAGACGAGGGCCTGGTCCTGATCGACAAGGTGGCCGGCCGCAAGACGGCTGCGCTGACCGACGAGGGGCGAACGCACGTCGAGGCTCATCGCGCCGATCTGGGCAGCCCGTGGGACGACGTGGCGGACTCCGTCGGCGTCGACGCCCGGGATCTTCGGGCACTCATCGGGCAGTTGATGGGCGCGGCCGGTCAGGTCGCCGGAGTCGGCACACCGAAACAGGTGGAGCGGGCCGCCGAGATCCTCACCGAAGCACGCAGGTCGCTGTATCGGATCCTCGCCGACGACGCTCCGACCGATCGGGATCCCGACGACACGGTCGACGCCCCCGACGCGACGTGATCGCCACGTGCGGAATCGTCCGCAGCGCTCGCGACTCCCTAGGATGAACACCCGAGATCCTTTCGTCCATCCCAGGGAGTTGCTCGAGTGCGCGTCGTCTTTGCCGGTACACCGGAGCCCGCGGTCCCGTCGTTGCAGCGACTGCTGGAGTCCGAACGCCACGAGGTGATCGCGGTGGTGACCCGGCCCGATGCCGCAGCCGGTCGGGGCCGAAAGACGGCGCGCTCGCCGGTCGGGCAGCTCGCCGACGAGCATGGGATACCTGTGTTCACACCCACGAAGCCGTCGGATCCGGATTTCGTCTCGCAGCTCACCGAACTCGCGCCCGACGTGTGTCCGGTCGTCGCATACGGCGCACTGTTGCCGCAGCCGGTGCTCGACATCCCTCGCTTCGGCTGGATCAATCTGCACTTCTCGCTGCTGCCCGCGTGGCGAGGTGCCGCCCCGGTCCAGGCCGCCATCGCCGCAGGCGACGAGATCACCGGTGCCTCCACCTTCCTGCTCGACGCGGGAATGGACACCGGCCCGGTACTCGGCGTCGTCACCGAGCGGGTGCGCGCAACCGATACGACGGGGGACCTGCTCACCCGCCTGGCGTCGAGCGGAGCAGACCTACTGGCTGCCACCCTCGACGCGATCGAGGACGGGACGGCGTCCGCGCATCCGCAGCCCGAGGACGGGATCTCCTACGCGAGCAAGGTGAGCGTCGACGCCGCACGCATCGACTGGACTCGATCTGCAGCATTCGTCGACCGGCACATCAGATCGGTCACCCCCGCACCGGGCGCATGGACGACGATCGGTGAACTCCGCGTCAAGATCGGCCCGACAACGCAGTCGGAGGACACGTTGGCCCCGGGCGAGATATCGGTGCGAAAGTCCGGCGTGCACATCGGAACAGGCACGGCCGCAGTGGTTCTCGGCGATGTTCAACCGCAGGGCAAGAAGCTCATGAAGGCACTCGACTGGGCGCGCGGCGCTCGGCTGGACGATACGGCGGTAGCGCGATGACAGAACCCGACAGGCCTCGTAAGCGCGAGTCGAGCCCACCCCGCAAGCACGTCAAGAAGTCGCCCGGTGCGCGCGGGCCGAAGGGAAACCGGCCCCCACAGGGAGCAGGACCCCGCGGCGTCGACGCGATCGACCCGGCCCGCCGTGCCGCCCGGGACGTCCTCAAAGCGGTGCGTGAACGGGATGCCTACGCCAATCTGGTGCTTCCGGGCCTGCTGCGAGAGCGCAAACTGGACTCGCGCGACGCGGCACTGGCCACCGAACTCGCCTACGGCGCGTCCCGCGCCCGCGGTGTGCTCGACGCGGTGATCGCCCACGCGGCAGGTCGGCCTGCCACCGAGATCGACGGGCCGCTGCTCGACATTCTGCGGCTCGGCTCCTACCAACTGCTCCGCACCCGAGTGGCACCGCACGCGGCCGTCGCCACGTCGGTGGACCTGGCGCGGTCCGAATTCGGTACCGGCAAAGCAGGTTTCGTCAATGCGGTGCTGCGCCGAGTATCCGAGCGCACTGCGGCGCAGTGGGTGGACGAGCTCGCGCCCGCCGCGGCCGCCGATCCCGTCGGCCACCTCGCGTTCGAGTACGCACACCCCAAGTGGATCGCGCAGGCATTCGCCGATGCGCTCGGTGCCGACGCCGGCGAACTCGCCGCGGTTCTGGAGGCCGACGACGCGCGTCCGTCGGTCCATCTGGTGGCCCGGCCCGGAGAGATCTCCGCCGAGGAATTGGCGCTGATCACCGGGGGAGAGGAAGGCCCCTATTCGCCGTACGCCGTGCACCTCGACGGCGGCGATCCCGGCAAGCTAGACGCCGTCCGGGACGGACTGGCCGGGGTGCAGGACGAAGGCAGTCAACTCGTCGGCCGGGCGCTCACCCTGGCGCCGCTCGTCGGCGAGGACGGTGGACGGTGGCTGGACCTGTGCGCCGGACCGGGTGGTAAAGCTGCCCTCCTCGGTGCCATCGCCGAGATCGACGGTGCCACGGTCGACGCCGTCGAACCGACACCGCACCGAGCCGATCTGGTGTCCAAGACGACGAAGGACCTCCCGGTGACGGTGCACACCGTCGACGGACGAGCGTCCGGACTCGACAGCGGCTACGACCGAGTGCTCGTCGATGCGCCGTGCACCGGACTCGGTGCCCTGCGCCGCAGGCCCGAGGCCCGCTGGCGTCGTCAGCCCTCCGATGTGGCGGCACTGGTGACATTGCAGAAGGAACTGCTGGCCGCGGCGATCGAGCTGGTCCGCCCGGGCGGAGTGGTGCTGTATTCGACGTGTTCGCCGCACCTGTCCGAAACCACCGCCGTCGTCGCCGACGCGGTTCGCCGCTACGGCGTCGAACAGCTCGACACTCGCGAGTTGGTTCCCGGAGTGCCGCAACTCGGCGACGGTACATCGGTGCAACTGTGGCCGCATCGACACGGCACGGATGCAATGTTCATGGCGGCGCTGCGTAAGCCGATGTGACCAGTCAGCCGAGGTGATCTGCAGGCCGGCGATCAGTTGCCGGCCAGGAACGTCTCGGCCACATCTGTCGGGGCGTAGACGAGCCATCCGTCGATGATCAGTTCGCGCAGTTCGTCGTCCTCGGTGTGATCGATGTCGACCAGAACGGCAGCGAACCCGTCGAAGTGCGAGATGGTGAAGCACGCCCGCGGGTGTGCGGCGAGGATGGCTTCCTTCTCGTTCAGATCGGCGGTGCGGACGGCGAGGATCGGCCCGCTGGGCGGGATCTCGCTGCCGAACCGCTTCAGATCGGCCTTGCTGAACGGACGAATCCACGCGAACACGTTCTTGCCCACCGACCACGCCGGATGGCCGTACCGAACACTCTCGGTGACCTCGGGCAACTCGGCGATCACCGCCGTCACCGAATCCATGGTGGTCATGGGCGAACGATACCGCTGGGCTAGGCTCGTCAATCGTGGTTTCCCCGATGATTGCCCCCTCGATCCTGTCCGCAGATTTCGCGCGTCTGGCTGCCGAAGCCGATGCCGTGTCCGGAGCCGACTGGCTGCACGTCGATGTCATGGACGCGCACTTCGTACCCAACCTCACCCTGGGGCTGCCGGTCGTGGAGAGCTTGCTGAAGGCGACGAACATTCCGCTCGACTGCCACCTGATGATCGAGGACCCGGCCCGCTGGGCGCCGCCGTACGCCGAGGCGGGTGCGTACAACGTCACCTTCCACGCCGAGGCGACCGACGACCCGTCCGCCGTCGCACGCGACATCCGGGCCGCGGGAGCCAAAGCCGGGTTGTCCGTCAAGCCGGGAACACCCATCGAGCCGTACCTCGAGATCCTGCGTGATTTCGACACGCTGCTGGTGATGAGTGTCGAGCCGGGCTTCGGCGGACAGTCGTTCATGCCGGAGGTACTCGCGAAGGCGAAAGCCGTTCGAGCACTTGTCGATTCCGGTGATCTCCGACTGGTCGTGGAAATCGACGGTGGCATCAACTCCGACACGATCGAGCAGGCCGCGGAGGCCGGCATCGACTGCTTCGTCGCCGGATCGGCCGTCTACAACACCGCCGACCCCGCAGCCGCAGTGCGCGACCTACGCGACCGAGCCGCCCGCGCATCACACCACCTGTCGTAATGAACGGCCAGGGCGCAGCACTGTCCGTCGCGGACGCCATGGCCCTCGCCGTCGAGGCATCCGAGTCCGCCCGGGGCATCAGCAGTCCCAACCCTGCGGTCGGCGCGGTGATCCTCGATGCCGGTGGCGTCGTCGTCGGCGTCGGCTCGACGCGTCCGCCCGGCGGTCCACACGCCGAGATCGTCGCGCTGGCCGAGGCCGGCGACCGAGCGCGCGGCGGCACCGCGGTGGTGACCCTCGAACCCTGCAACCACACCGGCCGCACCGGACCGTGCTCGCAGGCCCTGATCGACGCGGGCATTGCCGCGGTCGTGCACGCCGTCGCCGATCCGAATCCGCTCGCGTCGGGCGGCGGGACAGCCCTGCGCGCGGCGGGCATTCGCGTCGAACAGGGGATCGGCGAGACGGCGGTGCGGCAGGGGCCACTGCGCGCCTGGTTGCACAAGCAACGCACCGGTCGGCCGCACGTGACGTGGAAATATGCCGCCACCCTCGACGGACGCAGCGCCGCGGCGGACGGCACGAGCCAGTGGATCACCGGACCGCAGGCCCGGGCGCACGTCCACGCCGAGAGAGCCAAGCTCGACGCCATCGTGGTCGGAACCGGCACCGTGCTGGCCGACGACCCGCGACTGACCGCACGACGTCCCGACGGGACTCTCGCGCCCCATCAACCCGTGCGCGTCGTCGTCGGATCGCGGCAGATTCCCGCGACCGCAGCGATCCGTGGGCCGGACGCCGCCACGGTGTTCCTCGACACACACGATCCCGCGGCCGTGATCGACGCCCTCAGCGAGCACACCGACATCCAGATCGAAGGCGGTCCGACGTTGGCCGGAGCATTCCTCGCCGCGGGACTGGTGGACCGTGTCGTGGCGTACGTCGCACCGGCGGTGTTGGGCAGCGGACCCACAGCGGTGGAGAATGCGGGCATCGGAACAATTGCCGACGCAATTCGGTTCTGCACGGAGACAGTCACCATGATCGGCAACGACATTCTGATCGGCGTCGTGCCCGAAGGAGCGAAGTAGATGTTCACCGGAATTGTCGAAGAGCTCGGCGAGATCGTCGCCAAGGACGAACTGCCCGACGCCGCGCGGTTCACCGTTCGGGGCCCGGTGGTGACCTCCGATGCAGGCCACGGCGACTCGATCGCGGTGAACGGGGTCTGCCTGACCGTTGTCGAGGTGCTGCCCGACGGCGGATTCACCGCCGACGTCATGCAGGAAACGCTGAACCGCTCCAGCCTCGGTGCCCTCGACGTGGGTAGACGCGTCAACCTCGAGCGCGCCGCCGCACTCGGCAGCCGGCTCGGCGGGCACCTGGTGCAGGGTCACGTGGACGGCACCGGAACGATCATCGGCCGATCCCCGTCCGAGAACTGGACCGTCGTGCGCATCGCACTGCCCACCTCGGTCGCGCGCTACGTCGTCGAGAAGGGCTCGATCACCGTCGACGGCGTCTCGCTCACCGTCTCCGGACTCGGCGTCGACGAAGGAGCGCACTGGTTCGAGATCTCCCTGATCCCCACCACCCTCGACCTGACCACTCTCGGCACGGCCGAGGTCGGATCGCCGGTCAACCTCGAAGTCGACGTCATCGCCAAGTACGTGGAGCGGCTGCAGACGATCGACGCACAGTAAGTACTGTTGACGTGCACGCAATCGATGGTGCATCGGAGAATTTCCAGGGCGCTGAGCCAGGCCCGAGACGTATGGAGCACACCGTGGTGACCAGGTTCGACAGTATCGAGCGCGCAGTTGCGGACATCGCTGCGGGCAAAGCAGTGGTGGTCGTCGACGACGAGGACCGCGAGAACGAAGGCGACCTCATCTTCGCCGCCGAGAAGGCCACCCCGGAACTGGTCGCCTTCATGGTCCGCTACACCTCCGGTTATCTCTGCGTTCCACTCTCCGGTGAGGACTGCGACCGACTCGGCCTGCCGCCGATGTTCGCCACCAATCAGGACAAGCACGGAACCGCGTACACCGTCACCGTCGACGCCCGCGAAGGCATCGGCACCGGAATCTCCGCCTCCGACCGGGCGGCCACGATGCGACTGCTCGCCGACCCCGACACCGGGGCCAACGACTTCACCCGTCCGGGCCACGTCGTACCGCTGCGCGCCAAGGACGGCGGAGTGCTGCGTCGTCCCGGCCACACCGAAGCTGCCGTCGACCTCGCCCGCATGGCAGACCTGCGGCCTGCAGGCGTCATCTGCGAAATCGTCAGCCAGAAGGACGAGGGCGCGATGGCCCAGACCGACGAACTGCGCGTCTTCGCCGACGAGCACGACCTCGCCCTCATCTCCATCGCCGACCTCATCGCCTGGCGTCGCAAGCACGAGAAGCACGTCGTCCGTGTCGCCGACGCCCGGATCCCCACCAGCCACGGCACCTTCCGCGCCGTCGGCTACCAGAGCATCTACGACGAGGTCGAACACGTCGCACTCGTCCGCGGCGACATCGCGGGCCCCGACGGAGACGGCAACGACGTGCTCGTTCGAGTGCACTCCGAATGCCTCACCGGCGACGTGTTCGGATCACTGCGCTGCGACTGCGGACCACAGCTGGACGCGGCCCTGGAAATGGTCGCCGCCGAAGAACGCGGCATCGTCCTGTACATGCGCGGACACGAAGGGCGCGGCATCGGCCTGCTGCACAAGCTCCAGGCCTACCAGCTCCAGGACGCAGGCTCCGACACCGTCGACGCCAACCTGCAGCTCGGCCTCCCCGCCGACTCCCGCGACTACGGAATCGGCGCACAGATCCTCGTCGACCTCGGCGTCTCCTCGATGCGGCTGCTCACCAACAACCCCGCCAAGCGAGTGGGCCTCGACGGCTACGGCCTGCACGTCACCGAACGGGTACCGATGCCGTTGCGCGCCAACGCCGAGAACCTCACCTACCTGCGCACCAAACGCGACCGCATGGGCCACGACCTGACCGGGTTGGACGAGTACGAAAACGGTCATTCCGCAGGCTCCACTCCTGCCCACGAGAACGGGGCCACCTCATGAGCGGCGAAGGCGAACCCACCCTGCAGCTCGCAGGTGCGAGTGATCTCAAGCTGGCAATCGTCGCGGGTCAATGGCACCAGAAGATCTCCCAGGCGTTGCTCGACGGTGCACTCCGCAAAGCCGAGTCGGCGGGGATTGAGGACGTCACTGTCATCCGTGTGGCCGGAGCCATAGAACTGCCCGTCGTCGCGCAGGCGCTGGCCCGCAACCACGACGCCGTCGTCGCTCTCGGTGTCGTCATTCGCGGGGGCACACCGCATTTCGAGTACGTCTGCGACGCCGTCACGGCAGGCCTGACGCGAGTATCGCTCGACGAGGGCACTCCGGTCACCAACGGTGTGCTCACCACCAACGACGAGCAGCAGGCGCTCGATCGCGCCGGACTTCCCGGTTCTTTCGAGGACAAGGGTGCGCAGGCCACCGCGGCCGCGATCGACACAGCGCTGACTCTCAAGCACCTGCGCCAACCCTGGACGAATCAGGAGTTCACGTGACCGGCAGCGCACCGTCCGCCGAGTGGGACATGGTGGTGAAGTCGCGCAAGTCGGCTCGCTACGCCATCGCGACGGCGGTACTGCTCGTGGTGGCGCACTCGACCGTCGCCGTCCTGCTGAGAGTGTCGCCGACCGGGGTGTACTTCAGAACCGCCGACCAACTCGCGATGGCGGGTATCGGCGTTCTTCTGGGAGGCCTGGCGCTCGTGCTGACGCGCCCGCGCATTCGCGTCGGGCCGGCAGGTGTCGCGGTACGGAACCTGTTGTCGGAGCGTCTGATCGAATGGGATCTGGTACGTGGCCTGTCCTTCCCGGACGGAGCGATGTGGGCCAGGGTCGACATTCCCGACGACGAGTTCATCAACGTGATGGCCATCCAGTCCAACGATCGTGACCATGCGGTCGCGGCGGTACGACAGTTCCGCACCCTCGAACGCAAATACGCACCCGCCGCCTCCGTTCCGGACGTCCCGGCCGATCAGGACTGACGTCGTTCCTCCGCACCACCGCTGAGCTGCGGATGCGGAGAACGTCGGACCCGACGGCTAACGTGGATGCCGTGTCCGACCCCGCTACCTACCGCCCGGCCACCGGAACCATCCCGGTGGAGCCGGGGGTGTACAAATTTCGCGATCCGCACGGTCGCGTCGTCTACGTAGGAAAGGCCAAAAGCCTCCGCAGTCGGCTCAATTCCTACTTCGCAGACATCGCCTCGCTGCATCCACGCACTCGCCAGATGGTCACCACCGCGGCATCGGTGGAGTGGACCGTGGTGACCACCGAAGTCGAGGCCCTGCAGCTCGAGTACAACTGGATCAAGGAATTCGATCCACGGTTCAATGTCCGCTACCGCGACGACAAGAGCTACCCGATGCTCGCGGTGACGATGAACGAGGAATACCCGCGGTTGTTCGTCTACCGCGGACCCAGGCGCAAGGGCGTGCGCTATTTCGGTCCCTACGCGCACGCGTGGGCCATTCGCGAGACGCTGGATCTACTGCTTCGAGTGTTTCCTGCGCGCACGTGCTCGACCGGAGTGTTCAAGCGCCACAATCAGATCGGCAGGCCGTGCCTGCTGGGTTACATCGACAAGTGCTCGGCACCGTGCGTCGGCCGGGTCAGCGCCGAAGAGCATCGCGCCACCGTCGAGGACTTCTGCGATTTCTTGGCCGGAAAGACGGACAAGCTCGTTCGTCAGCTCGAGAAGAAGATGCAGGCTGCGTCCGAGGACCTCGATTTCGAGACCGCTGCACGTCTGCGAGACGACGTCGGTGCGCTGCGCCGGGCTCTCGAGAAGCAGGCTGTGGTGCTCGGCGACGGCACCGACGCCGATCTCGTCGCCTTCGCCACCGATGCCCTCGAAGCTGCCGTTCAGGTCTTCCACGTCCGAGGCGGCCGCGTGCGCGGACAACGCGGCTGGGTGGTGGAGAAGGCAGGAGAGGTGATCGAACGCCAGGACGAGGCCGACCTGCCCGCTCTGGTCGAGCAGTTCCTGACGCAGTTCTACGGCGAGCAGGCTGCCCTGTCCGCACAGGCACCGGGCGGCGACGACGGTGGTTCCAATGCCGTCCCGCGGGAAGTGCTGGTTCCGGTGCTGCCGGACAACGCCGACGAGGTCCAGGCCTGGCTCAGTGAACTCCGGGGCTCGAACGTGACCTTGCGGGTTCCCCAACGCGGCGACAAGAAGGCGTTGGCCGAGACCGTCGAACGCAACGCCAAAGAGGCCCTGCAGCAGCACAAGCTCAAGCGTGCGGGCGACTTCACATCGAGATCGGCTGCGCTGCAGGGCATTCAGGAGGCACTCGATCTGGATTCCGCACCGCTGCGCATCGAGTGCATCGACATCTCCCACGTGCAGGGAACCGATGTGGTGGCCTCGCTCGTCGTCTTCGAGGACGGCTTGCCCCGCAAGAGCGACTACCGCCACTACGCGATCAAGGAAGCGGCAGGAGACGGGCACTCGGACGACGTGGCGAGCATCGCCGAGGTGACCCGTCGCCGGTTCCTTCGGCACTCCGCGGACGGTTCGGCCGAAGGAACCGGGGGCGATCTGGCCCCCGAAGCCGCGTTGGACCCGCAGACCGGCAGACCGCGGAAATTCGCGTATCCACCCAACCTGTTCGTCGTCGACGGCGGTGCCCCTCAGGTGGCCGCTGCCGCGGCGGTACTGGACGAGCTCGGTGTGACCGACGTTGCCGTGGTGGGTCTGGCGAAGCGGCTCGAGGAGGTGTGGGTTCCGGGGGAGGAGGATCCGGTCATCCTGCCGCGGACGAGCGAGTCGCTCTACCTGCTGCAACGAGTCCGCGACGAAGCGCACCGGTTCGCGATCACGTTCCATCGAAGCAAGCGATCGCGGCGGATGACGGCGTCTGCTCTCGATTCGGTTCGCGGACTCGGCGAGTCGCGTCGAACGGCGCTGGTGGCGCACTTCGGTTCGGTCGCCAACCTCAAGCGTGCGACGGTCGCGGAGATCGTCGAGGTTCCGGGAATCGGCGAGACCACAGCGAAGTCGGTGCTGGCCGCGCTGGGTTCCGACACGGACGACGCCGATGTAGGCGATGATGGCACCGCAACTGCAACGACATCGGGCGAGAACACGGCGGAACATGCGATCGCACCGCGTGTGGAATCGGCGGGACAGGCTTCGTAGTGAGCGAACACCAGACACAGAGACATCCACCGTCCGAAGAGCACCTCGACCAGCCCTCCGCGGGGGAGTCGCGGCACGACGAGATCGAAGTGGCGTTGGTCACCGGCGTCTCCGGCGCAGGATTGCGCACTGCGGCCAAGATTCTCGAGGACCTCGGCTGGTACGTCGCCGACAACCTACCGCCGGAGCTCATTTCCAAGATGGTCGATCTCGGACTCGAGTCCAAGCCCAGAATCGAGCGACTGGCACTGGTGATGGACGTTCGAAGCCGCCTGTTCACCGGCGATCTGGGCTGGGTCGTCAAAGAACTCGACTCCAAGGGCGTGCGCAACAGAGTGCTCTTCCTCGACGCGTCCGACGCCGTACTGATCCGCCGATTCGAGTCCAACCGGCGCAGCCACCCGCTGCAGAACGACGGTCAGGACGGAACGCTGACCGAGGGCATCACCGCCGAACGGCTGCGACTCGCCCAGGTCAAGGCGGCCGCGGATCTGACGGTGGACACCACATCTCTGTCCGTGCACCAGCTGCGGCGCAAAATCGAGACGGTGTTCGGTGACTCCGACACCACCGGCGTCGGCGTCACCGTGCAGTCGTTCGGCTTCAAGTACGGCCTGCCGATGGACGCCGACCTGGTCTGCGACGTGCGCTTTCTGCCCAATCCACATTGGGTGCCCGAGCTGCGCGAACACACCGGCCAGGACGCGGACGTGCGCGATTACGTACTGGGGCAGGACGGGGCACGCGACTACCTGCAGACGTACACGCATCTGCTGAATCTGACGATCGAGGGATACGTGCGGGAAGGCAAGAGATACATGACGGTGGCCGTGGGCTGCACCGGAGGAAAGCATCGAAGTGTCGCGATGACCGAGGCACTGGCCGCGATTCTCGCCGATCAGGGTGACGTCTCGGTGCGCGTGCTGCATCGGGATCTGGGTCGCGAATGAGCGAGGTCGACACCGAAGTGCCGGTATCGGGCCTCAAGATCGTCGCGCTCGGCGGCGGTCACGGCCTGTACGCCACGCTGTCGGCGGCCCGGTTGCTCGGTCACGACGTCACCGCCATCGTCACGGTCGCCGACGACGGGGGATCCTCGGGGCGTCTGAGAGCCGAGCTCGGCGTCATTCCGCCCGGGGACCTGCGGATGGCACTGGCCGCGCTGGCACGCTCGGACGAGCGAACGCAGCTCTGGACCGACGTCCTCCAGCACCGCTTCGGAGGCACGGGCGCGCTCGCCGGTCACTCGGTGGGCAACCTCATCCTCGCCGGGCTCACCGAGGTACTGGGCGACCCGATCGCCGCACTGGACGAGATGGTGCGGATGCTCGGAATCGACGGCCGAGTACTCCCGATGTCGCCGATCGCACTCGACATCGAGGCCGACGTCTCCGGTCTGGAGGACGACCCACGCGTGAGCCGCGTCATTCGCGGACAGGTCGCGGTGGCGACGACTCCCGGCAAGGTTCGCCGCGTTCGACTGCTGCCACCCGAACCGCCGGCCTCCGCGGATGCACTCGCTGCGATCGAGAAGGCCGACCTCGTGGTGCTCGGGCCGGGATCGTGGTTCTCCAGCGTCATCCCGCACGTGCTGGTGCCGGATCAGCTCACCGCTCTGGCTCGCACGAGTGCGCCGAAGGTACTGGTGTTGAACCTTGCGCCCGAACTGGGGGAGACCACCGGATTCTCCGCCGAGCGCCATGTCCACGTACTCTCCCAACACGCACCGGATTTGGGAATCGACTACGTGTTGGTCGATTCCGCCTCGGTCCCGGAAGGCAGCAACCGCGAGCACGTGGCGCGGGCAGCGGCCCGGCTCGGTGCCGAGGTCGTCTACGTCGACGTTGCCGAAAACGGCACCCACGCACATCATTACGGCAAGCTTGCTGCGGCTCTCGGCTCCATCGTGTCGTCCACCGACGACACCGCGCCGACTACCGCACGCAGAGAGGGGATCACTTCGTGGCCATGACAGCGGAGGTCAAGGACGAGCTGAGCAGGCTCACCGTCAGTCAGGTCAGTTGCCGCAAGGCCGAGGTGTCCGCACTCCTGCGATTCGCCGGAGGGCTGCACATCGTGGCGGGCCGAGTGGTGGTCGAGGCAGAGGTGGACCTCGGGTCCATCGCGAGACGACTGCGTCGGGAGATATTCGAGCTGTTCGGCTACTCCTCCGATGTACACATGCTCGGAGCAGGCGGGCTTCGCAAGACCTCTCGATACGTGGTGCGCGTCGCCAAGGACGGCGAGGCGCTGGCACGGCAGACCGGTCTGTTGGATCTGCGCGGTCGCCCGGTTCGCGGCCTGCCCGCGCAGGTCGTCGGCGGCACCGTAGGAGATTCCGAGGCCGCATGGCGCGGGGCATTCCTGGCGCACGGTTCACTCACCGAGCCGGGTCGATCCTCGGCCCTGGAGATCAGCTGCCCCGGACCGGAAGCAGCGCTCGCGCTCGTCGGAGCCGCCCGACGCCTCGGAGTGGCCGCCAAGGCACGCGAGGTTCGCGGCACCGACCGAGTGGTCGTCCGCGACGGCGAGGCGATCGGTGCACTGCTCACCCGCATGGGCGCACAGGACACCCGGTTGATCTGGGAAGAACGACGTATGCGACGCGAGGTCAGGGCCACCGCGAACCGACTCGCCAACTTCGACGACGCCAACCTGCGCCGCTCGGCGAGGGCCGCCGTGGCCGCCGCAGCGCGCGTCGAGCGAGCCCTGCACATCCTCGGCGACGACGTACCGGATCACCTGGCCGCCGCGGGCTCGCTCCGAGTCCAGCATCGACAGGCGTCACTCGAGGAACTCGGTCAGTTGGCCGACCCGCCGATGACCAAGGATGCCGTGGCGGGCCGGATCCGGCGCCTGCTGTCCATGGCCGATCGCAAGGCCAAGGAAACCGGAATTCCCGACACCGAGTCCGCGGTCACCGCCGAGCTGCTCGACGAAGCGTGATCGGCCCGATCACGTGATGCGCGCGCTCTGCCTGCGCGCACACTAGGGTGGGAACCGCGTGTGGCACCCCGCACGCAGGCACAATCAGACATCTGTTTTCACAACTTTTAGGAGCGAACAGTGACGATCCGGGTAGGCGTCAACGGCTTCGGCCGCATCGGGCGTAACTTCTTCAGGGCTGTCGATGCGCAGAAGGCGCTCGGTACCACCGACATCGAAATCGTTGCTGTCAACGACCTGACCGACAACGCATCGCTCGCGCACCTGCTCAAGTACGACTCGATCCTGGGTCGCCTGCCGCACGATGTCTCGCTCGAGGGCGAGGACACCATCGTCGTCGGTGGCCAGAAGATCAAGGCGCTGTCGCTGCGCGAGGGCCCGTCCGCACTTCCGTGGGGTGACCTGGGCGTCGACGTCGTCGTCGAGTCCACCGGCATCTTCACCGACGCTGCGAAGGCCCAGGGCCACATCGACGCCGGTGCCAAGAAGGTCATCATCTCCGCGCCCGCCAAGGGCGAGGACATCACGATCGTGATGGGCGTCAACGACGACAAGTACGACGGCAGCCAGAACATCATCTCCAACGCGTCGTGCACCACCAACTGCCTCGGGCCCATCGCCAAGGTTCTCGACGACGAGTTCGGCATCGTGTCCGGCCTCATGACCACGATCCACGCGTACACGCAGGATCAGAACCTGCAGGACGGCCCCCACAGCGATCTGCGTCGCGCCCGCGCTGCAGCTCTGAACGTCGTGCCGACCGGTACCGGTGCAGCCAAGGCCATCGGCCTGGTTCTCCCGCAGCTGCTCGGCAAGCTCGACGGCTACGCGCTGCGGGTTCCGATCCCCACCGGCTCGGTCACCGACCTCACCGCGCTGCTGAAGAAGTCGGCCTCCGCCGAGGACATCAACGCTGCGATGAAGGCTGCTGCCGAGGGACCGCTGAAGGGCATCCTGAAGTACAACACCGATCCCATCGTGTCCTCGGACATCGTCACCGACCCGCACTCGTCGATCTTCGACGCGCCGCTGACGAAGGTCATCGACGACCAGGTCAAGATCGTCTCCTGGTACGACAACGAGTGGGGCTACTCCAACCGCCTCGCCGACCTCATCGGTCTCGTCGGCAAGTCCCTCTGACACCGATGGCTGTCAAGACACTGCAGGATCTGCTCGATGCCGGTGTCGAAGGCCGTGGCGTCCTCGTGCGATCGGACTTCAATGTCCCGCTCGAGGACGGCACGATCACCGATCCCGGCCGTATCCAGGCGTCGATCCCGACTCTTCGGGCTCTGGTCGAGGCGGGTGCCAAGGTCATCGTCACCGCGCATCTCGGTCGTCCCGACGGCAAGCCCGACGCGAAGTACAGCCTGGCTCCGGTCGCCGCGAAACTCGGCGAACTGCTGGGACGCCACGTTCAGCTGGCGGGCGACGTGGTGGGCCAGGACGCCGAGGCTCGCGCCGAGGGTCTGACCGACGGCGACGTACTGCTGCTCGAGAACATTCGCTTCGATCCGCGCGAGACCAGCAAGGACGAGTCCGAGCGAGCTGCTCTGGCCCGTGAGCTCGTTGCTCTGGCGGGCGACGACGCGGCGTTCGTCTCCGACGGATTCGGCGTCGTGCACCGCAAGCAGGCGTCGGTCTACGACGTGGCGCAGTTGCTGCCGCATTACGCGGGCACCCTCGTCGCTGCCGAGGTCGAGGTGCTGGCCAAGCTCACCGAGGACGCTGCGCGTCCGTACGCGGTGGTGCTGGGCGGCTCCAAGGTCTCGGACAAGCTCGGCGTCATCGAGGCGTTGGCCCCCAAGGTCGACACCCTCGTCATCGGCGGTGGCATGGCCTTCACTTTCCTTGCCGCGCAAGGATATTCGGTCGGAAACTCGTTGCTGCAAGAGGATCAGATCGGGGTCTGCAAGGACCTGCTCGAGCGTTTCGGCGATGTGATCCATTTGCCCGTCGACATCGTCGTCGGAGACAAGTTCGCGGCAGACGCCGAGGCGAAGACCGTCAAGGCGTCCGAGATTCCGGACGGCTGGATGGGCCTGGACATCGGACCGGATTCGGTCAGTCGTTTCGCTGTCGTTCTCTCCAACGCCAAGACCGTCTTCTGGAACGGACCGGCAGGCGTGTTCGAGTTCGACAAGTTCTCGGCCGGCACCAAGGGCATCGCCGAAGCGATCATCGGAGCCACCGAGAAGGGCGCGTTCAGCGTCGTCGGTGGCGGCGACTCTGCGGCTGCGGTGCGCACCCTCGGACTGCCCGACGACGGCTTCTCGCACATCTCCACCGGCGGCGGTGCATCCCTCGAATACCTCGAAGGCAAGCAGCTCCCCGGCCTATCCGTCCTGGAGGCGTAACGCATGGCACGTAAGCCGCTCATCGCGGGCAACTGGAAGATGAACCTCAACCACCTCGAGGCCATCTCGCTGGTGCAGAAGATCGCTTTCTCGTTGCCCGAGAAGTACTTCGACAAGGTCGACGTGACGGTGCTCCCGCCGTTCACCGACATCCGCAGCGTGCAGACCCTGGTCGAGGGCGACAAACTCCTGCTCACCTACGGTGCGCAGGACGTTTCGTCCGAGGACAAGGGTGCCTTCACCGGCGAGATCAGCGGATCGATGCTGGCCAAGCTGGGGTGCACCTTCGTCGTCGTCGGTCACTCCGAACGACGCACGCTGCACAGCGAGGACGACGCGGTCGTGCTGGCCAAGACGAAAGCGGCGCTGAAGAACGGCCTCACCCCGATCGTGTGCATCGGAGAGGGTCTGAACATCCGCGAGGCGGGCGAGCATGTGGCCTACAACGTCGCGCAGCTGCGCGGGTCACTCGACGGACTGTCGGCCGAGGACATCTCCAAGGTCGTCATCGCCTACGAGCCGGTCTGGGCGATCGGAACCGGCCGGGTCGCGTCGGCGTCGGACGCTCAGGAAGTGTGCGGCGCCATCCGCGAGGAACTGAAGTCGCTGTCCTCCGACGAGGTCGCCGCGGGCGTCCGCGTGCTGTACGGCGGCTCGGTGAACGCGAAGAACGTCGGCGAGATCGTCGGTCAGCCCGACGTCGACGGCGCACTGGTCGGTGGCGCTTCGCTCAAGGCCGACGAGTTCGCCACGTTGTCGGCCATCGCTGCAGGTGGACCCCTGCCCTGATCGGCCACCGTCCACGCGGCAACCAACGGTTTTCGGACACCTCGCTTCGGCGGGGTGTCCGAAGTCGTTCGCGGGGCCAGGTAGGCTGCTGAAGGCATCGAATCGAGTTTGAGGTGGACATGGATCTGTTTCTGGATATTCTGCTGGTCATCACCAGCCTGGCACTGATCTTGCTGATCCTGCTGCATCGCGGCAAGGGCGGCGGATTGTCCAGTCTGTTCGGTGGCGGAGTGCAGTCCAGCCTCTCCGGTTCGACCGTCGTCGAGAAGAACCTCGATCGCCTCACGGTCTTCACCGGCATCATCTGGCTCATCGCCATCCTCGGTATCGGTCTGGAGATCAAGTACACCTGATCGAATCCGGCTCCGAGTGCGAGTTGGTGACGGAGCGACGATACTGGGTGGATGAGCGAATCCTCCTACGAGTCAGTCGGTTCCCCAGCCTTCGTCCCACCGACAGCTCAGGGTCGGGAGTTGACAGAGCCTCTCCGTGAGGACATCCGCTACCTCGGCGGCATCCTGGGCGAGATCGTTCGCGAGCACGAGGGCGAGGACGTTTTCGACCTGATCGAGGCCGCGCGTGTCGAATCCTTCGCGGTACGCAGATCCGAGATCGAGCGTGACGATTCGGTCGGACGCTACACCGATGTGGAAGTGGCACAGGCAGTTCCACTCATTCGCGCGTTCAGTCACTTCTCCTTGCTTGCCAATCTCGCCGAGGACCTGCACCGCGAACGTCGTCGCGCGATTCACCTCGATCGCGAGGATCCGCCGCAGGACAGCAGCCTCGACGCCACCTGGCTCAAGATCGATGCCGCGGCACCGTCGCGCGAGCAGGTGGCAGCCGCTCTCACCGATGCTCTGGTGGCTCCGGTGATCACCGCACACCCCACCGAGACACGTCGCCGGACCATCTTCGACGTGCAGTCGAAGATCACCGAGCTGATGCGCCGCCGCGATGTTGCCACTGCGGCGGTCGAGGGCAAGGCCGCCAGTGCGGCGAAGGAACTGGCGGCCATCGACGTGCAGATCCGCAGGCAGGTGCTGACCCTGTGGGAGACAGCTCTGATTCGGTTGTCGCGGTTGCGAATTCAGGACGAGATCGAGGTCGGCCTCCGGTACTTCGAGTCGTCTCTCTTCGACGTCATGCCTGCCCTCAATGCGGATGTGCGTGCCGCGCTGCGCGCACGGTGGCCCGAGGACGACCTGCTGCCGCGCCCCATCCTTCGCCCCGGTTCCTGGATCGGCGGCGACCGCGACGGCAATCCGAACGTCACCGCCGACGTGGTGCACACGGCGACACATCAGGCCGGCTACGTAGCGTTCGAGCACTACCTCGACGAACTGGTCGGGTTGGAGAAGGAACTGTCGATGTCCGCGCGCCTGGTGGACGTCACCGAGGACCTCGCGGCTCTGGCCGGCGCATCGGCCGAACCGGACGATCGCCGATCGGACGAACCGTATCGGGTCGCGGTGGTCGGCATCCGGGCTCGGCTCACTGCCACCGCCGAGGCGGTACTCGACGCGGTGCCGGTCTCCGGCATCGACCTCGGAGCGAAGAAGTACGACGGCCCGCAGGACATCCTCGACGACCTCGACATCATCGACCGGGCACTGCGCGCCGACGGTGATGCGTTGATCGCCGACGATCGACTGCTCCGGCTCCGACAGTCGGTCGAGACGTTCGGATTCCATCTGCAGGCGTTGGACATGCGGCAGAACTCCGAGACCCACGAAGAAGTGGTCGCCGAACTGCTGGCATGGGCCGGTGTACACCCGGACTACATGTCCCTCGGCGAGGACGAGCGGGTCTCGGTGCTGTCGCAGGAACTTGCGACCAGGCGGCCGCTCGTCGGCCCCAACGCACAGCTCAGTGAGCTCGCCACCAAGGAACTGGGCATCGTCAGGGCCGCCAAGGAGGCCATCGATCACCTGGGACCCGACACCATCCAGAACTACATCATCAGCATGTGCCAGTCGGTCAGTGACATGCTCGAGGCGGCGTTGCTGCTCAAGGAAGCAGGCATCTTCGACCCCGGCACGGACGGCTCGGCCCCCACGTCGACCGTCGGAGTCGTTCCGCTGTTCGAGACCATCGAGGATCTCCAGCAGGGCGCTGCGACCTTGCTCGCCACGCTCGACGTTCCGATCTACCGCGCGCTGGTGGCAGGACGCGGCATGAATCAGGAAGTCATGCTGGGGTACTCGGACTCGAACAAGGACGGTGGATACCTCGCGGCGAACTGGGCGCTGTACCGCGCCGAGCTGGATCTGCTCGAGGCCTCACGCAAGACGGGAATCCGGCTCCGGCTCTTCCACGGTCGCGGCGGTACCGTCGGCCGCGGCGGCGGTCCCAGCTACGACGCGATCCTCGCGCAGCCGCCCGGAGTGGTGCAGGGATCGCTGCGCCTCACCGAACAGGGCGAGATCATCGCGGCGAAGTACGCCGAGCCGTCCATGGCGCGTCGCAACCTCGAATCCCTGGTTGCCGGCACGCTCGAGTCGACTCTGCTCGATGTCGAGGGTCTCGGAGACGGCGCAGAAGCCGCGTACGACATCCTGGACGACCTGGCCGCCAAGGCACGTGCTGCATACGGACGTCTGGTGCACGAGGAGCCCGGTTTCGTCGAGTACTTCCGCACGTCGACGCCGGTGGCCGAGGTCGGGGAGCTGAACATCGGCTCGCGTCCGGCATCCCGTAAGCCGACCAACTCGGTGTACGACCTGCGTGCCATTCCGTGGGTGATGTCGTGGAGTCAGTGCCGCGTCATGCTCCCCGGGTGGTACGGAACAGGATCGGCGTTCGAGGAGTGGGTCGGCGGCGACGATGCCAAGCTCGAAGTGCTGACCGACCTCTACCGGAAGTGGCCGTTCTTCCAGACCGTGCTGTCCAACCTGGCGCAGGTCATGGCCAAGTCGGATCTGGGCATCGCGGCTCGGTACGCGGAGTTGGTTCCCGACGCAGACCTGCGTGCGCGGATCTTCGGCATGATCGAGGCCGAACACGCAACGACTGTGCGGATGTACCTGAAGATCACCGGTCACAGTCGCCTGCTCGAAGACAACCCGTCGCTCGAACGCTCCGTGCACAATCGGTTCCCGTACCTCGAGCCGCTCAATCAGATGCAGGTCGAGATGCTCCGGCGCTACCGTAGCGGTGACGACGACGAACGCGTCAAGCGAGGAATTCTGCTGACGATGAACGGTCTCGCGACGGCTCTGCGCAACAGCGGTTAGTCCCGTACGAGGGGCGAGGAACCGGTCGGCGGTCGATCGCGTCCAACGAGGTATGAGGCAGTGCAGCAGCTCGACGGACACCTGGCGAAACGGATCCGCCTACCGCGCGAGCGGTAGGCGGATCGGTTACTCGACAACAGGACGTGTCCGGTGCGTCGGCGACCACGACGGCGGTCAGCCGGGATGTGACCCCGACGCTGCCGAACCCGGCTAGTTTCGGGTTCTCACACCGTGTCCAGCTTGGACGCTGCTCCCGCGTCGAGGAACCAGACCGTCGATTCTGTACCCAGTGCGCCGGCCGACGGGACGTCGTCGGAATCGGCCCCACCCACCGCAGCAGCGACGGCATCGGCCTTGTTCGCTCCCGAGACGAGCAACCACACGTGCTGTGCGCGGCGAACCGCGGGCAGCGTCAGGGTGATGCGCACCGGCGGGGGCTTGGGGGAGTCCTCGACCGCCACGACGAAGCGATGCTGCTCGCGCACCGCATCGGTGTGGGGGAAGAGCGAATTGATGTGGCCTTCGCCGCCCATGCCGAGGAGATGGACGTCGAACCGGGGCGTCGGCTCACCTTCGGATCCGGAATGCAGGATCTGCGCATACGTTGCCGCGGCCACCTCGGGGTCGCTTCCGTGCGGTCCGTCCGATGCGGCCATCCGGAACACCCGATCCGGATGGACATCGACGTGATCGAGCAGTGCCTCGGAGGCCTGAACCTCGTTGCGCTCGGGATCGCCCGAGGGCAGGAAGCGTTCGTCACCGAAATAGATGTCGACTCTGCCCCAGTCGATCGAGCCGGAGTCCGTACGCAGCGCCTCCAGCAATGCGATTCCGGTGCCGCCGCCGGTCAGCACCACCGACGCGGTGCCTCGCTCGGCCTGCGCGGCTGTGACCACGTCGACGAAGCGAGAGCGTGCTGCGTCGACCAGTGCCTGCGCGTCCAAGTACTGAAGTACCGATGTCTTACTCATAGCTCACTTTCGACAGTCCGTGCAGGGCGAGTTCGTAGATCTCGTCCGTGTCGAGTCTGCGTAATTCCTCGGCGAGGCACTCGCGTGTGTTTCGACGCGCCAATGCGACCTCGGCGTCGGGCTGTCCGGTGCGCCGCAGGGTTGCTGTCTTTCCGGTCTGCGGTCGCGTCAGCGAAATGCTGCTGTTCTCTCGGATCAGCTCCACCTTCAGCTCACCCGCCCGGCGGTAGACCGGCACGTCCAGTTTCGCCGCCAGCCAGCCGGCCAGGATGTCGAGTGCGGGCTCTTCGGCCAGTCCCGACACCGTGGCCGAGACGACGGCCTCGAACGGAGCCTGGTCGAGCGCGGTGGCCAACAGACCACGCCAGTAGGTGATGCGACTCCAGGAGAGATCGGTGTCGCCCTCGGTGTAGCTGCTGAGCCGTCCCTTGATCGTCGCGGTGGTATCGGGGGAGTTCGTCGCATCGGTGATCCGCCGAATTGCCAACCGCCCCAACGGATCCTTCGCCGGAACGGTCGGAGCCTCGTCCGGCCACCAGGCCACGATCGGGGTATCGGGCAGCAGGAACGGGATGACGACACTGTGTTCGTGGTCGGCGAGTTCGCCGTTCAGGCGCAACACGACGACCTCCGATGCACCGGCGTCGCCGCCCACCCGGATCTGCGCGTCGAGGCTCGACTCGGCCGACCGATCTCCGTGGATGAGCACGATGACGCGGCACGGATGCTCACGGCTCGCCTCGTTCGCTGCGTCGATCGCTCGTTCGGCCTTGGCCGGATCACGGCTGGCCACGATCAGAGTCAGTACCCGGCCGATGGTGACTGCACCGCCTGCATCACGCACCTCCACCAACTTCTTGCCGACCTCGGCCGTCGTCGTGGCGGGAATGTCGACAATCACGGTCTTCTCCATTCGCGTCCGGTGCGGTGCATCATCTCGTCACCCGAGGAAGGCCCCCAGGTACCGGCTTCGTACGGTTCCGCGGTGCCGCCGGAAGCCCAGAATTCCAGAATCGGATCGAGGATCTTCCACGACAGCTCCACTTCGGCATTGACCGGGAACAGTGACGGCTCACCGAGGAGCACGTCGAGGATGAGGCGCTCGTATGCCTCGGGAGAGGATTCGGTGAACGCCTGGCCGTAGCTGAAGTCCATGCTGACGTCGCGCACCTGCATGCTCGATCCCGGAACCTTGGAACCGAACCGCATCGTCACGCCCTCGTCGGGCTGGACCCGGATCACCAACGCATTCTGACCGAGTTCCTCGGTCATCGTAGCGTCGAACGGCAGGTGCGGAGCGCGCTTGAACACCATCGCGATCTCGGTGACTCGGCGCCCGAGTGCCTTGCCGGTACGGAGATAGAACGGCACGCCGCCCCATCGCCGCGTGTCCACCTCGAGGGTGATGGCAGCGTAGGTTTCGGTGTTCGACTCGGAGTCGAAACCCTCTTCCTCCTTGAGCCCCTTGACTTTCTGGCTGCCCTGCCACCCCGCGGAGTACTGACCGCGCGCCGAGGTTCGATCGAGTGGCTCGGCAAGTTTGGTCGCCGAGAGCACCTTGATCTTCTCCGATTGCAGCTCCTTGGGGTTGAAGCTGACCGGCTCCTCCATCGCGGTGATGGCGAGCAGCTGCAGAAGGTGATTCTGGATGACGTCACGGGCCGCACCGATTCCGTCGTAATACCCTGCGCGACCGCCCAATCCGATGTCCTCGGCCATCGTGATCTGAACGTGGTCGACATAGTGCGCGTTCCAGATCGGATCGAACAGCTGGTTCGCGAAGCGCAGTGCAAGGATGTTCTGCACCGTCTCCTTGCCCAGGTAGTGGTCGATGCGAAACACGGTGTCCTCGGGGAACACTCGGTTCACGACGGCGTTGAGCTCTTTCGCGCTCTGCAGGTCGTGGCCGAACGGCTTCTCGATGACCACGCGTCGCCAGTTGCCGTCCTTGCTCTGCGCCAGGCCCGAGCGCGACAGCTGTTCGAGGACGACGGGGAACGCGCTGGGCGGGATGGACAAATAGAAGGCGTGATTGCCGCCGGTGCCGCGGGTCTCGTCGAGTTCGGTCAGTGTTCGTGACAGCTCGTCGAACGCATCGTCGTCGTCGAAAGAGCCTTGGACGAACCGGAATCCCTCGGCGAGGGTGTTCCACACCTCCTCGCTGAACGGTGTCCGCGCGTGATCGCGCACGGAGTCGTGCACGATCTTGGCGAAGTCCTGGTTCTGCCATTCCCGCCGGGCAAATCCGACCAGGGCGAAACCGGGGGGTAGGAGCCCCCGGTTCGCCAGGTCGTACACCGCAGGCATGAGCTTCTTACGCGCGAGATCGCCGGTCACTCCGAAGATGACCATGCTGCACGGGCCCGCGATACGGGGGAGCCGCTTGTCTCGCGCGTCGCGGAGAGGGTTGAGCCAGTCCGCGGAATGGAGAGGTTCGGTTTCTGCGGTCGGCACAGTCGGTCAGCTCTTCTGACCTGCTTGGCGAAGCTGCTCGCCGGTGGCCTCGAGCAACTCGTTCCAGGCGGCCTCGAACTTCTGCACGCCTTCGTTCTCCAACGTCAGGAAGACATCGGTGATGTCGATACCGAGCGCCGAGATGCGGTCGAAGATCTCCTGCGATTCCGGTCCCTTGCCCGAGACGGTGTCGCCGACGACCTCGCCGTGATCGGCAACCGCGTCCATGGTCTTCTCCGGCATCGTGTTCACCGTGTTCGGCGAGACGAGCTCGGTGACGTACATGGTGTCGGGGTAGGCGTCGGACTTCACGCCGGTCGAGGCCCACAACGGACGCTGCGGACGTGCGCCACTGCCGACGAGCTCGCGGAACCGAGGAGCGACCTCGAAGATCTGCTGGTACGCCACGTACGCGAGACGAGCATTGGCCAGGGCGGCCTTGCCCTTGAGCGCCTCGGCATCGGGGGTACCGATCGCATCGAGCCGGGAATCGATCTCGCTGTCGACGCGGGAGACGAAGAACGACGCGACCGAGTGGATCTTGTCGAGGTCGTGGCCGGCCGCACGCGCGGCCTCCAGACCGTCGAGGTAGGCGTTCATCACCAGCTCGTAGCGCTCGACGGAGAAGATCAGCGTGACGTTGACGCTGATGCCCTCTCCGATCACCTTGGCGATTGCGGGAATCCCGTCCTCGGTCGCCGGGATCTTGATGAGCAGGTTCGGACGGTCGACGATCTTCCACAGTTCGACGGCCTGCTCGTACGTCTTGTCGGCATCGTGTGCCACGCGGGGGTCGACCTCGATCGATACCCGGCCGTCGACGCCTGCACTTGCCTCGTACTGAGGCATCAGGATGTCGCAGGCCTCGCGTACGTCGTCCGTGGTGACCGTGCGGATGGTGGTCTCGACGTCGGCACCTTCACCGGCGAGCTTGTTCACCTGCTCGTCGTACGCCTCGCCCTTGCTCAGGGCCGCCTGGAAGATCGACGGGTTGGTGGTCACTCCCACGACACTCTTGGTGTCGATGAGGTCCTTGAGGTTGCCCGAGCGGATGCGGTCACGGGACAGGTCGTCCAGCCATACCGAGATTCCGGCGGCGGAGAGTTCTGCAAGATTCTTGTTCTGGGTCATGAATTATCCCTTCACATTGGTGATGGAGCGCTGTGCGGCTGCCGTGACGGCCTCGGCCGTGAAGCCGAACTCGCGGAAAAGTGTTGCAGCGTCGGCAGATTCGCCGTAGTGCTCGAGCGAGATGATCTCGCCGAAGCCGCCGACGATCTTCCACCACGGCATCGCGATGCCGGCTTCGATCGACACTCGGGCCTTGACGGTGGGCGGGATCACCTGGTCGCGGTAGTTCTGATCCTGGCTCTCGAACCACTCGACGCACGGCATCGAGACGACGCGGGCGGCGATGCCCTGCGCCTCGAGCTGCTTCTGTGCCTCCACGGCGTACTGCAGCTCGGAACCGGTGCCGATCAGCACTACGTCGGGGGTCGCCTTGGACGAGTCGACGAGGATGTATCCGCCCTTGGAGACGCCCTCGTAGCTGGTGCCCTCGAGAATCGGGATGCCCTGACGCGTCAGTGCGAGGCCGACGGGTCCGCTGCTGCTGGACTTGGCCAACACTGCCTGCCATGCGAACGCGGTTTCGTTGGCGTCGCCGGGGCGTACCACCGAGAGGTTGGGGATGGCCCGCAACGCGGCGAGATGCTCGACCGGCTGGTGCGTCGGGCCGTCCTCGCCGAGGCCGACGGAATCGTGGGTCCACACGTAGATGGGGTCGATGTCCATCAACGACGCGAGCCGAACTGCCGGCCGCATGTAGTCGCTGAACTGCATGAACGTGCCGCCATAGGCGCGGGTCGGGCCGTGCATGACGATGCCGGACAGGATGGCACCCATCGCGTGCTCACGGATGCCGAAGTGCAGCGTGCGGCCGTACGGCTCGGCGTCCCAGTCGTCGGTGGAGATCGACGTGGGGCCGAAGGACTTCGCACCCTTGATGGTCGTGTTGTTGCTGCCCGCGAGGTCGGCCGAACCGCCCCACAATTCCGGCAGAACAGGTCCGACCGCGTTGAGGACCTCGCCCGATGCCGCACGCGTGGCGACGGCCTTGCTGCCGGGCTCCCAGGTGGGCAGAACGTCGGTCCAGTTCTCGGGCAGCGTGCCCTGGGTGAGGCGATCGAGCAGCTTCTTGCGCTCGGGCTCGCGCGCGGCCCATGCGTCGAATTCGACGGTCCACTCGGCGTGCGCCTTGCGGCCGCGTTCCTGCAGCTTGCGGGTGTGGCCGATGACCTCGTCGGTGACCTCGAAGGTCTTCGCGGGGTCGAAATCGAGGGCCTGCTTGACCTTCGCGATCTCCTCGTCGCCCAGTGCGGCACCGTGGACGGCACCGGTGTTCATCATGGTGGGAGCCGGGAAACCGATGATGGTGCGCAGCACGATGATCGACGGCTTGTCGGTGACGGCCTTGGCTGCCTCGACGGCCTCTTCGATCGCGGTGACGTTCTCGCCGCCCTCGACCACCTGCACGTGCCAGCCGTAGGCCTCGTAGCGTGCGGCCGTGTTCTCCGAGAGGGCGATGTCGGTGGAGTGCTCGATCGAGATCTTGTTGTCGTCGTAGAACAGGATCAGGTTGCCGAGCTGCTGAGTACCGGCCAGCGACGACGCCTCGGACGTCACGCCCTCTTCGATGTCGCCGTCGGAGGCGATCACGTAGATGAAGTGGTCGAACGGGCTCTCGCCCAGAGCGGGCTCGGGATCGAACAGGCCACGCTCGCGGCGCGCCGCCATGGCCATGCCCACGGCGGAGGCGAGTCCCTGACCGAGCGGACCGGTGGTGATTTCGACGCCGTCGGTGTGGCGGAACTCGGGGTGTCCGGGTGTCTTGGACTTGTAGGTGCGCAGCGCCTCGATGTCGGCGAGTTCGAGCCCGAAGCCGCCCAGGTACAGCTGCAGGTAGAGCGTCAGGCTCGAGTGGCCGCACGAGAGCACGAACCGGTCGCGGCCGATCCAGTGCGTGTCGGTGGGGTCGTGGCGCATGGTGCGCTGAAAAAGGGTGTAGGCGAGTGGAGCCAGGCTCATCGCGGTTCCGGGGTGGCCGTTGCCGACCTTCTGCACTGCGTCCGCTGCCAGAACACGAACGGTGTCGACCGCTCGGGTGTCCAGGTCCGTCCAGTCGCTCGGGTGGTGCGCCGTGGTGAGGACGTCAATATCGTCTGTGATCGACACGAGCAGAAATCTCCTGACATTCGTTCGAGTTGTGGCTCCGAGGAATCGTCGCTCGGCGGCGACTGCGATGCGCCTGGGTGGAGCACGCATGTGGTCGGTGCCGAAGGACGTCCTCCACCAGCCTAGTTCTGTCCGACCCTACTGTCGTGCCTTCCCCCGGGCGATTGCGCGCGGGTTACTCGTGGGCGACATATTCCTCACTTTGGGTGCCCTGCGAATTGGAGGTGCAAACCCCGCCGTCTACCATCGGTCGTAGTAGGCGCACGTTCGTCGGCTCCCGCGGTCGTGGTCGCGGCGGACCGCGCGTGCGCGCAGGCGCCGAAGTGTCGCCATGGAGAGTCAACCCGCGTGCCGGTGGCACGCGAGCAAGTGGCCGAGCGCCAGAGAACGACAGTCGTGCGAGGAGAAGCAGTGCGAATTGGGCAGCAGCCGGGCGGACACGGTTTCGCCGGCGGCCCCGGATTCGGAGCAGACGACACGGGTGAGCCCACGCAGGCCGCGCCGACGACGTCCGCCCCGCGCAGAGCATTCGCACTCTTTCTTGCGTATGTCGCGCTCACGAAGCCCCGGGTCATCGAACTCCTCCTCGTCACGACCATTCCGGCGATGCTGCTGGCCGACCGAGGAAACGTCGATCCGTGGCTGATTCTCACCACGCTCTTCGGCGGAATGCTGGCCGCGGCCAGCGCAAACACACTGAACATGGTGGTCGACGCAGACATCGACAAGGTGATGAAGCGCACCGAGAAGCGCCCACTCGCCCGCGGTGCCATGCCCGTCTCGCACGCGCTGATCTTCGGGCTCGTCCTGGGCGTGTTCTCGTTCTTCTGGCTGTGGGCCACCACGAATCTGCTCAGCGGTGTGCTCGCCGTCGTGACGATCTGCTTCTACATCTTCGTCTACACACTCGTGCTCAAGCGGCGCACCTCGCAGAACGTGGTGTGGGGTGGCGCGGCCGGTTGCATGCCGGTGATGATCGGTTGGTCCGCCGTGACCGGCACGATCGGGTGGCAGGCGCTGGTGATGTTCCTGGTCATCTTCCTGTGGACGCCGCCGCACACCTGGGCGCTCATGCTCCGCTACAAGGAGGACTACCAGGCCGCCAACGTGCCGATGCTGCCTGCGGTCGCCTCGGAAACGAAGGTCACCAAGCACATCGTGCTCTACGCGTGGGCCACCGTTGCCGCAACGCTCGCCTTGGCACCGGGCTCGGGCATCGTCTACGCGGCCGTCGCCGTGGCGTCGGGAGTGTGGTTCCTCGTCGTGGCGCACCGCCTGTACGCAGGCGTGCGAGCGGGAACTCCGGTCAAGCCCCTCAAGCTGTTCATTCTCTCCAACGAATACCTGGCACTGGTGTTCTGCGGCCTTGCCGTCGACTCGGTGCTCGGCTGGCAAACGCTCGCCCAGATCTTTTCCTGAGCGAGCGTCCGCCGAGATCCGGATCAGGGAACCAGAACGATGGACCCGGTCGTCCTGCGTGACTCGAGATCGATATGGGCCTGCGCCGCGTCCTCCAGCGCATAGCGCGCACCCACCTGGACGGTGAGCGCTCCGCTCGCCATCGCTGCGAACACGTCACCGGCCCGCCACTCCAGTTCGGCTCGGTCCCGTATGTGATGCGCGAGCGTGGGCCTGGTCAGGAACAGGGATCCTGCGCCGTTCAGCCGCTGCGGATCCATGGGCGGGACGGGACCGCTCGCCGCACCGAACAGAGCCAGCGTCCCTCTGATTCGGAGCGACGCCAGACTTGCCTCGAACGTGTCGGCGCCGACGCCGTCGTACACCGCATGGACGCCCTCGCCGTCGGTGATCTCGCGAACGCGTGCGGCGATGTCCTCGTCGTACCGAAGCACGTGCGCTGCGCCGGTCTGTTTCGACAGTTCGGCCTTCGCATCCGTGGAGACCGTGGTGATCACGTTCACGCCCTTGGTCACCGCCATCTGCGTCAACAGCAGTCCGACGCCTCCTGCGCCGGCGTGCACCAGGACGGTCTCACCAGGCTGGGCCGGGTAGGTGGATTCGATCAAATAGTGCGCCGTCATGCCCTGCAGCAGTGCCGAGGCGGCCTGATCGGCAGGAACGCCGTCGGGAACCGCGATGGCCGAGGAGGCGTCGACCAGGACGTACTCGGCGTAGCTACCCGGTGCTGCGGCCCAGGCGACACGATGTCCGGGCGCGAAGCCGGTGACGTCCGCTCCGAGTTGTTCGATCACCCCGGATCCCTCGTCGCCGGGAACGTACGGCAGCGCGCGGGGATACAGTCCGCGCCGAAAGTACGTGTCGATGTAGTTGATGCCGATGGCATCGATCCGGACCAGGAGTTGACCGGGTCCCGGCGTCGGTATCGGAACGTCGACGACGTTCATGACCTCGGGTCCGCCGGTGTTGTCTATTCGAATGGCACGCATGAACACCGTTCTACACGGACGCGTCGCGCCGGGGTGTGCAGATCCGCCTCATGCATCGACGTGGCTGAAGTTACCGATCAGTAACGACCGGACGGGGCGATGCAATGATCGTGGACTACCTCGGTATCGTGTCGGCATGGCTACCGAAATCGACAGTGCGGGCATCGAGAAGAACGAGTCGAACGAGGTTCCCAAGGGAACGCTCGCGGCCGTGAAGAGCTTTCTCGCCGACCACGGCAACTCTGCCAACGTGGTGATCCAGCCGATAGGTCGGGCCGGGACGCGGCTCACCATGGTCGGTGCCGATGGAGTGCTGGGGGACCAGGTGGTGGCGACCACCGCCATCGCCCGCGCCATCGTCGACGGTCTCGACCAGTTGACCGAGGCCGAATGGGACCGCGAGCTGGTCAGTTCGGTCAACCCGGCACCCGGACACCACGAGAAGATGGCCGGGTGGGTGGCGAATCAGAAGAAGTTCCCGAAGGCGCGCAACCAGGCGATCGTCTGAGCGGAGAAAAGTCGCAAAACTTGTTCGATTCGGCGGGAACCATCTCGGTACCCGGTGCGTCGAAGTCAGTGGAGGGGCAGTCGGCCATCTGAGGGGGAGGTCGGCTGCCCCTCCACCCTGTTCGAAGCTCGGCCGATCGTCAGGAGCGAACTGCAACGTCCTCGGCGGTCTCGATCTTCTCGGACGTTGCCGGCCCGCGAGTTCGGCAGGCCACCCAGACGGCCGCGGTGGCGGCTGTACACGCGCCCGCACCGGCCACGTGGAAGGCGACGAGCACGGCCGGAACCCCGGTGAAGTACTGGACCAGTCCGATCAGAGACTGCGCGAGCACCAGAGCGATCAGGACATTGAGCCGAAACGTGACCGCCTTCGGTGCACGGACCGCATACAGCGCGAATGCCAATCCGACGAGCAGAGCCAGGTAGCCGACCAAGAACTGGGAGTGCGCGTGCACCAGCGTCACGATCTCGATACCGAGACGCGGCACCGGCTCTTCGATGCTCTTGTCGCCCGCGTGCGGTCCGGCTCCGGTCACCATCGTGCCGGCGATCAGCACGCCCGTCAGTGCGATCCCGGACAGTCCCGTCAACGCCCGCAGAGCACCCGGCACCGTTGGCGTCGACTCCGACGGCGCGTCGCTCTCGCCGACCTTGGCGTACAGCAATGTGGCCAGCCACACCATCGCCATCGAGACGACGAGGTGAACGGCAACCGTCCACCACAGCAGTCCGGTCAGCACCGTGAATCCGCCGATCACGGCCTGCACGACGGTACCGAGTGGCATCAGCCACGCGAAGAACAGCACTTCCCGACGACGCCGCGCCCTGGTGACGGCGATGACGACAGCGGCAGCGGCGAGGACAACCACGAACGTGAGCAGACGATTGCCGAACTCGACCGCCTGGTGCAGGATCGGCACCTCGGACACCCCGACGGGAGTGAAGCTACCGGGGAAGCACTGCGGCCAGGTGGGGCACCCGAGACCGGATCCGGTGACGCGAACGACGGCACCGGTGACCGCGATGCCACCCTGCGTCAGGATCGCGATGAATGCCAGCACCCGCTGCACTCGAAGCGACGGCAAGGGCAGGAGATCGACGATGCGCAAGAACGCTCTGTACAGCACCCCACGATGGTAAACGCCGATCAACTACACAGCGTCGTTGGGTGGCGAGCGTGACTCAGGTGAACTTGAAGGTGCGCACGGCGAGCGTGCCGCACACCGCAGCCCACACCAGCAGCACGACCACGCCGAAGATGTCGAACGACGACGCCACACCTCTGCTCAGAGCCTCACCCAGCGCGCCGGACGGCACGATGCGTGCGACGTTCTGCAGTCCCTGGGGGATCTGGTCGTCAACGAACACCGCGCTGCCGATGCCCAGCATCACGAACCAGGCGATGTTCGCCAGCGCCAACACGATCTCCGCGCGCAGGGTGCCGCCCAGCAGCAGTCCCATCGACGCGAAGGTGACGGTTCCGAGAGCGATGATGACGGCCCCGAGCAACAGACCCGTGGCGCTCGGGCGCCATCCCAGAGCGACGCCGATCGAGCCGAGCAGAATCGACTGCAGAATCACCACGATCACCACGGCAGCGGATTTGCCGCCGATGATGCCCCACCGCGGAAGCGGTGTCGCCCCGAGCCTCTTGAGAGCGCCGTAGCGGCGGTCGAAGCCGACAGCGATCGCCTGGCCGGTGAACGCCGTCGACATGATGGCCACCATCATCACGGCCGGGACCACTCGGGCAACTCGGTCGGTGCCGAGTTCGCCGAAGGGCAACAGAGTCAATCCGATCAGCAATGTGATCGGGATGAACATCGTCAGCAGCAACTGTTCACCGTTGCGCAGCAACAACTTCAGTTCGAGGCGGGTCTGCGCGAGCAGCATGCGCGCAGCCGACGCGGGCTGCGGGCGAGGCGCGAACAGGCCCGTCTCGAATCGGTTGTCGGCGAGCCGGGCTTCTCTGCGCACGGTCACTTCCTCAATTCTCTGCCGGTCAGCTCGAGGAACACGTCCTCGAGGCGGCGCTGGTCGACCTGTAACTCGGTGGCCAACACGTCCTGCTGTGCACACCAGGACGTGACGATCACCAGAATCTGCGGCTCGATCACGCCCGAGACCACGTAGGAACCGGGCGTCGGTTCCGACGGTACGTAACCCGGGGGAAGAGCCGCGTCGAGCATGGACAGTTCGAGTCCCGGGGGTGCGGTGAAGCGCAGTTGGCCCTCGGCGCCCTGCTTGGTCAGCTCCGACGGTGTGCCCGAGGCGACGACGCGGCCGTTGTCGATGATCGTCAGCCGGTCCGCGAGCTGCTCGGCTTCGTCCATCAGATGCGTCGTGAGCAGTACGCCGACACCGTCGCGGCGTAGGGCGTCGATCAGCTCCCACACCAGCAACCGGGCCTGGGCGTCGAGCCCGGCGGTCGGTTCGTCGAGGAACACCAGTTCGGGCCGACCGACGATGGCGCAGGCCAGGGCCAGTCGCTGCTGCTGCCCACCGGAGAGCCGTCGGTAGGGGGTGCGGACGGCAGAGGTCAGGCCGAGGCAGTCGAGCAGCCACGCCGGGTCGAGTGGATCGGCCGAGTACGAGGCGACGAGTTGGAGCATCTCGCCGGCCTTGGAACCGGGGTAGGCACCTCCGCCCTGGAGCATGACGCCGATGCGCGGCCTCAACTGCGCCGACTGTGTCACGGGGTCCAGTCCGAGTACTCGGACCGAGCCGCTGTCGGGTACGACGAATCCCTCGCACATCTCGACGGTGGTGGTCTTTCCGGCACCGTTGGGGCCCAGCAGCGCGAGAACCTCGCCGGGACCGATGTTCAGGCTCAGTCCGTCCACGGCACTGACACCGTCGTACGACTTGCGTACGTCGGTCAGCTGCACGACAGGTTGCGCCGCGTCGGACGTCCCGGAGATCACGAGGACTCAGCGTATTCGTCGGTGCTGCGGTCGCGTGCCGGTGGTCCGGTGCGGATGGGCCACGGCATCCGGTTTCGGGTCAAGAGGTAGAGCACCGCGATCGTCAGGATGGTCATCACTGCGGCCTGCACGATCTGGAACGGCTGGTACTCACTGCCGTTCGGCATGAGGATCACGCTCACCAACGACGAGAAGGCGATGGCCGGACGCCGGAACGAGGGAGTCGTGGCCCACGCTGCCAGCGGAATCACCGCCCACAGCAGGTACCAGGGTTGCACCACCGGGAACAACAGCACGACGGCCCCGAGTGCGACGCCGAGTGCGCCGACCGGATGCAGGCGGCCGCGCAGGACGGCGATCAGCATGCGGACGACGATGATTCCCGCAACGACGGCTGCGATGGGGCGAGTGAGACCCAACACAGCGGTGGTGTGATCGCCGAGGCCGAGTAGCACGCCGACGAATCCTGTGCCGAGACCGAGGATCGTGGGGATCGACATCCAGCTGCGCACCACCCCGGCAGTACCCAGCGTGTTGATCCACCCGAAGCCGAGCCCACTGCCCAGGCTCACGGCGACTTGAACCGCGACGGCGATGGAGCCGAGCAGAAGCGCCGCGTACATCACCGATCTGAGGGTCCCGCCCCATCGCCTCGACAGTGCCATTCCCACGAAGCCGAGCGCGATGAGCGAGGGGATCTTGATCGTGGACGACAGCGCGATCAGGCCTGCTCCGCCGACCAGGAATGCGATATCGGTGCTGCGGAGAGAACCCGAACGCTCGATTGCGCGAAGCGCCAGTTCGGTACCGGCCAGCATGAGCCCGATCATCAGGGCCTCGTTGTGGATACCGGCCACCAGGTGGAACAGCAGCAACGGGTTCGCGGCACCGAGCCACAGTGCCGTCACCGACGCGACCCCGCAGCGTCGGGCGAGACGTGGCAGCGACCAGACGATCAGCGCGACGCCCACCAGCGCGAGCAGGCGATGAAGGAAGATGCCGGCGACGATGTTCTCGCCGGTCAGGTACGTGATTCCACGCCCCATCCACAGAAACAGCGGACCGTAGGGTGCCGGAGTCTCCCGCCAGATGTTGGGAACCGTTCGGGTCAGGACGTTGTCGGCCCCGAGTGCATCGACCGGACCGACCTCGTACGGGTCGAGTCCGCGCGCCGTGATCTCGCTCTGGGCCAGATAGGAGTAGACGTCGCGCGAGAACATCGGCGGTGCCACACACAACGGCAGGATCCACAGCAGCAGTGTGCGGTCCATCTGGGAACGGGTGAGCCGACGCGGGGTGTTTCCCGATCGCGTGCGTCCCAACGCGAATCTTCCCAACAGCAACCACGCGAGCACCACGATGACGGTTCCGGTCATCGTGACGGTCAGTGCGGTGGTCGCCATCCGGGACGGCAGGCTCAGAAGTCGGACACCTGCGATCGGGTTCTGCAGCACCGGCTGCGCACCCGCGCCGAGGGCGCCGATTGCCATCAGCAGCGCACCCGCGGCACCGAAACGACGGATGTTCCTGAGCTGGGTCGTCTCCGAGGGATTCAGCCCCGGTGCCTCCTGCTCGTCTCCGTGCAGGGTGGCGACCGCCCCGCCGGGAGGTGTCGGCTCCAGGCCGATGACTCGACGGGCGGGGACCACGACGAAACGCTGGACGAGCGCGCCCGGGGTGGACTTCGATGTGCCGGACGCCGAGGCGGACTCGGAACCGCTCGCGGAAGGTGAGCTCTCGGAACTGGGCTCACTGTCGGTCGATGGCACAGTGGGAGCGTAGCGGTGCACTCGCGCACGGCCTGCACCGTGCTCGGTGAGCGAGCCGCATAGGGCACCCTTGCTGGACCGGGTACCGCAATTCCGTCACACTGGTGTTGTGAAAACAACCGAGAGCTCGCTCGTGCGTCCGGGAAGTGTCGAGTCGTCGGCCACCGGCGCAGGCGTTTCGTCGGTGCGACCCACGTCGGCACCCGAGGGGCAGACGCGGAGCGCTGTGGTCACTCTGCTCCTCGAAGAGGGCCCCATCACCGCCTCCGACATCGGTACTCGACTGGGGTTGAGCGCGGCAGGTGTTCGACGTCACCTCGACGCACTCATCGACGCGGGCGAGGCCCGTATCACCACTCCCGCGGGTGCCCGGCAACGGGGCCGGGGTCGACCGGCGAAGCACTTCCAGCTGACTGCAGCCGGACGCAATCGTCTCGGCCACACCTACGACGATCTCGCCGGCGCCGCCATGCGGCAGCTGCGCAAGATCGGTGGAGACGCGGCCATCGAGACGTTCGCGCGGCAACGCGTCAACACCATCGTGGCCGACGTGGAGCCGGCGACGGGATCCGATGCGCATGCCGTGGAGGACGCCGCCGACCGAATCGCCGACGCGTTCAGCGCGGCCGGTTTCTCCGCCACCACCCGCCAGGTGGGCAACGGTGTGCAGATCTGCCAGCACCACTGCCCCGTGTCGCACGTCGCCTCCGAGTTTCCGGAGTTGTGCGAGGCGGAGCAGAACGCGTTCGCCGAGATCCTCGGCACGCACGTGCAGCGCCTGGCGACCATCGCCAACGGCAACTGCGCGTGCACGACGCACGTACCGCTGTCACCGACGCGGTACTCGAACACCGATAGTTCCGACAAGAAGACCCCCGACGCGCAGCCCCGCGTCGGAGAACGCCCACGCCTCCGGAAGGAGCCCGCATGACCGTCACACCAGACCAGGTGACACCCACCGCGCCGCTGACCCAGGACGAGACCATCGCCTCGCTCGGCACCTACGGATACGGCTGGGCCGACTCGGACGTAGCCGGTGAGAGCGCCAAGCGCGGTCTTTCCGAGGCCGTCGTTCGTGACATCTCGCAGAAGAAGAGCGAGCCCGAGTGGATGCTCGAGGCGCGGCTCAAGGCGCTCAAGACGTTCGAGCGCAAGCCGATGCCGAACTGGGGTTCCAACCTCGACGGCATCGACTTCGACAACATCAAGTACTTCGTGCGTTCCAGCGAGAAGCAGGCTGCAACGTGGGAAGACCTGCCCGAGGACATCAAGAACACGTACGACAAGCTCGGCATCCCCGAGGCGGAGAAGCAGCGCCTCGTCTCCGGTGTCGCCGCCCAGTACGAGTCCGAGGTGGTCTACCACTCGATCCGTGAGGATCTCGAGGCTCAGGGTGTGTTGTTCCTCGACACCGACACCGCCCTCAAGGAGCAGCCGGAGCTGTTCCGCGAGTACTTCGGCACCGTCATCCCCGCAGGCGACAACAAGTTCTCCGCACTGAACACCGCGGTGTGGTCCGGCGGATCCTTCATCTACATCCCGCCGGGCGTCCACGTGGACATCCCGCTGCAGGCCTACTTCCGGATCAACACCGAGAACATGGGTCAGTTCGAGCGGACGCTGATCATCGTCGACGAGGGTGCCTACGTGCACTACGTCGAGGGCTGCACCGCGCCGATCTACAAGTCGGATTCGCTGCACTCCGCCGTGGTGGAGATCATCGTCAAGAAGGGCGGCCGTTGCCGCTACACGACCATCCAGAACTGGTCGAACAACGTCTACAACCTCGTCACCAAGCGCGCCAAGGCCGAGGCAGGCGCAACGATGGAGTGGGTCGACGGCAACATCGGCTCCAAGGTCACCATGAAGTACCCGGCCGTCTGGATGACCGGTGAGTACGCCAAGGGTGAGGTCCTCTCGGTTGCGTTCGCAGGCCCGGACCAGCACCAGGACACCGGCTCGAAGATGCTGCACCTGGCCCCGCACACGTCCTCGAACATCGTCAGCAAGTCCGTCGCCCGCGGCGGTGGCCGGACGTCGTACCGCGGTCTGATCCAGATCAACAAGGGTGCGCACGGTTCGCGCTCGACGGTCAAGTGCGACGCGCTGCTCGTCGACACGATCAGTCGCTCCGACACGTACCCGTACGTCGACATCCGTGAGGACGACGTCTCGATGGGCCACGAGGCCACCGTCTCGAAGGTCAGCGACGATCAGTTGTTCTACCTGATGAGCCGCGGCATGACCGAGGACGAGGCCATGGCGATGGTCGTGCGCGGCTTCGTCGAGCCGATCGCTCGCGAACTGCCGATGGAGTACGCGCTCGAGCTCAACCGGCTCATCGAGCTGCAGATGGAAGGGTCGGTCGGATAAGTGAACAACCCCCTCACCGGAGTGATGGGTGCCGTGGCATCCGAAAACCCCGAGTCGGCCAAGGAAGACAAGTCGAAGCTCGTCGAGAACAAGGGCGCTCAGTTCACGTCCTACGACGTGAACGCGTTCGAGATTCCGTCCGGTCGTGACGAGCTCTGGCGTTTCACGCCACTGCGTCGGCTGCGTGGCCTGCACGACGGTTCCGCTGTCGCCGACGGGGCCGCTCAGGTCACCGTCGGTGCCCCGGAGTCAGTGGTCGTGGAGACCGTCGGCCGTGACGACGAGCGATTGGGCAAGGCCGGCGTTCCGGCCGATCGTATTGCCGCTCAGGCGTTCTCGGCATTCACCGAGGCCACGATCGTCTCCGTGCCGAACGAGGTCGAGGTGGCCGATCCGATCGAGATCACCGTCGACGGTCCCGGTGTCGACCACGTCGCCTACGGCCATGTGCAGATCAGGCTGGGTACGTTCGCTCGCGCCACCGTCGTGATCGACCAGCGGGGCAGTGGCACGTACGCCGAGAACGTCGAGTTCGTTCTCGGCGACAGCTCGCAGTTGCACGTCGTGCTGATCCAGGACTGGCAGTCCGACGCAGTGCACGTCGCGGCACACCATGCACTGCTGGGACGCGACGCCGTGCTGCGGCACTACAACGTCAGTCTCGGCGGCGATCTGGTGCGCATCAGCCCGACCGTGCGCTACAGCGCACCCGGTGGCGACGCGAACATGCTCGGTCTGTACTTCGCCGACGCGGGCCAGCACCTCGAGCAGCGTCTGCTCGTCGATCACTCGGCTCCGCACTGCAAGTCCAACGTGATGTACAAGGGTGCGTTGCAGGGTGAAGTGGGCCCGGGCAAACACGACGCGCACACCGTCTGGATCGGCGACGTTCTCATCCGCGCCGAGGCCGAGGGAACCGAGACCTACGAGCTCAATCGAAACCTGGTTCTCACCGACGGCGCGCGCGCCGACTCGGTACCGAACCTCGAGATCGAGACCGGGGAAATCGTCGGAGCAGGCCACGCCAGCGCTACCGGCCGTTTCGACGACGAGCAGCTGTTCTACCTGCGCGCTCGTGGCATCTCCGAGGAGGTCGCTCGCCGACTCGTCGTCCGCGGCTTCTTCCACGAGGTCATCGACAAGATTCCGGTCCCCGCCGTGCGCGAGCGTCTGGACGCTGCCATCGAGACCGAGCTCGCCGTCGTCGGCGCGTAGGTCTCACCCGAAACTTTCTCGACTGCACAAAGGAATTTGAAGATGTCCACACTCGAAATCCGCGATCTGCACGTCAGCGTCGCCAACTCCGACTCGACCGCGGAGCCCATCAACATCCTCAAGGGTGTCGACCTCACCGTGAAGTCCGGTGAGACGCACGCGATCATGGGGCCCAACGGCTCCGGCAAGTCCACGCTGTCCTACGCCATCGCAGGCCACCCCAAGTACGCGGTGACCTCCGGCACCATCACCCTCGACGGTGAAGACGTGCTCGAGATGAGCGTCGACGAGCGCGCCCGTGCCGGCCTCTTCCTGGCAATGCAGTACCCGGTGGAGGTGCCAGGCGTCTCGATGTCGAACTTCCTTCGTACCGCCGCCACCGCGGTGCGCGGTGAGGCCCCCAAGCTTCGGCACTGGGTCAAGGAAGCCAAGACCGCCATGAGCGAACTGGAGATCGAGGCCAACTTCCTCGAGCGCAACGTCAACGAAGGCTTCTCCGGTGGCGAGAAGAAGCGTCACGAAATCCTCCAGCTGGGGTTGCTCAAGCCGAAGATCGCCATCCTCGACGAGACCGACTCCGGCCTCGACGTCGACGCTCTGCGAGTGGTGTCCGAGGGCGTCAACAAGTACAAGGAGCGCGAGGAGGGCGGCGTGCTGCTGATCACGCACTACACCCGCATTCTGCGCTACATCAAGCCCGACTTCGTGCACGTGTTCGTCAACGGTGAGATCGTGAAGTCCGGCGGAGCGGAGCTGGCCGACGAGCTCGAGGCCAACGGATACGCCGGCTACACGCAGGCCGCGACCACCGGAGCATGAGCATGGCTGCACCGGCAGCTGTGGCGGTGGCGGCATCGTTCGATGTCGCCACGGTTCGCCGCGATTTCCCCATCCTCTCGCGCACCGTCCGTGACGGAAAGCCGTTGGTGTACCTCGATTCCGGTGCTACCTCGCAGCGGCCGGTGCAGGTACTCGACGCCGAGCGCGAGTTCCTCACCACCTGCAATGCCGCCGTTCACCGCGGGGCGCATCAGTTGGCCGAGGAGGCCACGGATGCCTACGAGGGTGCGCGCGCCGCCATCGCGTCGTTCGTCGGTGCCGACGTCGACGAGATCGTGTTCACCAAGAACGCGACCGAGTCGCTCAACCTGGTGACGTACGTGCTCGCCGATCAGCGGTTCGACCGGCACCTCGGTCCCGGTGACGAGATCGTCGTCACCGAACTCGAACACCATGCCAACCTCGTTCCGTGGCAGGAACTGGCAGCTCGAACCGGTGCCACGCTGCGCTGGTACGGCGTCACCGATGACGGTCGAATCGATCTCGACTCGCTCGAATTGTCCTCGGCCGTCAAGGTTCTCGCGTTCACGCATCAGTCCAACGTGACCGGCGCGGTCGCTCCGGTCGAGGAGTTGGTGCGTCGGGCCCGGGCTGTGGGCGCGCTGGTCGTCTTGGACGCGTGCCAGTCGGTGCCGCACATGAAGGTCGATTTCCACGCGCTCGATGTCGACTACGCCGCGTTCTCCGGTCACAAGATGCTCGGTCCCTCGGGAGTGGGCGTGCTGTACGGCAAGGCCGCACTCCTCGAGGCGATGCCTCCGTTCATCACCGGCGGTTCGATGATCGAGACCGTCACCATGGAGAAGACGACGTTCGCCGCGCCCCCGCAACGATTCGAGGCCGGCGTTCCGATGACCTCGCAGGTCGTCGGACTCGGCGCAGCTGTGCAATACCTGGAGAACATCGGCATCGATGTCATCGCCGCGCACGAGAAGTCCTTGGTCGCAGCAACTCTCGCCGAGTTCGCGAATATCGACGGTGTTCGCGTGATCGGACCGACGGAGAACGTCGACCGCGGTTCGGCGGTGTCGTTCGTGGTCGACGGCATTCATGCCCACGACCTCGGACAGATCCTGGACGACGAGGGCGTCGCCATCCGCGTCGGACACCACTGCGCGTGGCCCCTGCACCGTCGGTTCGGTGTCGCAGCGACGGCGCGCGCCTCGTTCGCTCTCTACAACACGGTCGAAGAAGTACAGGTGCTCGCACAGGCGATTCGCCGCGCGCAGTCGTTCTTCGGCACCACCGACAACGGCGGGGGAGGTCAGCGGTAGATGCGCATGGAACAGATGTACCAGGAAGTGATCCTCGATCACTACAAGCACCCGCACGGCCGCGGACTGCGCGAGCCTTTCGGCGCGGAGGTACACCACGTCAACCCCACCTGCGGCGACGAGGTGACCCTGCGTGTGCAGATCGAGGACGGCTCCGTGGCAGACGTCTCGTACGACGGCCAGGGCTGCTCGATCAGTCAGGCGGCAACATCGGTGCTCACCGATCAGGTCGTCGGCCTGAGCGTCGCCGATGCCCTGAAGACGGTCGACGCGTTCAGCGACATGGTCGGCAGCAGAGGTACCGTCGAAGGCGACGAGGACGTCATCGGTGACGGCATTGCGTTCGCCGGTGTGGCCAAGTATCCGGCTCGCGTGAAGTGCGCATTGCTGGGTTGGATGGCTTTCAAGGACGCGGTTGTTCAAGTAGTGGACGCAGATTCGACAGCTACGACGGGCGGGACCGCCCAGTCGGCACTTTCCGGAGGACAGCAATCATGACCGAAGCAACAGAGACGACTCCAGCCGTGACCACGACGCCGGTGGAACTGACGGCCGACGAGATCAAGGTGCTCGAGGACCTCGAAGAGGCGATGCGCGACGTCGTCGACCCCGAGCTCGGAATCAACGTCGTCGACCTGGGACTGGTGTACGACATCAAGATCGACGCCGACGACATCGTCACGGTCGACATGACGCTGACCTCGGCGGCATGCCCGTTGACCGATGTCATCGAGGATCAGGCTCGCGGCGCGCTCGTGCGCAGCGGACTGGCCGCCGACCTCAAGATCAACTGGGTCTGGATGCCGCCGTGGGGCCCGGACAAGATCACCGACGACGGTCGCGAGCAGCTCAGGGCCCTCGGCTTCACCGTCTGACCCACGGACCGGTCGGCCCCCTCACGCCCCTTTTGCTTCGTCGGCTTTGGAGTCGGCGGACTTGGCGGGGGTCGACTTCTTCGCAGCCGTCTTCTTGGCGGCCGCCTTCTTCGCCGGGGCTTTCTTCGCGGGTGCCTTCTTCGCCGGAGCGGATGTGGAAGACCCCGACTTCGCGTTCTTGCCTGCGGCCTCGACGCTGCGCTGCAAGGCCGCCACGAGATCCACGACCTCGGCATCCTCGCCGTCGTCGTCCTTCTCCGCCTCGGTGTGGATGACCTTCTCACCGCCGTTGGCGAGCGTCTCGTCGATCAGCTTGCGCAGTTCGATCTGGTAGTCGTCGGTGTACTCGGTGGGATCGAATTCCGAGGACATACTTTCCACCAGTGACGTCGCCATCTTCACTTCCTGCGGGCGCGCGGACGGCGCGTCTTCGAGCGAAGGAAACTCTGCCGCCCTGACTTCGTCCGGCCACAGCAATGTCTGAATCACCAGCACGTCGTCGCGCACGCGTAGTGCTGCCAGTCGGGTCTTCTGTCGCAGAGTGAAATGCACCAGCGCGGTGCGTTCGGTGTCCTCCAACGTCTCCCGAAGCAGCACGTAGGCCTTGGGTGACGCGGAGTCCGGCTCGAGGAAGTAACTCTTGTCGTAGAGGATCGGATCGATCTGCTCGGTCGGCACGAATTCGAGAACCGGAATTTCGTGCTTCTCCGCCGCAGGTAGCTTGTCGAAGTCGTCGTCGGTGAGAATGACGCGTTCGCCGTCGGGGGAGTCGTACGCCTTGTCGATATCGGCGAACTGTACCGACTTGCCGCATTCCTGACAGATGCGGTCGTACTTGATGCGCCCGCCGTCCTTCGCGTGCACTTGATGAAACCGAATGTCGTGCTGCTCGGTGGCCGAGTAGACCTTCACCGGAACGTTGACCAGTCCGAAGGCGATCGAGCCCTTCCAAATGCTGCGCATCTGTCCATGATCGCCGACCGGGCGCCCGCGTGTCGACCGTTGGCGCGAAACTCAGCCGCGTCCCGGAGTGCGCACTATCGTGCGCGCGATCGCGAGCCTGGCGGACCCAGGGAGCGTGGGAAACATTTTCAGCATCGCGGTCATCGTTCCGAAGGCGTCGTCGTGCCCGGACAGATACGAGCGCTGCAGTTCGACCGGGAGCGAGAAGAAGCTGGAGAAGAACTGGGGGACCATCTCGGGTTCGAGTGCCAGTGCCGTGCGCAGCCCGAGGTTGCGAAGCTTCTGAACCGTCCAGACGTGGACCGGTCGGATCGGGCGCGATCGTCCGCAGCCTCGGAATCTCTCGACGAGGTGATCCGCCGACGCCAGCGACGCCGCAACGCTGTACCCCGTGGCGGGATGCATCAAATTCGAGCGGGAACCGAACAGCACCGGTCCACCTCGCCCGGTGTGCAGCCGCGACCGCGGTGGCGGCTCGACCGAGAACCGCACTCGCTCGACGTCCTCGTTGCCGGTCGGTTCCAGGTTCCGGTGGGTGAGACGGTGGTGCAGCCGCGATCGAAGCAGTGCGAGTTCCAGCGGTGGTCGGCCGACCAGACAGGTCTCTTCGAGCAGGATCCGATCTCGGTCGAGCGCCACGGCGTAGAGGAAACTCGGGGCTTCACCTGGCCGAGCTCCGTTGTCGGTGCGCCAGTCCATGAACCAGGCGTCGGATCCTTCGAGGATCGGTTCGGCGCGGTCCCGGCTGACGACGATGCCGTATGCCGTCTGCTGTGCGAGGTCGCGCGAATCGAGCGTGCCGCGGGCGTCGACGACGTGGCGAGCATCGACGATGGTGCCGTCGGCGGTCGTCACCCGGGAACCGGTGACGTCCACGGCCGTCCCCGCCAGCACGCGCACGCGGTCGAGGGACAAGGTCGCTTGCAGTGCAGGTGTGTCCAGCACACAGTACGTCCGGTCGATGATCCGATGGCGATCGGTCCACACCGCCGGCTTCTGTGCAGTCGAGGCGACAGCGGTCTGAGGCAACCACGACGGCAACTCGTCGGCCCAGGCGGAATACGTCGGTGTCCAGGTGCGCGACGGGTGTGGATCGAGCGCGAGCACATCGAGTCCGGCCTCGGCACACCGATGGGCGACAGCCCGCCCCGCGGGACCGAGTCCGACGACGGCGATGTCGGCCGAAAAATCGTTCACATTCCGCCGGTGGCGAGCAAACCACCGTCCACGCGCACGGTCTCCCCGGTGATCCAGGACGACGCGTCCGACACCAGGAAGGCCACCAGGGCCGCTACGTCCTCCGGGTTTCCGAGGCGCTTCATCGGGTAGCCGGCCGCTGCCGCGTCTTCTCCATTGGCGACGAGAGCCTCGGCGAACTTCGTCTTCACCACGCCCGGTGCCACGGCATTGACGCGAATCTCCGGGCCGAGCTGCCAGGCGAGCTCCTCGGTGAGACGGATCAGAGCGGCCTTGGACGCGCCGTACGCGGCGATCACGCCGGTGGAGCGGATGCCTGCCACGCTGGCGATGTTGACGATCGCGCCGCCGTGCTCGCCCATCCAGGCATGGAACGCCTGCTGGACGAAGCCGAGAGTACCCACGACGTTCGTGTCGAAGATCTTGCTCACGCCGGCCAGGTCGGCATCCATCAGCGAGCCGTAGACCGGGTTGATGCCGGTGTTGTTGACCAGGATGTCCAGCGAACCGAAAGTCTCCACAGTGCTCGCCACCGCGGTGCGTCGGTGCTCCGGGTCGCCTGCATTACCGTCGATCGCGAGCACGGAATCGCCGAGTTCCGCTGCCGCCGCAACCAGAGGTTCGCGCTTGCGAGCGGTGATGGCGACGTTCGCGCCGCGAGCGAGCAGTTCCGCGGCGATGGCCTTTCCGATGCCACGGCTGCCGCCGGTGACGAGTGCGGTGCGCCCGGTGAGGTCGGGGATCGGCGCGCTGGAAGAGCTGACTGTTTCGGGGGCGTCGGTCATCGATCAGACGTTACCGGTGTCACCGTCGTTCCTGGGTGAGGGCCCGTGAATGCTGAGCTAAAATGGGGGTTTGCTGTGCCGTTCGGCGGCGCACCTAAAGTTCGCCCGTCGGTCGACGGGCAACGATCTTGTTCGGCAATCGCTAGGAGCTCACGCGTGATCACCGCCACCGACCTGGAAGTTCGTGCCGGTGTGCGGACCCTTCTGTCCACCGAGGGGCCCGCGCTCCGCGTACAGGCAGGCGACCGCATCGGGCTGGTGGGTCGCAACGGTGCAGGCAAAACCACCACTCTGCGCATCCTGGCGGGCGAAGGCGAGCCCTACGCGGGCGAGGTCGTGCGCACCGGAGAGCTCGGCTATCTGCCGCAGGATCCCAAAGAAGGCGACCTCGACGTACTGGCCAAGGACCGGGTGCTCTCGGCCCGGGGCCTGGACACTCTCCTGCACAAGATGGAGAAGCAGCAGGCACTGATGGCCGAGGTGGCCGACGAGGCGCTGCTCGACAAGGCCGTCCGCAAATACGGCGAACTCGAAGAACGTTTCGCCTCCCTCGGCGGCTACGAAGCCGAGAGCGAAGCGGCCCGCATCTGCAACAGCCTCGGACTGGCCGACCGCATCCTCGGCCAACCGCTGCGGACCCTGTCCGGTGGTCAGCGCCGACGCGTCGAACTGGCTCGGATTCTGTTCGCCGCGTCCGACGGCAGTGGCGGACGCTCGAACACCACCTTGCTGCTCGACGAGCCCACCAACCACCTCGACGCCGACTCCATCACCTGGCTGCGGGGATTCCTGCAGAACCACGAGGGCGGACTCATCGTGATCAGTCACGATGTCGAACTACTCGGAGACGTGGTGAACAGGGTGTGGTTCCTCGACGCCGTGCGCGGCGAAGCCGACATCTACAACATGAACTGGAAGAAGTACCTCGACGCCCGCGCCACGGACGAGCAGCGCCGCCGCCGCGAGCGCGCCAACGCGGAGAAGAAGGCCGGAGCATTGCGCGTACAGGCCGCCAAGATGGGGGCCAAGGCAACGAAAGCCGTTGCGGCACAGAACATGGCGAAGCGCGCGGACAAGCTGATGGCCAACCTCGATGCGGAGCGCGTATCCGACAAGGTGGCGCACATTCGCTTTCCTGAGCCTGCCCCCTGCGGCAAGACACCGTTGATGGCCAAGAACCTGACCAAGATGTACGGGTCGCTGGAGATCTTTGCCGGCGTCGATCTGGCGATCGACCGGGGGAGCCGCGTGGTGGTGCTCGGGCTCAACGGTGCCGGTAAGACGACACTGCTGCGCATTCTGGCCGGAACCGAGAAGGCCGACACCGGAGAGATCGAACCCGGCCACGGCATGCGCGTAGGTTACTTCGCCCAGGAGCACGACACCCTCGACGACATGGCGTCGGTGTGGGAGAACATCCGGCACGCGGCACCCGACACCGGCGAGCAGGAACTGCGGTCGCTGCTCGGAGCCTTCATGTTCACCGGCCCCCAGCTCGACCAGCCGGCAGGAACATTGTCCGGTGGCGAGAAGACCCGCCTGGCACTCGCCGGGTTGGTGTCCTCCGCGGCGAACGTTCTCCTGCTCGACGAACCGACCAACAACCTCGACCCGATCTCCCGCGAGCAGGTCCTCGACGCGCTCCGCAGCTACAAGGGCGCCGTCGTACTGGTGACCCACGATCCCGGTGCCGCCGAAGCGCTCTCACCCGAACGAGTGATTCTGCTTCCCGACGGCACCGAGGACCATTGGTCGCAGGAATACCTGGAACTGATCCAGCTCGCCTAGACGGGCGGGTTCAGTCCTGCCTGCGGACCGATTCCTCGACCAGGTCCAGGATCGCTGCGAGGTTCGACCCGCCGTGGCCGGACGCGATGCGGGCCACCAGGCCGTCGAGCACGAGATCGAGGTAGTCGGCGAGGACGTCGTTGGGTACGTCGTCGCGCAGTCTTCCTGCGGTCTTCTGACGCTCGAGCCGTCCGAGTGTCGCGTCGGTCAGCTCCGCAGAGCGTTCGGCCCAGCTGGTCCGGAAGTCCGCGTCCGTGCGCAATCGCCGGGTGATCTCGAGCCGCGTTCCGAGCCACTCGAATTGTTCGGGTTGCGCCAGCATGTCTCGCATCACCTGCACCAGACCCTGGGTGGCAGCGACCTCGGCCATGCGTCGGGCATCTTCCTGTGCCAGCGCGAGGAAGAGTCCGTCCTTGTCCTTGAAGTGGTGGAATATGGCTCCGCGCGACAGGCCGGTGGCCTCTTCGAGACGCCGTACTGTCGCGCCTTCGTAACCGAACTCGCCGAAGCACTTACGCGCGCCGTCGAGAATTTCGCTTCGACGGGCAGCCAGGTGGTCTTCGCTGACCTTGGGCACGTGTGGGTTTCCTACTTTCGATGAGGGCCTCGACCGATACGGCGATGGGCCCGGAAACACGTTGTCGGTTCCGGGCCCATCGCCGTTCGAGGCATACGTCAGACGACGCGCACTCAGCCTCTGATCATGTTGCGCAGCACGTACTGCAGGATGCCGCCGTTGCGGTAGTAGTCCGCTTCACCCGGGGTGTCGATGCGCACCACGGCCTCGAATTCGACCTTCGAGCCGTCTTCCTTGGTGGCGATGACGGTCATCGTCTTCGGGGTGGTGCCCTCGTTCAGCTTCGCGACTCCGACGATGTCGAAGGTCTCGGTGCCGTCCAGCTTGAGCGACGATGCGCTCTCACCGGCCGGGAACTGCAGGGGAACGACGCCCATGCCGATGAGGTTGGAGCGGTGGATGCGCTCGAACGACTCGGTGATGACGGCCTTGACGCCGAGGAGTGAGGTGCCCTTGGCCGCCCAGTCGCGTGAGGAGCCGCTGCCGTACTCCTTGCCGCCCAGCACGACCAGCGGGATGCCGGCCTTCTGGTAGTTCTGCGACGCGTCGTAGATGAAGGACTGCGGTCCACCGTCCTGCGTGAAGTCACGGGTGTAGCCGCCCGAGACGTCGTCGAGGAGCTGGTTCTTGAGGCGGATGTTCGCGAACGTTCCGCGAATCATGACCTCGTGGTTTCCGCGGCGCGAACCGAGCGAGTTGTAGTCCTTGCGCTCGACACCGTGCGAATCCAGGTACTGCGCGGCAGGGGTACCGGCCTTGATGGGTCCTGCCGGGCTGATGTGGTCGGTGGTGACCGAATCGCCGAGCAGCGCCAGCACGCGTGCACCCGTGATGTCCTCGACGGGAGCCGGGTCCATCGTCATGCCGTCGAAGTACGGAGGCTTGCGCACGTACGTGGACTTGGGATCCCACTCGAACGTGTCGCCCTCGGGGGTCGACAGGTTCTGCCAGCGGCTGTCACCGGCGAAGATGGTCTCGTAGGACTTGCTGAACATGTCCCGGCTGATCGAGGACTGGATGGTCTCCTCGATCTCCTGCGAGGACGGCCAGATGTCCTTGAGGAACACGGGGTTGCCCTCGTGATCCTCGCCGAGAGCGTCGGTCTCGAAGTCGAAGTCCATCGTGCCCGCCAGGCCGTAGGCGATGACCAGCGGCGGCGAGGCCAGGTAGTTCATCTTCACGTCGGGGGAGATGCGGCCCTCGAAGTTGCGGTTGCCCGACAGTACGGCGGTGACCGAGAGGTCGTTGTCGTTGATCGCCTTCGAGATCGGCTCGAGCAGCGGACCGGTGTTACCGATACACGTGGTGCAGCCGTAACCACCGAGGTAGTATCCGAGCTTCTCGAGGTACGGCCACAGGCCGGCCTTCTCGTAGTAGTCGGTGACGACCTGCGAGCCGGGTGCCATGTTGGTCTTGACCCACGGCTTGGTGGACAGCCCCTTCTCGACGGCATTGCGGGCGAGCAGTGCTGCGCCGAGCATGACCGACGGGTTCGAGGTGTTGGTGCACGAGGTGATGCCTGCGACGACGACGGCACCGTGATCGAGGACGAATTCGCCGGCCTCGTCGGTGGTGACCCGAATCGGCTTGCTCGGGCGGCCCTCGGAACCGTATGCGGCAGAACGTACGTCGACCGAATCCTCTTCGGCGAAGCTCAGCGAAGCGGAATCACTGGCCGGGAACGACTCGTCGAGTGCCTCGTCGAGCTTGCTGTCACCCTCGTGCGCGGGGTGGTTCTCCTCGACGTAGTTGTGGATGTCCTTGCGGAAGGCAACCTTGGACTCGGACAACAGGATTCGGTCCTGCGGGCGCTTCGGTCCTGCGATGGACGGAACGACCGTGTTGAGGTCGAGTTCGATGTACTCGGAGTACACGGCCTCGTTCTTCGGGTCGTGCCACATGCCCTGTTCCTTGGCGTACGCCTCGACGAGCGCGAGCTGCTCGTCGCTGCGGCCGGTGAGGCGCAGGTAGTTGATGGTTTCCTCGTCGATCGGGAAGATCGCTGCGGTGGAACCGAACTCGGGGCTCATGTTGCCCAGGGTGGCGCGGTTCGCGAGCGGAACCTCGGCCACGCCCTCGCCGTAGAACTCGACGAACTTGCCGACGACGCCGTGCTTGCGCAGCATCTCGGTTGCGGTCAGCACCACGTCGGTCGCGGTGACGCCGGGCTGGATCTCACCGGAGAGCTTGAAACCGACGACGCGGGGGATGAGCATCGAGACGGGCTGGCCGAGCATGGCCGCCTCGGCTTCGATACCGCCGACGCCCCAGCCCAACACACCGAGGCCGTTGACCATCGTGGTGTGCGAGTCGGTGCCGACGCAGGTGTCGGGGTAGGCCTGGCCCTTGCGGGTCATGATCGTCGGAGCCAGGTACTCGATGTTGACCTGGTGCACGATGCCCATGCCCGGGGGGACGACCTTGAAGTCGTCGAATGCGCCCTGTCCCCAACGCAGGAACTGGTAGCGCTCACCGTTGCGCTCGTACTCGAGGTCGACGTTGCGCTCGAGAGCATCGGCGCGGCCGAAGACGTCGAGAATGACCGAGTGGTCGATGACCATATCGGCGGGGGAGAGGGGGTTGACCTTGTTGGGGTCGCCGCCCAGGGTGGTGACGGCTTCACGCATCGTGGCGAGGTCGACGATGCACGGAACACCGGTGAAGTCCTGCATGATGACGCGCGCAGGGGTGAACTGGATTTCGAAGCTCGGCTCCGCGGACGGATCCCACGAGGCGATCGAACGAATGTGGTCGGCGGTGATGTTTGCACCGTCCTCGGTGCGAAGGAGGTTCTCCGCGAGGACCTTCAGTGCATAGGGCAATTTCTCGGCACCGGGCAAGGCCGACAGTCGGAAGATCTCGTATGAGTTCTCTCCGACTTCGAGGGTGCCCTTTGCACCGAATGAATCATTACTTGCGGTCACTTCAGCTCCACTCGTCTATGAGGCACACCGCCGACGGGGCTGTGTCGACGGTTGAAGCGAGGCGCTGACTGCGGGCCTCGGCCTCGAATCTCGCCAGCGAGAGTTCGAGGCGGACGCACGGTCAGTGTCTCGATGGAAGTCTAACAGTACGCTTGTCCTGTGAAAACCTGCGGTCGAGTTCTCGGTGGGTATCGAGAGACCGCTCCACACGACGATCCTCACGTAGTGCTTCCGGCTGCGCAATGAAGGGCGACCTCAGTAGCGATGCCGGACCTGCGGGCCTACCAGGTTCGGGCGTGGCGGTGACGTAGGGTTCGACCCGACTGGTTCCTACCGACTGGACGAGAGATGCCTGAGCCGATTCACGCCGTTTCCCCACTTGCCACCGACATACCGGCAGGTCTGGACGTCGACAGCATCGTCGCAACGGTCCGCGAGTCCGGCATCAGTGCCCCCGCCGACGAGCAAGCCGGGTTGTCCGCAGCCGTCGCGCGCGCCGAGGACCACGGCATCGATCTGAGCATCGTGATCGTGCCGACCGAACCTCGTCACGACTCGCAACTTCGAGATCTCGCCACCGCGGTCGGAGCGCGTGAGGGCGGCACGGTTCTCGTGCTCAGCCCAGGGCAGGTGGGTACGTTCAGCGACTCGATCAGTCGAGTGACGCTCGAAGCAGGCCAGGACCGTACCTACACCGGCAACCACGTCGTCGCTGCCGACAACTTCGTCGACACCCTCGTCGAGGATCAGACACCGTGGGGTCTGCTCACGGGCGGCCTGGTCGTCGTGGTCGCCGCGGTCGCGACTCTGACTGCTGTCGTCAAGGTCCGCAGATATCGCTCGCGTTCGGAGTCGAACGACCGCGCGCACAGCGAGTCCGTCGCCGACTGAACACGCTCGCCCGAGTGTCGTTCGGCTGACCGACGCCCACCTCGTTCGACCCGGTCCCGATCGTGACCGTGTGGTCATCCGAAAAAGTCGGAAAAATTGTTTCCGGTAAACCCCGAGTTCACGGCGTTGTGCCTGGTGAAATTACCAATGTGTCATTTGTGACTGGAGTTTCTTTAGGGTGCGAAGTGTCGTACGGTGCCATTGGCACTGCTGGGGAAGGAGTGTCGCAGAAGGCGGTTGTCATCCGTGGGGAACTCGGGAGGCCACTGCTTCGGGTGTGACTGACGTGGTTCGCACCTGTCGTATTGCTGCGTGTTTCTTTCCTGCCCGGCGAGAACGCTCACCGTCACCTGCGATCGGGGTGGAGGACGGAGAGCACCTCGACGGCACGACGGTTCGACGCGAACCCGAGTGACTGCCGGACCCGAGGGAGACATTTGTGAGCCGACGTCAAGTCCGCGGAACTCACCGCCGTGCACTCGTCCGTACCCGATTCGTACTGGTAGGCGCAGGCCTCGTACTCGCGTTGATGGCGACCCTTCCCGGGGTTGCCGCGGCGGTACCACCGCCACCGCCCAACCCCTCGGACACCGACCTCGCAGCCGCGGGCAGCGCCGTCGACTCGAGCCTGGGCCGGGTCGGCCAGCTGATCGACGCGATCGCCTCGGCCAATCAGCAACTCGCCCAACTCGACGACGAGGTCGCGTCGAAGCGAGAAGGCGTCAACAAGGCCCTGGTCGATCTGCAGAATGCACGTGACGCGGCCGATGTCGCTGCCGCGATAGTCGGCGCCGCGCAGCAGGCTCTCGCCGACGCGGGCACCCAGATCCAGGCAGCCCAGGCCAAGTTCGACGAGTTCGCCAAATCCAGCTACACCCAGGGCTCGGGCGTCGCCTCGATGGCGTCGTTCCTTGGATCGAGCGGACCGGACGACATCCTCGACCGCGCCCAGGTCCTGAAGGTCCTCTCCAACAGCCAGAACGCAGTACTCGACGGCCTACAGCGAGCCCGTACCGAGCAGGCGAACCGCGACTCGGCAGCGCGTGAGTCCAAGCAGCAGGCCGACGCCGCTGCCTCGGAAGCAGAGGCAAAGAAGGCGGAGGCCGAGCAGGCCATCGCCGAGGCGCAGGCAGCACTGCAGGCAGAGGCCGACCGGAAGGCCACGATCGAATCGGAGCGCGACTCGGCGCAGACCGAACTCGATGCCGCCCGCAGCAACGTCGCCGGTCTGCAGGACCAGCGAGCCGCATACGGCGACTGGGAGGCGCAAAAGGCGGCCGAGGACGCGGCCATCGCCGCCGCCACGGCCGCAGCGAAGGAAGCCGCTGTGCAGGCAGCTGCGCGAGTGTCGGCAAATCTGGCGGCGCAGCAACGCGCGGCTGCCATCGCCGAGGGCCAGCGCTCGCACGTGGACGTGGACGACGATTCGAGTTCGTCTACCGACTCGAACAGCTCGACCGCGACCACCCCCACCACGCCCAAGACGACCACCACGCCGAAGACGCCCACCAAACCGAAGACGTCCACGACCCCGTCGGTCACCGGAAGCGCAGCCGTCGAATTGGCGATCGACCGCGGAATGAGCCAACTCGGTGTGCCGTACTCCTGGGGCGGCGGTGACGAGAACGGACCGACCAAGGGCATCAGGGACGGTGGAGTCGCAGACAGCTACGGCGATTACAACAAGGTCGGCTTCGACTGCTCGGGACTGATGATCTACGCCTTCGCAGGACTGGGTATCTCGCTGCCGCACTACACCGGCTACCAATACACCGCCGGTAAGCAGGTGCCGTCCTCGGAGATGAAGCGCGGCGACATGATCTTCTACGGACCCAACGCCAGCCAACACGTCGCGCTCTACCTCGGCGACGGCAAGATGCTCGAAGCCCCGCAATCGGGTTCGGTGGTCAAGGTGTCCGACGTGCGTTACAGCGGAATGACGCCGTACGCCGTGCGCATGGTGTCCTGAGCGCGGATCCGGCGCGCGCGTCGGGGGTGCCTTTCGGCGCGCATACCGATCACCTGGAATAGTTGATTGCGGCGGTACGAAACGAGCCCGACGACGATCGACTGAAAGCGGTGAATTCTTGGTGACATCACGTGACGGCCGGATTTCGAACGACGAGGGGTCGACGCGAGTCGAGTCTCCGACTCCGAATCCACCGAGTGTGGAGCCGAAGCGAGTGGACAGTCCGGCCCTGGCCGAGGACGTCCAGCTTCTCGAGAAGGCCGTGTACGAGGTCAAGCGCGTCATCGTCGGTCAGGATCGGTTGGTCGAGCGCATTCTGGTGGGGTTGCTCGCCCGCGGACACGTGTTGCTCGAGGGCGTTCCCGGTGTCGCCAAGACCCTGGCCGTCGAGACCTTCGCACGGGTGGTGGGTGGGTCGTTCTCGCGAGTTCAGTTCACTCCCGACCTGGTGCCGACCGACCTCGTCGGCACCCGCATCTACCGTCAGGGCCGCGAGGAGTTCGACACCGAACTCGGACCCGTCGTGGCCAACTTCGTACTGGCCGACGAGATCAACCGTGCGCCGGCCAAAGTGCAGTCCGCACTGCTCGAGGTCATGGCGGAACGACACGTGACCATCGGCGGCAAGACGTTCCCGATGCCCGACCCGTTCCTGGTGATGGCAACGCAGAACCCCATCGAGAACGAGGGTGTGTACCCCCTTCCCGAAGCTCAGCGAGACAGGTTCCTGTTCAAGATCGTCGTCGACTACCCGACGGTCGAGGAAGAACGCGAGATCGTCTACCGCATGGGCATCAAGGCCCCCGAGCCCAAGCAGATCCTCGACCCGGTCGAGTTGGTCCGCCTGCAGAATCTGGCCAGCTCGGTGTTCGTGCACCACGCGCTCGTCGACTACGTGGTGCGGGTCATCGCCGCTACCCGTACCCCCGAGCAATTCGGTATGGACGACGTGGCCAGCTGGATCGCGTACGGTGCATCGCCCCGCGCGACGCTCGGCATCATCGCGGCCTCCCGCGCGCTGGCTCTGCTCCGGGGTCGCGACTACGTCGTTCCCCAGGACGTACTCGAGGTCATTCCCGACGTGCTCCGGCACCGTCTAGTGCTATCCTACGACGCCCTCGCCGACGAGGTGACACCCGAGACGGTCATCTCCCGGGTGCTGCAGACCGTCGGGTTGCCGCAGGTGTCGCCGCAGGCGGTACCGGTGCCGCAGAGCAACGGAGCGGGCCCGGACGGGCAGCACTTCGACGGTCGTCAGCCGCAGGGGCCCTACCCGACCCAGGGGCAGTTTCCGGCACCCGGTCAGTTTCCCGGCCAGGGCCAACCTCCTGCGCCCCAGCAGCCCGGCCCCCAGCATCCCGGTCCCCAGCACCATCCGCAGGCCGGGCCCTACGGCCAGCCCGCACCGTCTCTGCAGAAGCCGTCGGGTGACGGATCATCGATCGGTACGCCGGGGCAGTGAGCGGACCCGACACCGCCTCCCCGACCGCAGGGCGGCGAGCCGTCGTCGCCCGACCACCGTCGTTCCGCTCGGGTGAGCTGCGTGATCCGAAGCTGGCCGCAGCACTGCGGACCCTGGAACTGACGGTGCGTCGACGGCTGGACGGGGTGCTGCACGGTGACCATCTCGGATTGATCCCCGGTCCTGGATCCGAGCCGGGCGACGCCAGGGAGTACCAGCCGGGCGACGACGTTCGCCAGATGGACTGGTCGGTCACCGCACGTACGACGCATCCGCACGTGCGGATGTCCGTGGCAGACCGTGAGCTGGAGACCTGGCTCGTGGTCGACCTGTCGGCCAGCCTCGACTTCGGCACCACCGGGTGCGAGAAGCGCGATCTCGCGGTCGCGGCCTCGGCTGCCATCACGCATCTGTCCGGCGGTGGCGGAAATCGTATCGGCGCGGTGGTGGCCACCGGTTCCGACACCAACCGCATACCGGCCCGGGGCGGCCGCGTGCACACTCAGTCGATGCTTCGCGCCATTGCCACCACGCCGGCTGCGGCCGATGGTGTGCGCGGTGACCTGCGCGCGGCCATCGAAGCGTTGCGACGGCCCGAACGCCGCCGCGGAATGGCTGTGGTGATCAGCGACTTTCTCGGGCCGATCGATTGGGAGCGCTCGCTGCGGGCGATCTCCGCTCGGCACGACGTGCTGGCCGTCGAGGTACTCGACCCACGTGATCTGGAACTGCCCGACGTCGGTGACGTCGTTCTCCACGATCCGGAATCCGGCCGCACTCGTGAATTCAGTACGACACCGCGGCTGCGTGCAGATTTCGCGCGCGCAGCGGCGGCACACCGCGACGACGTGGAGAAGGCCCTACGGCGGTGCGGCGCGCCTCGATTGACGCTTCGCACCGACGGTGACTGGATCGCCGACGTCGTACGGTTCGTGACCGCCCGCAGGCACACCATCGGGTCCGGGTTCACCAACACTGCGCGGGCGCCGCGATGAGCCTGACCGATTTCGCCTCGCCGTGGTGGTTGGGCTTTCTCGTCGTGGTCGTCGCACTGACGGTCGGCTACGTCTGGATCCAGCGGCGCAAGCAGAAGCACGTACTGCGGTTCTCCAACATGGAACTGCTCGAGTCCGTCGCGCCCGATCGGCCCAACCGCCTGCGGCACCTGCCGACGGCTCTCGTCCTCGTCGGACTGATGTTCCTGACCGTGGCGTTGGCCGGTCCCACGGCCGACCAACGCGTGCCGCGGAACCGGGCGACCGTCATGCTCGTGATCGACGTGTCGCTGTCCATGGAGGCCACCGACGTCGAGCCGACCCGATTGGCCGCGGCGCAGGAAGCAGCCAAATCCTTCGCCGACGGTCTGACACCAGGCATCAATCTCGGATTGGTCGCGTTCGCCGGTACGGCGTCGGTTCTGGTCTCGCCCACCGCCAACCGCGAAGCCACCAAATCCGCCATCGACAAGTTGCAGCTCAGCGAGCGAACGGCCACCGGCGAGGCGATCTTCACCTCGCTCCAGTCGATCGACACCCTCGGAGCGATACTCGGCGGCGGCGACGCAGCACCGCCTGCGCGCATCGTGCTGCTCTCGGACGGTAAGCAGACCGTTCCGCAGAACCTCGACGACCCACGCGGCGGGTACACCGCGGCGCGTGCCGCCAAGGACAAGAACGTGCCCATCTCCACCATCTCGTTCGGCACCAGCTACGGCTCGGTCGAGATCGAGGACGACAACGGCGTCGAACGCGTCCCCGTACCCGTCGACGATCCGTCGTTGCGTGAGATCGCGGATCTGTCCGGCGGCAGCTTCTTCTCCGCGTCGTCACTCGAGGATCTGAGAGATGTCTACGACACCCTCGAGGAGCAGATCGGATTCGAGATCACCCGTGGCGACGCCTCGCGCCCATGGCTGATTCTCGGTGTCCTGTGCATCTCGGTCGGCCTCGGTTCGGCGTTGGTGATGAGGCAACGACTTCCCTGATCGTTGTTCTTACTCACCAGTAAGTTTCGCTTTGTCATTCCAGGACGAACAGATAGGTTGCTAGGCATGTCCACACCTGACTTCATCGCGCGATCGGTACTCGTCACCGGAGGTAACCGGGGTATCGGTCTTGCCATCGCCCAGCGGCTCCAAGCCGACGGCCACAAGGTGGCCGTCACCCACCGCGGTTCCGGTGCTCCCGCCGGACTGTTCGGTGTCGTCTGCGACGTCACCGACTCCGCCTCGGTCGACGCGGCCTTCAAGGAGGTCGAGGAGAAGCAGGGACCGGTCGAGGTGCTCGTGGCCAACGCCGGTATCACCGACGACACGTTGCTGATGCGCATGACCGAGGATCAGTTCCAGCGTGTCATCGACGCGAACCTGACCGGAGCCTTCCGAGTCGCCAAGCGCGCCAACCGCGCCATGCTGCGCGCACGCTGGGGCCGGATGATCTTCCTGAGTTCGGTCGTGGCCATGGCCGGCGGACCGGGTCAGATCAACTACGCGGCGTCCAAGGCGGGCGTCATCGGCATGGCTCGATCGATCACGAGGGAACTGGGTTCGCGGTCCATCACTGCGAACGTCGTGTCTCCCGGATTCATCGAAACCGACATGACCGCAGAACTCTCGGACGAATTGCGCGGCAAGGCCAAGGAATTCATCCCGCTTCAGCGTCTGGGACAGCCCGAGGACGTCGCGGCGGTGGTGAGCTTCCTGGCGGGCCCCGACTCCTCCTACGTGTCCGGTGCCGTGATCCCCGTCGACGGCGGCATGGGCATGGGTCACTGAGAGTCGTTCTCGCGCAACGATACAGACATTCACCTCCGATTTAAGGAACACAGCACCATGGGCGGATTGCTCGAAGGCAAGACCATTCTCATCACCGGCATCATCACCGATGCCTCGATCGCGTTCCACGCCGCTGCCATGGCGCAGGAGCAGGGTGCAAAGGTGATCATCACCGGGTTCGATCGGCTTCGGCTCATCGACCGCATCGCACAGCGTCTGCCCAAGGAGGTTCCCCCGGCGATCGAGCTCGACGCCACCAACGAGGAGCACCTCGCGGCGCTGGCCGACCGCGTACGCGAAGTGGCACCCGAGGGTATCGACGGGGTTCTGCACTCGATCGCATTCGCTCCCCGCACCCTGATGGGCCCTGACGCGAAGCCGTTCCTCGACGGCCCAGGACCCGATGCCGCGAAGGCATTCGAGATCTCGGCGTGGAGCTACGCTTCGCTCGCGCGTGCAGTTCTGCCGGTCATGAACGAGGGTGGCTCCATCGTCGGAATGGACTTCGACCCGCGCACGTCCATGCCGTACTACAACTGGATGGGCGTCGCCAAGGCTGCACTCGAATCGGTCAACCGCTACGTCGCCCGGGAAGTGGGCGCCGCCAAGCGCATTCGTTCCAACCTCGTCGCTGCCGGACCGATCAAGACCCTCGCCGCCAAGGCCATCGCGGGTACGGCGACCGACGACGCGGCCAAGATGAATCAGCTCAACGTCTACTGGGACGGTGCCGCCCCGATCGGCTGGGATGTCAACGACCCCACCGTCGTCGCCAAGTCCATCGTCGCGTTGCTCTCGGATTGGCTGCCCGGCACCACCGGATCCATCGTGTACGTCGACGGCGGAGCCAGCCACAACACGTACCTGCCCGAGAACATGTGATGCCGCGGTGGGCGGAACCGCACGTGGTTTCGTCCACCGACAGGTTTCGTTCGCCGATCGGACCCCCGCTGGGGCCGGTCCGCGACGGGGGCACAATGGAATACATGAACACCCCTGGAGACTTCGACGCATTGTTGGTGCTCTCGTTCGGCGGACCGGAACAGCCCGCCGACGTACGCCCGTTCCTGGAGAACGTCACTCGCGGACGCGGAGTGCCGCCCGAGCGTCTCGACGCCGTCGTCGAGCACTACATGCACTTCGGGGGAGTCTCGCCGATCAACCGACTCAACCGAGACATCATCGATGCGCTCCGCAGCGAATTCGATTCCGCCGGAGTCGATCTGCCGATCTATTTCGGAAACCGCAACTGGCATCCGATGATCGAGGACACCGTCGCGACCATGAAGTCGGACGGAATCAGGAACGCCCTCGTCTTCCCGACCTCTGCCTGGGGCGGATACTCCGGATGCAGGCAGTATCACGAGGACATCGCCCGGGCCCGCGCCGCCGTCGGTGAGGATGCGCCGCATCTGCTCAAGATCCGGCAGTACTACGACCACCCGCTGATGGTCGACGCGTTCAGCGACGCCGTCGCATCGGCGCGAGCCTCACTGCCCGAGCAGCACCGCGCCGGTGCACGTCTGGTGTTCACCGCACACTCCATCCCCTCGGCCGCCGACGCCAACGCAGGCCCGCCCGAGAACGGCGGTCACCTGTACAGCCGTCAGGTGGCCGAGGCCTCGAGGCTCGTCGCTGCCGCGTCGGGTGTCGACGACTACGACCTGGTGTGGCAGTCTCGCTCCGGCCCTCCGCAGGTTCCGTGGCTCGACCCCGACATCTGTGATCACCTCGAAGCGCTGTCGGAGAAATCCGTCGACGCCGTGATCGTGTGTCCGATCGGATTCGTGTCCGATCATCTCGAGGTCGTGTGGGATCTCGACACCGAGGCCGAGGAGAAGGCCCGCGAACTCGGAATGGCCTTCGCGCGCGCAGGCACCCCCGGATCCGACGCGCGTTTCCCGCAGATGATTCGCGAACTCGTCGACGAGTACCGAGTCGGTGGCCGATGCCGCGGCCTCGGCGATGTGCCCGGCTTCGGTTCGACCCTGGACGGCAGTCGTTGCGCCGTCGGCTGCTGTGAGCAGCCCACCCGCCCATCGCGGCCCGCGGCCGCCACGTCGTGAGCGTCTCCGCCTGACACCCGCTTCCCGGGTGTCAGGCGGAATGCATCGCCGCTTCGATGCTCGTCGCCACAGCGATGGTGCGCGCGGTGCGCACTGCAGCCCACAGTGGTCGAACGAGTTCTTCTCGTGCTGCTGTTGCCGACGCGGTGGGTGCCTCCGTCGGAGCCGATCCGGCGGCGACCGTCAGAATGGCGGCGACCCGATCTGCCGATTCGAGGACACGGAACGCCCTGTCGGACATTTCTGCGGGGTAGCGATGACGTGCCGCGTCGGCGGTCAGTGCGGCGATACGGGTGCGCGGATCGGCGTCGAGGGTTCGGGTGGGTAAGGACTGTATCCGCGCCAGAGCATCCGCCGCGCCGCGCACGGCCTCGCGCATCTCGTACTCGGCCTCACCCAGTCCCTGATCCCGATGGCCGTGCTCGGGGACGACGATCGAATACACGGTCCAGCGCAACACATCCGGCCCCTCCACGACGGGTACCAACCCGATCCCGGCGTTGCCCGAGGTCCCGATCACCACCGCCTGGCCGGTGTCGAGCGCAGCTCGGGAGAAGTCCGTGTTCGCGGGGAGACCGTTCACCGCGCCGGGAACAGGCAGAACCAGCTTGACCCGGCTGTCTCCGGCTGCTGGCGTCGACGCCGCTGCAGCCGCTCTGATCGCGTGCAGCAGGCCCGCGATTCCCTCGGCGTAGCCGGGGTACACCAGCCCGAAATTCTCGGCCGCGTCCGCATCGCCCGCACCCACGAGATGCATCGGTGCCCACTCGGACATGGCGTCGATGACGTCGTCGGGCGAGCTGGCACCGGCCAGCCAGGAACCGGCCCACAGGGCGAGACTCGTACTGGAGGAACACACGACTCACGAGCATAGGTCGGCGTGGCGAACCGTGCTCGGGAGGCCGGTGTCGCTAGCGTTGGTCGCCGTGAACGACATGTACGGCGGAGACATTCTCAGAGGGCACAGTCGCATGCGCAAAGTTCCGGCACCGGAGGTCTCGGCCGAGCGCGGATTGGTCGTCGAAGATGCCGGAACCGGGTACTGCGGTGCCGTGGTCGGCTTCGAGCGCACCTACGACGGAGATTTCGTCCGGCTCGAGGACGGTGCCCGCACGACGCGGCTGTTCGCCCTCCGCGAGGCAGCATTCCTGATCGACGGACGTCGGGTCACCCTGGTTCGGCCCAAACCGGCGGCGGCAGCGGCGGCTCCGACGCGCTCGGCATCCGGTTCGACCAAAGTCGAGGGCCTGCGCGCGCGCACCGCCCGCGCGAGCCGTATCTGGGTCGAGGGCGTGCACGACGCGGCCCTGGTCGAAAGTGTGTGGGGACACGATCTTCGGGTGGAGGGCGTGGTCGTCGAGCATCTGGAGGGCCTGGACAATCTGGGGGGGCGGTTGGCCGATTTCGGTCCCGGCCCCGGCCGTCGCGTCGGGGTGCTGGTGGACCATTTGGTGACCGGGTCCAAGGAGTCGAAGTTGACGAGGTCGCTGGGCGAACACGTTCTGGTCACCGGGCATCCGTTCATCGACGTCTGGGAGGCGGTCAAACCCGCTGCCGTCGGTATCGATGCCTGGCCGAAGATCCCGCGGGGTGAGGATTGGAAGACCGGAATCTGTCGAGAGCTGGGGTGGGGCAGTCCGCGGGAGGGGTGGCGTCGGGTGTATTCGTCGGTCTCGAGCTTCCGCGATCTCGAAGCACCGCTGATCGGGGCCGTCGAACAATTGGTCGACTTCGTCACCGAGTAGGGCTGTGTCCAGCAACGCACCGGCAATTGTCCGATTCGTGCTTGGATGGAGGCTGTGGCAGCGATCATTTGGCTCATAGCGGCAGTGGTACTCGCCGGTGCCGAGGCACTGACGGGCGACTTCTTTCTTCTGATGATCGCAGGCGGTGCGCTCGGCACCGCAGGCGTCTCGGCTCTGACCGATTTCCCGGTATGGGCCGATGCGATCGTCTTCGGCGTCCTGTCGTTGGCATTGGTGCTCGGGTTGCGCCCCATTCTGTTGCGGCGCTTCGCGACTCCGCCCGACACCCCGATGGGAATGGCCGCGCTCACCGGCAAGAGCGCGGTCGTTCTCGAACAGGTCACTGCCCACGAAGGCCAGATCAAGCTCGGTGGGGAGGTGTGGACCGCTCGTCCACTCGACGAGACCGAGGTCTATGCCCCGGGTACCACTGTGACCGTGATGGAAATAGACGGCGCTACCGCCGTCGTATGGAAGGGACCGTAGTCAGTGGAAGCACTCATCGCACTGGCTGTCATCGTCGCATTCGTCGCGGTGTTGATGGCCAAGTCCATCTCGATCGTCCCGCAGGCCGAGGCCGCCGTGATCGAGCGGCTCGGCCGCTACACGCGCACCGTGTCCGGTCAGCTCACGTTCCTCGTGCCGTTCGTCGACCGCATCCGCGCCAAGGTCGACCTGCGTGAGCGAGTCGTGTCGTTTCCGCCGCAGCCGGTGATCACCAAGGACAACCTGACCGTGTCCATCGACACCGTCGTCTACTTCCAGGTGACCAACCCGCAGTCGGCCGTGTACGAGATCAACAACTACATCGTCGGTGTCGAGCAGTTGACCACCACAACTCTGCGCAACGTCGTCGGCGGAATGACGTTGGAGGAGACACTCACCTCGCGTGATTCGATCAACGGCCAGTTGCGCGTCGTGCTGGACGAGGCGACCGGTCGCTGGGGCCTGCGGGTGGCCCGAGTCGAGCTCAAGAGCATCGATCCGCCGCCCTCGATCCAGGAATCGATGGAGAAGCAGATGAAGGCCGATCGCGAGAAGCGAGCGACCATCCTCACCGCCGAGGGTCATCGCGAATCGGCGATCAAGACGGCCGAGGGTGACAAGCAGAGCCGGATTCTCGCGGCCGAGGGCGGCAAGCAGGCAGCCATCCTCACCGCCGAGGGTGAGCGGCAGTCGCGCATCCTGCGGGCGCAGGGCGATCGCGCCGCGAAGTACCTGGAGGCTCAGGGCCAGGCCAAGGCGATCGAGAAGGTGTTCGGTGCCATCAAGGCAGGCAAGCCGACACCCGAGTTGCTGGCGTACCAGTACATGCAGACGCTGCCGCAGATGGCTCAGGGCGATGCGAACAAGGTGTGGATGATTCCGAGCGATTTCGGAGACGCTCTCAAGGGGTTCGCCAAGACACTCGGTGCGCCAGGCGAGGACGGTGTGTTCCGGTACGAGCCCAACGAGTCGGCCGGCAACGAGCCCAAGCCCGAGGACGACTCGGACGAAGTTGCCGAATGGTTCGAGACCAAGACCGATCCGGCGGTTGCCGAGGCGGTCAAGGCTGCAGAAGCAGTGGCGCGCAAGCCGGTCGACACGTCGCTGGCGTCCGCACCCGAGCTGTCGAAGGGGTTCGACGTCGGTGCCCTGGCTGCATCGCCGGAGGCGGAGCCGGAACAGCGTTGAGGTCGGCCCTGATCAGCTGACCAGGGCGGTTCCGACCCCGGCGGCGGCCAGGGCCCACAGGACGCTGGCGAAGGTGCCGATGATGAACTGTTCGGAGGCATGGGATTCGCGCAGTTCGGGATAGCGCGCCAGTCCCTTGACTGCCAGCACGATGGCGATGCCTTCCGGCCAGCCGGCGAGAATCGACACCGCGACGGCCACGCGTTCGAGGATGCCGATGGTCAATCCACCACGAAGCGGCTCGACCGGATCGTCTCCGGTCGAGTCGCTTCGTCGTCGTGCGATGCGAAACACGGTGGGTACCCACGCCGTTCCACCCAGGGCTGCGGCGACAACGCTCAGGACGACTCCGACGGCATGGCCGAGACCGTAGGCCGGTCCGGCCACCGTGGCCAGGACTGCCGCTGCCGCAAGCAGACTGGACGCGGCGACGGTAGGCAACCATCGGCGAATTCCATTGCCGGCGGGGACGACAGCGGCAACTGCGGTCAGTGCCAGCAACACCAGGGTGGCGACGATCATGGTCGGTTGTTTCCTGTCGTGTTCGCGGTGTCGAGCAATCGAGTCGCCAGGGTGCGGCCCGCGTTCTCCACGTGCCAGCCGGCTACCGAGAGTCGTTGCGACATGGCTTGTTTGCTGATCTTCAGCCGTTCGGCCGCGTCGGTCTGCGACAACCCGCGGGCCATGAGTTCGACCGCTTCTCGGCCCTGCTCCGAGCGTCTGGTGACCAGCAGCGCAACCAGTGTCGATGCTGTTTCCGCATCCTCGGCGGCAGCGACATCGGGGCCGCTGACGGCAAGGGCGGCCGGGGCGTTCTTGGCTCGGTTCACGGCGTCTCTGGCTGCCTCGAACGCCGGTCCGCGTCCGGCGCGCGTGGTCTCGGGTAGCGGGAGTTCTACGGAGCCGATGCCGATGCCGACGCTCCAGTGCGGGGTGGAGACCAGTTCGAGAGCGATCGAGACGACGGCGGCGGCGTCCTCGCAGACGGCTTGCACTTCGTCTCCTGCGGTGCGCTCGAAGGGCCGGATCAGTTCGTGGTCACGATAGCGATCGAGCAGTTCGGGCACGCGATCGATATCGCGTCTACTGCGGCGTTGGTCCACGGTCAGCACGAACATCGGACAAGGCTAGATGGTTGATGTAGTCCAGTCAAGCTTCAAGGCTTGATTCGCCAGAATCAAGGTTCCCGACCTGTCGACCGCCCGCGGGCGCAGGCTCGGATCGCGCACCGCGCGAGAGACGCCAATCCACGACCAGCCCACTCAGACCGATCGCAATACAGACCGCAGACAAGACCAGTAGCGCCGGATGAGTCTCGCCTCCGATCGCTCCGCCGATCACGACGATTCCGAGAGTGCCAGGCAGCATCCCGACGGCCGTCGCCAGCGCGAACGGGACGGTCCGAACCGCCGACACCCCACACGCGTAGTTCACCAACGAGAACGGCACCGGAGCAATCAGGCGCAGAGAGCCGACGGCCAGCCATCCTCGTCGACGCAGACTGTCGTCCACCGAGTCGAGAGCCGAGTGCGACATCCGCGCTGCCACGGCTTCACGGCCGATCGCACGGACCAACAGCAGCGCCAGAATCGCACTGACGGTCGACGCGCCGATGGTGACCGCCAGACCGGTCAGGGGCCCGAACAGCACTCCTGCACTGAGCGTGAACAGGGTTCTCGGGACAGGCGCGACGGTCACGATCGCGTGCACGCCGAAGAACACGAGCGGGAATGCCGGGCCGACTGACGCGCCCCAATCACGAATCTGTTCGACACTCGGATGGGGTGCGAACACCGCTACCAGAGCGAAGACGGCAATCACCGTCAGCAGCGCGATCAGTCGAACGTCACGCAGGTGCCGGGTCACGAGAGGCCAGCGTACCGGCGCGAGACGACACCTCGTCTTTTCTCGAGTTCGAGAGCGGAGCTGCACGACCGAACGTGAGGTGATCCTCACGATAACCTGCAAGGCGGTGGGGTTAGCATCACTTCAAGTCGGGCGAAGGACTACCCGGCCGAACCGAGGGAGCAGCACACGTGTCCATCGCGTCGCACGAAGATGCCGCACGCAGCGCTCATGCGGCTTGGCAGAAGGCAGTGGCCGGTGTTCTGGCCAAATCGCGTCGGGTCGAGGTAGCCGATCTGCCGGCCGATGCCGAACATCTGCTCGATTCCACGACGTACGACGGGATCACGGTGTCCCCGCTGTACACCGCGTTCGACGAGCGACCGGAAGGTCCGCTGCCCGGGCAGTTTCCCTACCTGCGGGGACGTGACCCGCACCGCGACGTCAACGCTGGCTGGAAGGTGTGCACCCGCCACGGCTCGGTCCGCGGCGACGGTGCCGACGACGCGTCGACACTGAACACCCGAATTCTCGATTCGCTCTCCAACGGCACCAGCGCCCTGTGGTTGACGGTCGGCGACGGTGGCGTCGACCCGACTGCTCTGCCGGAGGTTCTGCGTGGGGTGTTTCTCGAGCTCGCACCGCTGACGCTCGATGCGCGCGGGGATGTTCGCGCAGCGACAGCCGCGGTGTTCGAGGTGCTCGACTCTGCCGATATCGACGAGCGCGCCGCGGTCGACATCCGGCTGGGCGTGTCCACTCTCACAGCCGGGTTGAGCGGAGCCGAGTCGATCGAGATGACCGAGGCGCTCGAATTGGTTCGTGAATCGATCGGTCGTGCCGAGACGATTCGTGCGATCACGGTCGACGGCACCGCGTTCCACAATCTCGGTGGCGGCGACGCACAGGAGCTCGGTGCGGCGATCGCCGCAGGACTCGAGTACCTCCGGTCCATGACCGATGCCGGTATCGGCATCTCGGATGCCCTGCGACAGATCGAGTTCAGGTTCTCCGCCACCGACGACCAGTTCCAGACCATCGCCAAGTTCCGGGCCGCTCGCACACTCTGGGCGCGCATCGCGCAGGTGTGCGGAGCCCCCGACGCGGGTGACGCTCCTCAGCATGCGGTGACCTCGGAAGCGATGATGTCGCAGCGGGATCCGTGGGTGAACATGCTGCGCACCACGCTGGCGTCGTTCGGAGCGGGAGTGGGCGGTGCCGATTCGGTGACCGTGCTCCCGTTCGATGCGGCACTCGCCGGCGGCGCAGCCGGGGTGTCGAAGACGTTCGCGGCCCGCATCGCCCGAAACACCCAGCTGCTGCTGCTCGAAGAAGCCCATCTCGGACGGGTCCTGGATCCGGGCGCCGGGTCCTGGTACATCGAGGAACTGACGGCAGCGGTTGCAGCGAAGGCCTGGGAGTTCTTCCAGACCATCGAAGCGTCGGGTGGATTCCGCGCTGCCGTCGACGACGGTTCGCTCGTGGCCGCGATCGAGAAGACCCGCGCCGAACGCGATTCCGACATCGCTCACCGAGTGACCCCGCTGACGGGCGTCAACGAATTTCCCAATCTGGCCGAGGCTCCGCTGAGTCCCGAACGAACCGGACCTCAGGGCTCGACAACGGTGTACCGGTACGGCCGGGCATTCGAGTCGCTGCGAGACCGATCGGACGCCTATCTGGCCGAACACGATTCGCGTCCCACAGTGCTCCTGGTGCCGCTGGGCAGCGTTGCCGAACACAACGTCCGAACGACATTCGCGTCGAACCTGCTGGCGTCGGGTGGAATCGAAGCCGTCAATCCCGGTCCCCTGACCGTCGACGGAATCGCCGGATCGGTCGAGACGTCCGGAGCTCGGATAGCCGTGGTGTGCGGCACCGACAAGCGATACGCAGACGAGGCCGCCACTGCCGTGGACGCGCTCCGGGCCGCAGGCGTCACGCAGGTGCTGCTCGCCGGCCCCGAGAAGATCTTCACCGGCATCGAGGGCACCTCGCGTCCCGATGGATTCCTGACCGCGAAGGTCGACGCCGTCGCAGTGCTGACCGAACTTCTCGACACCCTGGGAGCGAAGAAGTGAGTAACGACGAGCGCAGAATCTCGCACACCATCGGAAGTTTCGCCGAGGTGCCACTGGTCGATCCCGACGAGCCGACGCCGACGCCGCCGTCGGCCGATGACGTCACCGCCCATGTGCAGCAGGGCGCGAAGGCCAACTTCTACACGCCCGAGCAGGTGGTGTGGTCCACCCCCGAGGGCATCGACGTCAAGCCTGTGTTCACCGAGGCAGATCGCGCAGCCGCCGAGGCCGAGGGCTACCCGCTGCACAGCTACCCGGGCGCCCCGCCGTTTCTCCGCGGGCCGTATCCCACGATGTACGTCAACCAACCGTGGACGATTCGCCAGTACGCCGGCTTCTCCACCGCGGCCGAGTCCAACGCGTTCTATCGCCGCAACCTCGCAGCGGGCCAGAAGGGTCTGTCGGTGGCGTTCGACCTGGCCACCCACCGCGGTTACGACTCCGATCACCCACGGGTACAGGGTGACGTCGGAATGGCCGGAGTCGCCATCGATTCCATCTACGACATGCGGCAACTGTTCGACGGCATCGACCTGGGCAGCGTCTCGGTCTCGATGACCATGAACGGTGCGGTGCTGCCGATCCTGGCGCTGTACGTCGCGGCCGCCGAGGAGCAGGGCGTCGGGCCGGAGAAGCTCGCCGGCACCATCCAGAACGACATTCTCAAAGAGTTCATGGTGCGTAACACCTACATCTATCCGCCGAAGCCGTCGATGCGCATCATCTCGGACATCTTCGCGTACACCAGCGAGAAGATGCCCAAGTACAACTCGATCTCCATCTCCGGCTACCACATCCAAGAAGCCGGTGCCACAGCCGATCTCGAACTCGCGTACACCCTCGCGGACGGTGTGGAGTACATCAGGGCCGGTCTGGATGCAGGCATGGACATCGACACGTTCGCACCGCGTCTGTCGTTCTTCTGGGCCATCGGAATGAACTTCTTCATGGAGGTCGCCAAGCTGCGGGCCGGGCGTCTGTTGTGGGCCGAGCTCGTTCAGCAGTTCGAGCCCAAGAGCGCCAAATCCCGTTCGCTGCGTACCCATTCGCAGACGTCGGGTTGGTCGTTGACGGCACAGGACGTGTTCAACAACGTCGCCCGCACCTGCGTGGAGGCGATGGCGGCCACCCAGGGCCACACCCAGTCGCTGCACACCAACGCCCTCGACGAGGCACTCGCGCTGCCGACCGACTTCTCGGCGCGCATCGCCCGCAACACCCAGCTGCTCATCGCACAGGAGTCCAACACCGTGCGCCCGATCGATCCGTGGGGCGGCTCGCACTACGTCGAATGGCTCACCCATCAGCTCGCCAATCGAGCTCGCGCACACATCGCCGAGGTCGAGGAAGCAGGCGGCATGGCTCAGGCCATCGGCGAGGGCATCCCCAAGCTGCGCATCGAAGAGGCGGCGGCCCGCACCCAGGCGCGCATCGACTCCGGCCGTCAGCCCCTCGTCGGCGTCAACAAGTACGTGCCCGACGAGCCCGACACCATCGAGGTGCTCAAGGTCGAGAACTCCAAGGTTCGGCGGGAGCAGATCGAGAAGCTCGAGCGACTGCGAGCCGAGCGGGACACCGCCGAGGTCGAGGCCGCCCTGGCGAACCTGACCAGAGCGGCAGCCTCGGACCAGCCGGGGATGGAGAACAACCTCCTGGCCCTCGCCATCGACGCAGCGCGCAAGATGGCCACCGTCGGTGAGATCTCCGACGCGCTCGAGAAGGTCTACGGGCGCCATCAGGCCGAAATCCGGACAATCAGTGGTGTGTACCGCGACGAGGCAGGCAAATCCGAGAACATCACCCGCGCCACCGCGCTGGTCGAGCAGTTCGCCGAGGACGAGGGCCGTCGGCCTCGCGTCCTGGTGTGCAAGATGGGTCAGGACGGGCACGACCGCGGCCAGAAGGTCATCGCCACGGCGTTCGCGGACATCGGCTTCGACGTGGACGTCGGACCGCTGTTCCAGACGCCCGAGGAGGTGGCCCGCCAGGCCGCCGACAACGACGTCCACGTCGTCGGTGTGTCGTCGCTGGCGGCAGGCCATCTGACGCTGGTCCCCGCGTTGCGGCAGGCCTTGGCCGACGTCGGGCGCGAGGACATCATGATCGTCGTCGGTGGCGTCATCCCGCCGGGCGATTTCGACGAGCTCTACGCGGCGGGTGCCGCAGCGATCTTTCCTCCGGGCACCGTCATCGCCGACGCGGCGATCGGGCTGGTGGAGAAGCTGTCCGTCGCGCTCGGGCATGCACCACGCGAGGCCAACGCCTGAATATGAACTCTCCGAACAAGGGCCGCGCCATCGACATCGACGCGGTTGCCGAGTCGGTCCGAGCGAACGAACGATCCGGTCTGGCTCGTGCCATCACGCTGGTCGAGTCCACCCGCTCGGATCATCGAGACCTGGCTCAGCAGTTGCTTCTTCGGGTTCTGCCCGATGCAGGTGGTTCCCATCGCGTCGGCATCACCGGCGTGCCGGGGGTCGGCAAGTCGACGTTCATCGATGCGCTGGGGATGCGGTTGATCGAGAAGGGGCACCGGGTCGCGGTGCTCGCCGTCGATCCGTCGTCGACGCGTACCGGTGGTTCCATCCTGGGTGACAAGACCCGGATGTCGCGATTGGCCGTGCAGGAGAACGCATACATTCGGCCGTCTCCGACGTCGGGAACTCTGGGCGGGGTCGCACGTGCGACGCGAGAGACGATCGTGCTCCTCGAAGCGGCAGGCTTCGACGTCATTCTGGTGGAGACGGTGGGCGTCGGGCAGTCCGAGGTGACGGTCGCGAACATGGTCGACTGCTTCACGTTTCTCACGCTCGCGCGCACCGGAGATCAGTTGCAGGGCATCAAGAAGGGCGTTCTCGAGCTCGCCGATCTGGTGGCCGTCAACAAGGCCGACGGCAAGCACGCGACCGACGCGAAGAACGCGGCGCGGGAATTGGCGGGCGCACTACGGCTGATCTACCCGCACGATGCGATCTGGAAGCCGCCGGTGCTGACGATGAGTGCCATCGAGGGCACCGGACTCGACGAGTACTGGGACACCGTGCTGCGGCACCAGCAAGTACTCAGCGACGCAGGCGAATTCGCAGAGAAGCGCCGCAAGCAGCAGGTCGACTGGACGTGGACGATGGTCGACGACCAACTGCTGCGCAGGCTGGCGCAGAACCCATCCGTCAAGGCCATCCGCGACGACGTCGAAGCCCGGGTGCGCGACGGTTCTCTGACGGCCGCATTGGCCGCCCAGGAGCTACTCGACGCGTTCGATTCCTGACTCTGCTTCGGCCGCGGGCGTCGCGGGGTAGAGCCGAGCTGCGAGTGCTCCGACCCGTTCGATCAGTCGGTCGAAGAATGCCTCGGGATCGGTGTGCGTGGCGATCGCCGCGTTGGGGGCCTTGCCCCACATGCCGCGCCAGTCCGCGACTGTCGTTCCGCGCGTGAGGGTTCCGACGAGCTCGACGTCGACGGTCGCATGTCGGTACGCGGCGATATCGGCATCCAACGCGACCGCAGCCGCGAAGGGGTCGTGCATGTGCGCCAGAAAACCCTGATCGTGGTCGCGATGGAACTCCATGTAGAACCGCACCGCGTCGGAGAAATGCCGCACGATCGGGTTCGACGCGATCGATCGAACGCCCGGTGCGTCGTCGGTGGAGATCGACTCCACCGGAAAGCTTTCCGCTCGCGCGGCCAGTCGGCGGATGTGTTCGGGGGTCATTTCGATGGTCTCGGTGACGTCGAGCGCGCAGACGATGGGATGTCGTTCCGGAAGTAGTCCGGAGAAGGCTGCGAACACTTCCGCGGCGGCCTCGGGGTCGACGGCAATGTTCCATTCGCTGGTCGGTGTCGTGTTGCCCTGGTGCTGAAATGCGCCGCCCATCAACACCAGTCGCTTCAGCAGTCGAGGTAGCTCGGGATCCCGACGGATCGCGAGAGCGAGATTGGTCAGCGGACCGGTCACCAGTCCGGTGATCTCGCCCGGTCGCGATCGAACCAGCTCCACCCACATCGTGGTGGCGTCCCGGTCGGACAGCGGCCGCGTCGACACCGGAAGCTCCGCGTAGCCGATGCCCTGCGGCCCGTGGGTGTCCTCGGTGGTCATCAGTGGTGCCTCGAGGGGTACCTGCGCGCCGAGCGTGACCTCGATATCGCCCGCGCGGCACAGATCGAGCCAGGCGAGATTGTTCGCGGCAACCTGGTTCACCGGCACGTTGCCTGCGGTGGAGGCGATGCCGAGGATCTCGGCATCCTCGCTGGCCAACAGGTACAGCAGGGCGAGAGAATCGTCGATTCCGGTGTCCACGTCGACGATCAGAGGGACGGTCATGATGCCACCTCGGTCGTCGGGGTGTGGCGCACCGGGAAATTGACCGAACGCGCGATGAAGCACTTCGACGACGCGGACGCGTGCAGCTTCTCGGCGCGCGGCACCATGGACGGATCGACGACGGTCACGACCGGAGCCAGTGTGACCTCGACGAACTGACCCGAACCATCGGATTGCTCGGTCATCACTCCGGTGGGGGAGTCGGTGTAATCGGTGACGACGACGCCCGATGCAGCGGCCAGCCCGAGGTACCACAGCATGTGGCAACTCGACAGCGAGGCGACGAGCATCTCCTCGGGATTCCAGCGTTCGGGATTGCCCCGAAAGCTCGGATCGGAGCTCGCGTGGAGGTCGGGCTTTCCGGGCGCCGAGACGATGTGATCGCGGTCGTAGGCTGCGGCACCGGCGGTACCCGCGCCGCGGTTGCCCGTCCAGTTCACCGTGAGTCCGTAGTTGTGGTTCGGCACGGGTACATCGTGCCAGTTCCCGGCCGATCGGTGGCAATCCGCCGCGCAAACACCTGTCCGCATCGACCGGAATGCCTGGATTGTCAAGGCGGTGTGGCACATTCGTCGCTGCGCCTGCCCACCTGGGCATTCGTCGAGGTGTGAGCGTCGATTTCCACCTTTGCCGTTTGAATACGAATCGTTTGTCTGGCTAACGTTGACGGAATGAGATCATTGCCCAGTCTCGAACCGGACCGAGAGCAGACCGCGTGGGGACGCCGTCACGTCCAGCATCTTCGCCGCGTTGCGTTCTCGAAACGGATGCGCACGAAGCCGGCCCTCTCGGAGGAGAGCATCACCGTCGTCGATCAGCCGATGCTCAAGCGTGCCGTGTCGGCAGCTGCGCTCGGTAACACGATGGAGTGGTTCGACTTCGGTGTCTACGGCTACCTGGCGGCAACGTTGGGCAAGGTGTTCTATCCCGATGCCACGCCTGCGGTGCAGCTCATCTCGACGTTCGCCACGTTCGCGGCAGCGTTCGTGGTTCGTCCGCTCGGCGGTCTGTTCTTCGGACCTCTCGGGGACCGGATCGGTCGGCAGAAGGTCCTGGCCGCCACCATGATCATGATGGCGATCGGCACTCTGGCCGTAGGGCTCATCCCCAGCTACGCCACCATCGGGATCTGGGCACCGATTCTTCTGCTCGTTGCGCGCCTGGTCCAAGGCTTCTCCACCGGCGGCGAGTACGGCGGTGCCACGACGTTCATCGCCGAGTACTCCCCGGACAAGCGGCGTGGCTTTCTCGGGAGTTGGCTCGATTTCGGGACCTTCGTCGGGTACGCCATGGGTTCGGGCCTGGTGACGATCCTCAACGCGGTGCTGGGCGACGCCACCATGGTCGAATGGGGCTGGCGCATACCGTTCTTCATCGCCGGTCCGATGGGCCTGATCGGGTTGTATCTTCGGTTGAAACTCGAGGACACTCCGGCGTTTCGCAAGCAACTCGACGAACACGACAACAAGGTCAAGGCGCAGGAGAGCGGTCGCAGCTCGATCGGAAAGATCTTCACCGGTCATTGGCGGGCGTTGCTGATCTGCATGGGAATCGTGTTGTTGTACAACGTGACCAACTACATGGTGACGTCGTATCTACCCACGTACTTCACCGAGGTCGTCGGTCGCAGTCAGCTCAGTGCCGATCTTCTCGTGCTCTCGGCGATGGTGGTCGTCGTGTCGATCATCGTCGCCGTCGGACGACTGACGGACCGGATCGGTCGCAAACCGGTGTTCGTTTTCGGTGCCATCGGCCAGATCGTGCTGGCTGTGCCGTGCTTCCTGTTGATGCAACGCAGCGGGTGGATGGGGCCGCTGATCGCGTGCCTGCTTCTCGGCCTCGTTCTGGCCTGCTTCGCGGCACCGAGTGCATCGACCCTACCGGCCTTGTTTCCCACCCGGATTCGCTACGCGGCGCTCTCGATCGGGTTCAATCTGTCGGTGTCGATCTTCGGAGGTACGACGCCGTTGGTGACCTCGGCCCTGGTCAGCGCAACGGGTAGCCCGATGATTCCCGCGTACTACCTCGTCGTGAGCGGTCTCGTCGGCCTCGTCGCCGTCGGATTTCTGCGCGAGTCCGCGACTCAGCCTCTGGAAGGCTCACCGCCTCAGGTGGATTCGACTAAGGAAGCCGAGGAGCTCTATTCCGAGGTCTCCTCGGCCTCCGCGCGGTCGTAGCGGCCGTCGATCAGTTCCTCTTGGCCCAGATCTCCATTCCGGCGGCATTGAGACGGTCCACGAGGACGTCGCCGATCGCAGTGGCGGGAGTAAGCACTCCGCTGGCCTTGGGCAGGGCGTCGCCACCGTGCACGAGCGCGAGTGCCGACTCGGCCAACATGACCGCGGTGGCCTTGTAGCCGGGGTCTCCCGAGGCCTTGACCCGGGCCCGGTAGCGCGCGCCGGAGGTGGTGAGGGTGTACAGGTCGACCGTGAAATGTCCCTTCTCGCGGGCTTTTTCACTGGGGCCGGTGCCCGGCTTGGGCAGAATGCGGTCGAGGACCTTGGCCGGAAGCACAGTCATCGCCGACACGCCGACGAACAGCCCCGCGGACAGAGCACCGGCGAGGACGGGGCTGGCGAACGACGAGCCGACACTCATGACCTCGCTGTAGCGGAACTGCTTTCCGTAGGCCCAGTCGCGAAGTGCGTTGGTGCGCCGGACGACTCGTGTGTTGTACGAGGCCATCACGAACGGTGCTTTCCAACCGCGCAGGCTCGGGTCGATCTTCTTGCCGTCGATCAGTACGGTGTCGAGTTGGCGACCGAGCTGCGGCTCGAGACCGCGATCGGGACTGAGCGAATACGGCCGCGCGGCGATGCGTCGGGCCCGCTTGTCCTTCTTCATCGCCTCGATCTGCCCACGCAGCGAGTCGATGGTGCCGCCGCTGACCCCACCGGACATCGACGTGACCACCAGGGTCGTGTCGGTCAGCTCACCGGCGTCGTCCGCGGTCACGGCCTCGTACAGGGCGTGTACGCCGATGTCGGACGGGATGGAGTCGAAGCCGCACGAGTGGACGATGCGAGCTCCGGTGCGCTGAGCGATCTCGTGGTTGGTGTCGATGCTCTCTCGAGCGAACAGGACCTCGCCCGTGAGGTCGACGTAGTCCGTCCCGGCCTCGGCACACGCGGTCGCCAATTCCAAGCCGTACTTCGCGTACGGTCCGACGGTCGTGATGACGACCTCGGTCGATCGGGCCATGGCCTCGAGTGATGCGACGTCGGTGGCGTCGGCCTCGAGAACGGACCACTGCTGAGCCCTGGAGCCCAGATCCTTCCTCGCAGCCTCCACCCGCGACCGCGAGCGCCCTGCGAGGGCGATCCGGGTGTCGGCCGGTGCGTGCTCGGCAAGGTACTTGGCCGTCAATTTCCCGACGAAGCCGGTGACGCCGTAGACGACGATGTCGTGAGTGCGATCGGGGCCGATGGTCGAGTCGGATGCAGGCGAGTTCATACCAGCGACACTAACGCGGGTCACCCCGGCGAGTCGACGCGCCGTCAGTTCGTCCAGGTGTGCACGGGTTCTCCGGCATTCATGAGCGTGACGTAGTCACCGAGCATTCCGGCGAGTGCGCGATCGCGCTTCTCACCGGCGCGTTCACGGGCCACGACGGCGTTGCGCTGCCACACCGAGCCGGACTGCTTGGCCAGGCACCGCGCTTCGATCACCCCGAGATATCGGTCGCGGACGGTCGCGTCCACGCCGTAGGCGGCCAACCCGGCGTCGGCCAGTGGCAACAGTCGACGCAGCACCAGTTCCTGCGGACTCACCCAGCCCACCTCCGGCCAGTAGAGCATCGAATCGAACCCGCCGCGGGCGGCGGAGTGCACGTTCTCCTCGGCCGCGTCGAACGACATCTGAGACCACAGCGGGCGGTCGGCGTCGGCCAGCGCGCGGACGGTGCCGTAGTAGAACGCCGCGTCGGCGAGAGTGTCGACCACCGACGGTCCCGCCGGGAGAACGCGGTTCTCGAGCCGGATGTGGTGGCCGTCGCCGGACCGATCGTAGATCGGCCGGTTCCAGCGGTAGACGGTTCCGTTGTGCATGCGCAGTTCGGACAGCGACGGTGTCTTGCCCTCGGCCAGCGCTGCCTTGGGGTCCTCCTCGCTGCAGACGGGCAGCAACGCAGGGAAGTAGCGCGAATTCTCCTCGAACAGATCGAAGATCGAGGTGATCCACCGTTCGCCGAACCACACCCGCGGCCGGACTCCCTGATTCTTGAGCTCCTGCGGTCTGGTGTCGGTGGCCTGCTCGAACAACGGAATGCGAGTCTCGTGCCACAGCGCGCGACCGGCGAAGAACGGCGAGTTGGCGGCGAGTGCCACCTGTACGCCCGAAAGAGCCTGCGCGGCATTCCAATACGACGCGAACTCGTCCGGAGCAACTTGCAGGTGCAGCTGAACCGACGTGCAGGCTGCCTCGGGGAGAATCGTGTCGGTCACGATGTCGAGGTCCTCGGCGGCCGCGGCACCGGGCAGCCGGACTCCGCCGATCCTGAGTTCGATGTCTTCGCCGCGCGCGGCGAAGATCTGTTGGTTGAGCAGGTCGTAGCGCGGATTCGCCGAGAGCCACCGGTGCTCGAAGTGCTCCTCGTCCAGAGTCGGGAGCATGCCGATCATGGCGAGACGACTACCCGAGGTGCGGGCGCGTTCGTCCGCTGCATTGAGCGATCTGCGCAGGTCCGTCTCCAACTCGGCGATCGAGGCACCGCGCAGTGGTCGAGGGTCGACGTTGATCTCGATGTTGAACTGGCCGAGCTCGGTCTGATAGTCGGGGTCGGCGATGGCGTCGAGCACCGCCGCGTTGGCCATCGACGGCTCCATGTCGTCGTCGACGAGATTGAGCTCGATCTCCATGCCGATCTGCGGTTCGCCGACGTGGAAGGTCTCGTCGGCGAGCATGATCGCCAGCGCGTCGAGACAGTCCTGGACCTTCTGGCGAAACTCGTGCCGGTCCTGCCGGGTGAACTTACGGCGCTCGACGTCCTCGCCCATGGTGACCGCCTATCGGTGCGTGAAGAAGGGCCGTTCGCTCGCGCGCAACGACTTCGGCCTACGAGTATCGCAGTCGGCGTTCGCCGAGGGGGACGCACGCGAAAATCACCAGGGTGACGGCTGGTAATCCTTGAGGAAGGAGCCGTACAGATCCACTCCGAGTTCTCCTTGCACGATCGGGTCGTACACTCGAGCAGCACCGTCCACCAGGTCGAGTGGAGCATGGAAACCCTCGTCGGCGAGCCGCATCTTGGTGGGGTGTGGTCGTTCGTCGGTGATCCAACCGGTGTCGACGGCGGTCATCAGGATTCCGCTCTCGAGCATCTCCTTCGCGCTGGTGCGCGTGAGCATGTTCAGTGCGGCCTTGGCCATGTTGGTGTGGGGATGACCCGGTCCCTTGTAGGCGCGGCCGAACTGGCCCTCCATGGCCGAGACGTTCACGACGTACTTGCGTCGCGCGTCCGAGGCTTCCATCGCGGTGCGGAGCCGCGAGACCAGGATGAAGGGTGCAACGGAATTACAGAGCTGCACCTCGAGCAGTTCGACCGGGTCCACCTGTTCGACGGTGTGGATCCAGCTGTTGGTCTCGGCGAGATCGGGTACCAGTCCGCCGGCATCGATGGCGAGCCCGCTCTCGATCCTCTCGGCCGTCACGGAACCGGCCACCATGGCCAACGAGGCCACGTCGTCGGCACTGAGTGCAGCGGCCGGCCTGCCGCCGATCGCGGTGGCAGGCAACGAACTCGCGAGCGACGCAGGATGCGCATCGCTGGTCTTGCCGAACGTGATCCGCTGCGGTCCTGCGCCCTCGGTCAGCGCCGCAGGCAGAGGTTCGGCTTCGGCATCGGCCAGAGCACTGTAGGAACCGGGGGAGCGCTTGACGGTCTGTGCGGCGTTGTTGATCAGGATGTCCAGCGGACCCTCGGCCGCGACCGAATCGGCAAGTGCCACAACTTGAGCCGGGTCGCGAAGATCGATACCGACGACGCACAGGCGGTGCAGCCACTGGTCGCTGTCGTCCATCGCGGCGAAGCGCCGTACGGCATCGTTGGGAAAACGAGTGGTGATCGTGGTGTGCGCACCGTCGCGGAGCAGGCGAAGCGCGATGTACATGCCGATCTTGGCCCGACCACCGGTCAGCAACGCCCGCCGGCCGGACAGGTCGGTTCGAGCGTTGCGCTTGCCGCGATTGAGCGTCGCGCACTCCGGGCACAGCTGGTGATAGAACGAGTCGACGTGGGTGTATCGCTGCTTGCAGATGTAGCAGGGACGGGCCTTGATCAGCGTGCCTGCGATGTCTCCCTCGGCACGAGAGGTGAGGGACAGCCCTGCTGTCTCGTCGTCGATCCGGTCAGGCGATCCTGTTGCGGTGGCGGCGACGACGGCACGGTCGGCCGCGTTGACGGCATTGCGCGCGGCGACGCGTCGAGCACGCTTGAGGTCCTTGAACATGGCACCGGACGCGCGCTGCACAGCGATCGAATCGGGATGGTTCTTGTCCAGCTCTGCGGCCTGCTTCAGCACGCGCAGGCACGTCTCGAGATCGGTCGGGTCGATCGCGTTCATCGTCGGTCTCCTAGCATCGGCCCCTTCGAGCCGAACGAAGCGAGTGCAGAACGAAAAAGACCCCGATTCCGAAGAATCAGGGTCCGTTTCGTCTGTCTCAACTCAGATCTGTGAAAATCTCTGTCTGGCTACATCTTTCAGACGGTGTCCGAGGGGGGACTTGAACCCCCACGTCCGTTAATAGGACACTAGCACCTCAAGCTAGCGCGTCTGCCATTCCGCCACTCGGACAAGTGCGACCTCTGCCGCATATTCTTTTGTTGCTTTCACAGCCGGCCGCTGTGTGCTGCGTAAGATTATCCGACGGGTTCCCGATAACCCAAATCCCCACGTCAGTTCGTGCTCGAGGCCGTTTCTCATGGTGCCCGGAGCGGATTCTGGTGGTAGGAACGACGTGTGCCCAACGATGTGAGCAACCCCGGAAACACAACCGATATCGACGCCACCGTTGCCCTCGACGAAGTCGTGGATCTCGTCAGTTCCCTGATCCGTTTCGACACCTCGAACACGGGAGAGCTCGAGACCACGGTCCGCGAGAAGGAATGCGCCGAGTGGGTGGCGAGCAAGCTGGAGGAGGTGGGCTACGAGACGGAGTACGTCGAATCCGGTGCCCCCGGTCGAGGGAACGTGTTCGCGTGGCTGCGCGGAGCGGACTCCTCTCGCGGCGCGCTGTTGGTTCACGGACACCTGGACGTCGTGCCCGCCGAACCCGCCGACTGGAGCGTGCATCCGTTCTCCGGGGCCGTCGAGGACGGGTACGTGTGGGGCCGGGGAGCAGTGGACATGAAGGACATGGTCGGCATGGCCCTCGCGCTGGCCCGCCAGTTCAAGTCCAACGGAACCGTCCCACCCCGCGACATCCTGTTCGCGTTCCTGGCGGACGAGGAGGCGGGCGGCAAGTACGGATCGCACTGGTTGGTCGACAACCGACCGGATCTGTTCGAGGGCGTCACCGAGGCAGTAGGCGAGGTCGGCGGGTTCTCACTGACCGTCGCCCGCCCGGACGGCACCGAGAAGCGGCTCTACATGGTCGAGACGGCGGAGAAGAGCCTGGCGTGGATGCGGCTGACGGCAAAGGCGCGAGCCGGGCACGGATCGTTCCTGCACGACGACAACGCCGTGACTTACCTCGCCGAGGCAGTGGCCAAACTGGGCAATCACACGTTCCCGCTGGTGCTCACCGAATCGGTCTCGCAGTTTCTGCAGGCGGTCTCGGAGGAATCGGGGCTCGATTTCGACCCGACGTCACCGGACATCGACGGCACCCTGCTCAAGCTCGGCAGCATCGCCCGCATCGTCGGAGCGACGCTGCGTGACACCGCGAACCCGACGATGCTCTCGGCCGGCTACAAGGCCAACGTGATTCCGCAGACGGCGACGGCAGTGGTGGACTGCCGAGTGTTGCCGGGGCGGCAGGTTGCCTTCGAGAAGGAGGTCGACGAGTTGATCGGCCCGAACGTCGAACGCGAGTGGATCACGAAACTGGAACCGTACGAGACCACTTTCGACGGTGATCTCGTCGATGCGATGAACGACGCAGTGTTGGCTCACGATCCGAACGGTCGAACCGTTCCCTACATGCTCTCCGGTGGCACCGACGCAAAAGCATTCGCGCGCATCGGTATTCGCTGTTTCGGCTTCGCTCCGCTGAAGTTGCCGCCGGAACTGGATTTCGCGGCGTTGTTTCACGGCATCGACGAACGAGTACCCGTGGAATCGTTGGAGTTCGGTACACAGGTACTCGAACACTTCTTGCTGCACAGCTGATACGAAAGGAACCATCGTGGCGTACAACCCATACGACTCGCTTCCGGACCTACCGTCCTTCGAGTTGACGTCCGAGGACGTCGAGGACGGCAAGACACTGGCCGCTCAGCAGGTCAGTGGGATCATGGGAGCCGGTGGACACGACAACTCCCCGCAGCTGTCCTGGTCCGGATTCCCCGAGGGCACCAAGAGCTTCGCCGTCACCGTCTACGACCCCGACGCGCCGACGGCATCCGGCTTCTGGCACTGGGCAGTGGCGAACATCCCCGTCGAGACGACATCGCTGGTGTCCGGCGCGGGCGACGACGGCGGGACCGGGGTACCCAGCACCGCGGTGACGCTGAAGAACGATGCAGGACTGTTCCGCTACATCGGTGCTGCACCGCCCGCAGGCCACGGCCCGCACCGGTACTTCATCGTGGTTCACGCGGTGGACGTCGAACGGCTCGAAGTGGACGAGACGGCCACCCCGGCCTACCTCGGCTTCAATCTGTTCTCGCACGCCATCGGTCGTGCGGTCCTCACCGGCATCTACGAGGCCTGAGCTCGGTCGTCGGGTGTCGGAAACCCATTTCCCGACACCCGACGCTTCAGGGCTTGTTCGCCGAGCCCACCGCGTCGGCGATCGTGGCGAACCCGTGTTGCTCGAGCCGAGCGGCCAGTCCGCGGTGAATGTTCTTGATCCACAACGGGCCGCCGTAGATGAACCCGGTGTAGCCCTGCACCAGCGACGCCCCCGCGGTGATGCGTTCCCATGCCTGCGCCTCGGTCTCGATTCCGCCGACGGAGACCAGCGTCAGACGCGTACCCACTCGGCGGTAGAGGCGTCGCAGTACCTCGAGCGAGCGGTCGGCCAGCGGAGCACCGGACAGGCCGCCTGCTCCTGCTGCGGTGACCACGTCGGCGGCAGTGCGCAGACCGGTGCGAGAGATCGTGGTGTTGGTGGCCACGATCCCGTCGAGACCGAGTTCGACGGCCAGATCGGCCACGGCGTCGATGTCCTCGTCGGACAGGTCGGGGGCGATCTTGACCAGTACCGGAACCGTCACCACGGACTGCACCGCCACCAGGATCGGCCGCAGCGATTCCACGGCCTGGAGGTCACGCAGGCCAGGGGTGTTGGGGGAGCTGACGTTGACGACCACGAAGTCCGCCAACGGGCCCAGAAGCCGGGCGCTGGCCGTGTAGTCCGCGGCAGCACCGGCCGGCTCGACGATCTTGGTCTTGCCGATGTTGGCACCGATCGGGATACCGGTGCGCCTGGCACGGACACGCTGCGCGGCGTGGTCGGCACCGTGGTTGTTGAAGCCCATGCGGTTGACGATGGCGCGGTCCGCGGGCAACCGGAACAGTCGCGGAGTCGGATTGCCCGGCTGGCTCTGCGCGGTCACTGTGCCGATCTCGGCGAAACCGAATCCGATCGGCCCCCACGCATCGATTCCGTCGGCATTCTTGTCGAAGCCGGCCGCGAGACCGAGCGGGGCCGGGAAGTCGACGCCGAACACCGTCGAGCGCAGCCGGGGATCGTCGACCACGAACATCTTCTGTGCCAGGTAGCGGAGCGGAGGCACGACGGCGACCGCGCGAAGCACACCGAACGCCAGGTGGTGAATCCTCTCCGGTGGCACGAGGAACATAAGGCGCAACAGGACGCGGTACAGACGGTCTCCCACGGTCTTCTCTCCGGTCGATCTGGCTCGGTCGAACTCATGCTGTGATTCGACGATCGTGCGGTCAGAACAGTACTGCGAGACGCTCAGATTCCCGGCTCAGGGATGTGATGCGCGGTCTTCTTGCGTTTGAGCAGCACTCGCCTGCTGCCATCGGTGTAGAGGCGAACCCGCGACAGTTCCCAGCCGCCGAACTCCGCCTGAATCGCCAGACGCATCGAGGCCGTCACACGGGTCACATCCGGCGGCAACCGCAACGGCACGTACTCCCAATCATCGGACGGCGACACTTCCCATCCGACGGGCATCTTCGCGCGGCCAGGTGCCGAACCCTCGTGTGCGTTCACATGCCTCCTCAGTCCCTATCGGTCGTTCCTGCAGGCTCCGCTCCTGCCCTGACGGTCGTTCCTGCAGGCTTCACTCCTGCCCTATCGGTCGTTCCTGCAGGCTCCACTCCTGCTTCGAGCTCAGCGACCCGCAGCGGGGATGCGCTGCAGACCGTCGCCGGTTGCCGATCCCACGTACAGGTCGCCGGTGTCGGCGTCGACGGCAACCGAATTCGGCTGCCGCACAGTGGCCAACCGCCTGGCCTCGACCGGAATTCCGGTGTCGAGTGTGTACCCGACCACCTCGTTGAGAGCGGGCAGCGTCACCCATGCGACACCGGACTGCTCATCGTAGGCGATCGCCCACGGCTGCGACCCGACCGGAAACCGTTGTCGCATCAGCAGATCGTGCGAGGTGAAGACGAGCAACTCGGTCCCGGTCGAATCGGTGACCAGTAGACGGCCGAACTCGTCGCTGGTCATCTCCGCAGCACCTTCGCCTGCGCGCAGGGCCACTCCGAGGGTGCCGTCGTCCAGATCCAGGTCGGTCACCGACGTCTGACGACGATCGAGAACCGAGACCCCGTTCGGTGTGCTGGCCAGAGAATCTGCCGAGGTCACGCTGCCGCCGGAGACCGTGGCGGTGATCTGACCGCTCGCGTCGAGCACGCGGACCGCTCCGGTGCCGTCCCCGACGGCCGTCGTGCCGTCGGGCAGGTCGGCTGCGGACAGGGCGTCGGCGTCGACCGTGAGGTCGGTGCGCTGTCCATCCGCCACGGCGATTCTCGCGACGGCACCGTCCATCGGGACGAGCACGGTCGAGTCGCGTCCGGCGACGAGTTCTGCTCCCGTAGAGCCCAGGTCGACCACCTGGGTCTCGGCCGTGGCTCCGTCGCGGACCAGAGTCACCGTCGTCGATGCGTCGGTGAGCGCCACCAGGGTGCGGGTGACGGGGTCGAAGGTGAGGGCGTCCACGGGCGCGAACGGACCGACGGTTCCGGCGGGGGTGACCGTCGCCTCGGGGGACTCCGCCGGCGGTCGGGGTTCGACGGAGATGTCGTCGGCGTTCTCGTCGTCGCTGGAACACCCGCCGACCGACAGGACCGTGACGACGGCGAGCGCGGACGCGACTGCCCCTCGAATCGAACGAGCCGACGGTGTTCGCATGAGGCCGAACCTACTTCCTCGAGAAGATGCTGCCGGTGTAGGCGCTGCCACATCTGTACCAGCGTGCGGCGATCTCGGCGAAATCGACCGCGCCGGATCTGCTGCCGTCCGGTCGAGTCCGAGGACGCGGTAGCGTGATCGTCCGAGGTGAGTGCACGACATGGGAGTGGACGTGGGAACCGAGGAAACACACTTCGTCATCGAGGAAGTGAACGCGGGAACGCATCCGAACGGCTTCGGGCGCACCGACGACGGCCGGGCGTTCGCGTTTCGGGTGCACAGAAGCACCCTCTACGTGGAGATATACCGCGCCGATGTGCAATCTCCTGTACCGGACCGGTCCGAGGTCGAAGCGGTTGCCGAGCATTCGGTCACCGAGGTAGATCTGACGGACGAGCGCAGCATCGTCGGGGTGGTGCGTGATGCGGTCGCCCACGCGCAGCAGCTGTCCGATGCGTCACAGCGGGACACCACGGCAGTGCGGTCCTTCTTCAACCGGGTCAATTCCGTGCTGGAGGGTTTCTGACACGGTGGGGAACCACCAGCTGTTCGCCCGTGTCGGGATGATCGAACACGTCGACGGGGTGTCGATAGACCCGGGCCAGCCTTTCGGCGGTGAGCACTTCGCGCGGCGGACCGGTTGCGATCAGTTCACCCGAGTCCAGGATCGCGACGCGATCGGCGTACGCCGCCGCGAGGCCGAGATCGTGCAGCACGACGACCACGGCGCGGCCCGCGGCGGCGAGTGAACGCACCACGGCCATCACCGACTCCTGATGTCCCAGGTCGAGTGCTGCGGTGGGCTCGTCCAGCATGATCGTCGCGGTGTCCTGGGCGATGACGCGAGCCAGCGCGACCCGGGCCTGCTCGCCGCCGGAGAGAGATGCGAACGGTCGATGCGAGAACTCCGCTACGTCGCACGCGGCCATGGCTGCGGCGACGCGGTCGTCGTCGGTGCGTGCCGCCGGCGTACCGACCCAGGGGGCTCGGCCCATCCGGACGATCTGGCCGGCCGTGAACGCGAATCCGACGCTGTGTTGCTGGGGCAGCACAGCGCGTCGCCTGGCCACGTCCACCGTGCGGATGCGGGACAGCGGTTCGTCGCCCAGCAGCACCGATCCGGCGCTGGGCTCGGTGTCTCCCGCCAGGACCGACAGCAGCGTCGATTTGCCTGCGCCGTTGGGTCCCACCAGCGCCAGTATCTCGCCGGCCACCACGTCGAGGTGGACGTCGGACAACACCGTCGCGTCTCCACGCCGTGCGGAGACTCCGCAGGCGACGAGGGTGTTCGAACCCGGTTCAGGGATGACCGGGATGTCGCGGCGGGCTGTGCGCCCCATCATGCCCAACCGCCCTGGCGAGCACGGGTACGGCGAAGCAGCCAGAAGAAGAACGGGGCACCCGCCAGCGAGGTCACCATGCCGAGTGGCAGGTCGACGTTCGCGACGAGAGTCCGCGTCACGAGGTCGGCAGCAAGCAGCACGACCGCCCCGGCGAGGGCGCTGGCCGGAATGAGGAGTCGATGCGCGGGGCCGAGCACCATCCGCATGGCGTGCGGAACCACCAGACCCACGAACAGGATGATTCCGGTGAACGCGACCCCGGACGCAACCAGCAGGGCGACGACGACGATCGCGAACTGTCTGAGTCGTTCGACGTTCACTCCCAGATGGCGTGCCACGTTCTCACCGAGCGCAAGCAGGTCGAGTCGGCGGGCGATCGCCAGGGAGGCTCCGATTCCGAGCAGCGCGAGCGGGCCGACCACCGCCACCGACTGCCAGGTTGCGCCCGCGAGCGACCCCAGTTGCCAGAACACGATCTGATCGCGGGCGGCGGGACTGGCGACGAAGGTGAAGAACGCGATGACACCGCCGGCGAAGGCGTTGACTGCAACGCCGGTGAGGATGAGCGTCACCACTTCGGTGCGGCCTGCGTTGCGAGCGAGGAAATACACGGCGACCGTGGTGACGAGCCCGCCGACGAATGCGGCGAAAGCCACGCTCCACACTCCCGCGAAGCTGCCGCCGAGCACGATGACCGAGCTGGCCCCGACGGCAGCGCCCGAGGAGACCCCGACGACACCCGGCTCGGCCAGTGGATTGGCGAACACCCCCTGGAGCAGCGCACCCGCGCAGCCCAGACACGCGCCGACAAAAATTGCCAGCGTCAGCCGTGGGAACCGGACCTGCCACAGCGTCACCTCGCCGCTGGGATGTGAGGGCATCGGGCCGATGTCGAGTCCCACCCGATTCGCGAGGCTGCCCAGCACTTCCAGCGGAGTCGTCGGCACCTGCCCCACGACGGCCGAGATCAATGCCAGGCCCACCAGTGCAACGACCAGGGCTCCGAAGGTGGCAAGAACCCGTCCTCTGCCCGTGGCTGGTTCGGCGCGTGTGCGGTTCGTCATGACGCCGGGTCGTACACGGCCTTCGACAGTGCGCCCAACACCTTTCCCGTGTTCGGGCCGAAACTGAGGATGGTCCCGTCGTCCATGTCAACCACCCGGCGTTCTCGGCCCGCGGGTGTCTGGGCGATACCGGGGATCTGCTCGAGACCCTCGATTCCGCCGATCGATTCCAGGCCCTTGGTCATCATCAGAATGACGTCGGGTTCTGCGGCGATCAGGGCTTCGCTGGTGACCGGCACGAATTGCTCGGTCAGACCCGATTCGACACCGGCGTCCTCGGCTCCGAGAGCCTCGATCAGTGCATCCGCTCCCGAACCGGGCCCGGCGAGCATCTTGATGGCAGGCCCGCGCATGTACAGAAACGCGATCTTCAGCGGTTCGGTGGACTCGGGTGTCTCGTTCGCCGCTGCCGAAATCTCGGCGTTCGTTCGTTCGGCGAGGGCGGCACCGGCATCGGGGACACCGAGGGCGGCCGCCACGGCCTCGATCTGGGTCGCGACGCCGGCGAGAGTGCGGGTGGGATCGAAGAACACGACGGGAATGCCCGCGGCTCGGATCTGATCCTGCACAGCGCGCGGACCGATACTGGTATCGGTCAGGACGACGGTCGGCGACAGCGCCAGAATTCCTTCGGCGCTCAGAGAATGGCCGGTCGGGGTGACATCGGGCACGTTCTCGGCCGCGGGAAATGCGGCAGAGGTGTCACGCCCGACGAGGTTGTCACCGAGTCCGAGCGCGAAGACGGTCTCGGCCAGCGTGCCGTACTGATCGGCAGCGACGATGCGGCTGTTGTCGGTGACCGTGACGGCGACGCCGTCGAATCCGGTCACGGTGACGGGCAGTACCTCGGCCGGATCGTCGGCGATCGGTTCCGGATTCGGATCGTCGACGACAGCGGTGCGGGGGCCGATCGAGTCCGCGGGTCCTGCGCCGGGGGTGTTCGCCGAGCAGGCCACCAGAAGTCCGGCGACGAGGAGCACGGCGGCGAGACGGTTGACGGTCACAACGGAAGGTTAGCCTGTCCGATGTTCGTGGGGGTCAGGCGCTGACGTCGTCCAGGGCCGACGCGATCGCGGACGGCAGCTCGAGTTCCTCGGCCATCAGTGCGCCCATCAACTGAGCCAGATCGCGAGCTCCCACGATCGCGCTGCTCACGCCCGGCCTGTCCCGAGCCCATGCGAGTGCGACGACCAGGGGAGAGGTGGCCAGCCCGTCGGCGGCGGTGACCGCGGCGTCGACGATGCTGACCGCAGCATCGGTCAGGTACGTGAGCACGGACTCCGCGTGCACCTCGTCGGCACCGCGGGAGTCGGCCGGGATTCCGTTGCGGTACTTGCCTGTCAGCACGCCGCCCGCGAGGGGAATCGCGGCGAGGACACCGATGCCGTGGTGGTCTGCGGCGGGAATCAGCTCGTCCTCGATTCCGCGCGCGAGCAGTGAGTACTCCGCCTGAGTGGCCACGATGTGTCCGGTACCGGCTGCACCTGCCGCCGTCGCCAGTTGCCAGCCGAGGTATCCGCGGGCTCCGGTGTAGCGGACCCGTCCGCTGGTCACGGCATAGTCGAGCGTGGCGGCGACCTCGTCGACCGGAGTCATCGGATCCCAGGTCGCCACCTGCCACAGGTCGAGGTAGTCGGTTCCCAGTTCGCGCAGCGTGGCGTCGAGTTGGCCGAGCAGCCCGCGCCTCGAGCAGTCCACGTGATAGCGACCGTAGCGCGAACTCAGCCCCGCTGCGCTGCTGATCACCAATTCGTGCCGGGGGACCACGTCGTCGAGCAATTCGGCGAGCACTCGTTGCGCGCGTCCGTCCCCGTACGCCGGAGACGTGTCGACGAGCGTGCCGCCGGCCTCGGCGAACGCCGACAACTGTGCCGCGGCGTCGTCACCGTCGGTTCCGCTACCCCATCCGAGGGTGCCGAGGCCGAGTCTGGAGACTCGAAGTCCGCTGGTGCCGACCGATCTCTGCTTCATATGTGCCGAATGTCCTTTTACGTGTGATCGTCGGTGTCGAACTGCACTGCCGCCAGTGCACAGTAGTGCGCCGCGCCGCTCGGTGCGCACGTGCCGCGCCGGGTACGGTCGTGCCCGTGAATCGCGAATTCAGGGGGCAGGCCGGCGGCCGCGCATCGACAGTGAACAGTTCATCCACACCGATCTCGGAGGGTGACGCCGCATGATCGACATGACGTGGCTGCAGGCGATCATCCTCGGCGCGGTGCAGGGCCTGACCGAATTCCTGCCGATCTCCTCGTCCGGGCACCTGCGCATCGTGTCCAGCGTGTTCTGGAACGAGGATGCCGGTGCCTCCTTCACCGCGGTGACGCAGCTCGGCACAGAAGCCGCTGTGCTGCTGTTCTTCTGGCGAGACATCGTCAGAATCGTCAAGGCCTGGTTCGTCGGCCTCAAGCAGAAGGACGAACGCGGACTCGACTACCGCATGGGGTGGTACGTGATCATCGCCACCATTCCCATCGGCGTTCTCGGCCTGCTGTTCAAGGACCAGATCCGAACCGGTGCCCGAAACCTGTACCTCATCGCGTTCATGTTGATCGCGTTCGCCGTCGTCATCGCGATCGCGGAGAAGGTGGGTAGGAAGGAGCGTCCGATCGAGAAGTTGACCACTCGCGACGGCATCGTGATGGGTCTGGCGCAGTGTCTCGCCCTGATTCCCGGAGTGTCCCGTTCCGGTGCGACGACCAGCGCAGGCCTGTTCCTCGGGCTCGAACGCGAGGCAGCAGTGCGATTCTCGTTCCTGCTCGCCATCCCGGCGGTCACGGCCTCCGGTCTCTTCTCGCTGCCCGACGCCTTCGAGCCGGTCGGCTCGGGACTGGCGGCGTCGGGTCCGCAGCTGCTGGTGGCCACGATCGTCGCCTTCGGGCTCGGGTATGCCTCGATTGCCTGGCTGCTGAAGTTCGTCGCGAACCACTCGCTGTACTGGTTCGTGGGGTACCGCATCGTGCTGGGTGTCGTGGTGCTCGGTCTCCTGGCAGGCGGGGTCGTATCTGCAACGTAGGGACACCCTCACTAGGCTCGATGCAATGACAGTCATCTTGCTTCGACACGGCCGCTCGACGTCGAATACCGCAGGCACGCTCGCGGGTCGAAGCGCCGGCGTCGAGCTCGACGATCGCGGGCGTGAGCAGGCACAGGCGGTCGCGGATCGTCTCGGTGATCTGCCGGTCGCGGAGATCGTACGCTCGCCGCTGCTGCGGTGCGAGCAGACGGTCGAGCCGTTGGCTGCCAAGCTCGGGCTCGCGCCGGTGGTCGAGGATCGATTGGTGGAGGTCGACTACGGGCAGTGGACCGGCCGGACGATCAAGGAATTGCTGGCCGAGCCACTGTGGAAGGTGGTGCAGCAGCATCCGTCGGCCGCGGTGTTCCCGGAGGGCGAGGGCCTGGCGACGGTGCAGCAACGCGCCGTGCAGGCCGTGCGCGAGCACGACGCGCGGTTGGCCGCGCAGCACGGTCGCGACGTGTTGTGGGTGGCGTGCTCGCACGGTGACGTGATCAAGTCGGTGCTCTCGGACGCGATGGGTGCCCACCTCGATTCCTTTCAGCGCATCGTCGCCGATCCAGCATCGATCAGTGTCGTTCGCTACACCTCGACGCGTCCTTTCGTACTGCGGACCAACGACACCGGGTCCGATCTGAGCGCGTTCGTGCCGAAGGCCGAGGAGCCCACCACTTCGGAATCGGGCAACGCGGACTCTTCCGACGCGGTCGTCGGTGGTGGGGCAGGCAGCTAGAGCGCCGATTCGGCGCTACCGCCCCGATCGGTGGCAGGCTGAAGGGCAAGCAATACCGTCCATGGTCGATCTGTGGCCGATAATGAAAGTTCCGCGAATTGCTTCGCGGAGCTGTTCGAGTCGTTAGGAGGTGCAATGCCGCGCGCCATACACGTTTTTCGCACCCCTGATCGTTTCGTTGCCGGGACCGTTGGGGAACCGGGCGACCGAACGTTCTTCCTCCAGGCGGTGCACGACGCCCGCGTGGTGTCGGTAGCGCTGGAGAAGCAGCAGGTCCAGGTACTCGCCGACAGAATGGGTCTGCTGCTCGAAGAGGTGCACCGTCGCTTCGGAGCCGATGTTCCGGCGGAGGAGACCGATCCGGTCGACACCAGTCCGTTGCTGACTCCGATCGACACCGAGTTCCGCGTGGGAACGATGGGGCTCGGCTGGGATGCCGACGCCAACGCCGTCGTGGTGGAACTTCTCGCCGTCAGCGAGGTCGAGGTGGACGAATCGGTCGTTCTCGACGACACCGACGAGGGTCCCGATGCCGTTCGGGTGTTCCTCACTCCGGTGCAGGCCCGCGAGTTCGCGGTGCGGTCCGAGCGCGTCATCGCAGCGGGCCGCGCGCCGTGCCCGCTGTGCGGACAGCCACTGGCTCCCGAGGGACACGTCTGCATCAGGACCAACGGCTACCGCCGCGGTGCGACGTTCGGACCGGTGACCGAGGTCGACGAGTCTTGACCGTCGAACTGCCGCCGTTCGAGGGCCGCGAAACCATGGAGACCGGCGACCTGACCGTCGTCGGTCGGGTGGTGTCGGCCAGCAACGCCACGCTGGTGTGCGAGGCGGGCGAGGGCGAGACGGCCGTGCGGTGCGTGTACAAACCCGTTCGCGGGGAAGTGCCGCTCTGGGATTTTCCGGACGGCACTCTCGCGGGCCGCGAGGTGGCGTCGTACGAAATCTCCGAGGCCCTCGGTTGGGGAGTCATTCCGCCGACGGTGCTGCGCGACGGGCCGTTCGGTCCGGGCATGGTGCAGAAATGGATCGACACGCCGGAAGAGCGCACGGAGGGACGCGTCGACCTCGTCGACATCTGTCGTCCCGATCTCGTGCCGGCGGGATGGATTCCGGTGCTGCAGGCCTACGACGGCGAGGGCGAGGAGATCGCGCTGATCCACGCCGACGATCCGCGGCTGCAACGGATGGCAGTTCTCGACGTGATCCTCAACAATGCCGACCGCAAGGGCGGGCACGCGCTCGAAGGTCTCGACGGCTACGTGTACGGAGTCGATCACGGCATCTGTCTGCATTCCGAGAACAAGTTGCGGACGGTGCTGTGGGGGTGGGCTGGCCAGGCCGTGGACGACGCATTGATGACCGACGTGGTGCGGTTCGTCGAGACGTTCGACGCGGTCACCGCTCCACGATTGGTCGACAAGATCACCCTGGCCGAAACGGTCGCGGTTCTCGACCGGGCGCAGGAGCTGATCGCCCGTCCCGTCATGCCGGAACCTCGCTCGAGCAGACCCATACCCTGGCCCGCCTTCTGATCGGGCTCGGATAGGCTCGGCTGCATGCATTCTTGGTCGAGCCCGGAGATCCCGACAATCCCAGGACAGGGTCCAGCGCTTCGATTGTTCGACACCGCCGACCGCCAGGTCCGTCCCGTCACCCCCGGTTCGACGGCGCGGATGTACGTCTGCGGAATCACCCCGTACGACGCCACCCACCTGGGGCACGCAGCGACGTACCTGACGTTCGACCTGATCTACCGGCTGTGGTTGGACGCGGGCACGGACGTGCACTACGTGCAGAACGTCACCGATGTCGACGATCCACTGTTCGAGCGCGCCGACCGCGACGGCGAGGACTGGCGCGATCTGGGAGCACGTGAGATCGAACTCTTCCGCGCAGACATGGAAGCGCTCCGGGTGCTCCCTCCGCGCGACTACATCGGCGCCGTCGAGTCCGTCGACGAGGTCGTCGAACTGGTGGAGAAGCTGGTCGCGTCCGGTGCCGCGTACGTCGTCGACGATGCCGAATACCCGGATGTGTACTTCCGTGCCGATGCCACCGAGCAGTTCGGCTACGAGTCCGGTTACGACCGCGCCACGATGGACACGTTCTTCGCCGAACGCGGTGGCGACCCCGATCGCGTCGGTAAGCGGGATCCACTCGATGCGTTGCTCTGGCGCGCAGTGCGGCCGGGCGAGCCGTCGTGGCCGTCGCCGTGGGGTCCTGGCCGGCCCGGGTGGCACATCGAATGCGCGGCCATCGCGCTCAACCGCATCGGTACCGCCTTCGACATTCAGGGCGGCGGAAGCGATCTCATCTTTCCGCACCACGAATTCTCGGCCGCCCACGCCGAGGCCGCGACCGGTGACCCGCGCTTCGCGCGCCACTACGTGCACACCGGGATGATCGGGCTCGACGGCGAGAAGATGTCCAAGAGCCGCGGCAACCTGGTGTTCGTCTCCAAGCTCCGCGCCGAGGACGTCGATCCGGCCGCCGTGCGACTCGGTTTGCTCTCCGGCCACTACCGGCAGGATCGGCCGTGGTCCGACGAGGTTCTCGAACGGGCTCACACCCGGCTCGCACTGTGGCGCCGGGCGGCAGCGCTCGAGAGCGCCGCGTCGGCCGACGATGTGATCAATCGGTTGCGGCAGCATCTGGCCGACGATCTGGACACCCCCAAGGCCCTCGATGCTCTCGACGCGTGGGCGAGTTTCGCGGTCGAACGCGGCGGGTCGGATGCGGGCGCACCCGGTGCCTTCGCCGATGCGGTCGACGCGCTGCTCGGCGTTCCGCTGCGCTGATCGTTCCCCGAACTAGATCGAATCCCCGGTCCGCAGATCGGCCAGCAGATCCGGGATCAGTCGTTCTTCCATGACTGCTCGACCCGAGTCGCGAAGGGCCTCAGCCAGTTCCGGGTCCCATGGACTGGCCGTCGGATGGCCCTTCAGCGGCTCGGAGTTCCGCGCATCGAGCGCATGCCGGTACGAGTCGACGTCCATGCGCCACGGCAAGGCGTCGTATCGGGAGAGCGCTCGGGTCACCATGTGCACTCCGGCCCAGTCGAAGTCGGCTCGCCAGTGGATCGTGGTGCCGGGCGCGCGGGAGGCCAGCAGCCGGTGCACAGCCGCGGAGGGCTGACCGTCGGTGCAGATCAGGCTCGCGCAGTTCGAGCCGATGGTGCGGGCTGCGGCGGCGAGCACGGCCACGTTCTCGCAGACGAACACCGTGGACGAGCTGTTGGTGAGTGGCCCGCGCGAGAGCATGTCCACGGTGACGGGGAAGGGGATGCCCTCGTCTGCTGCGTCGTTGAGCCAACGAGCCACCGTGTGGGTCTCGTCGACGCGATAGCCGAGCACCAGCACCCGGCTGGACACTGCGTCGACCGACACGCCCGCGGTCTCCCACAACGCCCTGATGCCGACCGGATCGACGGGCCGAGGCACGTTCTCGCGCAACGACAACGCGTCGAGGACGAGTTTCGGGGCACCGCCGCCAGAGAGCGCCTTCGTATCACCGCAGGCCAGTTCCGCGAGTTCGGTCAGCGACATTCCGTCCACCGGAAGCAGCGCCAGGACCTGTGTCGCCACCGCGAGCGCGTCGACGGCGACGCGGCCCCCGAGTGTGCCGTCCTGATTGAGCAGCGACGCGATCCAGTGCTCGATCCACTCGCGATCGGTACCACCGCCGAGAACCTCTCTGGCCCGATCGAGTGCATCCGCGCGGACCTGTGCCTTGTCGGCAGCGATCTTCTTCTTGTCCTGCAGCGGGGCCTGCAGAGTGAGGGTGTCGATCAGTCCGAGGCCACCGTTGAGCGGATGGCTCAGCCACGCGTCGAACCGCTCGAGGTCGAGCCTGGTGCTGCGCGCCCGGGAATGCAGACTGGAGTTGGACCGAGAGATGGCGCTGCACAGACGCCACAGCTCCGGGGCGTCGCTCAAGTCGACGGTGATGTTGCCGCCGACGCGAAGCCAGTTGGACTCCAACTTCTTTCGTGCCGCATCGAGCAGTGCAGCCAATTCGACGCTGCCGCGCCATTCGCTGTTACCGGTCAAACTCCAGCCCACCTTCGGTTCGGGTCGGCACCCGGCGGGTCAAAGGTGACCCGAGTGCAGCAGCGAGGTCGGTACCGTCGTGCTCGGCGAACAGTTCGCCGTTCTCCCACACCAGAAGAGCTGCGCTGACGGTGTTCTCGGCTGTCGAATGCGCCAGGTCGTAGTGCGCGCAGCCGGGAACGTCCCTGTAGGTGATCCACAGGTCGTATCCGGTCATGAACAGATCGAGATCGAATTGCACACTCAGCCCGAGCAATTCGCTGCGGCCGTTGTCGTCGACGCCGGCGAATGCCTCGTCCAGCGCCAGTAGTCGAGGTGAATGTGGATCGGCGGACGAGAGCATCACGTGCGCAGCGGCGAACAGGGGCAGGTGCAGCGACACCGACTGCTCACCGCCCGAGAGCGCACTGTGGCGTGCGACGGTGAGACGATCCTCGTTGCCGTCGCCGCTGATGAGAGTGAAGGCGAACACGCGCCAGCGGCGATAGTCCAGTGTCGTGGAGAGGATCTCGGGGTAGGACCGTTCCGGATGCGCCGCCCGAGCGATCCTGATCTCCGACGCGAAGTGGGCTCGCATCGCGGCCAGATCGTCCTGGTTCAAGGCCGAGGCGTCGCGGTCGAGCAGTTTGGACACCGCCCGGGCACCGTCGTCGAGGTTGTCCGCGAGCACCCAGTGCACACCGATCGTGTTGCCCGAGGACATGCGGCGCTGCTTCATCTCGGCGGACATCTGCGCGATCAACTCGCGTGCGTCGACAGTGCGCTCGTGAATCTGCTGCGCCAGGCCGGTCAGCAGTGCATCCTCGAGAATTCGGCGCTCCTGCTCGGTCAGCAGCAACTCCTGATCGGCTCTCGCCGCACCGATTCGGTCGGCGAAATCTCCGACCGACGAGTACCCCTGCTCGTCCTGAACTCGGACCACGGTCAAACCGTCCGGCGCATCCCACTGCAGGCGGTAGTCCTGACCCGATGCGGCGAGCTGCGAGTCGAACTCCTGCAGCGCACTCGTCAGCGCTGTCCGGGTCGACTTTCGGCTCGAGTCACTGACTTTCACCGACGCCGTCGCTGCGTCGAGCGCCGAATGCAGAGCGCGCACGACGGGCGGAAGTACCGGAACCTCGTCGTCGGGACCCTCGGCCTGCTGCACTCGATACAGAATCTGCTCCACGCTCAACCACGCCGAGTCGCTCGCCGGCCAGGTGTACGCCTCGTGGACGCCGAGGATGCCGAGCAGGTCCTTGCGAGCGTAGGGCGCGAGCCGCACGGCGTCGCCCAGGGTTTCGGTGACGGCACCGCGCAGGCTCTCGAGCGCTGTGTTGCACGCCCCCTCGGCCTTGCCGATCGCTTCGCCCGCTTCCTTGTCCGCCTTGCGCGCGGCCCGCTGCTCGGCGCGGCACTTCTCGATGCGTTCGCGCGCGTTCTCGAGATCGGTGTCGATCTGTTCTGCGGTGGCACCGAGCTTCTCGCTCAGGAGCTCGAGGCGTTGGACCTGCTGTCGGTAGTTCTCGTCGGCTATGGCGGCTTCCTCGGCGAGCTCCTCGGCCAGGCCACTCGCTTCTTCGAGTCGGTTGGTTGCTTCGCGGGCGCGTTCTGCTTCGCGCGTGTGATCGCCGCGCTTGCGGATCACCACCGAGCCCTGGTGTTCGAAATGCCGGATCGCCGCGGCGAGGGCATCGATGTCTCGACCGATGTGTGGGGTGTGGTGCGCCACCGCGACGGTGCGTAGCTGCTTCTCCTTCGCGGACAGGTCTGCGATCGCCTGGTCGAACTCGCGGTCGGCCGCAGCAGAAGTCTCCTTCGAGGTACGCAGCGCTCCGGCGGCGGCGGTGACGGTGCGTTGCGCTTTCACGATGGCCGAGACCCGGGGGAGTTGCTTGGCGGCCGCAGCCAGTGCCTGTACCGATTCGCGGGCAGATCGCTCGTCGACCGTCGCGGCCTCCAGTGCGGCTGTTGCGGTGTCGATCGCAGCGCCGAGTTCGGCGATCCGCTGCTCTCGGCGCCGCGCACGGGCCGTCGCGCCGATGTACTCGGCATCGGTCTTGGTGTGTCGGCCCTGCTGCACCCCCTGCCAGTACCGACCGTCGATACCCACCGAGACGGCACTACCCGAGGCAGTGTGTTGATCCTGTTGCAGTGCAATCGATTTCAGCACGTCGAGGATGCGCGATTCGGATACGGCGGTACCGGGCTCGGGTTCGAGGACGGACGCCAACGTGGTCCCGGTCGGCCTCGAGGTTTCCGGCAGCGGCGACAGATACTGCTCCGAGTTCGAGTCGACGGGGAAGTCCGCGGTCGGGTGAATCCAGCCGTCGAGCAGATTCGCTGCCTGCAGTGCGGCTTCGATCCCTGCCGCGTCGGTAGAGGAGACCGAGTCGGCAAACCGAACCAGCTGCCACAGTGGCGCACCCGAGAGTTCGACGCGAGAGTCGGTTCGTGCCGCGAACGGCGGCGGCGCGTCATCGTGTTCGGCGCGCACCAGGGACAGCTCGTCACGCAGCGCGTTCAGCTCGGCCGTGCGGGTCGTCACGTCGACGCGTGCCTGGGCCTGGCGGGCACGAAGTGCGTCGACCGCGTCTGCGGTTTGGTCGGCCAGCACCGATTCCAGGCTCGGGGCATCGTCGTCGCCGATGCCCGCCAACGCGGCGTCGAGGGCCTCGAAGGCTGCGGAGGTGATGCCCGCCGCGGAGTACGACGCCGAATTGGCCGACCACCAGGCCCGCAGACCCGACGCGAACTGCGCCTTCTCCAGATCGACGGTGGCCTCGGCCTCGGTGACCGCCGCCGACGCTGCCTCGAGCATCTCGCGAGCCTTCGAAGCGGCCCTCTCCGCGCGAGCGCGCTCGGTCGATGCCTTCTCGACGGTTCCCAGCGCCTCGCGAACCGCCCGCACGTCGCCGTCGCGCTCCTCGGCATGGCCACGCAGAGCGGTGCTGATCTGATCGCTGCGCGCTGTTCCGGGCAGTGGTGTCCAGACGATTCCCGCGTCCTCGGCTGCAGTCTGCAGTTCTTCCTCGGCGCGGGTCACCCCGGCAACGGAGTCTCGGAGTGCGGAGTCGGCGCGCGCCGACTCGGTGGTGCGCTGTTCCAGTTCGGCGTGCGCCTTGCGTGCGCGGTCGGCTTGCTGGGCGGTCGAGATCTCCAGCTTCGCGGCGGATTCGGCCAAGTCGTCCAGTTGCTGCTTGCCCTCGTAGGCGCTCGAGCGCTGCAGAGTTTCGCGGTCTGCAACGGCCTGATCCAGTGCGCGTTCGGCCTCGTCGAATCGGGTTTCCGCAGCCGCTCGTTCCAGCAGACGCCGGTCCTTCAGGGCGGCGGCGGCGAAGTGCGCCGTGGTCGCGTGAGTCACCGCCTCGAGCCGGCGCGAGACCTGCTCGACGTCCGAACGGGTCTGTACTCGAAGGTATTTGGAGTACACCGAGACGAAGTTCTTGGCGGCGTGATCGGCCTGTGCCAGTCCTTCGAGTGCACGGCCTACTTCTTCCATGTCGCTGAACGAGCGCGCCGCCTCGAGCACCAGCTGCTCGTCCAACGGACGCAGACCGTCGGTCAGCGCCTGCGAGAGCCCCTTGGGGTCGAGGTTCTTGGCCAATTGCGGGCGACGAAGCGTCAGAATGAGATTGATCAGCTGGTCGTAGCGTTGCGCGCCCAGACCGAACATGCGGGCATCGATCGCGGCGCGGTAGTCCACCGGGCGATCGGTCAACGCGTCGGTACCCAGCTGCTCACCGAGCTGCTTCTTCGTCAACGGCCGGTCGTCGGAACCCAACAACGAGAAGTCCACGCCCACTCGACCGTCGGCCACGAAGTACCAGCGGGTCACCTTGTCGTTGTGTCGACTGGCCCGCATTCCGATTCCGACCGTCACCGATTCGGGGTCCTCGCGTGAACCGCGGCCGAACTCCATCCACACGTACGAATGCGCGCTTTCCTGCCCTCGGTAGAGCAGGTTGGACTTCATCGTCCGCTCTTCTCCGGCGAAGGGATTGAGTCGGCGGGGTTCGATGCGTCCGTCCAGGACGAAGGGAAACAGCACTTCCAGTGCCTTGGTCTTGCCGGATCCGTTGGGACCACGCAGCACCAGGCGACCGTCGGCGAAGGAGAACTCCTGATCGCGGTAGTCCCACAGGTTGACGATCCCTGCTCGCGTCGGCCGAAAGCGTGTCGAGTGTGCGGTCATCTACCTCAGGCCTCTACTTCGGACGATTCGTTACTGACGGACTGTGCGGTTCTGGGGGCTTGTTCGGTGCCGAACAGTGAGTCCTGCGGGGTCCGATCACGCACGCTGACCATCACGTCGCGGTAGCGCGCGATCACCGGCAGCACCAGTACGCCGCCGGACACGCTGTGTATCAGTCGAAGTCGGTGCAACAGCGCGATCGCCCGCACTCGCAGTCCGTCCCGATCGGTCTGCCACTGAGCTGCGAAGGTGCGGCCGAAGCGTTCGACGAGATCGTCGACGACCGTTGTCAGCCAACTGTCCTCGATCAACGGATACAGTTTCTTCTCGCCCGCATCGCCGAATGCCGTTGCATCGGAACCGAACCCGAACTCGGCGAGATCGCCGAAGATCCCGCCGTCGGGAATGGCGCTGTCCAACTGATCCACCAGGGCGTCACCGTCGGGAAGGGGGTAGGTCGCCAGCGCGGGTGCATCCGGATCGATCACTCGGTCCGAGATTTCGCCCGCAATCAGCAATGCGACCTGGGCGATGGTTCCGGTGCTGGGGAACCGGTAGTCCGAGAGCCGACCCGAGGTGTCGATGAGGGCGACTCCTTCGGAGCGACGCTCGGCAACGAGGCCGGTCAACAACTCGACGTCGGCAACGGTGCGCGACGCGGCCAGCGCGGTGCGGCCGTCCAGGTCGAGATCGTCGAGGTAGACGACCGGTTGCTCGACCAACGCTCGGCGTACCGCACGCAGCGTTTCCTTCGGGTCTGCCTCACGCCCGGAATCGGGCTGTCCCGGTTCGGAATCCTCGGGATCGATCGGCGCGACCGAGCCTGCCAGCAGACCGCGGATCGATCGCAGGTGCTGCACGGCGCGGGGCGGCCGGAACATGGCGACGACGACGGGACGGTCGATGTCGTAGAGCGCCTCGCCTGCGGACGGGTTGTTCGCCCAGCCGGTCGCATCACCGTCGGCCAACGCGATGGCGCCGCGGGTCGCGAGCCAGCCGATCGCGTCGACGAACGCGTCTCGGTCGCTTGCCCGGTCGGTCGTCAGCTCGACACCGTCGACCTGACTCGCCTCGGCCGCAACGTGATCGGCAAGTTCGGACAGAGTGATCTGGTTGCCCGCCCGGCCGAGAGCCGCAAGCGCCAAAGCCAGGTACGCGTATCTGCGGCGATCGAAGATTCGGTCGGTGGACGTGCGCGCCGGTTGGCTGTCGTCGAGGGCGTCGATCACCGGGAACAGACGTGCGGTGGTCTCGGTGACCTCGAGGCGATACCCGAACAGTTCGAGCAGGTCCTCGCGCAGCTCGGTCGCCCATCGACGCAGCAGTGGTAGCGCGATCCGATCGGGGTACGTCGTGGTCACCAGGTGATTCGACAGCGCGACCCGGGCGGCCCGCTGGTAGGAATCCAGTGCGAGGGTGGAGATCTCGCGAGCTCTCATCGGCGTGCTACCTCGCTGACCTCGAGCGCGAGGCGGTCCAGATGCAATCGGCCCCTGCTGGTCCGCACGATCGTCGAACGCTCGCTGTCGGTCAGTGTCAGGCGCACGCCGCTGTCCGACCCGGAAGAGTCGGAAGTGCGCCCGCTCACGCGCACCCGCGCGGTCAACGCAGCATTCAGCAAGCTCAACAGCACCTCGGTTTCCTGCTCGTCGAGAATGCGGTCGTGGATCCCGGCCGAGGCGAGCGACTGCGCTGCGGCGCTGCGTGATCGCTGCGACTCGAGTTGCTGCTCCCTCAGCCGTCGAATGCCACCGTCGTTGCGCTGCACCCGCCCCGGAACACCGGGCGTAGGGGTGCGCCCGGTCTCGGCCAAGGTGCGCGAGATCTCGACCGGCGGTGCCTCCCACCACGATCGGGACGTCGAGATGATGTCGGCGTCGGGATGCACCATCGACAGGTGCCGTGGTCTGCCGAGGCCGAACACGGCATGGAACAGGGCATGCGCGCTGTCCTCGGTGGGCGCGGCAGCGAACCAACCGGCCAGGTGGCGTAATTGGCTCTCGCGGCTGACTCCGCCCTTGCGGGTTTCCGTGACGCGGCGCAGCAGCGACAGCACGGCGGCGATCGCACTCATCGTACCCTCGCGGAGTCGCTCGGACTCGCTGAGCTCGGACTCGGCCGAGACGAACCAGTGCGAGAGGCCGGCCCATCGATCGGTCCAGTCGGCGCGGCGTTCGTCCACGGTGAGGAAGACTCGTTCGTCGCTGATCGCGGCTCGCTCGACGAGTTCCTCGATCCCGGTGCTCTCGACGAGTGCTATCGCCTCGGCGAGCTTCGGTGCGTAGCGAGTCAGATCGGAGCTGAATTCACGCATGTGTGTCAGCAGGGCGTCCTTGTGGACCAGAAACGACTCCGGCGTGATCTCGGTGGTGCGCACGAGGTCACCGAGCACCAGATAGAAGTGGGCGGCGCGGGTCGCCATTTCCGACAGCGTCGAATCGAGTCGGCTGAGCTTGCGGTAGATACGATCGCCGTCGGCCTGACGGTTCGCCTCGGCCAGCTCGTGCATATCCGCCAACAGCTCGGGCAGCACCAGCCTCGACAGCGCCGCGTCGTCCAGGCGGGCCCCGAGCACGTCCTCGACCGCGCGGTAGACCTTGTAGCCGGCTTGGCCGAACTGGTAGACGAAGTGACGGTTGCGGTACTCGGCGAGGGTTGCGGCGCGGGTGCCGTCGTAACTGCGTTCGAGCAGATTCCAGGCGTGGAGCTGATCGAGCAGAGGTGCGATGTCGAGGGTGGTCAGGGCGGCGTGCCGACCTGGGCTGCGTGCGATGAGGTCGGCCACGTCTCCGGAGTGCAGCAGGACGACGTAGTTGGCTCGTGCGGTGTCGAAGGCCCGGAGAACGGCCAGGTACTCGGACCGCTTCTCGGCAACGGCGAACGAGAACAGACCGAGACGATCTTCCTCCACGAACGCGTTCACGACTCCCTGCCGCGCGTCCTCGCCTGATTCGCTCACTGGAACAGGGTAGGGGGTAGGAGTGCCAGTCGTTCAACCGTGCCGGTCAGAGTTCGACGGTTACTTTTCCGTCCACTACTGCGGCGGGGTAGGTGCGCACCGAGTCGATGCCGCTGGGGCAGGTGCCGTCGTCGAGCGAGAACGTGTACTGGTGCAGTGGGCAGACGACGATGGACCCGTCGATCTGACCGTCGGCCAGGGGCCCGCCCTTGTGGGGGCACACGGCGTCCATCGCTCGCACCGAGCCGTCGCTGAGCAGGAACACCGCAACCTGCTTGCCGTCCACCACGTAGGCGCGTCCCTCGCCGGGTGTCAGGTCCTCCACGGCCCCGACCGGCACGCTCATCGGACCGGCACCTGCGGGAGCGGAAGCAGGGGCAGCGACGGGGTGAACTGGGCGGGTGACTTCGGTGCCGCGCGGTCCTGCCAGGGGTCGATGTACCCGTCCACCGATGCCTGCACTCGCTCGTCGAGTCCGGCGACGATGCCGTCCCGGTCGTCGATCAGCACGCTCTGCAGTTCTTCCAGGCCGACACGCGGGACCCATGCGTACGTCCGCTCGAGCCACTGAGCGTTCTCGCGGTAGTGCTGAATGAACCTGCCTGCCACGGTCAGAACCTCCTCGGCCCCCGTCACGGTGGCCAGTAGATCGCCCTTGCGGATGTGCGCGCCTGCTGCACCGCCGACGTAGATCTCCCACTTGTCTTCGCCGACCGAGACGACGCCGAAGTCCTTGCACAGTGCCTCCGAGCAGTTGCGTGGGCAGCCCGCGACCGCGAGCTTCAACTTCGCCGGAGTCTCCAGGCCCTGGAACCGTTCTTCGAGGGCGATGCCAAGAGCTGTCGAATCACCGAGGCCGAAGCGACAGAAGTCGCTGCCGACACAGGTCTTCACCGTGCGCATGCTCTTGCCGTAGGCGAAGCCGGAGGGCATGTCCAGATCGCCCCACACCTTCGGCAGATCCTCCTTCTTGATGCCGAGAAGGTCGATCCGCTGTCCGCCGGTGACCTTGACCAGCGGAACGTGGTACTTGTCCGCGACGTCGGCGATCTTGCGCAACTGATCCGGGGTGGTGACGCCACCCTTCATCTGCGGCACCACCGAGAACGTGCCGTCGCGCTGGATGTTGGCGTGGACGCGGTCGTTGATGAACAGTGCGCCGCGCTCGTCCACCCAGTCGGGGCCCCACACCGTCCGCAGCAACGATGCCAACGGCATCTTGGCGGCGGCATCCTCTGCTCCGCCGGTCGCCAGCGCCGCGAACACCGCAGACACCGCCCGAAGATCCTGCGCTCGAACGGCGTCGATCAGTTCCGGCTTGGTCATGGGAATGCAGGGGACGTACCAGTCGGCTGTGGGATCGGCCTCGACGGCACCGCCTGCCGCACACGCGATGATGTCCTTGACCAGGCCCTTACACGATCCGCACCCTTTGCCCGCTCGGGTCTTCGCGGTGACGTCACCGAGGTTCTTGGCACCCGCGTGCACGCAGGCCACGATGGCACCCTTGGTGACACCGTTGCAGTTGCACACCTGAACGTCGTCGGCCAGCTCGGCGGCTCCTGTTGCCGCAGAGGGAGTTCCCATGTCGAAGAGCATGCTGATGCGCTCCTCGGGCAACGGCACCTTTTCGTCGAACGCCTGCGTCAGGAAGTTGGCCTTGGAGATGTCGCCCAGCAAGGTGGCACCGACCAGCTTGTTGTTCCGCACGATCACCGACTTGTACGTACCACTGCGCGGTTCGTAGAACTGGACGAACTCGTCGTCGTCGCGTTCGGGAGAGGTGATCCCCATCGAGGCGACGTCGACACCGGCCACCTTGAGCTTGGTGGTCAGACGCGAACCGTGGTACGCCGCAGTGGGATCGGCTCCGGTGAGCACGTCGGCCAACACGACGGCCTGTTCCCACAGCGGCGCGACCAGGCCGTAGACCTCGCCGCGATGCTGGCAGCATTCGCCGACGGCATAGATCGAACCCTCGTCCTCGCAACGCAATTGGTCGTCGACGACAATTCCTCGTTCGATCACCAGTCCGCCGGCGCGAGCGAAATCGACACTGGGACGAATGCCCGCGGTGACCACGACCATGTCCGCGTCGAGCGAGGTGCCGTCGTTGAACCCGACGCCCGTGACGACGCCGTCCTCGGAGCGCAACACCGAGGTGGTCCGCTTGGAGGTGTGCACGCCGACGCCGAGTGACTCGATCTTGTTGCGCAGCACTCGTCCGCCGCGCTCGTCGAGCTGCTGATTCATCAGGTGTCCGGGGGAGTGCACCACGTTCACCTCCAGGCCCTGCGTGCGCAAGCCGTACGCGGCTTCGAGTCCGAGGAGTCCGCCACCGATGACGACCGCCGAGACGTCGTCACGCGACTGCGCCATCTGCAGCATCCCGTTGGTGTCGGCGATGGTGCGGAAGCCGAACACGCCGCGCGCCAGCCTGCCGTCGGACTCCCGAAGACCGTCCATGTTCGGGAAGAACGTATTGCTGCCGGTGGCGATGACGAGCACGTCGTAGTCGACGGACCGACCGCTCTCGCAGACGACGGTCTTGGAGAACCGGTCGAGCGAGATCGCGCGGTCCCCGGCGTGCAGGGTCACACCGTTCGCGCTGTACCAACTCATCGGGTTGAGAATGAGATCCTCGTCGTCGACGGTGGCCTCGCCGGACAGCACGTGCGAGAGCATGATTCGGTTGTAGTTGCCGTACGGCTCGTCGCCGATCATGGTTATCTCGAATTGCGAACTGCCGTCGCGTTTGATGATCTCCTCGACTGCCCTGGCACCGGCCATCCCGTTACCGACCACCAGCAATCGCTGCTTGCACGCGGTCATCAGATCAGCACCAGACCGAAATCGACGACGACCTCTCCGCTGGTTCCGGCAGGGGCGGCAATCACCAGTTCGAGCACCGTGTCCGGATCCACGTCCTCGACCACCCGCAGCGGAATGTTCACTCCGCTCTTGGCGCCCATCGGGAACATGCGCATCGGGCTGCCGTCGCGGAGCAAGGTCACGACCACCAACTCGTCGCTCGAGTTTCCACCGCGAAAGTACAGCGGCTGAGCCGTCGCACTCTCGGGGACGACGAAGCTCAGGCTGGGATCGATCAATTCGGGCTTGTCGAGACCGTGCCCGGTAAAGGAGAAGATGCCGTGCAGGAATCGCGGTGTGCTGGCCATACCCACGAGGTTGCGGGGTCGGGGTGACGTCACCGCTGCGGTGACGTTACGTCGGGATCAGAAAGACCTCACCGGCTCCCGGTCCCTCGTGTGCGGTCGGTCAGAGCCCGAAGTTGCCCGGACCGCGTCGACGCAGGTACTTCTCGAACTCGGCCGCGATGGCGTCGCCGTCGATCTTGGCGATCGCGTCGGACATGTCCACCTCGGCATCACCGCGTTCCTCGAGGCTGCGGACGTACTCGCTGATCTCCTCGTCTTCCTTCGTCATCTCGGTCACCGCCTCTTCCCATTCCTCGGCCTGGGTGGGCAGTTCGCCGAGCGGTACCTCGATGTCGAGCACGTCCTCGACCCGCTGCAGCAGCGCCACGGTGGCCTTGGGGTTGGGCGGCTGGGAGACGTAGTGAGGAACAGCAGCCCAGAAGGAGACCGCGGGCACCCCCGCCTTGACGCACTCGTCCTGCAGTACACCGGTGATTCCGGTCGGTCCCTCGTAGCGGGTCTGTTCGAGATTGAACTGTTCGGCCGATTCGGTGCTGTAGGCGGTGCCGGTCACCGGAACGGGCCTGGTGTGCGGGGTGTCGGCCAGCAACGCTCCCAGGATCACCACGGTCTCGACGCCGAGCTGTTCGACGAATTCGAGGAGATCGTCGCAGAAGCTGCGCCAGCGCATGTTGGGCTCGATGCCGCGCAGCAACACCACATCGCGTGAGCTGCCGGGAGGCGAACACACCGACAGCCGTGTGGACGGCCACTCGATCTCGCGAGTGACACCATCCACCTGGCGGACGGTCGGGCGGTTGACCTGGTAGTCGTAGTAGTCCTCGGAGTCCAGTTCGGCCAGCGGGCTGGCGTCCCAGATCAGCTCCAGATGTTCTATCGCGCCGCTGGCCGCATCACCTGCGTCGTTCCAGCCCTCGAAGGCAGCCACCAGGATCGGGGAGCGCAGCTCGGGAATGTCGTCGTCGAGATCGTCGAGATCGTCGAGGTCTGTGGCGTTGGCCACAGCATCGTGGACTGCCTCGATCAATGCAGCATCGAGAGGCACATCCGATCCGGATCCCGAAATGTCCGTATTTTCGTTACCGTTGTCGATCGGGGACTGGCCATCGAGGTTTCGGGGACTCACCACGACAGCCTACGACCCGACGTAACTTCGGTGCCCACTACTCTGTAGTGATGCCCGCTGAACACAAGCCCAGTCTGCTCGATGCGATTTCACGTCGCGTTGTCATCGGCGACGGCGCGATGGGCACGATGCTCCAGGACGCCGAGCTGACTCTCGACGACTTCATCGGCCTCGAAGGCTGCAACGAAATCCTCAACGACACCCGGCCGGATGTACTGCGGGAGATCCACCGCGAGTACTTCGCGGCAGGCGCGGACGCCGTCGAGACCAACACCTTCGGGTGCAACCTGCCGAACCTCGCCGACTACGACATCGAGGACCGCATCCGCGAACTTGCGGAGAAGGGCACCCGTCTCGCGCGCGAGACCGCCGACGAGATGGGTCCCGGCCGCGATGGAATGGGCCGCTACGTGCTGGGCTCGATGGGCCCGGGCACCAAGCTCCCCACTCTCGGACACGCTCCCTTCGCCCGACTGCGCGACGCGTACACCGAGGCCGCCCTCGGCATGATCGACGGCGGTGCCGACGCCATCCTGGTCGAGACCTGCCAGGATCTGCTGCAGGTCAAGGCCGCGATCATCGGTAGCCAGCACGCGATGGACAGGCTCGGCGTCCGAATCCCGATCATCACCCACGTCACCGTCGAAACCACCGGTGCGATGCTCGTCGGAAGCGAGATCGGTGCCGCACTGACCGCACTCGAACCCCTCGGTATCGACATGATCGGGCTCAACTGCGCGACCGGTCCGGCCGAGATGAGCGAGCACCTGCGCCATCTGTCCAAGCATTCGCGTCTACCGGTGTCGGTGATGCCCAACGCCGGCCTGCCGACGCTGGGTGCGAAGGGTGCCGAGTACCCACTGACCGCCCCCGAACTGGCCGAGGCTCTGAGCGGCTTCGTCAACGAGTACGGGTTGGCTCTGGTCGGCGGTTGCTGCGGCACCACGCCCGAGCACATCCGCCAGGTTGCCGACATGGTCCACGGGGCAACGAAACTCGAACGTCGGCCTGCGCCGGAGCCGGGCGTGTCCTCGCTCTACACCGCCGTTCCGTTCGAGCAGGATGCCAGCATCCTGATGATCGGTGAGCGCACCAACTCCAACGGGTCCAAGGCATTTCGCGACGCGATGCTCGCCGAGGACTACGAGAAGTGCCTCGACATCGCCAAGGATCAGACGCGCGACGGTGCGCACATGCTCGACCTCAACGTCGACTACGTCGGCCGCGACGGTGCCGCCGACATGGCCGCGTTGGCCAGCCGCCTGGCGACCGCGTCGACCCTGCCGATCATGCTCGACTCCACCGAACCTGCCGTTCTCGAAGCAGGGTTGGAGCACCTCGGTGGCCGCAGCGCGGTCAACTCGGTCAACTACGAGGACGGCGACGGGCCCGACTCGCGGTTCCAGAAGATCATGCGTCTGGTCAAGGAGCACGGCGCCGCTGTCGTCGCTCTGACCATCGACGAAGAGGGACAGGCACGTACGGCCGAGTGGAAGGTGCGAGTCGCAGACCGGTTGATAACCGACATCACCGAGAACTGGGGCTTACGCCACGAGGACATCATCGTCGACACCCTCACCTTCCCGATCTCGACGGGCCAGGAAGAGGTGCGACGCGACGGCATCGAGACCATCGAGGCGATCCGGCAGCTCAAGGAGAAGTACCCGAAGGTGCACACCACCCTCGGGCTGTCGAACATCTCGTTCGGCCTCAATCCCGCTGCACGCCAGGTACTGAACTCGGTGTTCCTGCACGAGTGCACGCAGGCCGGTCTCGATACCGCCATCGTGCACGCGTCGAAGATCCTGCCGATGAACAAGATTCCCGACGAGCAGCGCGAGACGGCTCTCGATCTGGTGTACGACCGTCGGAGCGAGGGCTACGACCCGCTGCAGAAGCTCATGCAGCTCTTCGAGGGTGTCTCCGCGGCCTCGGCGCGCGAATCCCGCGCCGAGGAACTCGGCCGATTGCCACTGTTCGAGCGACTCGAACGACGCATCGTCGACGGTGAACGCAACGGCCTCGACGCCGATCTCGACACCGCGATGACCGAGAAGCCGCCGCTCGAGATCATCAACGAGACCTTGCTCTCGGGGATGAAGACCGTGGGTGAGCTGTTCGGCTCCGGCCAGATGCAGCTGCCGTTCGTGCTCGCCTCCGCTGAGGTGATGAAAGCTGCTGTGGCGTACCTCGAGCCGCACATGGAGGCGACCGACGACGACGGCAAGGGCCGCATCGTGCTCGGTACCGTCAAGGGCGATGTGCACGACATCGGCAAGAACCTCGTCGACATCATTCTGAGCAACAACGGCTACGAGGTGGTCAATCTCGGTATCAAGCAACCGATTTCGACCATTCTGGAAGCTGCGATCGACAAGCGCGCGGATGTGATCGGCATGTCCGGGCTGTTGGTGAAATCCACCGTCGTCATGAAGGACAACCTGATCGAGCTCAACTCGCGGGGTGTCGCCGAGCAATTCCCGGTTCTGCTCGGTGGTGCGGCGCTGACGCGGTCGTATGTCGAGAACGATCTGCAGGACGTCTACGAGGGCGACGTGCACTATGCGCGTGACGCATTCGAGGGCCTTCGGTTGATGGACACCATCATGACCACCAAGCGTGGCGGCGGTCCGGCTCCGGACAGCCCCGAGGCGCTCGCCGCAAAGGCGAAGACGGCCGAGCGCAAGGAACGTCACGAGCGCTCCAAGCGAATCGCCGAGAAGCGCAAGGCCGCCGAGGCACCGGTGGTCGTGCCCGAGCGATCCGATGTCGCTGCCGATATCGACATTCCGGTGCCGCCCTTCTGGGGCACGCGCATCGTCAAGGGTGTGTCGCTGTCGGAGTACTCGGGGCTGCTCGACGAGCGGGCTCTGTTCCTGGGGCAGTGGGGTCTGCGCGGTGCTCGAAAGGGCGAAGGCGCGACGTACGAGGATCTGGTGGAATCGGAAGGCAAACCGCGCCTGCGTTATTGGCTCGATCGTTTGAGCACCGACGGCATCCTCGCGCATGCGGCGTTGGTGTACGGATACTTCCCGGCGGTCTCCGAGGGCGACGACGTGATCGTGCTCACCGAACCCGAACCCGATGCGCCCGAACGCTTTCGGTTCACGTTCCCGCGGCAGCACCGCGACCGCTTCCTCTGCATATCGGACTTCGTTCGATCGCGTACGGCTGCACGGGAATCGGGCCAGGTCGACGTTCTGCCGATGAACTTGGTGACCATGGGCCAGCCCATCGCGGACTTCGCGAACGAGCTTTTCGCCGCCGACTCGTACCGCGACTACCTCGAGGTCCACGGAATCGGCGTTCAGCTCACCGAAGCCTTGGCCGAGTACTGGCATCGCCGGGTACGCGAGGAGCTGAAGCTGTCCGACGGCAATTCCGTTGCCTCGGAGGATCCCACCGAGGCCGAGGGCTTCTTCAAACTCGAATATCGCGGTGCGCGTTACTCGTTCGGCTACGGAGCATGCCCGGATCTCGAAGACCGCATCAAGCTCGCCGCGCTCCTCGAACCCGAGCGAATCGGCGTGAAGCTCTCCGAGGAACTGCAGCTACACCCCGAACAGTCGACCGATGCATTCGTACTTCATCACCCGGAGGCCAAGTACTTCAATGTCTAGAACCCACCTGCGAGGTGTCCTGTGGGACATGGACGGCACGCTGCTCGACTCGGAGAAGATCTGGGACGTCGCCATCGGTGAGTACTCCCGCACGCTGGGAACGGAACTCAGCGCGGAGGTGCGCGAGAGCACCCTCGGCAACTCGATGTGGGATGCACTGCGCAAGGTTCTGGCGAACGCGTCGGTCGAGGTCACCGACGAGCACCTGGTTCAGGGCCGCGAATGGCTTACGGCCCGCGTCGGAGACCTGTTCGCCGAGGGCATTCCGTGGCGACCCGGTGCAAAGGACGCTCTTGCGCTCGTGCGCGAGATGGGCCTGTCCACCGGGCTGGTCACCAACACCGAGCGGGGTCTGGTCGAGCGGGCACTCGACACCCTGGGGCGCGAGTACTTCGACATCACGGTCACCGGCGACGAGGTCGAGGCAGGCAAGCCGCACCCGGCACCGTACCTGCGCGGTGCTGCGTTGCTCGGTTTCGACGCTGCCTCCTGCCTCGCGGTCGAGGATTCGCCCACCGGCTCGCTCTCTGCCCACACGGCGGGCTGTCCGGTGCTGGTGGTTCCCTCCGAGATCGCAGTGCCGGCCGCACCCGGGTACACGATTCGCGACGGTCTGCTCGGCCTGACTGCCGACGACGTCCGGCGGGCTTGGTCGGGCCTGACAGCCTGATCTCGACCGTGTTCGTGTACCCGAGTGTCGACGTGAAAGAATATCCAGTCGTGAAGACTTTCGATTCGCTGTTCGCCGAGCTCACCGATCGCTCGAAGACCCGTCCCGAGGGTTCGGGCACCGTCGCAGCGTTGGACGCGGGAGTTCATTTCCAGGGCAAGAAGGTCCTCGAAGAAGCCGGTGAAGTGTGGATCGCTGCCGAGCACGAGAGCGACGAGGCGCTCGCCGAGGAGATCTCTCAGCTCCTCTACTGGGTCCAGGTGATGATGGTGGGCAGAGGCCTCGAACTCGAGGACGTCTACAAACATCTGTGAGTTCGATCCGCATGTCGCTCACGAACTCGTCGAACAAGGAAAACTCCATGCTGCGCGTAGCCGTACCCAACAAGGGCGCTCTCTCCGAGTCCGCCGCCGAAATTCTCAGTGAAGCCGGTTACCGACGTCGAAGCGACTCGAAGGACCTGACGGTTCTCGACCCGGCGAACGGCGTCGAGTTCTTCTTTCTGCGCCCCAAGGACATCGCGATCTACGTCGGATCCGGGCAGTTGGATCTGGGTATCACCGGACGCGACCTGGCTCTCGATTCGGGTGCTGCGGTCGAGGAACGGCTGGCACTCGGATTCGGTCGTTCGACGTTCCGATACGCCGCACCTGCGGGCAAGGAATGGGCACCCGAGGACCTGGGCGGACTGCGCATCGCCACGTCCTATCCCAATCTGGTGCGTAAGGATCTGGCCTCCAGAGGACTCGAGGCCACGGTCATCCGTCTCGACGGTGCAGTCGAGATCTCCATCCAGCTCGGGGTCGCCGACGCGATCGCCGACGTCGTGGAGTCGGGACGCTCGCTGCGTCAGAACAACCTCGTGGCCTTCGGTGAATCCCTCTGCGATTCGGAGGGTGTATTGATCGAACGGGCAGGCACCCCTGGCACCGACTCCGCACGCAAGCAGCTCATCGCGCGCGTGCAGGGCGTCGTGTTCGCGCAGCAGTACCTGATGCTCGATTACGACTGCCCCAAGTCGATCCTCGACGAGGCCGTCAAGATCACCCCCGGAATCGAATCGCCGACCCTCGCCCCGATGGTCGACGACAATTGGGTTGCCGTGCGCGCCATGGTTTCTCGCAAGGTGCACAACAACGTCATGGATCAGCTCGCCGAGCTGGGTGCCAAGGCGATCCTCGCCTCCGACATCAGGTCCTGCCGAGCATTCTGAATCCGGGCAGCCGACGGGTCGCTTCGCGCGTTGCGTCCTCGCAGCGGGTGCCGCGATCGTTGTCGCTCGTCAGGTGCGACGGCGAACCAGCACCGTCTGAGCGATGCGGCCGACCGGTCCCAGTTCGTCGCTGAGTGTGCCCGCACACATGGCGATACCGTCGGGCCCGGTGGAGGTCTCGGCCGACACCCCGATCCATTCGCCCTGCGGCACTCGGAACACGTGCACGGTCAGGTCGGTGTTCAAGAACGTCCATTCGTCGATCGGGAGTTTCGCTCCGATTCCGTTCGCGATGTCCGCGATCGAGAACAGTCTTTCCAGTGATGTCATCGATTCACCCTGCACGAGAACAGGTTTGGGCCTTGCCCACACCTGGCCCGGCCCCGGCTCGCCGAGTCCGGTGAGAGTCTTGAACTCGACGGCGTCGAGATAGCCCGACGACCAGGTGCCACCGAACGTGTAGTCGACACCGTCGCTCACCGGTTGCATCACCGGATCGCCCGAGTGTGCAACGTCGTCGGTCGGCGTGGTGCGCATACGCCATGCGCTGCCGCGAGCCACCGCCCGCGCAGTTCCCGAGGTGCCGTCCGCCCAGAGTTCCGCCACGACGAGCTCGATGTTGGCACCGGGACGCTCCGTCCAGGCTCGGATCTCGATGTCCCCGACCGGAACCGGCCCGAGGATGTCGACGGCCACGCGACTGATACGGGTGTCCTCCCGAGCGTCGACGCGCTCGAGCGCACGGACCAACAGGGCGGACGGCGGTGCCCCGTGCTGCATCGTCGGTGCCCACAGGCTGACGGTGTGCTCGGTCGCGGTGACCCTCTCGTGGCCTTCACTACCGACTCCGGCTGGAACGAAGAAGGCGTTCGGAATCGTCACTGCTCGGCCACCGCCTGAGCCTGGACCGCCTGCGGCCAACCCGGATACGGCGGGGGAGTACCACCGAACTCCGGACACAGTGCCTGGTGATCGCACCACTTGCACAACGCACCCCGTTTGGCGCGGAAGTCGCCGGTCTCGCCTGCGGCCAGAATCGCTTTCCAGATGGCCGAGAGCATGCGCTCGAACCTGCGAAGTTCGCCCTCGTCGGGGGTGTAGGTCAGCTCCTGCTTGTCGGAGAGATACATCAACTTCAGTTGCGCCGGAACGACTCCACGCACCCGCATGATCATCAGGGCGTAGAACTTCATCTGGAACAGCGCCTTGGACTCGGTGAACTCCCGCGGAGCCCGGCCCGTCTTGTAATCGACGACACGGATCATCCCGTTCGGTGCCACATCGATCCGATCGATGAACCCGCGCAGCGGCGTACCGTCCTCCAGCACCACCTCCACTCGCTGTTCGCAGGATTCGGGCTCGAACCGAGTGGGGTCTTCGAGTTCGTAGTAACCGGCGACCAGCGCGCGAGCCCGATCGAGAAACGCCGGTCGTTCGTCCACCGGAACCAGAGTCTCGATGTCGGGCGACCGCGCGAGAACTCGCTCCCACGCCGGATCCACGAGCTCTCGCGCAGTGGTCGGCACACGATCCTGTGCGGGCAACGCATACAGGGCCTCCAATGCGGCGTGCACCACAGTTCCCTTCACCTGAGCTTCGGTGGAGACCTCGGGAATTCGGTCGACGGCGCGAAGGCGATAGAGCAGTGGGCACTGCTTGAAATCACCTGCGCGCGAGGGTGACAACGCCGGTGTACTACGGGAGCCGGACGTCGACGGCGACTGCTGCTCACCGTCACCGAGATCGAGTAGAGGCAAGTCGATGGGCGTCGACACGGAAATACTCACGACTGCGACACTATGCCGTTGGTCCGACATCTTCGGTCAAGGCCGTAGTCTGGCACGTCGAGTCGTCCCAGGTGTCGGACCGAACAGGTCGGGCGTCGAACAGAGCAACGAAAGCAGGTTCCGCTGTGCCGTCCGGTGATGCTGTGTCCTTCGGTGATTCCGCGTCGAGCGACGGGTCCGGGGTCGACGCGATCGCGGGTGCCCCGGTTCCGAACGCGGACGAGGTCGTCACCGCGACCGTCGACGAGATCGAACTCGACGAAGCTCCGACGACCGACGACGGCATACCGTCCGAGCCGGTACCGACCGGACCGGCCCGCAGCGGACCGTTCCGCGTCGGAGATCGGGTCCAGCTCACCGACGGGAAGGGCCGCCACTACACGGTGGTGCTCGAGGCGGGCAAGGAGTTCCACACCCACCGTGGCGGAATCACCCACGACAAACTGCTCGGGGCAGACGAGGGCAGCGTCGTCACGTCCGTCAACGGCACCCCGTACCTCGCGCTTCGGCCGCTGCTGACCGACTACGTGCTGTCGATGCCGCGTGGCGCACAGGTCATCTATCCCAAGGACGCCGCCCAGATCGTGCACGAGGGCGACATGTTCCCCGGGGCCCGAGTACTCGAAGCCGGTGCCGGATCGGGCGCTCTGACGTGCTCGTTGCTGCGGGCGGTCGGTTCCGCAGGAACGGTCATCTCCTACGAGATCCGCCAGGACCATGCCGACTACGCGATCAAGAACGTCGAAACGTTCTTCGGAGAGCGCCCGTCCAACTGGCACCTGACGGTGGCCGATGTCGATCAGTTCGGTGTCGATCGCCCCGGTGAGCAGGTCGATCGGGTCGTCCTCGACATGCTCGCGCCGTGGGACGCACTGCCTGCGGTATCGAAGGCTCTCGTTCCCGGCGGCGTGCTGCTGGTCTACGTCGCTACGGTGACGCAGTTGTCCAAGGTCGTCGAAGCCCTTCGCGCGCAGGAGTGCTGGACCGAACCCCGTTCCTGGGAGTCGATGGTGCGCGGGTGGCACGTCGTCGGATTGGCGGTTCGTCCCGAGCATCGGATGCAGGGGCACACGGCATTCCTCGTCAGTGTCCGACGCCTCGCCGAGGGCACCGTCACGCCCAAGCCACAGCGTCGATCCGGCAAGGGCTGACGATCGGCGTCGCCGAAGATTCCTGACCTGTCGGTCTAGGCGCAGGGAGCCTGTCCCATGGCGAGAATCTGGCAGGTACTGGCATCGGAGAGCTTCCAGTCGCCGTCGATCAGCACCCAGGTCTGAGGGGACGGAGCTGCCGTTCCCCTCGGGGTGGCTATCGCGACGTCGGCGGTGGATGTCTCGCCCTCGACCGTCGGTTCGGCAACCTCGAACGTGATCGCGCCGTAGTTGGCCAGGGCCGCGGTCATCGTTTCGAGGTTGGTCAGGCGTGCCTGCCCGTTCTCGACCGCCGCCGCCTTCGTCGTTGCGTCGACGTTCGGGGCCACCAACTGCAGCAGAGATGCTTCGAGTTCACCGGATGTCGGCGGTGCGACGGCGGGCGCTTCGGCTGCCGGGGCGCTGCTCTCGGCGGCCGACGTCGAATTGTGATCGGTCTGATCGGATTCATCGGCCGAGCTGCATCCGGCTACCGAAATCACCGCCGCCGCGAGCGCGACAACTACCGAGAATTTACGCATCGTCACTGGTGAGGCCCCTGATTCCATGGTCGGTCCGCTGTTTGGTCAGGTGAGGCTAACATGAATTCGACCGACGCTCGGGTGTGGTCGAGACACAGTGCTTCTCCGTCCCGATCGTGGTGTCGGTCCGCACATTCGGGCCGGTGCCGGTAGCGTTGAAAGATCGTCACTGGGAGGAGTCGCTCATGAGCTCAACAGACAATCCGGATGTGGCCGCGGCCAGAGCCGAACTGGACGCCGTGCGAGCCGAAGCTGCTTCACTGCGCCGCCAACTGGGGGAGTCCCCCGAGCAGGTACGCGAACTCGAAGGTCGCGTCGATTCGCTGGCGCTCCGCAACGCCAAGTTGATGGATACGCTCAAAGAGGCCAGGCAACAGCTCATCGCGCTCCGCGAGGAAGTGGACCGCCTCGGTCAACCACCGAGCGGTTACGGCGTTCTGCTGAGCGTGTTCGACGACGGAACGGTCGACGTGTTCACCTCCGGGCGCAAGATGAGGCTGACGTGTTCACCCAACATCGAGGCCGACTCACTGGCACCGGGACAGACGGTGCGACTGAACGAAGCGTTGACCATCGTCGAGGCCTGCACTTTCGACCAGGTCGGCGAAATCAGCACTCTGCGTGAGCTTCTGGGCGACGGATCGAGGGCACTCGTCGTCGGTCACGCCGACGAGGAGCGAGTCGTGTGGCTGGCCAAGCCGTTGATCGACATGGTCAACGACGAGGGCCCTGTCGACCCCGACGAACCGTCCCGCAAACTCCGCCCCGGCGATTCCTTGCTCGTCGACACCAAGGCCGGCTACGCCTTCGAGCGCGTCCCCAAGGCCGAGGTGGAGGACCTGGTTCTCGAAGAGGTGCCGGACGTCGGATACGAGGACATCGGTGGTCTCGGGCGACAGATCGAACAGATTCGGGACGCCGTCGAACTGCCGTTCCTGCACAAGGATCTGTTCCGCGAATACTCCCTGCGCCCGCCCAAAGGTGTGCTGCTCTACGGCCCTCCCGGTTGCGGAAAGACGTTGATCGCCAAGGCCGTTGCCAACTCGTTGGCCAAGAAGATCGCCGAGGCCCGCGGTCAGGACGCCAAGGAAGCGAAGTCGTTCTTCCTCAACATCAAGGGCCCCGAACTGCTCAACAAGTTCGTCGGCGAGACCGAGCGGCACATCCGCATGATCTTCCAGCGCGCGCGGGAGAAGGCGTCCGAGGGCACCCCGGTCATCGTGTTCTTCGACGAGATGGATTCGATCTTCCGCACCCGTGGTTCGGGCGTCTCGTCCGACGTCGAGACGACGGTCGTTCCGCAGTTGCTCGCCGAGATCGACGGCGTGGAGGGGCTGGAGAACGTCATCGTGATCGGTGCCTCCAACCGTGAGGACATGATCGACCCCGCGATCCTGCGGCCCGGTCGCCTGGACGTGAAGATCAAGATCGAGCGGCCCGACGCCGAATCGGCACAGGACATCTTCTCGAAGTACCTGACCGACTCGTTGCCGGTCAACGCCGACGACGTCGCAGAGTTCGGTGGAGACCGCGCGGCCTGCATCCGAGGGATGATCGACCGCGTCGTCGAGCGCATGTACGCCGAAAGCGACGACAACCGTTTCCTCGAGGTGACGTATGCCAACGGAGACAAGGAAGTTCTGTACTTCAAGGACTTCAACTCCGGTGCCATGATCCAGAACATCGTCGACCGCGCGAAGAAGTACGCCATCAAATCGGTACTCGAAACCGGCAACGGCGGTCTGCGAATTCAACATCTCTTCGACTCCATCGTCGACGAGTTCGCCGAGAACGAAGACCTGCCGAACACCACGAACCCGGACGACTGGGCTCGAATCTCCGGCAAGAAGGGCGAGCGGATCGTCTACATCCGCACGCTGGTCACCGGCAAGAACGCCAGCGCGAGCCGGGCGATCGACACCGAGGCCAATACCGGCCAGTACCTGTAGATCCTTCGTCGAGCAGTTTTCGGGGCGCGTCCGCACAGGGCGCGCCCCGAACTGCATCTGCCGGCCGTCTAGGCTCGACTTATGCAGCGCATCATCGGTATCGAGGTCGAGTACGGCATCTCTTCGCCCACCGAACCCACCGCCAACCCGATCCTGACCTCCACCCAGGCGGTGTTGGCGTACGCGGCAGCCGCCGGAGTGCCCCGGGCCAAGCGCACGCGCTGGGACTACGAGGTCGAGTCGCCGCTACGCGATGCCCGCGGCTTCGACCTCGGACGCTTCAGCGGCCCCGCACCGGTGATCGATGCCGACGAGATCGGCGCAGCCAACATGATTCTCACCAACGGTGCTCGCCTGTACGTCGATCACGCACACCCCGAGTACTCGGCTCCCGAGGTACGTGATCCGCTGGACGCAGTCATCTGGGACAAGGCAGGCGAGCGGGTGATGGAAGCCGCCGCCCGCCACGCATCGAGCGTCCCGGGTGCGCCGCGCCTTCAGCTGTACAAGAACAACGTCGACGGCAAGGGCGCGTCGTACGGCACCCACGAGAACTACCTGATGTCACGCGAGACGCCGTTCTCGGCGGTCATCGCCGGTCTGTCGCCGTTCTTCGCTTCGAGGCAGGTCATCACCGGGTCGGGACGCGTCGGAATCGGCCAGTCCGGTGACGAAGCGGGCTTTCAGCTGTCGCAGCGGGCCGACTACATCGAGGTGGAAGTGGGCCTCGAGACCACCCTCAAGCGCGGCATCATCAACACGCGCGACGAACCGCACGCGGACGCGGACAAGTATCGCCGCCTGCACTGCATCATCGGCGACGCCAATCTCGCCGAGATGTCGACCTATCTCAAGGTCGGCACCACTGCGCTCGTGCTCGACATCATCGAAGCGGGGGTCGACCTGTCCGATCTGCAGCTGGCCAGGCCGGTGACCGCAGTCCATCAGATCAGCCACGATCCGACGCTGCGCAAGGCCGTCGCTCTCGCCGACGGCCGCGAACTGACCGGGCTTGCGCTGCAGCGGATCTACCATCAGCGTGTTGCCAAGTTCGTGGCTGCCGAGGGCAGTGACGATGCGCGTGCACTGGACGTGCTCGACAAGTGGGCCATGGTCCTCGACCTGCTCGAGCGGGATCCGATGGAATGTGCCCACCTGCTGGACTGGCCCGCGAAACTGCGCCTGCTCGAAGGCTTCCGTCAGCGGGAGGGGCTCGGGTGGTCGGCTCCGCGGCTGCATCTGGTCGACCTGCAGTACTCCGATGTGCGACTGGACAAAGGCCTGTACAACCGGCTGGTCGCTCGTGGGTCGATGGATCGACTGGTCACCGAGCAGCAGGTGCTCGATGCCGTCGGCACGCCACCCGAGGACACGAGGGCCTACTTCCGCGGCGAGTGCCTGCGCAAGTTCGGGGCCGATATCGCCGCGGCGAGCTGGGACTCGGTCATCTTCGATCTCGGTGGCGATTCCCTCGTTCGGATCCCGACCCTCGAGCCGCTACGAGGCACCAAATCGCACGTCGGTGCACTGCTCGAGTCGGTCGACAGCGCCGCAGAGCTCGTCGATCAGCTCACCAACTGACGCACCCACAGACCGGTGGTGACCAATCGCGGTGTCTTGCCAACCGGCGGAGTCGGTCTGTCGGTAGGGTAAAGGTCCGTGCACTTTCGGCGGAACGTTCGGTTGCACTTGCACATCCACGACGGTGCACCGCGGATCGACCGAAGAGAGTGCAGTAGATCTGTTTTCTCGATACACGGAGGAGGTCGGCGACTATGGCACAGGAGCAGACACGGCGCTCTGGCGGCGGCGACGACGATGAGGTTCCCGGCGACACCGGAGCCGGTGGTCAGGAACGACGCGAGAAGCTGGCCGAGGAGACCGACGACCTTCTCGACGAGATAGACGACGTGCTCGAGGAAAACGCCGAGGACTTCGTCCGCGCCTACGTTCAGAAGGGCGGCCAGTGACGGTGGATCGTTCGGACCCACGGTCGGCCGGCGACGGAGCGGCGATCCCATTCGGGTCGAGCAGCTCGTCGTTCTCCGATTATCTTCGTCGGCACGCCCCTCATCTGTTGCCCGAGAGCGGTATCGCGGCGGATCTGGCGTCCCACACCGCGAACGGCGGTTCGGACAAGTCCGGTATCGCTCCGCACGGGACGACGATCGTTGCACTGACCTACGCGGGCGGCGTTCTGATCGCGGGTGACCGGCGAGCAACGCAGGGCAATCTGATCGCCAATCGCGACATGCAGAAGGTCTACGTCACCGACGACTACTCCGCCGCCGGTATCGCCGGAACTGCGGGTATCGCGATCGAGCTGGTACGGCTCTTCGCCGTCGAACTCGAGCACTACGAGAAGATCGAGGGCGTGCCGCTCACGTTCAACGGCAAGGCCAACAAGCTGTCGTCGATGGTGCGAAGCAATCTCGGTGCCGCGATGCAAGGGCTCGCCGCCGTCCCGTTGCTGGTCGGATTCGACATCGACATCTCGGATCCGGATCGAGCCGGACGCATCGTGTCCTACGACGTGGTCGGCGGGCGATACGAGGAGCGTTCGGGCTATCACGCGGTGGGATCGGGATCGTTGTTCGCCAAGTCCGCGCTCAAGAAGCTCTATCGCCCCGCAATGACCGAGGAGGAGGCGATCCGTGCAGCGGTGGAATCGCTGTACGACGCCGCCGACGACGACTCGGCCACCGGTGGTCCGGACGTCACCCGCGGGATCTACCCGACGGCTGTCGCCATCACCAGCGTCGGGGCGGACGACGTTGCGCACGAGAGGATTTCGGCTGCAGCGCGGTCCGTCCTCGCGGAGCGGACCGAGAGTGCGGCGCATTCCGGCGGTGCCGAGCACCACACCCGGGCCGGCCAGCAAGTGAGCGAAGGGGGTAGCGCACCATGACGATGCCGTACTACGCATCCGCCGAACAGATCATGCGCGATCGTTCGGAGTTGGCGCGCAAGGGAATCGGCCGCGGCCGCAGCGTCATCGTGCTGACGTACGCGGACGGGGTCCTCTTCGTGGCCGAGAACCGTTCGACCGCGTTGCACAAGGTGAGCGAACTCTACGACCGGATCGGCTTCGCGGCCGTTGGCAAGTACAACGAGTTCGAGAACCTGCGCAAGGCCGGCATCCAGCACGCCGATATCAAGGGATACACCTACGATCGGCGCGACGTGACCGGTCGATCGCTCGCCAAGACGTACGCGCAAGCGCTCGGCACGATCTTCACCGAGCAGCTCAAGCCGTACGAGGTCGAGATCTGTGTCGCGGAGGTGTCGCACCAGGACGAGCCGGTCGCGACGCAGCTCTACCGCATCACTTACGACGGATCCATCGTCGACGAGCAGGATTTCGTCGTCATGGGCGGGACGACCGAGCCGATCGTGGCTGCGCTGAAGGACACCTACCGCTCCGGGCTGGATCTGGCCGACGCAGTGCGGGTCGCCGTCGACGCACTCACGGCAGGTCCGACTACACCGCCTGCGGCCGGCACCGAGCCGGAGAAGAAGATTCTCGAGGTGTCGGCGCTCGAGGTCGCGGTGCTGGACCAGGCGCGGCCGCGACGAGCGTTCAGACGCATCGCCGGAGCTGCACTGGAGGACATGTTGCCGACGCCGACCGCTGCGGTCGAGGCGGCAACCGACACCGAAGGCGCACCGCCTTCCTGACCGGTTGTCCCGGCACTCGTTCGGCCTCGTGCGCTATCGCTTCCGGTAGAGCACGAGGCCGTTCTTGTCGCTGGTGAACTCGAACCACGTTCCGTCGCCCACCACTTCGCCGTCGGCCGCAAGCGCGACGGGGGCACCCTCCACCTCGACGGTCAGTTCCTTCACCGCTCGACGAACGTAGGCGGGCGACGAGCCGAGGGTGCCGGTCAACGTTGCCCACAGCAGCCTGGTTCTGGATGCCTTCGGCTCGGACGGAAGAAACCGGACATCGAGGGTTCCGGTGTGAATACTGCTGCGAGACATGGGCACTTGGTCGGTCGGTACGTAATTGCCGTTGCCGACGAACAGCATCCAGACCGAGTGCCTGGTGCCGTCGAGCCCGATGTTCAGTGGTTCTGCTGCTGCCAGGACCCTCGTCATCGCGATGGCGGCGGCCGGCCATTTGCCGATCCGGCGTTGCAACTTCTGACGCAGCCGCACCGAGTCGGGGTAGCCACCGAACGTGGCGGTGTTGACGAAGGACACGCTGCGGCCGTCGACGGACACCTCGGCGATGTCGACCAGTTCGGCAGTGCCCGCTTCCACGGCGGCAGCGGTGTCCTCCACGACGGTCAATCCGGTGTCGCGCGCGAAGTGGTTGAGGGTGCCGCCCGGAAAGGCTGCGAGGGGTAATCCGTTGCGCACCGCAGATGCGGCAACGCTGACCACGGTTCCGTCGCCACCGCACACACCGAGGGCACGCGGGGACGTGCTCCGAATCCGCTGTTCCAGTTGCTCGTTGAAGTCCTGATCGGGATTCGGCACGAACAGATCGGCATCGGGAAGTGCTCGACGAATCGCGTCGGGCACCGCGTCTGAATCGGTGCCCGAACCCGGATTGACGAGTACCAGCAGCCCTCGGCCACCCTGCAGCGGCTCGACCTCGACCGGGGAACCCAGATCGGCAGGCTTCTCCGACCGCACGGCCCACCAGCGACGGGTGGACAACGCGATGGCCGAGCCGAGAGCGGCACCTGCGATGACGTCCGTCGGCCAATGCACCCCGACGTGGACCCTCGAGTAGCACACCGCGGCTGCAACGGGTGCCAGCAGCGCGCCTGCCACCGGGGATTCGATCGCCACCGCTGTGACGAACGCAGCCGCCGACGCCGAATGACCGGAGGGGAACGACGACGACACCGGCGGCGCCAGTACCTGACGCAGGACGGGAACCGACTCGGAATCGGGACGAGTCCGCGGGAACAGTGGTTTGAGCAGCCCGTTCGCCACAGAGCTCGCACCGGCCAGTGCCACGAGCCCCCGAACGCCACCGCGTCGGGCCGGGCCACCTGCGGCCACGAGAAGCGCAGCCGCGCCGAGCCACAGACGACCGTGATCGGCGGCATTGCTCAAGGCGCGCAGGCCACCGTCCGCTCTGCTCTGCCGTAGAGCAGCACTTCGTGCCACCAGGGACAGATCCCACGCGTGGACGGTCGTCGAGATCGGGGTGCGCGTGGATGTCATGACGCCCAGCCTAGGCACGTGCGACGGCATCCTCACGGACGGACGACATCGGGGCGCTCCGACACATCGATTCCAGGGTTGCGTTGTAGTGTCGAAGTGTGCAGCGACGAATTATGGGCATCGAGACAGAGTTCGGTGTCACATGTACTTTCCACGGACATCGACGGCTGAGTCCGGACGAAGTGGCTCGCTATCTGTTTCGCCGAGTCGTCTCGTGGGGTCGCAGCTCGAATGTGTTTCTTCGCAACGGTGCCCGCCTGTACCTCGACGTGGGCTCGCACCCCGAGTACGCCACCGCCGAGTGCGACAGTCTGTTGCAGTTGGTCACCCATGACCGCGCCGGCGAGCGTGTACTGGAAGACCTGCTGATCGACGCCGAGCAACGCCTGGCCGAAGAGGGCATCGGGGGCGATATCTATCTGTTCAAGAACAACACCGACTCGGCGGGAAACTCCTACGGCTGCCACGAGAACTTTCTCGTGCAACGTGCAGGCGAGTTCTCCCGAATCTCGGACGTGTTGCTGCCGTTCCTGGTCACGCGTCAGTTGATCTGTGGCGCAGGCAAGGTACTGCAGACACCCAAGGCTGCGACGTTCTGCCTGTCGCAGCGCGCCGAGCACATCTGGGAAGGCGTCTCCTCGGCCACCACTCGTTCGCGGCCGATCATCAACACTCGTGACGAGCCGCACGCCGATGCCGAGAAGTACCGCCGGCTGCACGTCATCGTGGGCGACTCGAACATGGCCGAGACCTCGACGATGCTCAAGGTCGGAACGGCAGCCCTCGTTCTCGAAATGATCGAGGCGGGTGTGTCCTTCCGAGATTTCGCACTGGACAATCCGATTCGCGCCATCCGCGAGGTCAGTCACGATCTCACCGGACGACGTCCCGTTCGACTCGCCGGGGGACGACAGGCCAGCGCCCTCGACATTCAGCGCGAGTACTACGCGCGAGCCGTCGAGCACCTCAAGACGCGCGAGCCGAACACTCAGGTGGAACAGGTCGTCGACCTGTGGGGACGAACGCTCGACGCCATCGAGACACAGGATTTCGCGAAGGTGGACACCGAGATCGACTGGGTCATCAAGCGCAAACTGTTCCAGCGCTACCAAGACCGGTACTCGATGGAGCTGTCCGATCCCAAGATCGCTCAGTTGGACCTGGCCTACCACGACATCAAACGCGGCCGGGGAGTGTTCGACCTGTTGCAGCGCAAGGGTCTGGCCAAGCGAGTCACCGAGGACGAACAGATCGACGAGGCCGTCGATCTGCCGCCGCAGACCACCCGCGCCAAGCTGCGCGGAGAATTCATCACGGCCGCCCAGGAGGCAGGTCGCGACTTCACGGTCGACTGGGTGCACCTCAAGCTCAACGACCAGGCTCAGCGAACCGTGCTCTGCAAGGACCCCTTCCGATCGGTGGACGAGCGAGTGGAACGACTGATCGCATCGATGTAGTCCCGCACGCAGTCGGGTCGTTACCGCTGCGACCACCGGTGAGCAACTAGGCTCGACTGTCGTGGCCACCACCAAAGTCGAACGCCTGATGAATCTGGTCATCTGTCTGCTGTCGACACGTCAGTTCCTGACCGCGGAGTGGATCCGCGAGAGCGTTGCCGGATACGACGACTCCACCAGCCACGAAGCGTTCAGCAGAATGTTCGAGCGAGACAAGAACGAGCTGCGAGACCTCGGTGTCCCGTTGGAGACCGGTACCGCCACCAGATTCGGTGGCGTCGAGGGCTATCGCATCAACCGCGATGCCTACGAACTACCCGATATCGACCTCACCAGCGAGGAATCGGCCGCCGTTGCAGTCGCCGTCAAACTGTGGGAATCGCCGGAGCTGACCTCCGCGGCACAGAGTGCGTTGCTCAAACTCCGCGCCGCAGGAATTCAGGTCGACCAGAACGATTCCGCCGCGGCGGTGACCGCGGTTCCCGCGCGCACCCGAGGCTCCGAACCTGCGCTGGGTGCCCTGCTGGCCGCGATCGACGACGGAAAGTCGGTGCGGTTCCAGCACCGCCCGTCGTTGACCGAGCCGTTCACCACCAGAACCGTCCAGCCGTGGGGTGTCGTGACCTTTCGCGGCCGCTGGTATCTGGTGGGGCACGACGTGGACCGCGACGACACCCGCACGTTCCGTCTGTCCCGAATCGGCGACGAGGTCAAGTCGTTCGGCACCGCGCAGAGCGTCCGCAAGCCCGACGGCGTCGATCTGCAGGACATCGTCCGCCGAGTGGCGGGCACGTCCTCGGTGTCGGGCACGGCCCGGGTGTGGCTGCAGGACGGCAAGGCGCTGGAACTGCGCAGAATGGGAACGGTGGTGGGCGTGCAGAGTCTCGGCACCCGCAACGGCACCGTCGTCGAGGTGCCCGTGCGGTCCTGGGATTGGGTCTCGCGGTTGATCGCCGGTCACGGCGCGGATGCGGTGGTGCTCGAACCCGCGGAGCTGCGCGCCGACGTGATCTCGACCCTGCAGACGGCGGCCGACGTGGAGAACGAACGATGAGCGCACGACTGTCGGTTCGGCTGGCCAGGTTGCTCAACATGGTGCCGTTCTTCATGGCCAATCCCGGCATGAGTGCCGAGGAGGCCGCGCGCGAGCTGGGGGTGTCGACGGCAACCCTGATGGCCGATCTCAATCAGCTCTGGATGTGCGGTCTGCCCGGCTACGGCCCGGGTGATCTCATCGATCTGTCGTTCTCCGAGGAGAGCATCGACGTGACGTTCTCGGCCGGGATAGACCGACCGCTGCGTCTGACATCGACCGAGGCGACGGCCCTGTTGGTTGCGCTTCGCTCTCTGACGTCGATGCCCGGCATGGTCGACCCGTCCGCCGCTCAGCGCGCGATCGCGAAGATCGAGACCGCAGCCGGCTCGGCTGCGGCCAACGTGCCGCTCTCGTCGGATCACGACGGCGTGGGTGCCGAAGAGGGCCCGGTCTCTGCCACCGTTCGGTCCGCGCTGCGTCACCGGCACGCCCTGGAGCTGACCTACTACTCCGCATCGCGAGACGTCCTCACCGAGCGGACCGTCGACCCGATCAGGACGGTCGTCGTCGACGACCACAGCTATGTCCAGGCGTGGTGTCGAAGCGCCGAGGGAGTTCGGCTCTTCCGGTTCGACCGCATCGACTCGGCCATCGAACTCGACGAACCCGCCGCGCCGCCGGAATCGGTGCAGGACGAGGACGCCTTCGAGATCTTCAACGACGATCCCTCGCTGTCGCAGGCGCGGCTGAAGGTGTCGCCTGCCTTCACCTGGATCCTGGATTACTACCCGATGACGCAGGTCGCTGCGGATGCGGACGGGTCGATCGTGGTCACGATGCGGTTCGCGACGCTGCAGTGGATGACTCGATTGACCCTGGGCTTCGGCGGCGGCGTCACGGTACTGGCACCTGAATCCTTGGTGAACTCCGTCCGCGATCGAGCCCGCTCGGCCCTGGATGCGTACGCCGAGCTCGACGCCACCAGCGCGGACGGCACCGTCGCCACATGAACACGGGGCAAACCGGCACCCGCCGCTGCCGGAGGCGACACCCGCGGTCGGGTACGCTCGATTCATCTGATCTGTAGGAGGTTCGCATGGGATTCACCAGTCCCTGGCACTGGGCCATCGTTGCGGTGGTCGTCATCATTCTGTTCGGTTCCAAGAAGCTGCCCGAGGCCGCTCGCGGACTCGGCCGGTCGCTGCGCATCTTCAAGAGCGAGGTGAAGGAGATGCAGAACGACGGCAAGTCCGACACCGACACTGCGACGGCGCAGCAGCCGGCAGCTCCCGCTCAGCTGCCTTCGCCTGCGCCGGTCGTGCAGCCGAACACCGAGACCCAGCACGACGCGAAGTCTGCCTGAGCGCACGGCCGCTCAGCACACCTTCGGTGCCAAGTGGCACCGAAGGTTCACTGCTGTCGGTGACGGCTCCTCGCCGTCGTCCGACCGAAGAAGGCTGACCGTAGAACACCATGCGCATTCCGTTCGATCCGCGGCGTAGCAAGCGCCGAATCAATCCCGACGGCACGATGTCGTTGGTCGATCACCTGTACGAGCTGCGAACCCGGCTCCTGTGGTCGTTGGTAGCCGTTGCGCTGACGACTGCCTTCGGGTTCTTCTGGTATTCGCACACCATCTTCGGCGTCGAGAGCCTCGGCGACCTTCTGCGGGGTCCCTACTGCACGCTCGATCCCAGTCTCCGTGCGAATCTGAGCAACGACGACCAGTGTCGTTTGCTGGCGACCGGACCGTTCGATCAGTTCCTGTTGCGATTCAAGGTCGCGTTCACCGCCGGCGTCGTGCTGGCCTGCCCCATCTGGCTGTATCAGATCTGGGCCTTCATCACCCCGGGCCTGTACGCCAACGAACGTCGCCATGCAGTCTCGTTCGTCTCCGCAGCGGCAGCGCTGTTCGTCGCCGGAGCCGTCCTGGCCTACTTCGTGGTCGCCAAGGGCCTGCACTTTCTGCTCTCCATCGGCGACAACGTGCAGATCACTGCCCTGAGCGGCGATCAGTACTTCGGATTCCTGATCAACCTCCTCATCATCTTCGGTGTCAGCTTCGAGATTCCGTTGCTGGTCGTCGCCCTGAATTTCGTCGGCGTACTGACCTACGAGCGACTCAAGGCGTGGCGTCGAGGTCTCATCTTCGGGCTGTTCGTCTTCGCGGCCATCGCAACTCCGGGGCAGGACCCTTTCTCGATGCTGGCCTTGGCCCTGGCGTTGACGGTGCTCTTCGAAATGGCAGTGCAGATTGCGCGAATTCACGACAAGCGTAAGTTGCGCAAGAGAAGAGACGAATGGGGTGATGTGTCAGATGACGAAGCAACGCGCATCGACGGCGCAGGTTCGATCGAGTCACCGGATGCCGTCGCTCCGGCACCGCCGTCCAGCGGCTTCAGTACCGCGACCCGAGTACAGGCACAGTACGACGACACGATCTGACCTCGGTCGAACCGTCGGGTCGATCGCATGACCGAGACGGTTGTCGGCACGGGGACGAGCCCCCGACCCACCCAGCTGCAACGTTTCTCGGCCGAACTCGGCTTCCCACTCGACCGATTCCAGGTGGACGCGTGTACGGCGCTCGAGAACGGTCACGGCGTTCTGGTCTGTGCCCCCACCGGTGCGGGCAAGACCGTCATCGGCGAGTTCGCGGTGCACCTGGCGCTCGCCGCAGGACGCAAGTGCTTCTACACCACCCCGATCAAGGCACTGAGCAACCAGAAGTTCGCCGAGCTCACCGCACGGTACGGGCGAGACACGGTCGGGCTGCTGACCGGAGATTCGTCGATCAACCCCGATGCCCCCATCGTCATCATGACGACCGAAGTGCTGCGCAACATGCTCTACGCATCCTCGGACGCATTGCGGGGGCTCTCGCACGTCGTGATGGACGAAGTGCACTACCTCGCCGACCGTTTCCGAGGCGCGGTGTGGGAAGAGGTCATCCTGCACCTGTCCGACGACGTTCGACTGGTCAGCCTGTCGGCAACGGTGAGCAACGCCGAGGAGTTCGGTGCCTGGATGAGCACTGTTCGCGGTGACACCTCCGTCGTGGTCGACGAGAACCGCCCGGTACCCCTGTCGCAGCACATCATGGTGGGCCGGCGATTGTTCGATCTGTTCGACACGCGCGCCCAGTCGGCCGACGGCAGTCAGAAGATCGTCGTCGATCGGGAACTCGTACGACACGTCAAACAACGTCAGTCCCTCGACTCGATGGACCGCTGGCACGCTCCACACAGCCGAGGCCGCGGCGGTCGGGCAGGCGGCGGAGGTCGCGGTGGCGGTCAGGGCAGTGGTGCGAACAATCGCCCACTGGCCCGACCCGATGTGATCGCCAAGCTCGACGAAGAGGGTCTGCTCCCCGCGATCACGTTCATCTTCAGCCGCGCCGGCTGCGACGGTGCCCTGACCCAGTGCATGCGTTCGCGGCTGGTGCTGACCACGCCCGAGCAGGCCGAGGAGATTCGGTACATCGTCGAGAAGCACACCTCGGAGCTGCCGCGTGAGGACCTCGAGGTTCTGGGCTTCTGGGAGTGGCGCGACGCGCTCGAGCGTGGATTCGCCGCCCACCACGCCGGGATGTTGCCGGTCTTTCGGCACACCGTCGAGGAGTTGTTCGTCAAGGGCCTGGTCCGGGCGGTGTTCGCCACCGAGACGTTGGCTCTCGGGATCAACATGCCTGCCCGAACCGTCGTGCTCGAGAAGCTGGTCAAGTTCAACGGTGAGACACACGCCGAGTTGACGCCGGGGGAGTACACCCAGCTGACCGGCCGGGCCGGACGCCGCGGCATCGACGTCGAAGGACATGCCGTCGTGCTGTGGCAGCCGGGCACGGAGCCGACCGAGGTCGCGGGTCTGGCGTCGACCCGCACGTTCCCGCTGCGCAGTTCGTTCGCGCCGGCCTACAACATGTCCATCAACCTGATCGAACAGTTCGGTGCGGCCGATTCGCGTCTGCTGCTCGAACGGTCTTTCGCACAGTTCCAGGCCGACCGCTCCGTCGTCGGGATGGTGCGCGGTATCGAGAAGAACGTGCAGACATTGGAGGCGCTCGGTGCTCGTCTCGGCGGCCCAGACGGTGAATACTTCGAGTACGCGCGATTGCGCGAGCGACTGAAGGATCGCGAGAAGACCCTCGAACGCCAGAGCAGGTCCGATCGACGGGACAAGGCAGTCGATTCGCTGCGTGCCCTACGCCGCGGCGATGTGATCTCGGTGCCGACCGGTCGCCGCAGCGGCCTTGCCGTGGTCCTCGAGGCGGACGACGACCGCGCGGATCCGCGTCCGCTCGTGTTGACCGAGGACAAGTGGGCCGGCCGACTGTCTGCGGCGGACTTCCCCTCACCTGCAACACCTCTGGGCACGATGCGGCTTCCTCGTTTCGTCGACCATCGCACCGCCAAGACCAGGCGAGACCTGGCAACCGCCCTCGTGACACGCGGAATCTCGCAGCCGTCGGACCGCATCCGACGCAAATCGACGGCAGCGGACGACAAGGAACTGGCCACCCTTCGACGAGCCATCCGATCGCATCCGGTGCACGCGCGCTCCGACCGCGACGAGCTCGGCCGCACCGGTGAGCGCTACAACCGGTTGGCGCGCGAGACCGAAACGATGCGCCAGAAGGTGTCGGCCACGACGAACTCCCTCGCCCGGACGTTCGACCGCATCCTGGCGTTGCTCGCCGACCGCGGTTACGTGACGGCCGGCAAGGATCCGAAGGTCACCGACGACGGCGCGAGGCTGAGTCGGATTTATTCCGAGTCCGATCTACTGGTCGCCGAGTGCTTGCGCGGCGGCCTGTGGCAGGGCCTTTCTCCAGCCGAGTTGGCGGCGGTGGTCTCGGCAGTGGTCTACGAGTCCAGGTCGGAGGGTGACATCACTCCGCACGGTCCGACGGGTCCGATTCGACACGCGCTGACCGAGACGGTGCGAGTCTGGCACGAGCTGCGGTCCGACGAAGTTCGACACAAGCTTCCGCCGACGAGAGAACCTGACATGGGTTTCGTGAAGGCGATCTACAAGTGGGCGTCGAACCATTCGTTGGTCGATGCCCTCGTGACCGCGGGCGACAACGGCAAAGCACTGTCCGGCGGAGACTTCGTTCGCTGGTGTCGGCAGGTGATCGACCTGCTGGATCAGGTTCGGCTCGCGGCCCCGGAGCCGGAACTGTCGCGAACTGCAGCGCGGGCGATCGCGGCTCTGCGCCGTGGCGTGGTCGCCGTCGACGCCGCATGACGGGAGCGAATCGGACTGCCGGGTCGGTACAGCGGAGAGTCGCACGGGCGGGATACTGTACCCCCGACGAATCCGAATTTTCAGTGGAGGCGAGATGAGCGGCCCATACGGTCCGACCGATCCGGACAACAGCTGGTCGCGCAAGCCCGATCAGCAGGACGGCGCCGCGAACGACACGCCGGAGACGCAGCCTGGTGGTTCTTCGGCCGAGTCACAGACTCCGACGCCATCGGCGTGGGGTCAGTACGGACAGCCGCCGGCCGCGCCCTACGGCGAACCCGGCCAGAGTGCGTACGGGCAGAGCCCACAGCAGCCCGGAGGTCAGTACCCGCAGGGGCAGTACCCGCAGGGGCAGTACCCGCAGGGGCAATACCCACAGGGTCAATACCCACAGGGTCAATATCCACAGGGGGGATACCCTCAGGGTCAGTACCCCCAAGGCCAATACCCGCCTACCGGCTATCCACAGGGGCAGTACTCCCAGGCCCCGAACACACAGGGTGGCTACCCCCAGGGACAGAACCCCACCGCGCAATACCCCGCCGGTCAGCAGTACGGCGCGCCCTATCCCGGTGCCGGCGCGCCTGCATCGGGTGATGCGGCATACCAGAACCCCTACGCACCACAGCAATTCGGTGGTGGACAATACGGCCCAGGGCAATACGGTCAGCAACCACAGCAGCCCTGGAATCCCAACCAGCAATATCCCAACCAGCAGTACCCGAATCAGCAGGGGCCCGGGCAGCCCGGGGCCAAGTCGAAGAAGCCCCTGATCATCGCAGGTGCCGTCATCGCAGTGTTCGCGGTGATCGCCGTGGTGTCGTTCTTCGCGTTCGGTCGCACAACCACCCTCGATACTGCGGCGGCCGAGGAGGGTATTCGCACGGTCGTCACCGAGTCCTACGGTGCGTCCGACGTCTCCGGTGTGTCCTGTCCCCAGGACATCGAGGTCGAGGCCGGGACCAGTGTCGACTGCACCCTGACGGTCGACGGTGCGTTCAAGACGGTGACGTTGACCTTCCTCGACGACGACGCCAACTACGAGGTCTCCCTGCCCAAGTAGACCGGCCCGACCGCTTGGGTCAGTTCTTCGACGCCGTGGCCGCCATCGCAGCGACGAGGCGGTTCACGGCGTTCTCGATACCGAGGGTTTCGGCGAGCGTGTTCAGCGCGTCGAGATCGGCGGGCTCGGCCGGAATCTCGTCGGACTTCGACAGGACGACATCGGCGTCGGTGACAACTCGGACGACGGGAAGTGCGGCGTCCAGGTACTCGCTCGCGTTTGCCAGCTTCGCCCGGATGCCCTTGGCCATGTCCGATGCCGGGTCGAGGGCCGCAGCGCGCAACGCAGCGACGGATTCGTAGTTCAGCATCAACGTCGATGCCGTCTTCTCCCCGATGCCTTTGACGCCGGGTAGGCCGTCGGAGGCATCGCCGCGCAGCAGTGCAAGCTCCGCGTATGCCGCGCCGGCACGGTGCAGGGGCACTCCGTAGCGCTCGGAAACCAGTGCGGGATCGAACAATTCGGCTTTGGCCAACCCACGGCCGACGTACAGGACGCGCACCTCGTTCGGCTCGTCGGCGGCAACCTGCAACAGATCCCTGTCTCCACTGACCACGACCACGGGGTCCTGGCGCTCGCGCGCTGCGAGGGTTCCCAGCACGTCGTCGGCTTCGAGACCTTCTGCGCCTGCGGTCGCGATCCCCAATGCGGCGAGCACATCCATGATCATGTCCACCTGCGGTGTCAGTGTCTCCGGAACTTCTTCGCTCTCGGCGACCTCCGGGGCAGCGTCGGCCACACGGTGCGCCTTGTAGGACGGCACGAGGTCGACGCGGAACTGTGGGCGCCAGTCGAGATCGAGGCACACTGCGAGTCGGCCGGGTTCGGTGCGCGCGATCAACGCCGAGATCATGTCGAGGAAGCCGCGAACGGCATTGACGGGTCGCCCGTCGGGGGCCGTAATCGACTCGGGCAGTGCGTAGTAGGCCCTGAACCACAGGCTCGCACCGTCGAGGAGCAGCAACGGAGACTTTCCGGGGGCGGTCATGGGGCTCATCTTGCCGTACGGCATTAGCCTGAAGGTATGAGTGTCGATTCTTCGGTCAGTTCCTCACGTTTCTCCAGCGATGTCTACGCGTCCAGACTCGCCCGCGCGGCTCGCCTGACGTCGGAAGCAGGATTGGATGCCCTGTTGATCACCCCGGGTGCCGATCTGCAGTACCTGATCGGGTCGAAGGCCAGCTCGTTCGAGAGGCTCATCGCTCTGGTCGTTCCGGCAGACGGCAGCACCCCCACGGTCGTGGTTCCGCGGCTCGAGCTCGCCGCACTGGGTGATTCCGCGGCGCAGGAGCTGTCTCTGACGCTCGTCGACTGGGTCGACGGTGTGGATCCGTACGCCCTGGTGGCAGCTGCAGTTCCGGGCGGAACGAGAACAGCCGTCGCCGACGCCATGCCCGCCCTGCATTTCGTACCGTTGGCCGGCGTCTTCGGTACGGTCCCGGTACTGGCCACCGACGTCCTTCGCGAACTTCGAATGGTCAAGGATGCAGCCGAGATCGACGCGCTGCGGCGCGCCGGGTACGCCATCGACCGCGTGCACGCCCGGATGGGAGAGTGGCTTCGAGTGGGCCGCACGGAAGCGCAGATCGCGTCGGACATCGCGGCCGCGATCGTCGAAGAAGGCCATACAGCACCGGAATTCATCATCGTCGGGTCCGGGCCTCACGGTGCCGATCCGCACCACGAGGTCTCCGATCGAGTCGTCGAGGCGGGCGACATCGTGGTGATCGACATCGGAGGACCCGTTGCACCGGGGTACAACTCCGACTCGACCCGCACCTACAGTCTCGGCGAGCCCTCGGCGGAGATCGCCGAGCAGTACGCGGTACTCGAGCGGGCCCAACAGGCAGCCGTCGATGCGGTGGTACCCGGCGTCACGGCGCAGTCCATCGATGCGGCAGCCCGCGACGTCCTGGTCGACGCCGGTCTGGGCGAGGCGTTCCTACACAGGACCGGGCACGGGATCGGCCTGTCGGTGCACGAGGAGCCGTACATCGTTGCCGGTAACGACATCACGCTGACCGAGGGGATGGCGTTCAGCATCGAGCCGGGAATCTACTTCCGCGGACAGTGGGGTGCGCGCATCGAGGACATCGTCGTCGTCACCGCGGACGGCTGCGAGTCGGTCAACCTCCGGCCGCACGGCCTGGCCGTCCTGCCGGGGTGACGAATCGAGGCGAGTCCGAGTTCGTCTCGATCGTTCGATCCAATCCTGCTGTCGCCGAGATACTTCGACGTGCACCACATTTGAAGCTTCCCGGGTGGTATCTGACGGCAGGTGGACTGTTCCAGACGGTGTGGAACCACCTGGCCGGCCGGGACCTGCGTGCAGGAATCCGGGACTACGACTTCTTCTACTTCGACGACTCCGATCTGTCCTACGAAGCGGAGAACGAGGTGATCCAGCGCGCGGCCTCGGTGTTCGCCGACCTCGGTGTGGACGTCGAAGTACGCAACGAGGCGCGCGTACACCTGTGGTACGAGCAGCATTTCGGCACTGCGATCGCACCGTACCGAAGTACCGAGGATGCGATCGATCACTTCGTCTCCACCACGTGCTGCTTCGGCATCACCGTCGACCACGGCGGAACGGATGAGGTGTATGCACCGCACGGATTCGACGATCTCTTCGCGGGAATCGTGCGGCCGAACCCGCGGTTGCCGATGCGGCACGTGTACGAGGCCAAGGCGGAGCGATGGACGACCGAGTGGCCTGACCTGACCGTTCTACCGTGGCCGTGAGGGCCGTGGTGACGGCTCGCTACCGGTTGAGCAGCGAACGGCTACCCAGTACCCGCTGCACCTGAATCTCGATGACGACCCGGGTGGGGTTCTCCCTCGGTACGCGGTAGCGCTGCGCATAGCGGTTCTCGGCATCGACGACCGATTCGCGATCGTTTCGGACCGACGCGGGCCCCTCCAACGTGAGCCAGCGGGCACCGTCGATCTGAGTGACGGCGGCGTAGGCACCGCGGCCGGCGTTGATGGCTTTCTGCGACACGTCGTTGGTGATGACTCGGGCAATCTGCGCGTCGCCGTCGTAGGTGAAGCCGACCGCTACGACGTGCGGGGTTCCGTCCGGGCGCAGTGTCGTCAGCGTCGCAAGGTGCCTCTCGGTGAGGAAGTCGATCGCGTCGTCGGTGAGGGCAGTCGCGTCAGCGGGTTGTGCGGCCATAACCCGACTGTAGTGAACGGTGTTCGATCGGCCAGACTGGACGGCGTGAGCAGACGAGCAGAACCCGCGGCCGGAACGCTGTTGCTGTTGGGCGGGCGCAGCGAGATCGGACTCGAGGTCGCCACCCGACTCGCCTCGGGGCGAACCGTCGTACTGGCAGCTCGGCGCAGCACCGACCTCGATGACGAGCAACGACGAGTGCAGCAGGCGGGCGCGGACGCCGTTCACACCGTCGAATTCGACGCGAACGCGATGGACAGTCACGCCGAGTTCCTGAGCGGGGTTGCCGAGCGATACGGTCCGATCGGGACAGTGGTGCTGGCGTTCGGAATCCTCGGGGATCAAGCCCGCGCCGAGGACGACGCTCAGCACGCTCTCGACGTCATCACCACCGACTTCCTGGCTCAGGTTTCGGTGCTGACGCACGCGTCGAAGTTGCTCCGAGCCCAGGGGAGCGGCGACCTGGTCGTGTTCTCGTCGGTTGCGGGTGTTCGAGTGCGACGCGCCAACTACGTGTACGGGTCGGCGAAGGCCGGTCTCGACGGGTTCGCCAGCGGACTGAGCGATTCCCTGCACGGCAGCGGGGTGCATCTGCTCCTCGTTCGTCCGGGATTCGTCATCGGTTCCATGACCGAGGGGATGACGCCCGCGCCTATGTCCAGTACACCGGATCAGGTCGCCGACAGCGTAGTTACAGCGCTCGGCAAGCGTCGGGCCACCGTGTGGATCCCCGTCACTCTGCGACCGGTGTTCTTCGCCATGCGTCTACTGCCACAATGGCTCTGGCGCAGGATGCCGCGCTGATGACGGCACCCGTGCCCCCTCCGATCGTGGTCGTGGGAATCGGTGCGGACGGCTGGGACGGGCTCCCTCTCGGTTCGCGCACGGCCGTCGAGCAGGCAGATGTGGTGTTCGGTTCCGCCCGCCAGGTCGCGGGGGTGCGCGAGCACTGCACCGAGACCAGGACGTGGCCCAGTCCGTTGGTACCGAATCTGCGGCCGATGATCGACGCCTGTGCAGGTGCTCGCGTGTGCGTGCTGGCCAGCGGGGATCCGATGTTCCATGGCATCGGGGTGACGCTGGTGCGGGAGTTCGGTGCCGATCGCGTGCGGGTCCAGCCGGCACCGTCCTCGGTGTCGTTGGCATGCGCGCGACTGGGTTGGGCACTTCAGGACACCCCGACGGTGTCCCTGGTGAACACCCCGACCGAGACGGTGTTGCCCGAGTTGGCCGACGGTCGTCGGATACTGGTGTTGAGCCGGGGCAGCAGCACGCCGGGAGAGATCGCGGCAGTGTTGTGCGCCAACGGCTTCGGATCGAGCGAGTTGACGGTCCTCGAACAGCTCGGCGGACCGGCCGAGCGAGTCGTCGGCGGAATCGCCCGAGAGTCGACGTTCGAGGGCGTCGACCCGCTCAATGTCGTTGCACTGCGGTGTGTCCGAGATCCCGACGCGTCCCGCCACACCCGCATTCCCGGCCTGGTCGATTCTGCGTACACCGGAGACGGTCAGATGACCAAGCGGGAGGTTCGAGCACTCACGCTCAGCGCGTTGGCACCGGCACCCGGAGAGTTGCTGTGGGACATCGGAGGCGGCTCGGGAACCATTGCCATCGAATGGATGCGGACCGACCGATCCTGTCGCGCAGTGACGTTCGAGAGCTCGCAGGCGCGCCGTGAGCAGATCGAGACCAATGCACTGCACCTCGGAGTTCCGCAACTCGTGGTGCACGGCGGTGCCCCGGAGAGCTTCGCTGCGGTCTCGGATTCGGACGCCGCACCGGATGCGGTGTTCATCGGTGGTGGCTTGACCGGGGCCGACATGCTCGCGGCGTGCTGGGACGCGGTGCGCGCGGGCGGACGAGTGGTGGCGAATTCGGTGACCGCCGAATCGGATTCGTTGTTGCTGACCGCCGCGGCGAAGTACGGCGGAGAGCTCCGCAGGTTCCAGATCTATCGAGGTGAACCGCTGGGCGCGTTCACCGCGTGGAGACCGCAACTGCCGGTCACCCAATGGTGTGCGACCAAACAGTGGAGTGCGACCGAACGGTGAAAGTCCTCGTTCTCGGTGGTACGACGGAGTCGCGGGCACTCGCGGCGGCTCTGGACACGGTGCAGGGGATCGAGACGATCACCTCGCTGGCCGGTCGGGTCGCCGAGCCGATACTGCCCGTCGGACAGACGCGAATCGGTGGCTTCGGGGGTCCGGACGCCCTGGCAGTGTGGCTGCGAGACAACGAGATCGACGCGGTGGTGGATGCGACACACCCGTTCGCCTCCACCATCGGTGCACACGCCGAGCAGGCAACTCGGGCAGCGTCGGTCGCGCTGCTCGTGCTGACGCGGCCACCGTGGACCGCGGGCGAGGGTGATCGATGGACCTCGGTTGCCTCGTTGCCCGACGCGGCGTCGGCAATCACCCCCGGCAGCAGGGTGTTCCTCACGACAGGCAGGCAGGGTGTTCACCATTTCGCGAGTGTCGATCACTCGTGGTTTCTGGTCAGAGTGATCGACCCTCCGACCGGCCCGGTGCCGCCGCACATGACGCTGCACCTGAGCCGTGGGCCCTTCGACGTCGACCACGAGTCGATGATCTTCGCGGACAACCGAATCGACGTGTTGATCACCAAGAACAGCGGCGGCGACATGACGCGAGCCAAGCTCGATGCTGCCCGAGCGGCATCGATTCCGGTGATCGTGGTCGACCGTCCCGCGCGAACCGGCTCGGCACCGACGGTGTTCGACATCGCCGCCGCCGTGGACTGGCTGACGAATCGACTACGCTCCGCCCTCTGACGGGTACCGGCGGGAGGTGAACACTTTCGGTCCGCTTCCCGTGTCGACCACCGTCGTCATCGACGATCCGATGATGAGCAGGCACCGCATGTCGATCGACTCCGGGTCGAGTTCGCCGAGCGTGACGGTGCGAACGGATTCCTGCGCGCTGCCCACTGCGCGTCCGATGACCACGGGGGTCTGCGACGAACGGTGCTCGAGCAGAATCTCTTTCATCGCCGCAACCTGCCAGGTTCGTGATTTCGACGCCGGGTTGTAGATCGCGATCGCCATGTCGGCTCCGGCGACCGCCGAGAGCCGCGCTGCGACGACGTCCCAGGGCTTGAGGCGGTCGGAGAGGGAGACGACGGCGTAGTCGTGTCCCAGCGGTGCGCCCACTCGACTGGCGACGGCGTTGGCGGCCGTCATTCCGGGCACCACCCGTACCGGTACCGAGTTCCACTGCTGCTCGGCTGCCACTTCGATCACGGCGGTGGCCATCGCGAACACCCCCGGATCGCCGGAGGAGACCACGGCCACTCGGCGACCCTGCTTGGCGAGATCGAGCGCGAAGGCGGCACGTTCGGATTCGACCTTGTTGTCACTGGCGTGTCGAATCTGCCCGGGCCTCGGCGGTACCCGATCGATGTAGGTGACGTAGCCCACGAGATCGGTGGCGGCGGCCAGTTCGGCGCGCACCTCGTCGGTCGTCCATGCGTCGTCGCCGGGACCGAGGCCGACGACGACCACTTCTCCGGTATCGGTGCGCGTGTCGGATCGGTTGGACGGGCTCGGCACGACGATCATCGAGAAGTAGGGCACGTTGTCGGCGCCTGCGGCGTCGAGTATTCGCTGCTGGGGCGTGCTGGCGCGTTCGACGTAGCGCGCCTCACCCAACCGGCCGGAACGCTCCAGTGCCTCGAGCACCGTGGGGTAGGTCCGGCCCAGCTTCATGATCACGGCCGCGTCGGTGCCGCGCAGTCGGCGCGTGAGTTCGTCTGCGGGCAGCGTGCCGGGAAGCACGGTGAACACTTCGTCTCGTTCCACGAGCGGAGTTGCCAGCGCGGCCGAGGCCGCACTGACCGACGTCACGCCGGGCACGACCTCGACCTCGAACCGGTCGGCCAACCGTTTGTGCATGTGCATGTAGGAGCTGTAGAACAGCGGATCACCCTCGGCGAGAAGCACTACGGAGCGTCCCGCATCCAGATGGGCCGCCAGCCGTGCGGCAGCGGATTCGTAGAACTCGTCGATCGCACCCTGATATCCACCGGGGTGCGCCGTGGTCTCGGTGGTCACCGGATAGACCAGATGTTCCTCGAGTTGCCCGTCCCGCATGTACCCGGCCGCCAGTCCGCGGGAGATGCTGCGACCGTGCTGTGCACTGTGGAAAGCGACCACATCGGCCTCGGCGATCACACGAGCGGCCTTGACCGTCAACAACTCCGGATCGCCGGGACCGACGCCGACTCCCCACAGTTTTCCGGTAGTGGTCATTCCTGCTCGCTCGCAATGGCATTGACTGCAGCGACGGTGATCGGACTGCCACCACGTCTGCCTCGAACGACCAGATACTCCACGCCGAGGTCGGCTGCGATCAGATCCTCCTTCGACTCGGCCGCCCCGATGAATCCGACCGGGCCGCCGACGATGGCCGCAGGCTTCGGCGCTCCGGCCGCGAGCATCTCCATCAAGTGGAAGAGCGCAGTCGGTGCATTGCCGATCGCTACGACGGCGCCGTCGAGCTTGTCGCCCCACAACTCCAGCGCCGCAGCGGTTCTCGTGGTGTCCATCCGCTTCGCCAACTCCGGCACCCGCGGGTCGGACAGGGTGCACAGCACCTCGTTGTCGGACGGAAGACGACGACGAGTGATGCCGGCGGCCACCATGTTGGCGTCGCACAGAATCGGCGCGCCCGAGTTCAGTGCCGCGCGTCCGGAGGTCACGACCGCGGGGGTGTAGCCGATGGTCTCGGTCAGATCGATCTCTCCGACCGCGTGAATCATGCGCACGACGACCTGTGCCACGTCCGGTGCGAACCGAGACAGATCTGCTTCGGCTCGGATCGTCGCGAACGATTGTCGGTAGATCTCCGCGCCGTCGCGGACGTAGTCGTGCATGCGTTTCACGATAGGGGAGAGGGACCCCTCAGCAGAAAACCGGTCGCACCTGGGGTGAAGGCACCCACTCAGGACACGCGGTAGCCGATTCCCGTCGCGATGACGTCGGTCACCTCGCCCTTGGGCCTTCCGCAACGCCGTTCGCACCCGGACCAGTGTTGCCGCTCGTCGCGCGGAGTCATCCGGGCCTCGACTGCCGCGGAGAGGTCGGCTCGCACGTCGGCCAACGACTTCTCGCACCCCGGAGATCCGGTGCAGGCGCTCACCCGAATCCACGGCGACGCCGCGTCGAAGATCAGTCCCATCGGGGCGAGCACGCGGACGACCTGTTCGGCCGGTTCCTCGTCCAGATCACACACGATCAACGACCGCCACGGGGTCATGATCAGCGGGCGATCGATGGCCGCGAGGAACTCGGCGAGCCGCGCCCCGAGTACACCGTTGGCCAATCCGGCAGCCAGCGCCACCAGGCCGTCGTCCTGGTCGAGCCATCCGATCGGTGGCACCTCCACAGGTGCGGGCAGCGGCAGGACGGGGCCGGCCGAGAGCCCGAGCCGGTCGAGGATCCGCGCCGGTCCATCGTCCAATTCGGCCACCCGCCACTGGGACTGCCGCAGTTCCACGAAGGCGGCCGCGCAGTTCAGCAGCGTCGAGACGACATCGTCGCGGTCCACGCGCACGCCGCTGTGCCGGCCCGCCAGCAACACCGCGTAGGACCCGTCGGCCTGGGCGTAGGCACCGAAGTCCGGTTCGAGTCCGCACAGGTCGCCTCGGCCGTCGTCGAGCGCGAAAAGCGTCCGACCCGGCAGATCGGCCAGATCGGATCGCGCGCACAGGCCCTCGTCGAGCGCACCGACCAGCGCGCGCACATCGGTGAGGCCGCCCACCCGGCCCGACAGGGGCGAGGCGAGGATGTTGCGCACTCGCTCGTGAGTCGGGGACGGAAGCAAGCCTGCGTCGGCCAACCTGCTCGCGAAGCCGTCCGGATCCGACACCGCGCGCACCTGGATATTGCCCCGCGAGGTCAGCTCCAACGTGCCGTCACCCAACTCCGCAGCGGCCTGCGCCAGCACCTGCATCTGCCCCGGCAACACGACGCCGCCCGGCAGCCGAACTCGTGCCAGCGGCCCGTCTGCGGCCAGATGGGTCGTCAGCGCTCCGGGGCAGCCGTCGGGCATCGACCTCTCTGACGAACTCATGGTCACCAGGCTACAAGCGCAACGGGTGGCCCGATTCCACGCTCGCCCCGGTAGCATTCGATGTCCACGGCTCCGGCCGAGAGGAAACCGGCGAGAATCCGGTACGGTCGCGCCACTGTGATGGCCCCTGGTCCTTCGGGACGGGGCAGGAGTCAGACCCTCTCGCCGACGAGTCGAAGACAAGTTTTGACCGATCACTCGAAGTACCGAAGTCAGGGGCGCGAAACCCCCGAGGAGGGCGTTACCCGTGTTCTTGTTGCTGTCCACGTCGGACACCGATCTGCTCAGCGCCCGTGCCAGTGGAGCCGACTTCACCTGGGGCAATCCTTCCCGGCTGCTCGCCGAGGACATCCCGGCGATGGCGCAGTCGGCCGAGCTGATCATCGTGCGCATCCTGGGGTCTCGTCGATCCTGGGAGTCGGGTATCGACGCGGTTCTCGCGACCGGGCTTCCGGTCGTCGTGCTCGGTGGTGAACAGGCGCCCGACGCGGACCTGATGGAGATATCGACCGTGCCCGCCAACGTTGCCGCGCAAGCGCACAACTATTTGGCCGAGGGTGGATCCGACAACCTCCGTCAGCTGTACAACTTTCTCTCCGACACCGTGTTGCTGACCGGTCACGGATTCGACGCACCGCGGCACCTGCCCACCTGGGGCCACCTCGAACGACGCTCCGCTCCGCAGTCCACCGGTCCGACGGTGGCGATCCTGTACTACCGCGCCCAGCACCTGGCCGGAAACACCACGTACATCGATGCCCTCGCCACCGCGGTGGAGAACGCCGGAGCCACCGCGCTCCCGATCTACTGCGCTTCGCTGCGCACCGCGGAAGCCGACCTGCTCGAGACGCTGAAGTCGGCGGATGCCCTGATCGTGACCGTTCTGGCCGCGGGCGGCACCAAACCGGCCGGAGCGTCGGCAGGCGGGGACGACGAGGCCTGGGACGTCGCCGAGCTGGCCGCGCTCGACGTGCCGATACTGCAGGGTCTGTGCCTGACGAGTTCACGTGCGACGTGGGCCGAGAACGACGACGGACTCTCCCCCCTGGACGTGGCCACACAGGTCGCGGTTCCGGAGTTCGACGGCCGTCTCATCACAGTCCCGTTCTCGTTCAAGGAGATCGACGACGACGGCCTGACCACGTACGTCCCTGACCACGAGCGGGCCGCTCGGGTGGCAGGCATCGCCGTACGGCACGCCCGGCTGCGGCACATTCCGGCTGCCGATCGCCGTATCGCCCTGATGTTCTCGGCCTATCCCACCAAGCATGCGCGGATCGGCAACGCCGTCGGCCTCGACACTCCGGCGAGCGCGATCGCGTTGATGTCGGACATGCGCACCGCCGGCTACGACCTCGGACCGCTGGACGGCCCGGATTCGGTGCCGGGCCTGGCTGCTCGCGACGGTGACGCGCTCATCCATGCGCTGATCGCCCGCGGCGGCCAGGATCCCAACTGGCTCACCGACGCCCAGCTCGAGGGCAATCCCATTCGCATCTCGGCCGCGCAGTACGGCCGGTGGTTCGAGCAGCTTCCCGCAGATCTGCGAGATGGCGTCGTCGAGCACTGGGGCCCGGCACCGGGCGATCTCTACGTCGATCGATCTGCCGATCCGAACGGTGAAATCGTCATCGCTGCAATGCAATTCGGCAACGTGGTGATCATGGTGCAACCGCCGCGCGGATTCGGCGAGAAGCCGGTTGCGATCTATCACGACCCGGACCTGCCGCCGAGCCATCATTATCTGGCGGCCTACCGGTGGATCTCGGCCACGAAGGCCGACGGCGGCTTCGGTGCCGACGCCATGGTGCACCTGGGCAAGCACGGCAACCTGGAATGGCTTCCGGGTAAGACACTCGGTATGTCCGCTTCCTGCGGAACCGATGCGGCTCTGGGAGATCTGCCGCTGATCTATCCGTTCCTCGTCAACGATCCGGGGGAGGGCACGCAGGCCAAGCGCCGAGCGCACGCCACCCTCGTCGATCACCTGATTCCGCCGATGGCCCGTGCGGAGAGCTACGGCGACATCTCTCGGCTCGAACAATTGCTGGACGAGCACGCGAACATCTCGGCACTCGACCCGGCCAAGTTGCCCGCCATCCGCCAGCAGATCTGGACCCTGATGACGGCCGCGCAGATGCACAAGGACCTCGGGCTTGAGGAGCGCCCCGACGAGGAAGTTTTCGACGACATGCTGTTGCACGTCGACGGCTGGCTGTGCGAGATCAAGGACGTGCAGATCCGCGACGGACTGCACATCCTGGGCCAGGAACCCGTCGGAGACGCGGAGGTCGAACTGGTGCTCGCGATGCTCCGTGCCCGGCAGATGTGGGGCGGAGAGCAGACTGTTCCCGGTCTGCGAGAAGCACTGGGGCTCAGCGAGGACGGCGACGAGGACCGCACCCGCGTCGACACCATCGAGGCCGTGGCCCACGGATTGGTCGCGGCGATGCAGGCAACGCAGTGGGATCCTGCCGCGGCCGCGCGGGTGGCGGGCGAGCACGGCGGCGTGGTTGCACAGATTCTCGAGTTCGCCGCAGCCGAGGTCGTCCCGCGTCTGCGCGGGACCTCGCGCGAGATCGCCCAGGTACTGCACGCGCTCGACGGCGGTTTCATCGCGGCGGGGCCCAGCGGTTCACCGTTGCGCGGGCTGATCAACGTGCTGCCCACCGGCCGCAACTTCTACTCCGTCGACCCGAAGGCCGTGCCCTCGAAGTTGGCATGGGAGACCGGGCAGGCAATGGCGGAGTCGCTGCTCGCTCGCTACCGCCAGGATCACGGCGAGTGGCCGAAATCGGTCGGGCTGTCGGTGTGGGGCACGTCTGCCATGCGGACCTCCGGCGACGACATCGCCGAGGTGTTCGCGTTGCTGGGAGTCTCGCCGGTGTGGGACGAGGCGTCGCGCAGGGTGACGCGGCTCGAGGTGATCGACCTCGTCGAGCTCGGCCGACCCCGCATCGACGTGACGGTCCGCATCAGCGGATTCTTCCGTGACGCGTTTCCCCACGTGCTGGCATTGCTCGACGATGCGGTCCGGATGGTCGCCGTGTTGGACGAGCCGGCCGATCAGAACTACGTTCGAGCGCACGCGCAGGCCGATCTCGCCGAGCACGGTGACGAACGGCGTTCCACCACACGCATTTTCGGATCGAAGCCGGGCACGTACGGTGCCGGGTTGCTGCAGCTGATCGACAGCAAGACCTGGCGCAGCGACGACGACCTGGCGCAGGTCTACACCACCTGGGGCGGCTTCGCGTACGGGCGCGGTCTCGACGGCGTTCCCGCCTCGGACGACATGCGCACCGCCTACAAGCGCATTGCCGTCGCCGCCAAGAACACCGATACGCGCGAGCACGACATCGCCGATTCCGACGACTACTTCCAGTACCACGGCGGCATGGTCGCAACCGTGCGTGCGTTGACCGGGAAGTCTCCCGAGGCGTACATCGGTGACAGCACGCGGCCGGAATCGGTGCGCACGCGCACGCTCTCGGAAGAGACCGCGAGAGTGTTCCGCGCCCGGGTGGTGAACCCACGGTGGCTCGAGGCGATGCGCAGGCACGGTTACAAGGGCGCGTTCGAGATGGCGGCGACGGTCGACTACCTGTTCGGCTACGACGCGACGACCGACGTGGTGCAGGACTGGATGTACGAGAAGCTGGCCGAGACGTACGTACTCGACGAGCAGAACCAGAAGTTCATGCAACAGTCCAATCCGTGGGCGCTGCACGGTATCGCCGAGCGGCTGCTCGAAGCGGCCGAGCGAAAGATGTGGGCCGAGCCGGACAAGCAGGTTCTCGACGGGTTGCGCCAGGTGTACCTGGAAACCGAGGGCGAGCTCGAAGGGGAGTAGCGACGTACCCTGAGCGGTATGGCTGCGACCTTCGAAGATATTGCCAAAGGCAAGTACGTCCTGCTGACGACGTTCAAGAAAGACGGCACCGGGGTGCCGACTCCGCTGTGGGGTGCCCTCGACGGGAATCGGCTGCTGGTCTGGACGGTGGCCGATTCGTGGAAGGTGAAACGGATACGCCGCAACCCCGCGGTCACGCTGGCACCGTGCGACATGCGCGGTAACCCCCAGGGCGACGCGGTCGACGCACGGGCCGAGATTCTCGACGCGGCCGAGACGGAGAAGGCCCGCGCGGCGATCGCGTCGAAGTACGGAATCGTCGGATGGCTCACGGTCAAGGGAAGTGTGCTGCGTCGGGGCAAGAGCGGTTCCGTCGGATTGGCGATCACCGCCGCCTGAGTAGCGATCGATGCCATCGATCGCATGCGCGGTTCCGAATGCTTCGTGAGGCAGCTTCCCCTGCTGCCGGAATGGAGCACCACGTGCCAATCGCAGTGACCGATTACAACCATGTCCGCCTCACCGTCAGCGACATCGAACGGTCCCGGTCGTTCTACGACTCGGTGTTCGGCTTCGACGTCGCGTACGCCTGGGATCCCGACGCGGACGAAGAGACCAAGAAGGCCCTGTGGTTCCTCTTCGGTGGCGTCATCTACAAATTCGGTGGCGGCCTGCTCGGTCTGCGCCCGGTCGCACCGAGCGACGACACATTCGCCGAGGACCGTTGCGGACTCGATCACCTCAGTTTCACCGTCGATACCCGCGCCGCGCTCGAGGACGCCGTGAAGACACTCGACGAGTTGGGCATCGCGCACGAGGGCATCAAGGACGCCGGGCCCGGACTGTCCATCCTCGAGTTCCGCGACCCCGACAACATCGCGCTCGAGCTCTCCGGCCCCGACAAGTAGGTCGCGCTACCGAGCCCTACTGAGCGGCGCTCACCGAGGACATGTGCAAGTCGGGGATGCGTAGCGGCGGCATCGCCGTGCGAGTGAACCAGTCCTTCCACTCGCGCGGCAGTGTCGCCTCCGTTGCGCCCGCCTCGGTGACGCGTCGCAACAGATCGAGCGGGCTCTCGTTGAAGCGAAAGTTGTTCACTGCGCCGGTTATTCGACCGTTCTCGATGGCGTAGACACCGTCTCTGGTCAGCCCGGTGAGCAGCAGCGAGGTGGGATCGACCTCTCGGATGTACCAGAGCGTGGTCAGCAGCAGGCCGCGCTCGGTTGCGGCAACCATCTCGTCCAGTCGAGTATCGGTGCCGCCGGTCATGACGAGATTGTTGCCCGGGACCGCGACGGGTGCGGCGAATTTCTGTGCTGCTGCGCGCGGGTAGGACAGGGCCGCCACCGAACCGTCGCGCACCCAGTCGACGCGCTCGATGTCCATGCCGTTGTCGAACACCGATACCGAATCACTCGACGATCCGGCGACCACGAACGGCGCATACTCGAGTCCGGATGCGAGTGGATCGGAGTACAGCGTCAATGGCAGGTCGGTGAGTTTCTCGCCGACTCTCGTCCCCCCGGCCCGCGAGAGTGCGGTGCGGCCTTCCTGCGCTCCGCGGCCCTCCATGGTCCACATCAGGTAGATCATCAGATCGGCCACCGCCGACGGTGGCAGCAGAGTCTGGTAGCGACCGGCGGGCAGTTCGACGGTGTTGCGGGCCCAGCCGAGTCGGGTGGACAGCTCGACCAACATGGCTCGAGCCGAGACGTCCTGGAAGTCGGTGGTTCCGGTCCCCACCCAGGCGCTCGCACCGGATCGCTTGCCGTTGATCTCGACCGATCCGGTGGGCTGAGTGAACGTACGGCGCACACCGGTCGAGGTTCCGAGCCAGACGTTGTCGACGGTGTGCTGCGCGAATCCGTACAGCGTGTCTTCGCCGTCGAATCCGACGTTCAATTCCGTTGCCAGCGAGCCGAACACGTCGATCGACGTGTGCGTCGCACTGCGGTCCCAGTTCTCCGAGCCGGAGGCGGCACCGACCGAATCCGAAGGCAGCAGCGGCATCGCGTCTTCCGCGGTCTCTGCCGATCGTGCTGCCGATTCGCTCGCCCGCACCACCGCCTCGATGTCGTCCGGGTCGACACTCGTCGACGACACGGTACCGACTCGAGTGCCGTCCGCCCCACGCACGATCGAGATGACCTCCCAGCGTCGGGAGGTGGCAATTCCGTTGGTGGTCATGGAGTTTCCGGCCCACCGAAGAGTGGCGTCGCTGGAGTCGGTGACGATCACGATGGTGTCGTCGACACTCGCGCAGGCGAGTGCACGTTCGATCACGAGCTGCGGCGCGATCATCGACCTGCCTCCGATCGGGTGTTGAGAACATTGACGCCGCGGAACAACGCGACCGGGCAGCCGTGGCTGACGGCGGCCACCTGCCCGGGTTGGGCCTTGCCGCAGTTGAATGCGCCGCCGAGTCGCCACGTGGACGGTCCGCCGAGCAGTTCCATCGAGCCCCAGAACTCGGTGGTGGTCGCCTGGTACGCCACATCACGCACCTGGCCGTCGAGCACGCCGTTGCGGATTCGGTAGAACCGTTGGCCGGTGAACTGGAAGTTGTAGCGTTGCATGTCGATCGACCAGGATTTGTCGCCGACGACGTAGATGCCGTCCTCCACCTCACCGATGACGTCGGCTGTGGATCGATCGGTGTCGGGGTCGGCCTGCAGCGACACGTTCGCCATCCGCTGGATCGGAACGTGATGCGGGGAATCGGCATACGAGCACCCGTTGGACCGCTCGAGACCGAGCTTCGGGGCGAACACTCGATCGAGTTGATAACCGACGAGTGTTCCGTCGCGCACCAGGTCCCATCTCTGCGACGCCACTCCGTCGTCGTCCCAGCCGATGCTGGCCAGGCCGTTGATCTCGGTTCGGTCGGCGGTGACGTGCATGATGGGCGATCCGTAGCGCAACGTACCCAACTGGTCCGGGGTCGCGAACGAGGTGCCGGCGTAGGCGGCCTCGTAGCCGATGGCCCGATCGTATTCCGTTGCGTGCCCTATCGATTCGTGAATGGTGAGCCACAGGTTGGTCGGATCGATGACGAGATCCGTCGGTCCTGCCACGACGGACGGTGCCTTCACCTTCTCGGCCAACCATTCGGGGATCCGCGCCAGCTCGTCGGCCCAGTCCCAGGTGCTGTGCTCACCCAGGTACTCCCAGCCTCGTCCGACGGGTGGCGCGAGGGTGCGCATGGTCTCGAACGCACCGGCGGATCGATCCACCGTGGTGGCCTCGAACTGAGGATTGAGTCGCACCCGCTGCTGAGTGATGCTGCTGCCGGCCAGATCCGCGTAGAACGACTGCTCCTTGACCTGCAGAACCGAGGCGGTGACGTGGTCGACGCCGTCCGACGCGGCCAGCCGGGACGAATACTCGGCCAGCAGTGCCACCTTTTCGGCGGTGGGTACCTCGAACGGGTCGATGTCGTACTCCGACACCCACGTCGCATTCGAGTACACCGGCTCGGCGGCGAGTTCCACGCGTTCGCGATTGAGTGCGCGCAGCGCGGTGGCCACCTCGACTGCACTGCGTGCGGTGGCTGCGGCCGCGTCGGTGCCGAGTTCGGCGTGCGATGCGAAACCCCAGGTGCCGTCGACCACGACCCGGACGGCGAGACCGATCTCACCGGCGTCGATCGCGGATTGAACGGAGCCGTCGCGCAGCGAGATCGACTGAGTCGTCAAGCGCTGCACGCGAACATCGGCGTGTGTTGCCCCGGCTGACCGTGCCGTGCTCAGGGCGGCGTCCGCGAGGGCCTGCAGGGGCAGAGCCAGGAAGTCGGCGTCGACCGACCGATCCGATTGTCTCGTCACGCCTGAAGACGCTAGCCGAATTGTTGCCATCCGAGTCGGACGACCATCCCCACCACCACGACGAGCAGGACGATTCTCACGAATCCGGCACCGCGGGCGACCGCTGTCCGCGACCCGAGGACGGCACCGAACACGTTGCATACCGCCATGACTGCTCCGAGTTGCCAGTAGACGCTGCCGGTGACGGCGAAGAAGGCGAGGGCACCGACGTTGGACCCGACGTTGATCACCTTGGCCATCGCGGCGCTGCGCACGAACTCGGTTCCGAGCATCGTGGCGAAGACGATGATGAGGAACGTTCCGGTGCCGGGCCCGAGAATGCCGTCGTAGAAGCCGATTCCGGCCGCTGCGCAACCGATGACGATCAGAACTTTGCGATGGGTCGGCGGCGACGGTGCCGCCGTTCGACCGATGGTCGGACGGCACGTGACCAGTACGGCCACACCGACGAGAACGACCATGATGATCGGGATGAACAGCTCGCGATCGATCAACGACACCGCAGCAGCGCCTGCCGCCGAGGCCACACCGGCGAGGACGCCTGCCGGAATCAGCACCGCCCAGTTCAGCGAGACCTTCCGCGCGAAGGTGACGACGGCGGCGACGGTACCGAACACGGCAGTCGCCTTGTTCGTCGCCAGTGCTGCCTGCTGCGTCAGCTGAGGGGCCACGAGAAGAATGGCGGGCAACAGGATGAGGCCACCTCCGCCCACCACGGCGTCGACCCAACCGGCGGCCGTGGCAGCGACCATCAGCAATGCCCAGTCGGCAGCAGTCATACGGCAAACTCAATCACATGCGTCGATTCAGTCTGTGGCTCCGTGGGCAGCCGTTCGTGGCCGATGCCCTGTTGGCGGCCGGGCTGTTCGTCGTCGACATTCTGGTGTTCGTCAGCTCGGTCGACGGTCTCAACGGGCCGTTGTTCGTGGTGTTCTCGGTCGTGCTCACGATGCCCATCGCGTGGCGTCGCCGTCTGCCTCGCTCGATCGCAGCACTCACTCTCGTCACCACGCTCGGCTCCGACATAGCGGGAAGCCTGGTGGGCGATGCGTACAACGGTCACCCGGCCGCTCTGGCCCTGCCGATCATGCTCTACACCCTGGTTGCGTACGTCGGTCGAGTTCAGGGCGGCATCTATGCCGCCGCACTCGCTGCGTACACCGCCGCCAACCTGTACCTGTTCGCCCAACCGGTCTTCACGACACTGTTGTTCAGTGCGCTGATGTATGCGCTGTCGTGGGTTGCGGCAGAGTTTCTCGGGGCCCGCAGGGCATACGACGAAGCGACGCAGGCCCGTCTCGTGGTAGCCGAGTACGACCGGGACCGACGCGCCGAAGAGGCCGTGATCACCGAGCGCACGCGCATCGCACGCGAACTGCACGACGTCATCGCCCACAGCGTCAGTGTCATGGTGGTCCAGGCCGACGGTGCCTCGTATGCCATCAGGCGCAACCCCGATCGCGCGGAGCAGGCCGTGGCCAACATCTCCGCCACGGGCCGGTCGGCGCTCGCCGAGTTGCGTCGAACCGTCGCTCTGTTGCGGACGTCGCCCGACTCGGACGACATGCCCCAGTACGGGACCGCAGGCCTGGCCCGTGTCGTCGAGATGATGGGTCGCACCGGGTTGAACGTCGAGCTCGAACAGACCGGGAACCTGGACGACATCAGCCCGGCGATCAGCCTCGGAGTGCACCGTTTGGTCCAGGAATCGCTGACCAATGTCCTACGGCACGCCGGCCATGCGCCGCGCGCCGTCGTCAAGGTCGTTCGGGAAGAAGAGGCGGTCACCGTCGAGATTTCCGACAACGGCACCGGCGCCGGCGCACCGCCGTCCGCGGACGGCGGTGGACACGGACTGCTCGGAATGCGTGAGCGAGTAGCGGTACTCGGAGGCACCCTGCACGCGGGTCGGACGCCACACGGCAATTGGCTCGTGCGGGCAACGCTGCCGATCGAGTGAGGACTAGGTTGGGTCGGTGCCGATCACCGTTGTCGTCGTGGACGACCAGGAACTCATGCGCATGGGGTTGAACATGGTGCTCGAGGCGCAGGACGACATCGAGGTGGTGGGGGAGGCCGCCGACGGGGCGGGAGCCGTCGAGGCCGTGGCCAGACTTTCTCCGGCAGTGGTGCTCATGGACGTCCGCATGCCCGGCATCGACGGCGTGGCCGCCACCCGCACCATCACCGAATCGGGTTCTGACGCCAAGGTTCTGGTGATGACGACCTTCGATCTCGACGAACACGTGCTCGGAGCGCTCAGGGCGGGGGCCAGTGGATTCCTGCTCAAGGACACTCCACCGGAAGACCTGGTCTCCGCGATTCGCAGCGTGGCCGCAGGCGATGCCGTCGTCTCGCCCAAGGTCACCAAGCGTTTGCTCTCGAGGTTCGTCGCACAGACTCCGTCGACCTCCGACGCCTCCGTGCTCGACGCTCTCACCGGCCGCGAGCGCGAGGTGTTGGTGCACTTGGCGACCGGCTTGTCCAATGCCGAGATTGCGGCCACCCTGCATCTGTCCGAGGCGACGATCAAGACTCACATCGGCCGAATCCTGACGAAGTTGGGCGTCCGCGATCGAGTCCAGGCCGTCGTTCTGGCGTACGAAACGGGTCTGGTCCGGCCGGGTTCCTGAGAATCTCCCGGCAAACCGGGCACTTCGGGAGCGATTTCGATGCCCCGGGCGTTTTACCGGTGAAGCGAAGAAAGGACCGTCATGCTCGCTCTGTTCGTACTCTATGCCGTGGTCGAGGTCGCAGCGCTGGTCGCTGTGGGAAGCGCGCTCGGTGTGCTCTGGACCGTCGTACTGCTGATCGGCGGATCGCTGATCGGGTCACTGTTGGTGCGATCGCAGGGCAGACGCGTGTTGGACGGTCTGCAGAGGGCATCGCGAGGCGAGCGATCGGCCGGTGGGGCCGTGGCCGATGGGGCTCTCTTCGCCGCCGGGTCGGTTGCGATGTTCGTGCCGGGTCTGGTGACCACGGTGATCGGATTGCTGTTGTTGATCCCACCGACCAGGTGGTTGCTGCGCCCAGCGGTGATGTGGGCCGCCGCACGTTGGTTGCCGCAGGTTGCGACCGCAACCCGGCGCATGCGCCCCACCGTCATCGACGGTGAGATCCTCGACGATGACAGCACACGAGAACCGAATGCATCCGGTTCGGCGCCGATTCTCGAAGGACAGGTGATCGAGGCCGACCGGTTCGATCCCGCCGCCGGGGATTTCCGGAAGCCACACCGGTAGGGGCAGACTGGTCGTTCGTGACCACCGAATTGTTCTGCGGCGGACGGATCTACAGTCCGATGGCGTCCGACGCCACCGCCATGGCCGTGACCGATGGAATTGTCAGTTGGATCGGTGAGGATCGCACCGGGCGAGCTCTTCACCCAGGGGTGCCCGTCATCGACCTGGCCGGTTCCTTCGTGGCACCGGCGTTCGTGGACACACACGTGCACGTCACCGATCTGGGACTCTCGTCGATCGGACTCGACCTGTCCGGCTGCACCTCGCTCGAGCACTGTATGCGGGTGCTCGCCGAGCATGCATCGTCGTCCTCGGACGCCCTGGTCTGGGGACACGGCTGGGACGAAACCGACTGGCCCGAACATCGCGCGCCGTCGACAGCCGACCTCGATGCGGCAGCGCCCGGACGCCCCGTGTACCTCACTCGCATCGATTCGCATTCGGCCGCCGTCTCGACGCCGTTGCGCGTCGCCGCGATCGGCATCGAATCCGCCACCGGCTTCTCGGGGCAATCCCCGCTCACCGCTTCCGCGCATCACCTCGCGCGGCTGACGGCACGGTCGATGATCACGGCCGATACCCGGAATCGGGCTCGAACGGCTGCGCTCGACAGTGCCGCGGCGCAAGGAATTGTTGCTGTCCACGAATGTGCCGGTCCGATCGTGTCGGGCATCGACGACTTCCGTGAACTGATGTCCACCCAGCACGGAGTGGAGGTCCGCGGATACTGGGGCGAGCTGGTCGAGACGGCAGAGCAGGCGCGGCAGCTGCTCCAGAGAACCGGTGCCCACGGGCTGGCCGGTGACATCTTCGTCGACGGCTCGCTGGGATCACGGACCGCATGGTTGTCCTCTCCCTATGCCGACGGCTCCGGATCGGGCGTGCCGTACGAAGACGTCGACGCGATCGCCGGACACATCTCGGCATGCACGACGGCCGGAGTGCAGGCGGGTTTCCACGTCATCGGTGACGCGGCGGTCTCGGCTGCCGTCACCGCATTCGAGCGGGTGGTGGCCGAGCTCGGAACTCCCGCCGTCGCCGCGTGCGGGCACCGGCTCGAACATCTGGCAATGGTCGCACCCGAGCAGGCCGAAAAATTGGCTTCGTGGGGCGTGATCGCCAGCATGCAACCGATGTTCGACGCACTGTGGGGCGGTACGGAAGGGTTGTACTCGGCACGGCTCGGCGCAGATCGGGCGTCGGCGCTCCATCCGTTCGCGCGCTTGGCATCGGCGGGGGTGTCGCTCGCATTCGGTTCGGATGCGCCGGTCACTCGACTCGATCCGTGGGCGGCGGTCAGGGCCGCGGTCAATCACCGCACGCCGGGCAGTGCCATCTCGCCTCGGGCTGCATTCTCGGCGTCTACCCGCGGAGCATGGCGCGCGGGCGGAGTCCGAGACGGATTGGCAGGAACATTGGTGCCGGGGGCACCCGCATCCTTTGCGGTGTGGGAGGTCGACGAACTGGTCGTCCGAGCACCCAAGGACAGCGTGCAACGATGGTCGACGGACCCACGCGCGGGGGTATCTCCATTGCCCGGTCTCGATCCGTCGTCCGACAGTCCACGGTGCTCGATGACCGTGCATCGCGGACAGGTCATCCATGAGATCTGAGTCCGCCTCGGGTGTCGGAACAGTGACCTCGTCAGCGGAGCGGCTACGCCGGGGCGCGATGTCCACTGCGCTGTCCGTTGCCGGTGGTGCACTGATATTCGCGAGCTTTCCGCCGCGAACACTGTGGTTCCTGGCACCGCTGGGTATCGCGCTGCTCGCCCTCGTCCTGACCGGCTTCGGTGGCCGTAGGTCGGTACCGCTGAAAGCGGGATTCGGCTACGGCTGTGCCGCCGGACTCGGATTCTTCGTTCCACTGCTCCCATGGATCGGTGTGTACGTAGGACCGATGCCCTGGCTGGCGCTCGCCGTCGCCGAGTCCGTCTTCGTCGGCTTGTTCGGAGTGCTCGGGGTGTTGGCGGCACGGAGTGCAGGGTGGCCGTTGTCGATGGCATTGGCCTGGAGCCTGACCGAATGGCTCAGATCCAGCGTTCCCTTCGGTGGCTTTCCGTGGGGCCGACTGGCATTCGGACAACCCGAGGGCTGGCTGCTTCCCTTGGCGAGCATCGGGGGTGCACCGTTGCTCAGTTTCGGGGTGGCGCTGACCGGAACCGGAACGGCGGCGCTGCTGGTCGCGGTCGGTCGACGAGGAGGAGTGCGTTCGTACCTCGGCCCGGTCGCCGCAACGACGGTGGCGTCCATCGTGGCGCTGATGCTGCTACCGACGCTGCACAGCAACGTTGCACCGGAGGGCGACGAACGGACGGTGACGATCGCGGCGGTCCAGGGAAGCGTCCCGCGTCTTGGTCTGGATTTCAACGCACAGCGGCGCGCGGTGCTGGACAATCACGTCCGAGAGACGATGACGTTGGCCGACGACGTCGAGGCCGGCAGGCAGCCTGCTCCGGATCTCGTCGTATGGCCCGAGAATGCGTCCGATATCGATCCGTTGAGAAATGCCGACGCTGCGACTCTCATCACACAGGCGTCGGTGGCTGTGGGGGCTCCGATTCTCGTCGGCACCGTACTCGTCAATGCCGATGGCACGAACACGAATTCGGTTATTGCGTGGAACGGTACCGCTGGGCCCGGTGAGCGGCACGACAAGAAGATAATTCAACCGTTCGGCGAATACTTGCCATTCCGAAGTTTCTTCCGCCTGTTCTCGGAATATGCCGACCGAGCGGGTTATTTCGTGCCCGGCAACGGAAATGGAGTGGTACGTGCCGGGGGAATAGCGGCCGGAATAGCGACGTGCTACGAAGTCGCATTCGATCGCGCCCTCGAGGAATCGGTCCGGTCGGGCGCAGAGTTCATCGCCATACCCACCAACAACGCGACCTTCGGCGACACCGAAATGACCTACCAACAACTGGCGATGTCCAGAGTGCGAGCCGTCGAGCACGGAAGGACAGTCGTGGTAGCGGCCACGAGTGGCGTCAGCGCGATCGTGTCGCCGGACGGACACGTTCTGCAACAGACGCCGCTCTTCACCCCGGACGTGCTGGTGTCCAGCGTCGTACTGCGACAATCCCTCACCGTCGCGACACGAATCGGCTTCGGATCGGAACTGGTGCTGTGTCTGGCAGCAGTCGGGGCCCTCGGCGCGACGCTGTTGGCCGGGCGCCGCCGCTCCGTCCTCTGAAACAATCGCCAAGTCGGCAAAAGGCAGGTTTATCGCATCGTCGAGTCGGATACGCGTCCGGCAATGCCGGTCGATGCGGCGTGCGGAGTCATTCGTTCGACCGAATAGCATCTGTTCGAGTGGCACTCGAGGTCACTTCTGTAACAGGCTGGAGACGGCGGTCGATGGTTCTTATGATTACTGTCCAAAAGAACCTTGCCGATGTTGTATCTTTGTAAGCCGCTGGGGTGCTCGACGCGGAATTTTCGGGTCGTCTTTCAGCGGATGACCGACGGTCTCGCGTTGGTATGTGAGCGCAGTATCGACGCCGAGATTGTCGAGCGTGTCGTACGCCTGGCGGGGAGGGGAGTTCATGTCGTACAGGACGATGGATTCGAGAGTCACCACACACTCGTTCACTGAACTCACGGTTCGTTCGATTCGGTAGAACCGGGCTCTCTCCCTGTTTCAATCCGGTCGGCTGTGCGCGACGAATTGATACACAGCCAAATCACCACCGAACGTGCGTGAATCGACACGAACGCAGACCAGAACGGAAGCCAGAATTGCTCAATCGCGCGCACAGGCCGCCGCGGCTCGACACTCCGAATCGAACCGAGGGCTCCGAGTCGAACGACTCGACGTCGGCCTTCGTCGCCGTGACCGTGCCGCCGAAGGGCAAGTGAATGCGCGCAGCAACTACCGGTGGATCTCAGACACCCCCGACCGGTCCAGGCTTCGAGAACGGCTTTCCGCTGTCGTCCGCTCAGCGAGGCATGTGGTTCGCTCAACAACTCGCTCCTGATGTTCCGGTCTGCATCGCCCAGTACGTGGATCTGCGAGGCAGCCTCGACATAGCCGTGCTGCAGGAAGCGTCGGCGCAGGCCGGACACGAGTTCCAGTCTGCCTACCTCAGGCTGGCAGAGGTCAACGGCGAAGCCGTTCAGATCGTCGACCACTCGATCGACCAGTCGGTGCACTATCTGGATCTGCGCGGTGAAGACGACGCAATGACGTCGGCCCTGCAGTGGATCGACGAGAACTACGTTCAACCGGTCGACATGGAGAACGATCCGCTCGTCGAGAGTTGGATCATTCAGGTCGAGGACGAGCGCAACCTCTGGTACAGCAAGATCCACCACGTCGCACTCGACGGCTACGGTGCCATGACTCTCGTCAATCGAACCGCAGCCCTGTACACAGCGGCCGTCGAACACGTCGAGCCTGCCCCCAACAAGGCGGCCGAGCTCCGCCGACTCTACGAGCTCGATCAGGAATACCGGACGTCGTCCCGCTTCGAGTCCGACAAGGAGTACTGGACGGCTCGTGCCGCGGACATCCACGACGGAGCTTCCCTGTCCAACACTGCCGGTCGTACGATCGCCGCCAGCAAACTCCGCAGCGTGGCTCTGCCCGAGGATGTCGTCACCGAGCTCGAGGCGTCCGACGCGACCAAGGGGGGAACCGCAGCAGCGGTGTTCATCGCCGCCTTCGGCTGCTACCTCTCGCGCATGACCGGGCGCGAGGATGTCTCGGTCAACATCCCGGTGTCCGCGCGCACCACCGCACTGCTTCGCCGATCCGGTGGAATGCTCGTCAACGTCGCACCCATTCCGATCCACGTGCCCCAGGACGCGACCGTAGGCGAGCTGGTGCAGCAGGTGCAGCTCGAATTGATGGGAGCCCTGCGCCACCAGCGCTTCAGCATCGAGGACATTCGGCGCGAGCTGGCTGCTTCGGGTAGCGACAAGCAGCTTTCCGGCCCGATGGTCAACATGATGCTGTTCCATCAGCAGATCAACCTCGGTTCGATCGTCGGCGAGTTCAACATCGTGACTTCGGGCCCCGTCGAAGACCTCCTGGTCAACGTGTATCAGAGCGGTTCTCCGGCCAGGACGTACGTCGATTTCAGGGCCAACCCCAACCGGTACGACGACGACGATCTCACCGCACACCACTCGAGCTTCGTCGACATGGTGGAATCCTTCATCGCGGCCGGACCCGATGTCGCCGTTGTCGACGTACATCCGGACAGCGCGCGCGAAGGCCAACGCCGGCGTCGCGCCGCAGCCCAGCTCGCCTACTGGACCGATCGGCTCGCCGATGCCCCCGATCTCCTCGACCTTCCGACCGACCGATCGCGCCCCTCGCGCATCGGTCACGTTCGCGCATCCCATGAAGTGACCATCGGATCCCAATCGTGGTCCGGGGTGGCTCGATTGGCGGCCGAACGTTCCACGACTCCGTTCGTGGTCTTCGAATCCGCTCTCGCCGCGTTGCTTTCGCGACTCGCGAACACCGACGACGTGTCGATCGCCGTGCCGGCGGGTGACGGCAACACCGTGGTGCTCCGGACCCGACCCGACGTTCGGCACTCGTTCGCCGAGTTCGTCGATGCATCCGGAGCCGACTTCGATGCTGCGATGGCGCACGGTGACACGTCGTTCGAAGACATCGTCGCGGCCCTCGGTCTGCCGAGCTCGGAATCGCACAGCCCGCTTGCTCAGGTAGCGCTCCGGTTCGGTCCGTCCGCACTGCCGCGTGCCGGGATCGGCATGGATCTGGTCGTCACCGTCGACGAGTCCGACACTCTCTCGGTCGTTTTCGACTACGCCACAGAACTGTTCGATGCCGCGAGCATGGCTCAGCTCGCCCGTCGCCTCGTACGCATGCTCGACACTCTCACCAGCGAACCGGATCTGCTGATCGGCGATGTGGACCTGCTGTCCACCGCCGAGCGCGCTCGCCTGGCTCCGGTTCGTGGTCCGCGGTCTGTGGTGGGTGTGGTGTTGCCGGAGTTGTTGGCTGGTGCTGTGGGTGTTGCTGGTGTCGGTGGTGTTGCGGTGGTGTCGGGGTCGCGGTCTGTTTCGTATGGTGAGTTGGATGCGGCGTCGTCGCGGTTGGCGCGGATGTTGATGTCGTGTGGGGTGGGTCCGGGGTCGTTCGTGGCGTTGGCGTTGTCGCGGTCGGTGGAGTCTGTGGTGGCGGTGTGGGCGGTGGCGAAGGCCGGTGGTGCGTTCTTGCCGGTGGATCCGAATTATCCGGTGGATCGGATCGAGCACATGTTGGTCGATTCGGGTGCTGTGGTGGGTGTGACGTTGGGTGCCGATGTGGGTGTGTTGTCGGGTGTGGGTGGGGTTTCGTGGGTGGTGCTCGATGATGCCGATGTGGTGGCGGATCTGGCGTTTCGGTCGTCTGCTCCGGTGTTGGATGCCGAGCGTTCGGGTGTGTTGCGGCTCGATGATGCGGCGTATCTGATTTACACGTCGGGTTCGACGGGTGTGCCCAAGGGTGTGGTGGTCACTCATCGTGGTGTGGGGAACTTGGCTGCCGAGGAGCGGGTTCGGTTCGGTGTGGGGCCGTCGTCGCGGGTGTTGGCGTTTGCGTCGCCGAGTTTCGATGCCTCGATTCTCGAGTTCGTGTTGGCGTTCTCGGGTGGGGCGACGATGGTGATTGCGCCGCCGTTGGTGTTCGGTGGGGTGGAGTTGGCGTCGTTGTTGGCCGCCGAGCGGGTCTCTCATGCGTTCGTCACGCCTGCGGCGTTGGCGTCGGTGGATCCGGTGGGGTTGGATTCGGTCGAGGTGGTGGTGACCGGTGGTGATGTGTGTGCGCCGGAGTTGGTGGCGCGGTGGGCGCCGGGTCGGCGGATGTTCAATGCGTACGGTCCGACGGAGGCGACGATTTTCTCGTCGATTTCGTCGGCGTTGGTGGTGGGGGAGTCGGTCGATATCGGTTCGCCGACGATCGGTTTCGCGGAGGTGGTGTTGGATTCGCGGTTGAATCCGGTGCCGGTGGGTGTGGTGGGTGAGTTGTATCTGGCGGGTCCGGCGTTGGCTCGTGGGTATCACGCGCGGTTGGGTTTGACGGCGGAGCGGTTCGTGGCCAATCCGTTCGGTGGTGCGGGTTCGCGGATGTATCGCACCGGTGATGTGGTGCGGTGGAATGCGTCGGGTGCGTTGGAGTATGTGGGGCGTAGCGATTTTCAGGTGAAGGTGCGTGGTTTCCGGATCGAGTTGGGTGAGATCGATTCGGTGTTGGCGGCGGTGCCGGGTGTCGATTTCGTGGTCACCATCGGACGCGAGTCTGCTGCCGGGGCAACGGTGTTGGTGTCGTATGTGTTGCCGGTGGCCGGTGCCGAGGTCGGGGCGGATGTGTTGCGTGAGCATGCCGGTTCTGTGTTGCCTGCGCATATGGTGCCGTCGGCGTTCGTGATGTTGGAGTCCATTCCTCTGACTCCGGCAGGCAAACTCGACCGAAACGCACTCCCAGAACCCGAACTCGGTTCGCAGGGTGCATTCGCAGCCGCGGAAACGGAATACGAGGCCGCAGTGGCGACCGTGTTCTGTGACGTGTTGGAGATCGATCGTGTCGGCGTCACCGACAGCTTCTTCGATCTCGGCGGAAACTCCCTCGTGGCAACGCGTTTGGTCGCGCGGGTCAATTCGGCTCTCGGCACCGATCTGAAGGTGCTGGATCTGTTCGAGGCGTCGACGGTCCGGACTCTGGCCGAACGCGCCGAAGCCAAGGGCGCGTCGTTGCATCGCCGTCCGGCACTCGTCCCCGTCGATCGGCCCGATTCGATCCCGCTGTCTCTCGCGCAGCAGCGGATGTGGTTCATCAACCAGTTCGATGTGTCCTCGCCCGCGTACAACATCCCGCTCACCGTGCACCTGACCGGTCGCCTGGACGTCGGTGCGATGGCTGCTGCCGTCGGCGACGTTCTGTCCCGGCACGAGTCGCTCCGCACGGTGTTCCCGACCGTGGGTGATCTTCCGAACCAGGTCATTGCACCGGTCGAGGACGTCACCGGATCGAAGCTGCCCTTCGGCGTGGTAGACGTCGACGCCGGTTCGGTCGATGCGCTCGTCCGTGATGCTGCGACAACAGGATTCGACGTCACGGTCGATCTTCCCTTCCGCGCGGTGCTGTACCGGACCGGCTCGGAGAGCTACGTGCTCTCCATCGTCGTCCACCACATTGCCGCGGACGGTGCGTCGATGGCACCGCTGGCCCGAGACGTGATGGTCGCCTACGGCGCCCGATCCGCCGGTTCGGCTCCGACGTGGGAGCCACTCGCCGTCCAGTACGCGGACTTCGCGCTGTGGCAGCACGCTGTTCTCGGCGACGAGAGCGACTCCACCTCGGTGGCGGCGCGGCAGATCGAATTCTGGCAGTCTGCCTTGGCAGACCTGCCGGACGTCTTGCCGATGCCGCTCGACCGCCCGCGTCCCACCCGGCAGTCGATGCGCGGCAGTGTCACCCCGTTCACGATCCCCGCCGATGTCGCCGCTCGGTTGAGTTCGGTTGCCGCCGAACAGGACTCGACGCTGTTCATGGTCGTTCATTCAGCGCTGGCATTACTGCTCGCGCGTCTGAGCGGCACCGAGGACATCGCTATCGGTACGCCGATCGCCGGTCGAGGAGACGCGGCCCTCGACGACCTCGTGGGCATGTTCGTCGGGACACTCGTCCTGCGAACACAGGTCGAGCCTCGAGCGAGCTTCACCGAACTGCTCGCCGATACGCGCAGATCCGACCTCGCCGCCTTCGACAACACCGACATCCCGTTCGAGCGCCTGGTCGATGTACTCGATCCGGTGCGGTCGACCGACCACTCGCCGCTGTTCCAGGTTCTCCTCGAGTTCCAGAACAATGCAGCCGTCACGTTGGAGCTGCCCGATCTCACCGTTCGATTCGAGGAGATCAGCACCGACACAGCCAAATTCGATCTACAGCTGCGCGTGGATCAGGAGCCCGTCGACCCGTCCGGTGCACTGTCGGCTTCGTTCACCTACGCCACAGATCTGTTCGATCCCGAAACCATCGACCGGTTCGTCGATCGCTTCCTGCGGATCGTGTCGACCATCGGAACGTCGACCGATGTACGCACCGGCGACATCGACATCCTGTCCGCCGCGGAGCGCGAACTCGTCCTGTTCGAGTGGAACGACACCGCACGTCTGATCGAACCTCCGGTCCACCAACAGATTCCGGTCGGCGGCGTCGAGATGACGCTCAGCAGCCTCTTCGATCGACAGGTGCAGCGCAGTCCGTACTCGACCGCGCTCGTGTTCGAGGACGAGCACATCACCTATCTCGAACTGGACGAACGTGCGAATCAGCTCGCGCGGCACCTCATCTCGCTCGGTGTGACACCCGAATCCCATGTCGGCCTGGCGATCCGACGGTCGATCGACCTTCTCGTCGGTATGTACGCGATCGTCAAGGCCGGTGGTGCCTACGTGCCGATCGACCCGGATCATCCCGTCGAGCGCTCGTCCTACGTCCTCTCCAGCGCCCAGCCCGTGTGCATCCTCACCACGAGCCGCGACTGGATCAACATCCCGGTCGCAACTCCGGTGCTCGCCGTCGATCTTCTCGACGTGTCCGATCGCGACCACTCCTCGATCACCGATTCGGACCGACTCGGACGACTGCACGGCTCGAACACCGCATACGTGATCTACACCTCCGGTTCGACCGGTCGGCCCAAGGGTGTCGCAGTCACGCACTCGGCCATCGTCAACCGGTTGCTGTGGATGCAGCACGAGTACCACCTCGAGCCTGCGGACACCGTTCTGCAGAAGACTCCGGCCACGTTCGATGTCTCGGTGTGGGAGTTCTTCTGGCCCCTGCAGGTCGGTGCCAAGCTCGTCGTGGCCGAACCCGACGGACACCGCGATCCCGTGTACCTGTCCCGCATCATCGCGGACGAGCACATCACCACGGCGCACTTCGTACCGTCGATGCTCGCGGTGTTCGCAGCAGGAGCACGGGCTGCGGAATGTGTCTCCCTTCGACTGGTCTTCTGCAGCGGCGAGGCGCTTCCGCCTGCCACCGCGGCGCAGTTCGCGCAGTTCTCACTGGCTGAACTGCACAACCTCTACGGTCCGACCGAAGCGGCCGTCGACGTCAGCTACTACCACGTGACCGGGCGCGAGGCCGTCTCGATCCCCATCGGCGCACCGGTGTGGAACACGCGTCTGTACGTGCTCGACGCCTCGTTGCGACCGGCTCCGATCGGTGCACCCGGCGAGCTGTATCTCGCCGGGGTCCAACTCGCTCGCGGGTACGTAGGTCGTGGCGACCTCACCTCGGATCGCTTCGTCGCGGATCCGTTCGGTGAGCCGGGCGAGAGGCTTTATCGCACAGGCGATCTGGTGCGCTGGCGCGCCGACGGCGAGCTCGAGTACATCGGCCGCACGGACTTCCAGGTCAAGCTGCGCGGCCTGCGCATCGAACTGCCCGAGATCGAGGCGGTTCTCCTTCGGTCCGAGTCCGTCGCACAGGCGATCGCACTGGTGCACAAGGACCCGAACACCGGTGAGACCCTCGTGGCCTACGTGGTCGGTGTGCCCGGCCGCGCCGTCGACCCCGCACATCTGACGGCCGAGGCCGCGCGCCGCCTCCCGGGGTACATGGTGCCCTCACACGTGGTGGTACTCGACTCGCTCCCGGTCAACGCCAGCGGCAAGCTCGACCGCAAGGCATTGCCTGCGCCCGAGTTCACCGTCGCTGCGTCGGAGTTCTTCGGGCCCGAGAACCCGGTCGAAGAGATCGTCGCCGGTGTCTTCGGTGATCTGCTCGGTATCGCTCAGGTCAGCGTCACATCGAGCTTCTTCGAGATCGGCGGAAACTCGCTGATCGCGATGCGGTTGGTCGCGCGAATCAATGCGGCACTCGGAACCGACATCGGGATCAGGGATCTGTTCGACGCCCCCACCGTGCGAGCTCTGTCGGCGGGAATCGAACTCGGCGAGCACGACACTGCAGCCGCTCCTCGACTGGTCCCGCAGGAGCGACCGGATGTGGTGCCGCTGTCGCTGGCGCAGCAACGCATGTGGTTCATCAATCAGTACGACACCGAGTCGGCTGCCTACAACGTCGCGTTCGCCATGCGGCTGAGCGGCGTGCTCGATGTCGACGCGATGCACTCGGCCATCGGTGACGTGTTGAGCCGGCACGAGTCGCTGCGCACGATGTTCCCGCTGACCGACGACGCTCCGGTGCAGTCGATCCTCGACGTTGCATCGGCACTGCCGGATCTGACTCCGATTCTCGCGAACGACGAGCGTCACGTCCTCGATCTGATCGCCGACGTCGCAGGCTCGGGCTTCGACGTGGTGGCCGATGTTCCGCTTCGAGTCCGACTGGTTCGGGTGCGCGAGAACGAGCACGTGCTCGTGATGGTGGTGCACCACATCTCCTCCGACGGGTTCTCGAGCGCCCCTCTGGCCCGCGACTTGATGGTGTCCTACAGTGCCCGCGCCGCAGGGCACGCACCGAGCCAGGAACCGTTGCCGGTGCAGTACGCCGACTACGCGCTGTGGCAGCGCCGGTACCTCGGCGCGGAGTCCGATCCCGACTCGTTGATGGCCAAGCAGCTCACCTACTGGGTCGACACACTGTCCGGCAGCCCCGAGGTGCTGACGTTGCCGACCGATCGCCCACGTCCCGCGGTGGCATCCCTGCGTGGCGACAGCGTCACGTTCGAGATCGACGCCGCAGTTCATGCTCGCCTCGCTACTGTTGCCGCCGAGCACAATTCGAGCTCGTTCATGATCGTGCACGCGGCTCTGGCCGTCCTTCTGGCCCGACTCTCGGGTACCGAGGACATCTCGGTCGGAACGCCGATCTCGGGCCGAGGCGACGCTGCACTCGACGAACTCGTCGGCATGTTCGTCAACACCCTCGTTCTGCGCACCCAGGTTCCCGGTTCGATGCGGTTCGAGGACCTGCTCTCGGACGTTCGCTCCGTCGACCTGACCGCGTTCACGCATTCGGATGTTCCGTTCGAGCGGGTGGTCGACGCGGTCGATCCCGCTAGGTCGACTGCCCATGCACCGTTGTTCCAGGTGATGCTCGAGTTCCAGCAGACCGACCGACCGACGGTGACCTTGCCCGGTCTGTCGATCGAGAGCATCGAGCTACCCAACGACATTTCCAACTTCGACCTGCAGTTGACCATCTCGGAGGAATTCGACAGGTCCGGCTCACCTGCCGGAATAGAAGCCGGATTCCGTTACGCCACAGAACTGTTCGATGCCGACACCGTCCGAGTTCTCGCCGATCGCCTGGTACGAATCCTCGACGCCGTGACGGCCATGCCGTCCATCCGAGTCGGTGACATCGAGATTCTGTCTGCCAACGAGTACGACTCGCTGGCTCCGGTTCGTGGTCCGCGGTCTGTGGTGGGTGTGGTGTTGCCGGAGTTGTTGGCTGGTGCTGTGGGTGTTGCTGGTGTCGGTGGTGTTGCGGTGGTGTCGGGGTCGCGGTCTGTTTCGTATGGTGAGTTGGATGCGGCGTCGTCGCGGTTGGCGCGGATGTTGATGTCGTGTGGGGTGGGTCCGGGGTCGTTCGTGGCGTTGGCGTTGTCGCGGTCGGTGGAGTCTGTGGTGGCGGTGTGGGCGGTGGCGAAGGCCGGTGGTGCGTTCTTGCCGGTGGATCCGAATTATCCGGTGGATCGGATCGAGCACATGTTGGTCGATTCGGGTGCTGTGGTGGGTGTGACGTTGGGTGCCGATGTGGGTGTGTTGTCGGGTGTGGGTGGGGTTTCGTGGGTGGTGCTCGATGATGCCGATGTGGTGGCGGATCTGGCGTTTCGGTCGTCTGCTCCGGTGTTGGATGCCGAGCGTTCGGGTGTGTTGCGGCTCGATGATGCGGCGTATCTGATTTACACGTCGGGTTCGACGGGTGTGCCCAAGGGTGTGGTGGTCACTCATCGTGGTGTGGGGAACTTGGCTGCCGAGGAGCGGGTTCGGTTCGGTGTGGGGCCGTCGTCGCGGGTGTTGGCGTTTGCGTCGCCGAGTTTCGATGCCTCGATTCTCGAGTTCGTGTTGGCGTTCTCGGGTGGGGCGACGATGGTGATTGCGCCGCCGTTGGTGTTCGGTGGGGTGGAGTTGGCGTCGTTGTTGGCCGCCGAGCGGGTCTCTCATGCGTTCGTCACGCCTGCGGCGTTGGCGTCGGTGGATCCGGTGGGGTTGGATTCGGTCGAGGTGGTGGTGACCGGTGGTGATGTGTGTGCGCCGGAGTTGGTGGCGCGGTGGGCGCCGGGTCGGCGGATGTTCAATGCGTACGGTCCGACGGAGGCGACGATTTTCTCGTCGATTTCGTCGGCGTTGGTGGTGGGGGAGTCGGTCGATATCGGTTCGCCGACGATCGGTTTCGCGGAGGTGGTGTTGGATTCGCGGTTGAATCCGGTGCCGGTGGGTGTGGTGGGTGAGTTGTATCTGGCGGGTCCGGCGTTGGCTCGTGGGTATCACGCGCGGTTGGGTTTGACGGCGGAGCGGTTCGTGGCCAATCCGTTCGGTGGTGCGGGTTCGCGGATGTATCGCACCGGTGATGTGGTGCGGTGGAATGCGTCGGGTGCGTTGGAGTATGTGGGGCGTAGCGATTTTCAGGTGAAGGTGCGTGGTTTCCGGATCGAGTTGGGTGAGATCGATTCGGTGTTGGCGGCGGTGCCGGGTGTCGATTTCGTGGTCACCATCGGACGCGAGTCTGCCGCCGGGGCAACGGTGTTGGTGTCGTATGTGTTGCCGGTGGCCGGTGCCGAGGTCGGGGCGGATGTGTTGCGTGAGCATGCCGGTTCGGTGTTGCCTGCGCATATGGTGCCGTCGGCGTTCGTGATGTTGGAGTCGATTCCTCTGACTCCGGCAGGCAAACTCGACCGAAACGCACTCCCAGAACCGGATTGGTCCGCTCAGGTCACGGCCGGTCGCGATGCGGACAACGCGGTCGAGAAGACGTTGGCGGGATTGTTCGCCGAGGTTCTTCGACTGGACCGCGTCGGCGTCGACGATTCGTTCTTCGCTCTCGGCGGCGACAGCATCATGTCGATCCAGCTGGTCTCGCGCGCCAAGGCGGCCGGACTCTCTCTGTCGCCGCGAGATGTGTTCGAGCACAAGACCGTTGCAGCGCTCGCCGAGGTGGTCGCGTCCGGAGACGGCAGTGCACCTCTCGTGCTCGAGGAGTTGCCCGGTGGCGGTGTCGGTGACGTACCGCTGACTCCGATCGTGGCCTGGATGCTCGATCGGACGGCAGTCCTCGACAAGCACACGCAGACGGCGGTTCTCACCCTTCCGGTCGATATCGAGCTCGATGTGCTCGAGGCCACCGTCGAAACGGTCCTCGATCACCACGACATGCTCCGCGGCGTACTGCACCGGGGTGAGCACCCCACGATGGAGGTCCTTCCCGCCGGATCGATCGCGGCGAACTCGGTCGTGCACCGCGTGGCATCGACGACCGTTCGGGGAGAAGGGTTCTCGAAGCAGGCCACGGCCGAGGCAGAAGCAGCAGTCGGCCGGTTGGCACCGGATTCCGGTGTGATGATCCAGATGGTGTGGTTCGACGCCGGCTCCGAGGGGAGTCGTCTGCTCGTCGTCGCGCACCACCTGGTCATCGACGGTGTGTCCTGGCGAATCCTGGTTCCGGACCTCGCGTCCGCCTGGGCCCAGATCATCGGCGGAAACACTCCCGAGCTGGCTCCGGTCGGCACCTCCGTGCGTCGTTGGTCGCACGGGTTGCGTGAAGTCACCGCCACCCGCGGCGACGAACTGGCGATCTGGCGCGACGTTCTCGCACAACCGGATCCACTCATCGGATCACGCGCACTCGATCGCGAGATCGACGTGTACCGCACGGTGGACAAGGTCGAGATGACGCTCTCCACCGACGTCACCGAGGGCCTACTGACCGCACTGCCCGACGCATTCCACGGCAGCGTCAACGACGGCCTGCTCGCCGCCCTCGCGCTCGCCACGGCAGTATGGCGACGTGGTCGGGGAGTGACCGTGGACGACGCGCTGATCTCGCTGGAGGGTCACGGCCGCGAGGACCACGTGGTACCCGGTGCCGATCTCGGCAGGACCATCGGTTGGTTCACCACGATCTACCCGCTCAGGCTGACCCTCGCCGATCTGGACCTGGACGACGCACTCGCAGGCGGTCCCGACGCAGCGCGATTGATCAAGTCGGTCAAGGAGCAGTTGCTGGCCGTCCCCGATCACGGCATCGGTTACGGCATGCTCCGTTACCTGGACGATGACGGTGCCGCAGCTCTGCGCGACTTCCCGGCTCCCCAGGTCAGTTTCAACTACCTCGGGCGCTACAGCACCGATGTTCCGGACGAGCTTCGCGGACACGGCTGGCTGCCGGTCGACGACTCCGGTGTCGGCGATTCGCAGGACCAGGATCTTCCGGTCGCAGCCGTGCTCGACATCAATGCCGTCACCACCGCGACGCCGACCGGCCCGCGGCTCGAGGCAACGTTCGCTTTCCCCACCGGAGTGCTCGACGCCGACGAGGTCACCGAACTGGCGGAGCTGTGGCGTCAGGCCCTCACCGCACTGACACAGCTCGCCCAGCGACCGGGGGCCGGTGGCTTCACGCCGTCAGACCTCGATCTGGTGCGCCTCGATCAGAGTTCCATCGACGACCTCGAGCGGGTCTATCCCACGCTGGACGACATCTGGTCCATGACGCCCCTGCAGGCCGGATTGCTGTTCCACGCCGAGCTGTCGGATCAGTCCGTCGATGCCTACATCGTCCAACTCGTGTTGGAGCTGCGCGGAAGCGTCGACGAGGCGCGGTTCCGGCGTGCTGCTCGGGCGCTCCTGCGTAGACACGCGAACCTGCGGACTGCTTTCGTGCACAACAACGACGGCGAGTCCATCCAGATCGTCCACCACGATGTGGACGCTCCCTGGTCGACGATCGACCTGACCGGACTGGACGCCGACGCTCGAGCTGTCGAGCTCGATCGCATCGAACACGACGACCGGGCCACCCGGTTCAACATGGCGCAGGCACCTCTGTTGCGCTTCATGCTGATCACGGTGGCACCGGGCGAGTGGCGTCTGGTGATGACCAACCATCACATCCTGCTCGACGGTTGGTCCACGCCTCTGCTGCTCAAGGACCTGCTGACGCTCTACGTGGTCGACGGCGACGAAACTGTGCTCCCGCGGGTTCCCGCCTACCGCGACTACCTGTCGTGGCTGGCCAAGCGCGATCGCTCGTCGGCACTGGATGCGTGGACCAACGCGCTCGCAGGCTTGTCCGAGCCGACCCTGTTGACGCCGGTGGAGAGCCGACGCCAGGAATCGACGTTGGCCGGCCGCTCGCTGGTCTCGCTCGATGTGGAGCAGACGGACCGCCTGCGCAGCGTCGCTCGTGCGCGTGGCGTGACGATGAACTCCATGGTGCAGGCGTCGTGGGCCCTGGTACTCGGCACCCTGACCGGACGCTCCGACGTCGTGTTCGGCGCCACCGTGTCCGGACGCCCGCCGGAGGTCTCCGACATCGAGTCGATGATCGGTCTGTTCATCAACACTCTGCCGGTGCGGATCGTGCTCGATCCGTCGGAGACTCTCGGTGAGTACCTCGAGCGGGTGCAGGCCGAACAGGCCGCTCTGCTCGATCACCACTACCTGGGCCTCACCGACATTCAGCGAGCAGTGGGACCGGCCGTCGCCTTCGACACCCTGACGGTGTTCGAGTCGTACCCGATGGACCGCGCGGGATTGTCGGCGGAAACCGACCTCGCCGGAATGCAGGTGCACGACGTGCACGACGGCAGCGACACAGCGCAGTATCCGCTGACCTTGGTCGCCATGGTCGACGACCGGCTGCACATCGAGGCGAAGTACTTGCCGGAGCTGTTCGAGCACAGCGTCGTTGCGGCGACGGTCGACAGGATCGTGCGGGTTCTCGACGCCATCGCCACCGACACCGGTCGCCGTGTCGGAGCACTGTCGTTGCTGTCGGAGGAAGAACTGCGCCGTCTGGCACCGATTCGGGGACAGGCATCGTCGGATTCTCGACTGCTTCCCGATATCCTCACCGACGCCGCTGCATCGAACCTGCACGGCACCGCTCTGTGGAGCGACGGTCGCACCGTCGACTATGCCGAACTCGACGCGCAATCGTCGGCTCTTGCAAGAACATTGATCGCGCGCGGTGCCGGCCCGGAAACCGTCGTTGCTCTGGCTCTGCCGCGGTCCGTCGAATCGGTACTCGGTATCTGGGCAGTCGCCAAGACCGGGGCGGCATTCCTGCCGATCGATCCGAGCTACCCGCGCGATCGCGTCGAACACATGCTCGTCGACTCGAATGCGTCGATCGGCCTGACCCTGTCCGAGCACGTGGCCGCGGTCGCGGACCTCGGCTCTGCTCGGTGGACCGTGCTCGACCACGACGACACGCGCGCCGAACTCGCCGATCACTCGACCGCGCCGATTCTCGACGGCGACCGTATTCGCCCGATACACATCGATCAGGTCGCGTACCTGATCTACACCTCGGGCTCGACGGGTGTGCCCAAGGGCGTCACCGTCACCCACCGCGGGCTGGCGAATCTGGCCGAGGAGGAGCGGACTCGTTTCGAGGTGACCCCGAACGCCAGGGTTCTCGCATTCGCGTCCCCGAGCTTCGATGCCTCGATCCTCGAACTGCTCATGGTGTTCTCCGGTGCCGGGACCATGGTCATCGCGCCGACCTCGGTCTACGGCGGCATCGAGTTGGCCGAACTGCTCGCGGCACAGCGCGTCACGCATGCGTTCGTCACGCCCGCCGCACTGGCATCGGTGGATCCGGACGGCCTGACCGAGTTGGCCGTGGTCGCCACCGGTGGCGATGTGTGCCCGCCCGAGCTCGTGGCCCGCTGGGCACCGGGCCGTCGAATGTTCAACGCGTACGGTCCGACCGAGGCGACGATCTTCTCGTCCATCAGCGATCGACTGCAGGTCGATTCCGCCATCGACATCGGTGCGCCGACAATCGGTTTCAGCGAGGTCGTTCTCGACGCGCGGCTGCATCCCGTCCCGGTCGGGGTTGTAGGCGAGCTCTATCTCGCCGGGCCGGCACTGGCACGTGGCTACCACGACCGATCCGGTCTGACCGCAGACCGTTTCGTCGCGAATCCGTTCGGGGAGAACGGTGCCAGGATGTACCGCACCGGCGACGTGGTGCGTTGGACCGAGTCCGGAACGCTCGAATACGTCGGGCGCAGCGACTTCCAGGTCAAGGTGCGTGGTTTCCGCATCGAATTGGGCGAGATCGACGCTGTACTGACCGACGATCCGACGGTCGAGTTCGCGACCACTGTGGGTGTCGACGGCCCGACGGGCAACACGATTCTGGTCGCCTACGTTCTGCCGAGGCCCGGTGAACAGGTCGATGCGGCAGCTCTGCGCACTCATGTGTCGAATTCGCTACCGACACATATGATCCCGACGGCCTTCGTGGCGCTCGAATCGATTCCGTTGACACCGGCAGGCAAGCTGGACCGCAACGCCCTGCCTGCGCCCGATCTTCATCTCGGGGGCGACTCGCGCGCACCGCGCAACGATACCGAGCAGGTCATTGCCGACATCTTCGGCGAGGTACTGGGGATCGACAGCGTCGGAATCGATTCGAGCTTCTTCGACCTGGGTGGGGACTCGCTCAGTGCCACCAGACTCACCGCGCGAGTCAATTCCGCCCTGGACACCACGATCAGCGTGCGCGCATTGTTCGAGGCCCCCACCGTCGAGTCGCTAGCGGTGCGGGTGCACAGCAATCCGGCCGGCAATCTGCGCCGTCCCGCACTCGTGGCGAAGCCGCGACCGGATTCGATTCCGTTGTCGCTCGCACAGCAACGGATGTGGTTCATCAATCAGTTCGACGTCGATTCTGCGGCCTACAACATCCCGCTTGCGGTGAGGCTCACGGGTCGACTCGACATCGCCGCGATGAGTGCGGCAGTCGAGGACGTCCTCGAACGTCACGAGTCACTGCGCACGGTGTTCCCCACCCACGGGGAACGCCCCGAGCAGAAGATCCTCGACGTGCAGACGGTGAGAACCGACCTCGCCGTCGTCGATCTGGACGCCGACGAGATCGTGTCGGCCATCTCCGCCGCTGCCGCAACAGGATTCGACGTCTCGACCGATCTACCGTTCCGCGCGGTGCTGTACCGGCTGGCAGCGGACGAGTTCGTACTCTCGATCGTCGTGCACCACATCGCCGCCGACGGCGCGTCCATGGCACCCTTGGCGCGAGATGTCATGGTCGCCTACGGTTCTCGCGTAGCGACCGGTGCCCCGATGTGGGCACCGCTCGACGTTCAGTACGCGGACTTCGCGATCTGGCAACGCACCGTCCTCGGCGACGAGTCCGATCCCGCGTCCCTTGCCGCGCAGCAGTTGGATTTCTGGAAGACCGCCCTGGCGGATCTTCCCGACGTGCTGCCGTTGCCGCTCGATCACCCGCGGCCCACTCGGCAGTCCATGCGCGGCAACAGCGTTCGATTCGAGATCGAACGAGCAACCCATGCCGGACTGGTCGAGATCGCACGCGCCAACGAGGCGACCGTCTTCATGGCCGTGCACGCGGCATGGTCGATTCTGATGGCACGCATCAGCGGCACCGAGGACATCGCTGTCGGAACGCCGATCGCCGGTCGAGGCGACGCCGCGCTCGACGACCTGATCGGCATGTTCGTCGGCACCCTGGTTCTGCGCACTCAGGTGGCACCGGGTCTCTCGTTCACCGATCTGCTCCAGGCCACACGCACAGCAGATCTGGCTGCGTTCGAGAACACCGATGTTCCGTTCGAGCGACTTGTCGACGTTCTCGACCCCGCACGTTCGACCGATCGTTCGCCGCTGTTCCAGGTACTCGTCGAATTCCAGAACAACACCTCGGCCGCACTCGAACTGCCGGAGCTCACGGTCGAGGCCGTCGACATCGACGCGCACGTCGCGAAATTCGACCTGCAGCTGACCGTCGCCGAACAGTTCGACGAATCCGGTGCGCCGGCCGGGATGACCGCCGCGATCACGTACGCGACAGACCTGTTCGAGGAATCGTCGGTCGAGGAGTTCTCGGCACGATTCGGCGCTGTGCTCTCCGCCGTGACAACCGATCCCGAGCGCGCCGTCGGCGACATCGACCTCCTGCTCCCGGGCGAGCTCGACGCCATGACGGGTGAGTGGAACCACGCGGGTCTCGTGGCATCCGACGCGACGTTGGCCGATCGATTCGCCACCGCTGCAGCGCGATTCCCCGACTCGCGTGCGGTCGTCTTCGGCGATCACTCGCTGACCTACGCCGAATTGGACGACCGGTCGAGCCGACTCGCACGGCTTCTCGTCCAGCGCGGTGTGACCTCGGAATCGCTCGTGGCGGTCGCGATGCCGCGCAACGAGGAGCTGATCGTCGCTCTGCTCGCGGTGATCAAGTCCGGCGGCGGCTACCTTCCCATCGACGTGTCCTATCCAGCGGATCGGCTTGCGTTCATGCTCGAGGACGCTTCGCCCATCTGTGTGATTTCCACGGTTGCCGACAGTGCGGCAGTGCCTGCCTCGGATCTCGACGTCCTCGAGATCGATTCGCCCGAGCTCATCGGCGAACTCGACGCCATGTCGGGTGCCCCGCTGACCGATGCGGACCGTTCGGGTGGCACCAGTGCCGATTCGATCGCGTACGTCATCTACACCTCGGGCAGTACCGGTCGCCCCAAGGGCGTGCAGATCGCGCACCGCAACGTGGCGACGCTCTTCGCGAACACCGCTGATCTCTTCGATTTCGACGATCACGACGTCTGGACGATGTTCCACTCGTATGCGTTCGACTTCTCGGTGTGGGAGCTGTGGGGACCGCTGCTGCACGGCGGAACGCTCGTCGTCGTCGACTACTACACCGCACGCTCGCCGGAGCTGTTCCGCGAGTTGCTGGTACGCGAGAAGGTCACGGTGCTCAACCAGACACCGACGGCGTTCTACCAGTTCGCGGAAGCGGATCGAGTTGCCACCGGAAACCTCGCCGGAACCGCGGACGCCGATCTCTCGCTGCGCTACGTGATCTTCGGCGGCGAGGCACTCGACCTCGGTCAGTTGGCTCGCTGGTACGCCCGACACGACGAAGCTGCTCCGACCCTGGTCAACATGTACGGCATCACCGAGACGACCGTCCACGTGAGCCACCTGGCCCTGACCGAAGAGTTCGCCGCCTCTGCCTCGGCCAGCGTCATCGGCCAGGCAATTCCGGCGCTGCACGTCGCTGTTCTCGACACCCGTCTCAATCCGGTTCCGCCGGGCGTGACCGGTGAAATGTACGTCTCGGGGGCACAGCTCTCTCGCGGCTATCTCGGCCGGGCCGGGCTGTCGGCCACCCGATTCGTCGCCGATCCGTCCGGAGACCCCGGTGCCCGGATGTACCGCACCGGCGACACTGCGCGGTGGAATCGTGACGGAGCGCTGGAATACCTGGGCCGCAGTGACATGCAGGTGCAGTTGCACGGCTTCCGTATCGAGCTCGGCGAGATCGAGAGTGCTCTGCTGGCCTACGACGGTGTCGCGGCCTCCGTGGTCTCGGTCCGCGACGACGGGTCAGGAGATCGCCTGATCGGATATGTCGTCGCCGAGGCGGGTCGAACCCTCGACCACTCCGCCGTTCTGGATTTCGTCGGGCACTCGCTGACGTCCTACATGGTTCCGGCTGCGCTGATCGTGCTGGACGAGCTGCCGCTCACTGCCAACGGAAAGCTCGATCGCCGTGCACTGCCGGCTCCGGACTTCTCGGCCAACGTAACCGAAAGCCGTTTGCCGGCAACCGAAGTCGAGTCGATCCTCGCCGGATTGTTCGCCGACGTGCTCGGCCTCGACACCGTCGGCGTCGACGACTCGTTCTTCGCACTCGGCGGCGACAGCATCATGTCCATCCAGCTGGTCTCACGGGCCAAGGCGGCCGGTCTGGTCCTGGCTCCGCGCGACATCTTCGAGCGCAAGACCGTCGCGGCGCTGGCCGAGGTCGTCGTTCTCGGGGGCGACGCAGTCGTACTGGAAGAGCTCGACGGTGGGGGAGTCGGCTCGCTGCCTCTGACACCCGTCGTTCGCTGGATGTTGGACCGCAGCACCGACTTCGGTCGCTACACCCAGACTGCCCTCCTTCAGCTTCCGGTCGGCATCGAGAGCGAGACGCTCGAGCGCACCGTCCAGGCCGTGCTCGATCGTCACGACATGCTCCGGTCGAGGCTGTTCCAGGATGCCGACGGCATCTGGCACGAGGAAGTATCGCCGATCGGCACGGTGTCCGCCGCGTCGGTCGTTCACGCGGTCTCGGTCGACTCCGTGGACGGTGCAGCATTCTCTTCCTGCGCCGCAACAGAACTCGACGCTGCAGCAGATCGATTGGTTCCCGCCGACGGGGTCATGGTGCAGATGGTGTGGTTCCAGGGCCCGAACGGGTCCGGCCGACTGCTCGTCGTCGCGCATCACCTCGTGATCGACGGCGTGTCGTGGCGCATCCTCGTCCCGGATCTCGCGACGGCGTGGAGCCAGATCATCGCGGGCGACGAGCCTGCGCTCGCACCGATCGGCACATCGATGCGGCGGTGGTCCACCGGGTTGACCGAGGTCACCGCGAGCCGCGCCGACGAGGTCGAGCTGTGGCAGCGCATTCTGAGCGGTGCCGATCCGACGATCGGTTCGCGACCACTGGACAAGCGCATCGACGTCGACGCCACCGTGCAGCGCATCCGCACATCACTGCCCGTCGAGGTGACCGAGCGCCTGCTGACAACGGTGCCGAACGTCTTCCGCGGCAGCGTCAACGACGGCCTCCTGGCCGGGTTGGCGCTGGCACTGACGGCGTGGCGTCGCGAACGGGGAGCCGCTGTCCGCAGCGCGCTGATCACGCTCGAAGGCCACGGCCGTGAAGACGCCGTTGTTCCCGGAGCCGATCTCGGCAGAACCGTCGGCTGGTTCACCACGATCTTCCCGGTGCGACTCGACCTCGGTTCGGTCGATATCGCCGACGCATTGTCGGGTGGACACTCCGCCGGTGCACTGATCAAGGCGGTCAAGGAACAGCTGCTCGAGATCCCGGACCACGGAATCGGCTACGGCATGTTGCGGTACCTCGATTCCGCTGGAACCGAGGCGCTTTCGGGCTTCGCCGCGCCGCAGGTCAGCTTCAACTACCTCGGGCGATTCTCGACCGGATCCACCGAAGGCATGGCCGACGTGGGCTGGATTCCGGTCGCCGATGCCGAACTGGGCGACGCACAGAATCCGGACATGCCCGTGCCGGCTGCGCTGGACATCAACGCCGTCACCACCTCGACACCCGACGGTCCGCAGCTCGACGCCACCTTCGCGTTCCCGGCAGGCATCCTCGATGCCCACGAGGTCGGTCGGTTGATCGAACTGTGGACGCAGGCACTGACCGCCATCACCGAGCACGCCTCGGTCGAGGGTGCAGGCGGCTTGACCCCGTCCGACCTGGAGCTGGTGGACATCGATCAGCGATCCATCGAGGTGCTCGAGAAGCAGTTCCCCGACCTCGACGACGTGTGGTCGATGTCGCCGCTGCAGGCCGGGTTGCTCTTCCATGCGCGCCTCGCCGGCGAGGTGGGCAGCGACAGTGCAGGCATCGACGCCTACATGGTGCAGCTCGGTCTCGAGCTACGCGGCGTCGTCGATGCCGAGCGGATGCACTCTGCCGTGAACAAACTCGTCTCTCGCCATCCGAACTTGCGAGCAGCGTTCGTGCACAACAGCACCGGCGAATCTCTGCAGATCGTTCAGAGCTCGGTGACGGTTCCCTGGTCCGAGGTCGATCTGCGCGGTGAGGCCGACGTCGACGCTGCACTCGAGGCCGTCCTCGCAGCCGATCGCAGTGTGCGGTTCGAGATGGACTCTGCGCCGCTGCTTCGATTCACGCTGATCACCCTCGCCGACGATCACTGGCGACTGCTGCTGACCAACCACCACATCCTGCTCGACGGCTGGTCGACGCCGCTGGTCGTCAAGGAACTGATCACGCTCTACGTCACCGAGTCCGACGATTCGATGCTGCCGCGGGTGCCCGCGTACCGGGACTACCTCGCGTGGATGCGGCAACGCGACGTCGCCATCTCCACTGCGCAGTGGGTCAGCGCGATGGCGGGTGTCGAGGAGCCGACACTGCTGGTCACCGGTGATCGGGGTCGACAGCTGTCCACCGTGTCGAGCGAGACAGAGCGGTCGTTGTCGATCGAGACCACAGCGGCACTGCGCGATTTCGCGGCGCGCCGCGGTTCCACTCTGAACACCCTCGTTCAGACCGCGTGGGGCATCGTGCTCGCCACTCTGACCGGACGCGAGGACGTCGTCTTCGGTGCCACAGTGTCGGGTCGGCCGCCCGAGGTCCCTGGTATCGAAGGCATGATCGGGCTCTTCATCAACACGCTGCCCGTTCGGGTCACGCTCGATCGGGCCGAGACTCTGGGCGCTCTGGTCGATCGCGTGCAGGCCGAACAGGCGGCCCTGCTGGATCACCATTACCTCGGTCTGACCGACATCCAGCGCGCAGCCGGTGCCGGCGTCGCATTCGACACACTCACTGTGTTCGAGTCGTACCCGGTCGATCGCGCCGGAGCCTCTGCGGCAACGGATTTCGCAGGTATGCAGGTGACGGACATCCTCGGAACCGACGCCGCGCACTACCCGCTCACCCTGGTGTCGTCGGTCGACGAGCGCTTGAACCTCAAGGCCAAGTACCTGCCCGAACTGTTCGAGATCGAGGACGTACACGCGATCGTCGATCGAGTCGAGCGCGTACTCGATGCGGTGCTGACCGACGAGCAGCAGCCGCTGGCTCGGCTCAGCCTGCTCGCCGAGACCGAATTCGGTTCGCTGGCTCCAGTATTCGGACTCGAAGGCCGATCGACTCGGTTGCTGCCGGAGATCTTCTCCGACGCAGCTGCCGTCGACCCGGATGCCGTCGCGGTGCGCAGCGTCGACGGCGAGTTGACCTACCGTGACCTGGATCGACAGTCGAACCGGCTCGCGCGCATTCTGCTCGGTCACGGTGTGCGAACCGAGACGTTCGTCGCTCTCGGGATCGCACGATCCATCGAGTCGGTGCTGACCGTCTGGGCCGTCGCCAAGTCCGGTGCCGCGTTCGTACCGGTCGATCCGAACTACCCGGCCGATCGCATCGAGCACATGCTGGCCGACTCCGGCGCAACTTTCGGTGTCACCACCCGCACTCACCTCGACGATCTGCCGTCGACCGTGCCGTGGATCGTCCTGGACGACCTCGCCACCGACGGTCCGAACGCGGTGAGCGACGAGCCGATCGCCGACGACGAACGCCACGGGCGCGTCACCCTGTCGAGTGCCGCGTACACGATCTACACGTCGGGTTCGACGGGTGTTCCGAAGGGGGTCGTGGTCACCCACTCCGGCCTCGACAACTTCGCGACCGAGCAGCGCGAGCGCTACCGGGTCACGAAGGACTCACGCACACTTCATGTTTCGTCGCCCAGCTTCGACGCGTCCGTGCTCGAGTACCTGCTCGCGTTCGGCGTCGGAGCCACGATGGTGATCGTTCCGCCCACGGTGTACGGCGGAGCCGAGCTGGCGTCGTTGTTGGCCGAGGAATCGGTCACGCACGGCTTCATCACCCCGTCCGCCCTCGCCTCGGTCGATCCTGCCGGGCTCGACACGTTCGCCGACGTCGTCGTCGGCGGCGAGGCCGTCCCCGCCGAGTTGGTCACCAAGTGGGCTCCGGGCCGCAACCTGTTCAACGGGTACGGACCGACCGAGGCCACCATCATGTCCAACATCAGTGCACCGATGGTTGCCGGCGAGCCGGTGTCGATCGGTGGACCGGTGCGGGGTGTGTACGAGGTGGTTCTGGACTCGCGACTGCAGCCGGTTCCCGTCGGGGTGGCGGGGGAGCTGTATCTCGCAGGCGTCGGATTGGCCCGCGGCTACCACGATCGCATGGGGTTGACGGCCGAACGATTCGTCGCCGATCCGTTCGGCGTTCCCGGTGACCGCATGTACCGCACCGGAGATGTGGTGCGCTGGTCGCCGGATCTGACCATCGAGTACGTCGGTCGCAGCGACTCTCAGGTGAAGGTCCGCGGCTTCCGCATCGAACTCGGTGAGATCGACGCCGCGCTGTCCACACATCCGTCGGTCGACTTCGCGGCGACATTCGGAACTCCCGGGCCCACAGGTGCCACTGTTCTCGTGGCGTACGTTCGCCTGACGGGGGACAACCCGGCGGAGACGGTCGATACCTTCGACACGGCGGTTCTGCGCGATCATCTCGCCGCCTTGCTGCCGTCGCATATGGTGCCCAGCGCCATCGTCGTGCTCGAGTCGATCCCGCTCACTCCGGTGGGCAAGCTCGACCGTGCTGCACTTCCGATACCGGAGTTCGGCACGGCCACGTCGTACCGCGAGCCGAGCACGCCTGCCGAGCTGACGGTCGCGTCGGTCTTCGCCGAGATCCTCGAGGTGGATCGAGTAGGTGCCGACGACGGCTTCTTCGAGCTCGGTGGCGACTCGCTCAGCGCAACTCGAGTGATCGCTCGCGTCAACGCCGAATTCGGTACTTCGATCGGTGTGCGGACCATCTTCGAGACCCCGACGGTGTCGGGATTGGCACACGCAGTCGGCTCTGCCGACACTCGCACGCAGCGGCCCGCTCTCGTTGCGACGGCGCGCCCGGAGCACATTCCGCTCTCGCTCGCTCAGCAGCGGATGTGGTTCATCAACCAGTTCGACACCACGTCGGCGGCGTACAACGTGCCGTTGGTCGTCAAACTGACCGGACGGCTCGACACCGCTGCGCTGGCCGACGCGGTCGTCGATGTTCTGGGGCGCCACGAGTCTCTGCGCACGACCTTCCCCGACGGCCCGGAGTTCCCGGTGCAGCTCGTGCACCCGGCTGCCGAGGTGGCGCCTGCGATCGAATCCGAACGGATCGATGCCGCTGTTCTGACCGATCGCGTGGCTCAGTTGGCCGGTCGAGGATTCGACGTCACCAACGAGATCCCGGTGCACGTCGAGCTGTTCGAGGTGCTCGACGCCGGCGTCGACGCGTCGGAGGATCCCGTCTTCGTACTCGCCATGGTCGTGCACCACATCGCCGCCGACGGCGCGTCGATGGCACCTCTCGCTCGCGATGTCGTGCTCGCGTACTCGGCGCGTAGTGCAGGCACGGCACCGAACTGGCAGCCGCTGCCCGTCCAGTACGCCGACTACACGATCTGGCAGCGTTCGCTGCTCGGAGACGAGCAGGACGCGTCGAGTGTGGCAGCGGCTCAGCTCGAGCACTGGTCCACCGCGCTCGCGGGTCTTCCCGATCTGTTGCCGTTGCCGACGGACCGGCCGAGGCCGACCACCCAGGACTTCCGCGGTGGCCGTGTTCGCTTCACGGTCGATGCCGACATCCATCGGGCGCTCGCCGACATCACCCGCGAGCAGAACGTCAGCATGTTCATGGTTCTGCACGCCGCGTTCGCGGTCGTTCTGGCTCGTCTGAGCGGCACCGACGACATCGCGATCACCACCCCGGTGGCCGGGCGCGGTGACGCGGCGCTCGACGACCTCGTGGGTATGTTCGTCAACACGCTCGTGCTGCGCAGCCGAGTGGACGAGTCCGCGACGTTCGACGATCTACTGAACCAGGTCAAGGCACACGATCTCGACGCGTTCGATCACACCGAAATGCCCTTCGAGAGAATCGTCGAGGTTCTCAATCCCACTCGTTCGACGGCATACGCTCCGCTGTCACAGGTCGCGCTGTCGTTCCAGAACAACGAGAAGGCCTCGCTCGAGCTTCCGGAGCTACGCGTCGAGGGCTTCGACTTCGACGTTCCGGTAGCCAAGCAGGATCTTCAGTTGCTGCTGTCCGAGACCTTCGACGAGGAGGGGCGTCCGTCCGGCTTCGAGGCCGCATTCGACTACGCCACATCGCTGTTCGACGCGGCCAGCGTCGAGGCCATCGCGGCGAGACTGATTCGAGTGCTCGATGCCATCGGACGCGACCGACACGCGGTGGTCGGAGACATCGAAATTCTGGGCACCGACGAGCAGCGCGCGTTGGTACCGGCGCGAGGAAACGCGGACGCGGCAATCCGGACATGGCCGGAGTTGCTCGCGGCGGCGGTCGCGCTCGACCCGTACGCCGTCGCCGTCACCTACCGAGGCATCAGCCTGTCCTACGCCGATCTCGACAGCTGGTCGAACCGGATCGCTCGGATGCTGATCGATTACGGCGTCGGTCCCGAGACGTTCGTCGCGTTGGCGCTGCCTCGATCGATCGAGTCGGTGCTGTCGGTGTGGGCCGTGGCCAAGACCGGTGCCGCATTCCTACCCGTCGATCCGAGCTACCCGGCGGACCGAATCGCGCACATGCTCGAAGATTCCCATGCCGCAATGGGTCTGACCGACATCGACAGCAGGGAATCGCTGCCCGACACCGTCCCGTGGCTGGTTCTGGACGATCCAGAAACGTCTGCGGAGTTGTCTCGCTACCCGGCAGACGCGGTGACCGATGTAGAGCGCACGGCGACCCTGCACATCGACCACCCCGCGTACCTGATCTACACCTCGGGTTCGACGGGGCGCCCCAAGGGCGTTGCAGTGCGGCACCGTGGCTTGGCCAACCTCCAGGCCGAGGTGCTCGAGCGGTTCCGTCCCACTCGGGATTCGCGTGTTTCGCACATCGCGTCGCCGAGTTTCGACGCATCGATCTACGAGCTGACGATGGCGTTCGGCGTCGCTGCCACGGTCGTGATCGTGCCGCCGGGAGTCTTCGGCGGCGGCGACTTGGCCGACCTGCTCGAATCCGAACACGTCACGCATGCGTTCCTGACGCCCGCGGCGCTGTCGTCGATCGACGAGACACGTCTTGGCAGTGTTCGGGTCCTCGCCGTCGGAGGTGAGGCCTGCACTCCGGAGTTGGTGGCGAAGTGGGCACCGGGCCGCAAGATGTTCAACGGCTACGGTCCGACCGAAACCACCATCCAGGCAAGTGTCGGTGGACCGTTGGTGCCCGGTGGCACAGTGGACGTCGGCAGGCCTGGAACCGGATTCCGGTTCGTGGTGCTCGACGCACGACTGCGGCCGGTTCCGGCCGGAGTGTCGGGCGAGCTCTACATCGCCGGTCCCGGCACCGCCCGCGGATACCTCGGTCGTTTCGGTCTGACATCCGAGCGCTTCGTCGCCGATCCCTTCGGCACTCCGGGCGATCGGATGTACCGAACCGGCGACGTCGTGCGCTGGGGAAGTGCTGGGGCCGTCGAGTTCGTCGGACGCAGCGACTTCCAGGTCAAGGTGCGCGGTTTCCGCATCGAACTCGGCGAGATCGACTCCGCTCTCACCGAGCACGACCAGGTCGGGTTCGCCGCCACGATCGGTCACACGGCGGCGTCCGGTGACACCGTTCTCGTGTCCTACGTTCTTGCGGCCGAGGGCGAATCCGTCGACACCGAGGCACTTCGCGATCGCGTGGCCAAGGTGCTCCCGCGGCATATGGTTCCGTCGGCGATCATCGAGCTCGACGACATCCCGCTCACTCCGGTGGGCAAGCTCGATCGACGGGCACTGCCGGTACCCGAGCTGACCGTGTCGACAACTCCGTACCGGGCACCTACCACCGATGTCGAAGCTGCGATTGCCGATGCGTTCGCTCAGGTTCTCGGGGTCGAACGGGTCGGCATGGACGACAACTTCTTCGAGCTGGGCGGAACGTCGCTGGTGGCCACCAAGATCGTGCCTGCCATCGAGAACGCCATCGGAGTTCGGGTCCCGCTGCAAGCACTGTTCGTCGATCCGACTCCGGCCGGGTTGGCCGCGCGGGTCGCAGCGGATGCCGACGCCGGCGGCGCGGACCTCGATTCGGTGTTCGGAGTCGTGATTCCGCTGCGCGGTAGCGGATCCAGGGCCCCGTTGTTCTGCGTCCACCCGGGAATCGGATTGTCCTGGGGATACGCGGGTCTCGTCTCGCACCTGAGCGACGACCGTCCCGTGTACGGCCTGCAGCTGCCGAGCATCGTGGAAGGGTCGAGCTTCGGATCCATTCGCGATCTCGCACACCGTTACGCCGACGAGATTCGCGCCGTCCAGCCGGTCGGTCCGTACCACCTTCTCGGGTGGTCGCTCGGTGGCTCGCTCGCTCATGCGATAGCGGTGGAACTGCGCAGCACCGGCAGCGACGTCGCCACCCTCGCTCTCCTGGACAGCTACGTCGACGGACACGACGGCGACCCGGCCGAGGGAGCGTTGAGCGTCGAGAATCTGCTCGCAGGATTGGGGCTCGACCTGACGGCTCAGCCGTCGGCGGAGCCGCTGACCTACGAACGGGGCGTCGAACTACTCGACGAGTCGTTGGGGCAGACGACCGGCATCTCTGCCGATCACCTCCGTCGTATCAATGCGGGATTCGAGAACTCGACTCGAATAATGGCCGAGTTCATCCCGGACGTGTTCGACGGAGATGTTTTGTTCTTCTCCGCAACGAAGGGTGCGAGCGATGGAATTGTTCGATCCCCGCAGGAATGGCGGCCGTATGTCACAGGAGATATCGTCATCCACGATGTCGACGTTTTCCACAACGAGATGACCAATGCGGATGCTGCCAGCGTGATCGGGCCGGTCGTCGATTCTCATCTCGGAAATACACCCGAATAACAATTGGTGTGTTCTTCACGTCGAAGAGCGCATCTGCGAATACCATCGGCTTTCGACACGAATGCCGTCGAATACGAATCACTACCACCAGGGGACAGAAGTGAAACTGATCAGAACAGCAACGGTAGCGGTGGCGTTGACCGCTGCGGTGGCCACCGGAGCGGGCCATGCTGTGGCAGACCCGTCGTCGGACCCGGTGAACTACGAGACGTCGGTCAACCCCGACGGAACGGTCACCACCATCCTCGATGCCGGACTGTTCCGGGTCGACGCCACGAGCGAAACCGTGTCCGTCATCGACCAGTCCGGTGCCACGCTTGCATCTGTTCCGCTGGAGTACACCATCAACGGCACCGTCTACTCGATCGCACCGCTGATCGGTGCCGAGGGTCGCGAACTGACGTTGACTCCGCAGACGGTTCCCGTCGCCGAGGTCGCGGGTCCGCGGACCAAGCAGCAGGCATTCGACAACATGGTCAACCAGCTCGCGATCGGCTGGAACAACGGTGGCGGTGTCGGCACGGCGATCGGCGCAGGCCTCGGTTTCGCCATCGGTTGTGTGTCGATCTTCCCGAACTTCATCTCCGGGTGCATCATCGGGACCGTCATCGGTACGGTCGCCGGCGCAGTCATCGGTACCAGCAACGGAAACCCGCAGGCTCAGCCTGCCGTGTTCGAGTACTTCACCACTCCGTAAGCAGGTCGTCTTCGAGCCGAGGAATGTCGAACAGCGGGTAGGGCGCAGACGCCCTATCCGCTGTTTTCTGTTCGCCCGGTCAGCGCGCGACGCATCGACACAGCCTTGACCATCGTCTCCTCGAACTCCTCGTCAGGATCCGACAGCGCCACGATTGCGCCACCCACCCCGTACGTCACTTCGTGTTCGGTGGCCACGATCGTGCGAATGACGATCGAGAAATCCGCGGTCCCGGTGATCGAGAAGTAACCGATGGCACCCGAGTACACACCCCGTGGTCCGTCTTCGAGCTTGTCGATGATCGCCATCGTGCGGATCTTCGGGGCTCCCGTCATCGATCCACCGGGAAACGCGGCACGGATACAGTCCGCCGCCGACGCGTCGTCGCGCAGGCGCCCGCGAACGGTCGAGACCAATTGATGTACGGGAGCGTAGGTTTCGACATCGAACAGCTTCGGCACGTGCACCGACCCCGGCACGCAGACCTGGGCGAGGTCGTTGCGCACCAGGTCCACGATCATCAGGTTCTCGGCCTTGTCCTTCTCGTTTGCGACGAGATCGGCCTTGAGTGCGTTGTCTTCCTCCGCGGTGGCTCCGCGGGGACGCGTTCCCTTGATCGGCTTGGACTCGACGATGCGGTCGGCGTCGATGCGCAAGAAGCGTTCCGGAGACGCACTCAACACCGACAGCTCGGGGAACTTCAGTAGCGCACTGTACGGAGTGGGGTTGATTTCGCGCATGTACGAGTAGGTGGCGGTTGCGTCGATGGAACCGGACACGGTCGCGGTGTTGGTCAGACACACCTCGTATGTCTCACCGGAGCGAATCTCGGCGAGGCACTGGGAAATCAGATCGAGGTAGTGGGCACGGTCGTGGCGTAACCGGGGCTCGAGCGAACGATCGGCGCCGAGCAGGGGAGTGCCGGTCGCAGGCACACCAGGACGGTTGTCGGGGGTGACCTTTCGGGACAGGCCACGCAGGGTGTCGGTGACCGAGTCGAACCACTGCGCCAACACAGGATCCCCGGGGGTGGTGGCCAACCCCATCAGATAGAGAGTGCCGGCCTCGTGGTCGAACACCAACGCGCGGTCTGCGAAGACCATCGATGCGTCGGGAGTCGCAGAGGTGTGCACCAGTTGCCCACCGGTGTCCGCCTTGAGTTCGTAGCCCAGGTATCCCACGTAGCCGAGACCGAAAGCAAAGGGTAGGTCGTGCCGAGGGGGAGTGGCCCGCTCTCGTAATCGGTCGTCGATGTAATCGAAGAATGTCGAGTGGATGCGCTCGGTCGTACCGTCGGGACCTTGCACGGTCACCGTGGTCTCGGCAACCGAGTAGGTGACGTACTCCGCGTGGGGACCCGAGCAATCACCCATGACGGTGAATCTGCAGTCGGGTTCGAGAGCCGCACTGCCGTCCAGCCAGAAACTCTTCGAGCCGTCCGCGAACAGTGCTTCGAATACTTGCTCGGAGTCGAAAGTCTCGTCGAGCGAACGTGTTTCGATGGTGAACATCGAATCCTGAGTATGCGCAGCACTCGATGCGCTCGATTGCGCCAGTGTGAGATCGCGGAAATTGGCGAGCAGTTCGCGGCCGTAGTCGGTACTGATCGACTCGGGATGGAACTGAACACCCCACATCGGCTTGCTGCGGTGCCGAACGGCCATGACCAGTCCGTCGGGCGTCCACGCGACTTCCTCGAAGTCGGCAGGGGTGCGGGTCACGACGAGTGAGTGATACCGCACCACCGAGTACGGCGACGGAATCCCGGCGAACAGATCCACACCGGTATGGGTGATGTCGGTGATTCTGCCGTGCATCGGCGTGGGCGCGAGATCCACGCTGCCACCGAACAGATGGCACAGACCTTGATGCCCGAGGCACACGCCGAGTATCGGTAGGCCTGATTCGAGTATCACGCGGGCACTGATACCGAAGTCCTGCTCCAGATCCGGACGCCCGGGACCGGGCGAGATCACGACATTGTCGTAGGCGTCGAAGTCCAGCGACGTCCACTCGACGTCGTTCTTGACCACGGTCGGCGGCCGCCCGTTCACCTCGGCCAGAAGGCTGTACAGGTTGTAAGTGAACGAATCGTAATTGTCCACCAGGAGCGTATGGATCGTCATCGGGTGCTTCTACCGTTCACTGTCGAGGCCGGGCCCGGGCGTCGGAGAATCGATGATCGAATCCTCGACGCGACATGCTTCTGCGATCATCGATCGATACAGATCTTCGAGAAAATCGGGAGACAGTCCATTGGCCGACGCGAATTCTCTCGCTCGCTCGGTCACCAGTCCGACGCGGCCCGGTTGCATCATCGGAATGGCGTGTTCACGTTTTACGTGTGCAACACGTACACACACATCGATGCGGTCTCGAATTGCAGCGCGCAGAACTTCGTCGATTCCGTCCAACTCGCGCCTCAACTCCGCAAGTTTCTGCTCGCCGACCGCGCGATGACCTTCCGCTTCAGCATCGGAGGCCGCCGTACGCAAAGCGTCGGTCGAGCGCTGATCAGAATCCTGGCTCACGAGTTAATGCCCCCTGATTTTTCGACTCCGGTGCCTGCTGTTTATCGATATTGTCCGATAATTGTTACGGCGACCGTTCACGAATCGTCCACTTGTGTGACAACCGATACTCGATGATGGCAGCTCGGACTGTCACACCGCCACTCGATCGTATTGGAATCCTCGCTCAGGCGACAAATGATGCAACAAAGGCGCGTCAAAACATTCGACAGGTCCGAATGGCATAAAAAAACTGCACCGCCGGATTGTTTGCAATCAGGCGGTGCAGTGGACGGCGACGGTCATGCGCCGCGGCGCTTCACCTTCAACAGGTCCAATCGCTCCTTGAGAAGTTCTTCGAGCTCGTCGACCGAACGACGCTCGAGCAACATGTCCCAGTGGGTGCGGGGAGGCTTGACCTTCTTGGCCTCCGGCGCAGTGCCCTCGATCAGCGACCCTTCCAGGCCGTTGCGGCATGCCCAGGTTCCCGGAATCTCGGCATCGTCGGCGAACGGTACGTCGAACTCTTCGCCGTTGTCGCATCGGTAGCGCGCAACGCGGCGGGGTGCCAGGTCGTGATCACGGTCGGTCTCGTAGCTGACCGCTCCCAGCCGGCTACCTCGAAGTACACGATCTGCCATGGTGAAGTCCTCTCCATCGATAGTAGGTACGTGCGCCGAAGCCATCCGTCGACATCGAACTGCACCGTCTACCCACTGATCTACAACGTCGCCGCGCGTCGGTTCGTTCCCGGGCCGATGAGTCCAGGTGCGGTCCAGTCGGCGCAGCTTATCGGGCGATCTTACCTCGCGGCCGCAGTAGGCTGAACGACCATGTCCGTCAGAACCCGCCGCGACCAGACGTGCACCTGGTGCGGGCGCCCGGTCGCCGATACCGGAACCGGCCGTAAGCGGCGGTACTGCCGTCAATCGTGCCGTCAACGCGCCTACGAGCAACGCAGCGCGACGAAAGGGACGTCGATTCCCGACGACGCCGTCGTGCTGACCGCGGAGGAGGTGTCGGCGGCGGCCGACAGAGCGTTCGAAGTTCGGTGTGCGGCCGAGGACGTCAGCACCGCGGTGACGGAAGGGGCCGATGCCGCGGAACTGCACCGACTGTGCGTCGAACTGTTGGCCAAAGCGCACGACGCAGAACGGCTGCGCTGAACTGGGGTTCCTCCCCAGTTCACCGACTACGTGGACAATGGTCGAGGCCCGCGCGACTGCGCGGGCGGTACGACCTAGTGAGGAGCTCCATGGCGTTCTGGGATCAACTCAAGTCCAAGGCACAGGAATTGAACGGCCAGCTGCAGACGAAGACCAGCCAATTCAAGAACAAGGAATTCGCCAACGGCAGCATGGCCATGTGTGCCCTGATCGCGGCGGCCGACGGCACCATCGATCCTGCCGAGCGCCAGAAGACGGCATCTCTGATCGCCGGTAACGAGGCGTTACGAGTGTTCGAGCCCGACGAGCTTCGGCAGAAGTTCGACTGGTACTGCGACAAGCTGCAAGGAGATTTCGACTTCGGAAAGGTCGAGGCGACAGCCACGATCGGCAAGCTCAAGTCGAAGCCCGACCAGGCACGAGCCGTCATCCAGATCGGCATCATCATCGGCGGTGCCGACGGCCATTTCGACGACCACGAGAAGGCTGCGGTGCGCAACGCGTGCTTCGCGGTCGGAATCGATCCGGCCGAGTTCGAGCTCTGAGAGTCCCGAGCCGAGGTTTCGGATCCGAACGGCGATCGACGTAGCAACCCGCTTCGTCGATCGCCGTTCGCGTGAGGGCTCGTGCACTGTGAAATACCCGTATTGCCGGGATACTGGGGACACTCCGACGGCATGTGCCGATGTCGAAAGTTCCGTTGGAGATTCGGTTGCAGCCCACCAGCAAAGGGACCGTGCATGACAATTGCCGCGATCTACCTCGTCATCGCCTTCGGTTTGGGCGGACTTGCCATGGTGGTCCGGCTGCCTCCACTGGTCGGATTTCTGGCTGCCGGTTTCGTCATCAATGCACTCGACGTCGGTGAGGTGCCCCAGCTCGAGCTGCTCGCTGATCTGGGTGTGACGCTTCTCCTGTTCGCCATCGGTCTCAAGCTCGACGTTCGTATTCTGCTGCGCCGGGAAGTATGGCTGACCACCTCGGTGCATCTGGTGTTCAGCGTCGTGGTCGGTACCACCGTTCTGTGGCTGGCTGCCGTCGCGGGGTTGGCCATGCTGTCCGGACAGAGCCTGACGACGATCGCATTGCTCGCCTTCGCCATGTCGTTCTCGAGCACCGTCTTCGTGGTCAAGGTACTCGAGGAACGCGGTGAGTCACACGCCCTTTACGGACGCGTGGCGATCGGTGTCCTGGTGATGCAGGACATCGTTGCCGTGGTGTTTCTGACCGTCACCAGCGGCACGCTGCCCAGCCCCTGGGCGCTGACGCTGGTACTGCTGTGGCCCGTCACTCGCGTCCTCCGACGAGTATGGAGCGGACTGGGCCACGGAGAGATGCAGTCTCTGTTCGGCATCGTGATGGCACTGGTGCCCGGTTACGCGCTGTTCTCCGCCCTGGGACTCAAAGGAGACCTGGGTGCATTGATCATCGGTGTGCTGCTGGCGTCACACCCGGCCTCGTCCGAGCTGTCTCGATCGTTGTTCCACATCAAGGAACTGCTGCTGGTGGGCTTTTTCGTCTCGATCGGTCTCTCCGGGTTGCCCGACCTGCCCAGTCTCGGCGTCGCACTGCTCATGGTGCTTCTGCTACCGCTCAAATCCGTCTTGTATCTGGCGCTGTTCGCCCTGATGAAGTTGCGGTATCGAACAGCCCTCCTTGCCGGGCTGAGCCTGATGAACTATTCGGAATTCGGATTGATCGTCGTCTCGGTCGGAGTCACGACCGGCCTTCTGGCACCGGCATGGCTGGTCGAGATGTCGATAGCCGTGGCGCTGAGTTTCGTGGCCTCGGCACTGGTCAACGGCCGGGGGCACCTCATGGTGGAGAAGATCGCAACCCGATTACCGGAGCAGGACGAGAGCAGTCTGCATCCGGAGGAACGGTCCGGTGACGCCGGCGACGCCGAGGTCGTCGTGATCGGGATGGGGCGAGTCGGATTCGCGGCCTATCAGAGGCTCACCGATCACTACCGTCTCGATGTGGTGGGTGTCGACTACGACGGGCCCCGCATTCGTCGCCTCGCCGATCGAGGACTGCGAGTCATCGAAGGGGACGCAACCGATCTCGATTTCTGGAATCAACTGCGGCACTCCGAGTCGGTCCGCATTGCCGTGCTCGCGATGCCACGTCACGGTGCCAACGTCACAGCACTCGCCTGTCTGCGCGAATCCGGGTTCAGTGGAACAGTCGCAGCCGTGGCTCGGTACGACGACGAAGTGCAATGGGCCAAGGAGCACGGTGTGGACATCGCGTTCAATGTCTACGCAGGTGCGGGATTGGAGTTGGCGGATCAGGTGGGCACCACGTCCCCCAATCCCGTGGGCGAGAAATTCGACCCCGACCTCGGTACCTCCGAAACCGAGACGTTCCCTCGACCGGCAACGGAACCGGTACCTCTCGAGGAGCGTCCGTGACCGACGCGCCCGACCCACCCAACGCCGAGTGGAACACGCAGGCCAGGGGAGAGACGCCTACTCAGCAACTCGACCGCAACTGGCTCGGTCTACTCCAGGAACTGCGCGTCGAACAGACCGGGGTACAACTGCTGACCGGGTTTCTGCTGACCCTGCCGTTCCAACAACGTTTCGACGACGTCTCTGCGTTCGGCCTCGCGGTGTATCTGGTCACCGTGAGTGCTTCGATCATCGCAACCATCCTGCTGATCGCACCGGTGGGTATGCACCGAATTCTGTTCCGTCACAAAGAAGTCGGTGTACTCGTACGGGTCGGCAATCGACTCGCGATCGCAGGCCTGTTCATGCTCGGCATCGCACTGGTGGGAGTAGTGGCTCTCACGTTCGACTTCGTGGTAGGTCCGCTCGTCGGCATCGCAGCGGCACTGGTCGCGCTGAGCCTTCTCCTTGCATTGTGGGTGGCACTGCCACGGTGGTACTTGAAATCTCGATGACGTTGCGGTGGTGAGAGATTCGCTCGGGGTGCACTCTCATGTCGGCCAGCGACCACGTTTCGCGCGATACATCTCCGAGTCGGCGACACGGAGTACGTCGTACGCGGACTGTCGCACATCACTGTCCGCGTCGATGTGTACCGCTGCCGACCCGACGCTGACGGTGAGCCCAGACAACATCCGGGCCTGTTTCAGGCTATCTACGAGCTCTGCAGTTCGGGCAGCGAGGTCGGCAGGCCGACCGACGGCGATGCACGCGAACTCGTCTCCGCCCAGTCGTGCGACGATCCAGCGGTTGGCCGCCAGCGCCCGCAGATGCTGTGCCACATCGACGAGGACGGCGTCGCCGGTGTGGTGTCCGTAGTTGTCGTTGACGCCCTTCATTCCGTCGACATCTGCGGCGACGGCGGACATCACCTTCGGTTCGACATCCGGCGTTGTCATCGCGGTGGCAGCTACTGCAGCGAACAACCCGCGCCGATTGTGCAGACCGGTCAGCGGATCGACCAGCGACTCCCGTGCGCGAGATCGGAGCTCGCTCACGTACACCACCAGAATGAGTGGAGACGCGAACATCAACAGCATGGTCAGACTGTGTGCGGCGACGACCCAGCCGCTGGCGACGTCTGCGCGCACCGACAAAACGGCCACCACCGCAAGAACGACGGTGGCGAACACCATGTGCACGAGACAGGGGAGTAGCGGCACCGCCACCACGGCAAAAGTGGTGATGACGGCGAACAGAACTGTGCCGCCGATCGCTGTCAATGTCGTGTCCTTCAACAACAGACTGGCGGCGATCGACACATCCGAATACACGATGAACGCAGTCAGCAGACGCGGACCAGGCCATCGACCCAAGAACCAGCCCAACGCGACCGGAAAAGCGGTCAGACTGATCACGACCACCACATGAACTCGCCAACCGCTGTATTCCTCGGACGGTGCGCTGAGCAATCCGATGAGACCGATCGACAACGTGCCCAAGCCGACGAGTAGCCGAATGACGCCGGTTCGAGTCGCGTCCAGATCCAGCAGCCCCGACCCCGGGTTGTCCCTGTGCTGTTGTGACGACATACATCGACCCTTGGCCGAGACGAACGGACGAACGGCAGACATCGAGTGACCTTCGGCTGGTATTTGCACCGAGCAATTCCCGGACAGTAGCAGAAACATGCAATTCGACTACTGGATCGGTCGATACCGACCGAAATGACTGTTTGCGTCACGATCGCCGTGGAACAGGAACTAACTGTAGCCACCACTCACTACCGTAAATCGTCACTGTGACGTTTCGCGGTGATGCAACGGGAGTCCGAGCAGCGACCCGAGAGACGGCCCGGATTCGTTGGAATCCACGCGATCCATGCATTCACAGCGACGAGCCGCGCCGGACAACGACGGAGTGCCCGCCGCGACGATCGAGAAACTGCTTCATCGCGGGTAAAACGGTCGACGTAGGCGCATGCTGGGCATTTCAGCTCACGCCAACCAGATCACCACGTCGACCAGCAAAGCAGCTTCCGAGCTGCGGCCCATGTTTTGCCGATAATCAGCATTATGTCAACTAATCGACTGAACCCAGTGCCGGCGCTGCCCCACGACTGTTCAGACGGATCTGCCTAGACGGATCGCAGAAAACAGCGCGCAGACTCTTGCCGTTCAGCGTCGTAGTCTTCCCACTTCGCTGAAGGGACATCCTGATGCCCGACCTCGACGAAATTGCGTTTGACGAAGAACTCCGCGGCTTCACTGCTGACGGTGACCGCGAAAAGATTCGCGATGCCCCTTGTGCGGCAGACCTCCAGCAGTCCGTCCATCAGCAGGCCACCCGCTCCCAGTCCGGAGAACTCGGCGACTGTGATCAGACCCGACACTTCGCCGAATCCTGTTCCGGCGTAACGGTCTACCTCCAGCCCGACGATACCGGCGAGGTGGCCGGTGCGCAGCACCCGCGCACCGAGTCCTCCGACCGCCATCCTGGCAATCTCGATCCGACTGCGCTGCTTGAGAACCCCTTCTCGCACTCCCTGTGCGACCAACGCTTCTATCGCAGGGAAATCGTCGACCTGCAGCGAGGCCAAGTGAAGGTAGCGCCCCTGGGTGAGGACGGTCCCCCGGCCGTCGAACGTGAACAGCTCGAATTCGAGATCCTCGCCGCGGCACAGGTTTACGCTGTATGCACCGCCGGCAAGTGCCGCCTCGGCCGCGGACGGGAAATCGTCGAGACCCCGTTCGGCCAGATGAGCGACCAGTCGCTCGCGGTGCAGGTCGATGTCGGCGAAGCTACGAGGAGGATCGCCCCAACCTCCGCCCGGGTCGGTCAGGACCATCTTCGAAGCCCGCACGCTCGCAGACACAGTGCCTGCGGTGCGCGCGACGGCGGGCGCCTCCGCCCCGATCACGACGCATTCCGAGTCTGCGATAGCGAGCCACAAACGGGCGACGGACTCGTCGTTCCAGACAGCCCCACTCACCATGGCCACACCACCGACTGCAGCGGCGACTTCCGGAACGTAGTCGGCCGGAACCACGAAAATGAAGCGCGTATCACCAGTACCGAACTCCCCGACCGTTCGCTTCACCGCCTCGAGCGCCGCGATGCTCAACACGGGAAGGGCGATCACGATCGTGACCCCGCGGAACTCCTCGATGAAGAAGTCGCGCTCGGCGACAGGAACCCCACTGGACGTCAGCTCGATCGCCACCTCGCGCGGTACCGCTGGCCGCGGCCGCAATTTCCGTGGGTTCGCGCGTAGGTCGTAGTTCGTCATGGTGGGTCCCAGTGTGGACTGCTGGCCGACACCCCGCAACGTCCGAATCAGTAGGTGTAGTTGATACCTCGGGAGAACGTGAATCCGCCCGTTGGTGCTGTGCATCCGATTATGTCGTCGGGCCCTGACTGGCACACCACGCCCTCGACCGACAGCACCTGGCCGAATTCGAGCACCGGCGCGTTCGCATCCACGTAGATGCCCTGCGTCGTGCACATGCTTTCCGAGCCCGCCGCGGTGACGCGAACTGCGACCTTGTCGTTTTCGGCCATCGAGCACTGGGGTCCCTCGAAGGGATTCCTGCCGTCCACGGCCTGACATCCCACTCGCCCCTCGGGACCGTCGGCGTCCCAGATGCCGCAGTGGATGTTACCCGTCGGCGAAGTGAAGTTGTACTTATCGCTCCCCGTCCGGAACGTCGCGGGATCGACGTTGCCCGGTTGGTCTAACGACGGCTGCAAGGTCGCACCGCCACCACCCGGCACCAGATCCGCTGCTTCCTCCGGCGTTCGCGTCGGCGGAGCGACTGCTGATTCCTGTGGCGATTCGACCTCGCCCTGAGTCGGCGGCTCGGCCACAACCGACGACTCGGTGGTCGTCTCCACGGGCGAGGTCGTCGTCTCCACGGGCGAGGTCGTCGTCCCAGCGGGCACAGACGTAGTTTCCGGCGGGGCACTGGTGTCCGAATCGCCACTCGCACAACCACCGAGAGCCAACCCGCACAAAGTCGCAACCAGAACAACGGACTTACGAGCAATCGTCATATTTACTCTTCTCTTTTCGGTAGTCGACACGAACGTCTCGGCGTGAGCGACTGGTTCGATCGGCATCGTTCAGCGGGCCGGCACTTCGAAGGTGGGACTCGGTGAATGCGCGGCACTTGTTCTGAAGGTGACCGTAAGCGGCCCCTCCCCTGTCTCGATGTCCAGGTAAGGGTTTGCCACATTGGGGCCTTGGAACCGCCAGCTCGCCACACGATGCTCGACGGTTCCGCCGGCGCCGGTGTCCTGGTTGTGCCAGTCCGCATAGATCGTCAGATAGCACTCGTAGTCGGCTGATCCAGCCCAAGCCGGGCTGTACAGGTGGGTCGTGAAGTTCGCTCGAATCTCGTTGGGCGCGTATCCGCTCGTGACATCCACATCGACTGTGCCAGCACCACATTGGGGCACCTCGGCGAGAGTGTAGATTCGCTGCTGCGGCGAGAAGTACATTTCCTGGGCACTCGATTGCACGGTCCCCGCGCCGATCGCCGCCGTGACCGCGCTTGCGAGGACGAGTGACCGTGTGACGATCGGATGCTTCTTCATGACCCTCCGTGGATGTGCGTGGTGTACTGACAGGATCGAACGTAACACTTGCCTGTGCGGCAAGTGTTAGAGTTACCGATATGGAAAGCAAACAGTCGCCGGACGCCGTACGCGACCTGCTGGGTGCGCTCCACGCCGATCGCGTCTCACTCGCAGATCGTCTCGCCGCGCCGTCCTGGTTCTACCCGGTCTTCGCCGCCCTCGCCGCCCTCTACGTAGGCACACCGGCATTGCCGTACGGCAACGTAAGTGCAGCGTTCGGCACCCTTCCGGTTGCGGCAGCCGTGACACTGACTCTGCTGTACCCCCGCATATCCGGGGTGCGGCCAGCGGCGGTAGGCATGATGGGATGGGCTGTTCTCATTGGACTGCTGGTCAGCGTGCTCGGCCTGTTGAGCGTGTCCTACGGCGTGGTGGCGTCACTGACGGCGTGGTGGGTGCTTCTGCCGCAGGCCGTGTGCTTCGTCATCGTGCTGTTCGGCGGCCGCCTGTTCGACGGCGTGTACCGAACCCATCTGCACGCTGGAGGCGTCCGGCAACTCGCCGGTCGTCGGTCCAGAAGCAGCTGGTCATGACCGAAGATCCCGGTGCCCGACCGAGATTCGATTCCGTCATCCATGCTCCAGTCCGCTTGCGCGTCTGCGGACTTCTCCGCCGGATCGACGAAATCGACTTCGCGGTCATACGCGACACACTTCAGATCAGCGACGCGTCGCTGTCGAAACATCTCAGAGCGCTCTCCGACGCGGGCTACGTCTCGATGAACAAGACTGCGTCGCTGTCACGTTCGGACTCGAGGAGATTGACATGGGTGAAACTGACACGCGCTGGACGAGAAGCATTCGACTCACACATCGCCGAGCTTCATGTCATCGCCCATGGCCACCCGGAGCCATCGTCGTCACGGCCACCCCTCCGAACGTGGAGTCCGACCTTCGGCGCCACACCCGAATTGGGCTGAAACCCATGTCACCGGGCGACCTTTTCACCATCCAGCATCCGAAACAGCCGTCGCTCCACTCGTCCTGATGTGGGGTCCACCTGTGTGACGTCGGTTCCGATCCACCCTGCTTTCTCGTACACGCTGATTGGGGTTGGCAGCACGACGACGGAATCGACGTCCACTCCCCTGCGCTGAGTGCTCTCGTCGATGAAATCGCCGTACTTGTGAACAGCTACAACCACTTCGGTGACGACATTACCCATCGATTCTTCGGTCGCGTTCGTGTCGAGGACAGGACGGTGGTGTGGTGACGGTTCCGCTGTCCGACAGATTCGCGCAGGTCGAGGTGACGATGGTGGGCAATGTGGCGCTCTTCGTCGCTCGACATCCCCTCGTCGTACAACAACGGACAGGCTGATACGCGGCGAGGACTATTCGGGCACATGGACCGCGAACGGCGAATAACATGGGCGCGGTGCCGCTCGCATCCCGAGCGACACGGATCGGAGGGCCGATGTTCGATCTCCCGGACGATCCGGTGAGTCTTCGATCCTTCCTGGAACGGGCTCCGGACTTCGTTGCGCTCTCCGACTTCACGGGGAAGATTCTGTACATCAATCCGGCGGGTTCGGAACTGATCGGAGTCAAGGACGTGGCCGATATCGGCCAACTGTCGGCCCTGGAACTGCTGACCTCCGACGGACTCGATCTCACCGACGACATCGCCGCCGGTCTGCTCTCCGAAGGCAAGTGGGAGGGATACTGCGAGCTACGCCATCACGTGACCGGCACAGGCATGCCGGTGGTGGTGTCTGCCTATGTGATCGGTCGTGACGACGGCGGCCCCGACGTGGTCGTATCCACCATTCGGCACCGACACACGGTGGAGCAGCGCAATGCCAGGATCGCGGCCGATGCAGTGATCGCCGGTCGTCACGCTCAGGAGCAGAAGGCTCTGGCCGATCTGAGCCGATTCGCCGTCATCGCCGAGCTACCCAGATTGCTCACTGCAGCCACCGACACCGCCGCCACACTGATCGGCGTGGGAAACTCCGCCATCGCCCATCTCGAGCACCCTACCGACCCGTACTTGACCATGGACGCGGCCAGCGGTGCACTCGGCATGCGTCAGGACGTTCCGTCCGGGGACGGTTCGTTGGTGGGATTCACTCTGACGCTCTCGGAGCCCGTCGTGTGCAACGACAGTCACGCCGAGAAGCGCTTCCGTACCGACACGATGATCTCGCTCGGCCTCCGCAGCGGTGTCGGAGTTCCCATCTTCACCGCCGCCGGAAAAGCATGGGGAGTTCTCTCGATCCACAGCGTCGAGGCCCGTCTCTACCGCGACGAAGAAGTGTCGTTCCTCAGTTCGGTGGCCGGGATCGTATCCGCGGCGATACGACGCATCGACCTCGAACTCCAACTGCGACGACGAAGTACCCACGACGCCCTGACCGGTCTGCCGAACCGCACCCTCGCGTACGAGGTCATCGATTCGGCACTGGACCGCGCGAGACAACAGTCCGGCACCGTGGCACTGCTGCTGCTCGACATCGACGACTTCAAGATCATCAACGACAGCTTGGGACACGACGCCGGAGACAGGGCGTTGGTGAAGTTCGTCGAACGGCTCGCCTCGGCGATCCGAGACGCCGACACCATCGCGCGCCTGGGCGGCGACGAATTCTTGATCGTCTGCGAAGGTGTGGACAGCGTTGCTCATGCGGAGGAACTCGCACGACACATCACGAGCTCCATCGCGGTTCCCTTCTCCGCCGAGGACGTGCCCATTCCCTTGAGCGCCAGCATCGGTATCGCGGTGTCCGAACCGAATTCGACTCGGCACGAGCTGATCCACCGCGCCGACTTGGCAATGTACCGCGCGAAGGACAGTGGGACCGGCGGGCACGCAGTATTCGATCCCACCGATCTCTACGACGCGGATCGCATCAGGTCACTGTCGATAGATCTGCGAGCGGCGCTGCGCGCCGACGAGCTCACTCTCGCGTACCAACCGTTGGTGGACATCGCTTCGCGGAAAATCGTTGCGGTGGAGGCACTTGCCCGCTGGAATCACCGCGAGCTAGGACCCATCGAACCGAGCGAGTTCGTCGGCGTCGCCGAAAGAACAGGTCTTGCAACACCATTGGGCGCATGGGCACTGCGTACCGCATGCGCGGCCGCGGCGCGGTGGCGAACGTTCTCCGACATCGTGGTTCGCGTCAACGTCAGCGCGCTCCAACTCCGCGATCCCGACTTTCCCAACGAGGTCGCTTCCATACTCGCAGAGACAGGACTGCCTGCCTTCGCTCTCGGGCTCGAGGTGACCGAAACCGTGTGGGTCGCGGACACCGAACGGGTCGCCGACACCGTCTCTGCCCTGCACGCAATGGGTGTTTCTCTGCTGCTCGACGACATGGGTAAAGGCCACAGTTCCATGTCGTATCTCGACCGCTACCCCATGTTCGAGTGCTTCAAGATCGACAAGTCGTACGTTGCCCGGCTGCCCGCTCCTCGGGCTCGCGCGATCGTCTCGGCCATCGTTGCGCTCGCACGCGCCTTCGACGTCACCGTCGTCGGCGAGGGAGTCGAAACCGAGGAACAACTCGATGCACTGGCCGCTACCGGATGCGACTTCGCGCAGGGATATCTTCTGGGCCGGCCGGTCGGTGCCGGTGCCATCGCAGATCTGCTTCTCGGCGATCGATGAACCCCGGGTCGTCCCGACGTTCGTGATACCGTGCCGAACCAGAGCTACTCGCATAGCCACCCCATCTGCAGCAGGCACCCGCGCCGCCTCCGTCAGCGTTCCACGGGCAAGGTCCTTCACGGATCTGCGATCGATGATGTTGGACTCTTGTTGTACGCCGTGTTCATGACTTCCGACCGGTGCAGCAGTGCGCGGGACTGGTGCACACAGGGATTGGAACTCTCGTGACCAAGAATCACGCCGACAAGCGCGCAGCGCGGACCTTTGCGCGAGCGCATGCACTGCCCTACCGTCAGGCTCTGGCGTCGGTACGCGCCGCCCTTGCCGGTCGAATGTCGTTGTAGCGCTCTCCGATCGAAGAGTTCGAGGGATGCGGAATTTTCATCGGGCACGTGCCGACGAATGGGACGGCGTAGGCCGCGCAGAGGTCACCGACCTCGGCGGCATGATCTATCGACTCGAACTCCAACGCGGCAGGGGTCTGGTGGCCTGACCCGAGGCCTGATCAGCGATTGCGCACCCGTTTCGTCGGTGCTGGATGGGTTCGGAAAGCAACACTTCGCTCGTTTCCCCTTTCAATGTATAGCGCACCCCGGGGCTTGCGGCAAGACCCCGTGCAGGGCACAGAATGGCTCGCTGCAGCCACGTAGCAATCGATCGGAGTCCTGTGAAGCATGTGCACCCAAGCGTTTTCGCCCTACCCGACAACCTCGCACGCAAACGCGATCCAGCGCTGATCGCCCACGACGAACAGCACTTCTCCGCGATACGCGCGAGCATCGAGCAGTCTCGATCCGATACCGCCGCGAGGCTCGAGGCCGCGCAGAAGTCGTCGGGCCGAATGGGCCGAGAGGTGATGGAACGGGACTTCGAGATCCATCGCTTGGGCGGACGTCTCCGTTCACTTCGTCGGTACGGGATGGATCTGTGCCTGGGTCGCGTCGTGGCCTCCGGTACGGACGAGCCGGCGTACGTCGGACGACTCGGACTGTTGGGGACATCTGGTGAACAACTTCTCGTCGACTGGCGCTCCCCCGCTGCCGAACCCTTCTTCGGTGCTACGCACGCCAACCCCATGGGGCTACGAAGTCGTCGTCGATATCGGTGGACGAACGGCACCATCACCGACTACTGGGACGAGGTGTTCGACCTGACCGGACCGATCATCGACGCTGCGCTGGACGATCAGTCTGCCTTCATCGCCGGTCTGGGTACGGCACGTTCACCGCGGATGCGTGACGTGCTGGGCACCGTTCAAGCAGATCAGGACGCCATCATTCGAGCGGACGCCCGGGGCGCGCTGGTCGTCGACGGTGGCCCGGGAACCGGGAAAACCGTGGTCGCCCTGCATCGCACCGCGTATTTGCTGTACACGGAATCGCGTCTCGAACACAGCCGCGGCGGCGTGCTGTTCGTCGGCCCACACGAGCCGTACCTCGCCTACGTCTCCGACGTCCTACCGAGTCTGGGTGAGGACGGTGTGCAGACCTGCACGCTCCGGGATCTCGTCGCCGAAGGAACGGACGTGATCGAAGAGCCCGATCCTGTTGTGGCGCAACTGAAGGCGTCCGCCGATATGAGCGTGGCGATAGAGTCGGCCGTTGCGTTCTACGAGCAACCGCCGACTCGGAACATGATCGTGGAGACGGAGTGGGCCGACCTGAGGCTGACGCCGGACGATTGGGCCGAGGCGTTCAAGGCACCCGATGGTGGCACTGCGCACAACGAGGCTCGCGAACAGGTCTGGGACCTGCTACTGACGATTCTGGCCGACCGCTACGACGGTGAGGAGGACCCAACCGAAATACGAAAGTCGTTGCAGAACAACGAGCCTCTACGCGCGGAACTCGAACGATCCTGGACGATCATCGACGCTGCCGACCTCGTGGCAGATCTGTGGAGCGTTCCGGCGTATCTCCGAAGGTGCGCACCCTGGCTCGGCCCCGAGGAGATTCGTTCGCTCCAGCGACCCGATCCGACGCGGTGGACGGTGTCCGATCTGCCACTGCTCGACGCCGCACGAATGCGGCTCGGAGATCCCGAACATTCACACCGCACTCGGCGTCGCGAGGTGGCCGCGGCTGCGGCGCGTGCGCGAATGGACCGCGTCGTCGACGAACTCATGGCCGCGGACGACGACGAGATGATGGCTGCACAGTTGCGGCAGGACGGAATTCGCGATGCCCTCGTCGATTCGGCGGGCTTCGAGGAAATCCCGACGGATCCCTCGGCGGGGCCGTTCGCACACATCGTCGTCGACGAGGCACAGGAGTTGACCGACGCGCAGTGGCAGATGGTCCTGCGACGATGCCCGTCGAGCAGCATCACCATCGTCGGAGACCGGGCGCAAGCGCGGGAGGGGTTCGCCGAGTCCTGGGCCGAAAGGCTTGGACGGGTCGGGCTCGACCGGGTGAGGATCGCCACCCTCGGTGTCAATTACCGCACCCCGCGGGAAGTCATGGCCGAGGCCGAGCCGGTGATTCGCGCGGCGCTGCCGGACGCCAATGTTCCGGTCTCCATCCGCAGCACCGGTGTGCCCGTCGAATACGCCGACGCGGCAGACCTGGCATCGATTCTCGACCGATGGCTGGACTCGAATGTCGACGGAGTCGCCTGCGTCGTAGGCAGTCCCGCGTTTCCACCCTCGGATCGCGTCCGCTCGCTGACACCAGAGATGACGAAGGGACTCGAATTCGATCTGGTCGTCCTGATCGACCCGGACTCGTTCGGATCGGGAATTGCCGGTGCCGTCGACAAGTACGTGGCCATGACGCGCGCAACCGGACAGCTGGTGGTTCTGACCACTCAGTGCGAGGCCGCATCGAGGACGTCCAGCACGGCATGAATTGCCGGGCTGGCGTCGGCGCTGCGCCGCCAGGCGGCCTGCACCTCACGAGCGGGAGCGCGCTCGAGTGGGACCGCGACGAGTCCGGCACCGAGCAACGGCCGCGCGAGGCGAGGCACCAGAGCGAGAACATCGTCCGCTTCGACCAGCGCGAGTTGCGTGGAGAAGTCGTCCACGAGATGGCGAACGTCGACCTCGGCGGACGTCTCGGCGAACAGCCGACGAAACCACTGATGACACACCGTCCCGGCCGGGCTCGTCACCCACGGGTACCGAGCGAGTTCGACAGGGGTCAATGCGGCCTCGCGTCGGGCGAGGGGGTGACTTCGCTTCATGATCACGTCGCCGAAGTCCGTGTGAATCGGTTGCCGAACGACCGAGGGAGGAGCGGGCACCGATACTCCGTCTGCGTCGTGCACCAGCGCCAGGTCTGCGGTACCGGCATGCACGCTGTGCAGTGCACGGTCCGGATCCTCCTCGCTGATGTGCACCGTCAGATCGGGACACCGTCGATTCAGCTCGATCAGCGCGGGTGCCAGCAAGCCGCGTACCGCGGTCGAGAAGCCGACCAGCCGAACGACCCCACGTGCGACGCCCTCGTCGGCGGATCGAGCCGCCTCGAGGCACCGTTCGAGAGCGTCGAACACCTCTCCCGCGGACTCGACCACCGCCCGACCTGCGGGGGTGAGCACAACGCCCCGACCGGCCTGTGCCAGCACCGGGGTGCCGATCTGCCGTTCGAGTCGTTTGATCTGCTGGGAGATCGCCGAGGAGGTGTAGCCCAGCTCGTCGGCGGCCCGAGCAAGAGTGCCGAGAGCTGCAACCGCACGGAGGGCGTGCAGGGCACCGACGTCGATCATGAAGCAACAGTACGCAGTAATGCGGAGAATGCATCGCTGGACCTGATGTATCGAACAGGTCCACACTCGGACCATGAGCACCACAGCGTCGCCGGCCTCGACAGTCTTCGGCACGAACATCGTCGCCATGGCGACCCCAATGCACCCCGATGGATCGCTCGACCGAGCGGGCGTCGATGCCCTTCTCGCGCACCTGTCCGCGACACGATGCGATGGCGTCGTCATCGCCGGAACGACCGGTGAAGCACCTACCCTGACGGGCCACGAGATCTCGCAGCTGATCGCTCGGGCTCGCAGCCACTCGGATCACGCTCTTCGAGTGATCGCGGGAGTAGGCACCAACGACACCTCGACGGGGATCGAGATGGCTCGGTCCGCAGCGACAGCCGGTGCCGACGCACTGTTGATCACCGCTCCCTACTATTCGCGCCCCACCCAGAACGGCATCGCGGAGCACATCGTCGCCATCGCCGAGGCAGGTGCACTGCCCGTGATGGTCTACGACGTCCCGGCTCGCACAGGTGTGTCCATCGAGGCGTCGACCCTCGTGGAACTGTCCCGTCACCCCCTCATCGGGGCCGTCAAGGACGCGAAGGGTGATCTGTACGAGGCCATGACCGTCATGTCCTCGACGCACCTCGCCTACTACTGCGGGATCGACGAACTCGCGCTCCCCTACCTCGCTTCCGGTGCAACAGGATCGGTCAGCGTCACCGGAAACGTGGTGGCAGACCGCTACGCCGAGCTGATCGCTGCAGTCCGCGCGGGCAACCTGGACCGGGCGAACGCAGTGCAGCGATCACTGCTGCCGTTGACCGACGCCGTCATGCGCACGACGCAGGGAGCCGTCATGGCCAAGGCCGCGCTCGCCAGGATCGGCGTCATCTCCGACGCGGCCGTGCGACGCCCACTTCTCGAGTCCTCGGCGGCCGATCTGAGACGACTCGACGCTGCCCTGTCGGCCACCGGAATCGATCAGGAATCGAGAAGCGAGCGCGTTCCGGTACGACTAGCCTGACTGCTCATGGCGACGAAGAAGGTCACGCAGGGCTCGGCACCGCATGCTGCCGACAGTCACGATTTGATTCGTGTGCAGGGAGCGCGGCAGAACAATCTTCAGGACATCGATGTCGAGTTGCCCAAGCGCCGATTGACCGTGTTCACCGGCGTCTCCGGCTCCGGCAAGAGCTCACTGGTATTCAGCACGATTGCGGCCGAATCACAGCGGATGATCAACGAGACCTACAGTGCCTTCGTTCAAGGATTCATGCCCACGCTCGGCCGCCCGGATGTCGACGTCATGGACGGACTCACCACAGCGATCATCGTCGATCAACAGCGTATGGGCGCCAATCCCCATTCCACCGTCGGCACCGCAACCGATGCCAACGCCATGCTCCGAATTCTGTTCAGCCGAATCGGAAAGCCGTACATCGGCTCCGCCCAGGCCTTTTCGTTCAACGTCGCGTCGGTGTCCGGTGCGGGCGCGTACAAGGTGGACAAGGGCGGTAGGCAGACCACCGAGAAGAAGTCGTTCTCCGTGACCGGCGGTATGTGCCCGCGCTGTGAGGGCAGAGGCTCCGTCAGCGATTTCGATCTCACCGCTCTCTACGACGCGAGCAAGTCACTCAACGAGAGCGCGATCACGATCCCCGGGTACAGCATGGAAGGCTGGTACGGCCGAATATTTCGCGGCTGTGGGTATTTCGACCCGGACAAGCCCATCTCGAAGTACACCAAGAAGGAACTCGACGATCTGCTCTATCGCGAGCCGACGAAGATCAAAGTCGAGGGCATCAATCTGACCTATTCGGGACTCGTACCTCAAATTCAGAAGTCGTTCCTGTCCAAGGACGTCGATGCCATGCAGCCCCACATCCGCGCTTTCGTCGACCGCGCGATCACCTTCACCACCTGCCCGGACTGCCTCGGAACCAGGCTCAACGAAGGTGCTCGGTCGTCGAAGATCAAGGGCGTCAACATCGCCGACGCATGCTCGATGCAGATCAGCGACCTGGCGGAGTGGGTGGGCGGCCTGAAGGAACCGTCGGTGGCACCGCTGCTGACCACGCTCGGGGAGACCCTCGACTCGTTCGTCGAGATCGGGCTCGGTTACCTGAGCCTGGATCGTCCCTCGGGAACATTATCCGGCGGAGAGGCCCAGCGCACCAAGATGATTCGTCACCTCGGATCGTCGTTGACCGATGTGACGTACGTGTTCGACGAGCCGACCACCGGTCTGCATCCCCACGACATCGAGCGAATGAACAACCTGCTGCTTCAGCTGCGGGACAAGGGAAACACCGTTCTGGTGGTGGAGCACAAGCCCGAGACGATCTCCATCGCAGATCATGTCGTCGATCTGGGTCCCGGTGCGGGAAGTGCAGGCGGGCACGTCTGTTTCGAGGGCACCGTCGACGGGCTGCGCCGGAGCGACACCGTCACCGGTCGGCATTTCGACGATCGGGCATCGCTGAAAGAGTCGGTACGCGAGTTCTCCGAGGTGCTCGAAATTCGCGGCGCGGACTCCCACAATCTGCGCGAAGTGGACGTCGACGTTCCACTCGGTGTGTTGGTCGTCGTCACCGGCGTCGCAGGCTCGGGCAAGAGTTCGCTCATTCACGGATCGCTCTCGGGGACAGACGATGTGGTCTCGGTCGATCAGGGGGCGATACGTGGATCGCGGCGAAGCAACCCCGCGACGTACACGGGCTTGCTCGAACCGATCCGCAAGGCGTTCGCCAAGGAGAACGCCGTCAAACCCGCGCTGTTCAGCTCGAACTCCGAAGGCGCGTGCCCGACATGCAACGGCGCGGGCGTCATCTACAGCGACCTCGCGATGATGGCCGGGGTCGCCACGGTGTGCGAGGAGTGCGAGGGCAAGCGATTCCAGGCATCGGTACTCGAATACCACTTCGGCGGTCGCAACATCGACGAGGTGCTGTCGATGTCGGTCGCCGAGGCCGAGGAGTTCTTCTCCGACGGCGCAGCGAAATTGCTCCCGGCACACAAGATTCTGCAGCGACTGAACGACGTCGGGCTCGGCTACCTGAAGATCGGCCAGCCGTTGACCACACTGTCGGGTGGAGAACGCCAACGCCTGAAACTGGCGACGCACATGGCCGACAAGGGTGGGATCTACGTGCTCGACGAACCCACCACCGGACTGCATCTCGCCGATGTGGACAAGCTCCTCGGGCTGCTCGACCGGCTGGTCGACTCGGGCAAGTCCGTGATCGTCATCGAGCATCATCAGGCCGTCATGGCCCACGCCGACTGGATCATCGATCTCGGACCGGGTGCCGGCCACGACGGAGGCCTCGTCGTGTTCGAGGGAACGCCGTCCGATCTGGTGGCGGACGGATCGACTCTGACCGGCCGGCATCTGGCCGCGTACGTAGGGAGCTGAGTTCGCGTGACCACCCTGGCGCACCGGCCCGCAACCGCACTGGTGATCATCGACGTGCAGAACGACGTGATGGTCGGCGTCCACGAGCGGCAGCGCGTGGTCGAGAACATCGTGGCCCTGGTGTCCCGCGCACGACACACCGGTACTCCGGTGATCTGGGTGCAGCACTCCTCCGAGGAGGAGCTGGCTTACGGAACGGTGGGGTGGAAACTACTCGACGAGTTGCCTGTCCATCCAGGCGATCCGATCGTCCACAAGAAGCACGGCGATGCCTTCGAGGACACCGGTCTCGAAGCCGACCTCGCCTCGTTCGGCGTGGGGCACGTCGTCATCGCCGGCGCGCACACGGATTTTTGCATCAGGTCCACGATGCACGGAGCCTTGGTCCGCGGATACGACGTGACGCTCGTGAGCGATGCCCACACCGCCGAGGACCTGACCGAGTGGGGCGCGCCGCCGCCGGCCCAGGTCATCGCGCACACGAACATGTACTGGGACAACCAGACCGCTCCCGGCCGGACCGCCGAGGCCGTCGTCACCGAGAAGGTCGATTTCACCCGACCGATACCCTGAACCCTCCATGGTGACCTTGCTGCTCGCTCTCGTCGGATTCGCGATACTCGATTCGCTCGACGTGTTGTTGATCGGCGTGACCGCAGCCATCGCAGTGCACGCGAGAACCACCCGCCGGTCCCCGTTCCGAGCCGGGCTGGCCTTCGTCGGCGGAGTGTTCACGGCGACGACCACATTCGGCATCCTCACCGTTCTCGGCATCGACTTCTTCACCGATCTGTTCGACATCACCATCACTCCCACGGTGCGGTATCGCACGGAACTCGCGATCGGGCTGGTACTGATCACACTCGGAGCTCTGCGCACCACCGATCGCCGCCCACCGGAGTGGGCAGCTCGAGCCGGCTCCAGCATCCCCGTCGTCGCCCTGACCGGACTGACGATCGGTCTGGTGCAGGGCCCGACGGCAGTGCCGTACCTCGCGGGGCTGACGATGCTCTCGACCTACGATCCCCGTCCGCCGTGGTGGCCGGCCATCGTCGTCGTCTACTGCCTGATCGGGCTCCTACCGCCCGTCCTCGTGCTGATTCTTGCGTCGAGGAAGAGTCGACGCTCGAGGCGCGCGTTCACCGCGACCGTCCGAGCCCTGATGCGGTACGGTCCGCCGACGGTGCGCGTCATCTTCGTCGTGCTCGGCGTCGCACTCGTCGCCGACGCCCTGATTCATGCCGGAGACCTCCTGTAGGTCGCCGTCGTAAGCTTCTGCGCATGGCACTCGATCACGGCGATCCCGGTGACGCACCGTCCGTTCCCCCTCCCCTGGCCCCGGTCGTCGACGACCGTCGTCCTTCCGCGGCCGAGGAAGCGCGCACGATCGCTGCGTCCACCAACACCGCAACTCTTGCGAGCCTGACCGCGGACGGCGATCCCTGGGCTTCGTTCGTCACGTACGGATTGCTCGACGGCGCGCCGGTTCTGTGTGTCTCGCGCATGGCCGAGCACGGACGCAACCTCGCAGGCGATCAACGGATGAGCCTGTCGATCGTGGCACCGCAATCGCAGACCGACCCGCTGGCGTCGGGCCGAATCACGCTGGCAGGCGTGGTCGAGCGGCCCGAGGGTGACGAGTTGGCCGCAGCACGCGCTGCGCATCTCGACGGCGTACCAGCGGCGAAGTACTACCTGGACTACAGCGACTTCACGCTGTGGATCATGCGCGTGCATCGGGTCCGGTGGGTCGGCGGATACGGTCGGATGGATTCGGCAACTGCCGAGGCGTATGCCCAGGCCGCGCCCGATCCGGTGTCGCCGACCTCCGGATACGCGATAGAGCACCTCAACTCCGACCACTCGTCGTCGCTCACTGCGATGGCCCGCGAACTCGGCGGCTTTCCCGATGCCACGTCCGCCGAGTGCACGGCCGCGGACCGCTACGGACTGGATCTGAAGGTGCTCACTCCGCGCGGAATCGCGTACACCAGGGTCGGTTATGCGACTCCGATCGACTCGGCTACCGAACTGCGGGCCGCGACCGTGGAACTTGCGAAGCGAGCAGCAGCCGGCCGATAGGTGTGCGCTGCCATCACAGACACGACGACCTTGTCGAGACGTCGCGATGGATGGCGACTACCGTTGACCTCACACCGCAATCGTTAGGGAGCAGGTAATGAGCATCCAACCGCTCGAATCGAAGCGTCACCGCGTCGTCGTCATCGGTTCCGGGTTCGGAGGTCTGTTCGGCGTCAAGGCACTGAAGAAAGCCGACGTCGACATCACCCTCGTCGCCAAGACGACACACCACCTTTTCCAGCCTCTCCTCTATCAGGTCGCGACAGGCATTCTGTCCGTCGGCGAGATCGCTCCCACCACCCGCGTCATTCTGCGCAAGCAGAAGAACGCAGAGGTGCTGCTCGGAGACGTGCTGAACATCGATCTCGAGGCCAAGACGGTGACGTCCAAGCTCCTCGAACGCATCACCGTCACTCCGTTCGACAGCCTGATCGTTGCAGCGGGCGCACAGCAGTCCTACTTCGGCAACGATCACTTCGCCGAGTTCGCGCCCGGCATGAAAACCATCGACGACGCACTCGAGCTGCGTGGACGCATCCTCGGTGCGTTCGAGCAGGCCGAACTCTCCGACGATCAGGAGGAGAAGGACCGCCTCATGACCTTCGTGGTCGTCGGAGCGGGTCCCACCGGTGTGGAGCTCGCCGGGCAGATCGCGGAACTCGCCGATCGCACCCTCGACGGCGCCTTCCGCAACATCGATCCGCGTGACGCCCGCGTCATCCTGCTCGATGCCGCGCCCGCCGTACTGCCGCCGATGGGCGAGAAGCTCGGTCGTAAGGCCGCCGAACGGCTCGAGAAGCTCGGCGTCGAGATCCAGCTCAACGCGATGGTCACCGACGTCGACAACGACGGCCTGACCGTCAAGGAGAAGGACGGCACGACGCGCCGCATCGAGGCGCAGTGCAAGGTCTGGTCCGCAGGCGTGCAGGGCAGCCCCCTCGGCAAGCAGCTCGCCGACCAGTCCGGATCGGAGACCGACCGCGCCGGACGTGTGCTGGTCGAACCGGACCTCACCGTCAAGGGCCACCCGAACGTGTTCGTGGTCGGCGACCTGATGTCGGTCAAGGACGTTCCGGGCATGGCGCAGGGTGCCATTCAGGGCGCGACCTACGCTGCCAAGCTGATCAAGGCGTCGGTCAAGGGCCAGGACGATCCCGCACAGCGGGCCCCGTTCAAGTACTTCGACAAGGGTTCGATGGCAACGGTGTCGCGATTCAACGCGGTCGCCAAGGTCGGCAAACTCGAATTCGGCGGATTCATCGCCTGGCTCATGTGGCTCGCGCTGCACCTGTACTACCTCGTGGGCTACCGCAGCCGCATCACGACCGTCATCTCGTGGTTCGTGACCTTCCTCGGCAAGGGCCGCGCACAGATGGCGTCGACCGAGCAGCAGGTGTTCGCGCGACTTGCCATCGAGCAACTCAATTCGCTCGAACGCTCGGGTGCCGTCGATGCGGCCGCGGCCGATTCGGAACAGGAACGCGAGAAGGCAGCGGGCTGAAACCAGCTCTCACACAACGCATCGGCCGACGGGACACCGTCGGCCGATGCGTTGCTCGTTGCCCGAACGGTCGGTCTCACACCCCTGATTCGCTGGGCTGAAGGCGACGGCCCACCGATGTGCTCAACGAACCGCCGCCGGCCAACGCCAGCCGGACGGTCCCGTCGACCAGATCGACCTCGGACGCCCGGGTATCGGGATATCGCAGCGTGCTGGACATCGACAGCGGTGCCGACAACGCGTCGTGCGCAACCGATCCCGCGCCCAGTTCGACTCGATGACGTAGCAACGGGCTGCCTCCGACATCGCATCGCATCGCACTGCTCCAGAGCCCCGACGCTTCCTCGAAGCGGCCGATCTGCGTACGCTCACGCAGCCGCAGGGTCGAATCCTGTTCCAGCACAACGGTGTTGATCACCGAATGCGAGGCGTCGGAGACGACGACCATCGGTTCGGGATCGAAGATCAGCGACGCGCCTGCACCGACCTCGAAGTGCCACTGCGCGGACGAGTGACGGTGCAGCCCACCGGGCATCGCCAACGATGCCGCGACACTGCGCACCTCCAGGTGCGCCCCGGCCGCCACCGATATTCTGACCACGATGGTGTCTCCGCCGAGAGGAGTTGCCGCCGTACCGATCAGGTGAACCGTGTCCGGTCCCGTCTGGCGGCCGGCGAGTCCGCCCACCGAGGTGATACGTGGGCTCCGGCTGCGGCTCGCGTCGATGCAGAGCTCTGTGTGCATCGACGCTCAGTGCGTGTGGGCATGCGCGTCGGCGTCGGCGATCACCTTCAGCTGCTCCCGCACCCACTCGAGCACCGTGGTCGCCGCGGGATCGTCGGTGAGCGAGATCAGCGCAGTCGGTCGTCCCTCGCGCACCTGGGCCGCGTCTCGCTCCATGACACCGAGGTCGGCTCCGACGTACGGGGCGAGATCGGTCTTGTTGACGACCAACAGGTCGGAGAACGTCACACCGGGACCGCCTTTGCGCGGTACCTTGTCTCCCCCGGCAACGTCGACGACGAATATCTGAACATCGATCAGACCGGACGAGAACGTCGCCGTCAGATTGTCGCCACCGGATTCCACGAGAATCAGATCGAGGGGCGGATTGTTCTCGATCAGATCGTCGATGGCGTCGAGGTTGGCGGTGATGTCATCACGAATCGCCGTGTGCGGGCAGCCACCGGTCTGTACCGCGGTGATCCGCTCGTCGGGCAACACCGCGTGCCGACGCAGGAAGTCCGCATCCTCGGTGGTGTAGATGTCGTTGGTGAGCACGGCGAGTGAGAGCTCGTCGCGCAGCTGACGGCACAGTGCCGCCACCAAGGCGGTTTTACCGGAGCCGACTGGCCCACCGATCCCGACGCGCAGTGCGTCGCCTGCCACCCGTGCGCGCTTGGGCCGATCCAAACCGTGGTCGTGGGGCTCACCGTCGATCAGGTGCGGGGGCATGTCGAACTCCTTGTCGCTAGAGAAAAAAATGGATCCGTATTCAGGATACGAACAACGGTCGATCGCGGACGGCGTGGGCTTCGGCGAACATGTCCAGCAACGGATCCGACAACTCCATCAGCTCGGGCAGGCACTGGCACACCGCGGCGGTCACGTCGTCGCAGAAGTCGCCCAACCGGATGGTGCACGCCGCGACCTCGGCCGGATCGAGCGCGAGCAGACGCTGCGCGGCGATCGCCGACCCGGTCATGGTGATGTACACCTGCACTGCGGCCGTGTCGGCAACCGACAGGCCCGCCGCGAGTCCGACGTGCCCAGCGGCAACAGCGAGGTGCGGCTTCCGCCCGATCGACGTCCAATCATGATGCGGCCAAGCGGACTTGGCCAACCGGAGCAGTCCGCGGCCCTGAGCGCGGGAGGCCGACCTGGCAGCCGGGGACGGGGTTCGTGCGTCGGATTCGGCATCGGCCCGGTCCGTGCTCGACGACCCGTGCACCAGCGATGCGGCGATGGACGCCGTCGTTGCCCCGGAGGTTCGGACACGGCGTCGCAGAAACGCTTCGAGCGTCGTGATGTCTCGAACGAAGCCCGAGGCGATCGCCTCCTCCACGCCGCCCGAGTGCACGTGGCCACCGGTGGGTAGGCGTGAATCGGCAAGCGAGAGAAGCGTCGTCACCTGCAGTCGGGCATCGGGCATCAGAAGAGGAAGTATCGCTGCGCCATCGGCAGTTCGGTTGCCGGCTGCTCGGTCCATACGTCGCCGTCGATCCGCACGGTGAACGTATCGGGATCCACGCGGATATCGGGCAGAGCATCGTTCAGCGCCATGTCCGACTTCCTGACACCACGCACGTTCTTGACCGGAACCAACGTGCGATCGCAGTTCAGACGCCCGGCCAGTCCGTCCTCGATCGCCTGCGGGGCAACGAAATGCAGCGACGTCGCGGCCGCTGCCTTCGGCGACGCCCCGAACATCGGACGAGGTAGTTCGGGTTGCGGGGTCGGGATGGACGCGTTGGCGTCGCCCATGGCAGCCCACGCGATCATGCCACCCTTGATGACCATGTGAGGACGGACGCCGAAGAATGCCGGATCCCACAACACCAGGTCGGCGAGTTTGCCCGGCTCGATCGAACCGATCTCGTCGTCGAGTCCGTGGGCGACGGCCGGGCAGATGGTGTACTTCGCGACGTAGCGCATCACTCGGTTGTTGTCGGCTCCGTTGTCACCGGCAAGGAAGCCCCGACGAGACTTCATCACATGCGCCGTCTGCCACGTGCGCAGAACCACCTCACCTATGCGGCCCATTGCCTGAGCGTCGCTGCCGATCATCGAGATGGCACCCATGTCGTGCAGCAGATCCTCGGCTGCAATGGTCGACGGCCGAATTCGACTCTCGGCGAAGGCCAGATCCTCCGGAATCGATGGACTGAGGTGGTGGCACACCATCAGCATGTCGAGATGTTCGTCCAGGGTGTTGACGGTGTGGGGACGCGTCGGGTTGGTCGAGCTGGGGAGCACGTGCGGCTGCGCCGCCACGGTGATGATGTCGGGTGCGTGCCCGCCGCCCGCACCCTCGGTGTGGTACGCGTGTATTCCGCGTCCCCTGATCGCATCGAGGGTGGTCTCGACGAATCCGGCCTCGTTCAGGGTGTCCGAGTGCAGTGCGGCCTGAACTCCTGCGTCCTCGCACACTCGCAGGCACGCGTCGATCGCGGCAGGGGTCGATCCCCAGTCCTCGTGCAGTTTGAATCCCGATGCGCCGGCGCGCAATTGCTCCCACATCGAGTCCGGATTGACCGTGTTGCCCTTGCCGAGCAGCACGATGTTCATAGGCCAGTCGTCCAGCGACTCGAGCATCCGGGACAGGTGCCATGCGCCGGGGGTGACGGTGGTGGCCTTGCTGCCTTCGGCGGGGCCGGTACCGCCTGCGATCACGGTGGTGATGCCGCCGCCGAGAGCCTCCTCCTTGATCTGCGGACAGATCAAGTGGACGTGACAGTCGATGCCGCCGGCCGTGACGATCTTCCCGTTGCCCGCGATGATCTCGGTGGACGGGCCGATGACGAGATCGGGATGCACCCCGGTCATGGTGTCGGGATTGCCTGCCTTGCCCAGTGCCACGATGCGTCCGTCGCGAATACCGAGGTCGGCCTTGATGATTCCCCAGTAGTCGACGACGACGACCCCGGTGATCACCGTGTCGGGAGCACCGTCGGCGCGGGTGGCTCGCGACTGCCCCATCGATTCGCGGATCACCTTGCCGCCGCCGAACACCGCCTCCTCACCGGCGATGCCGGGACCACCGCTGCGGTCCTCGGTGACCTCGATCAGAAGATCCGTGTCCGCCAGGCGAATTCGATCACCCGTGGTCGGGCCGAACAACTGCGCGTATCGACTGCGACTCATGCGCGCCATCAGCTGTCCAACTTTCCGGGAGGTGTCATGCTCAGTCCGTATACCTCGCGCGTGCCACCGAGTGGCACGAGCCGAATCGTCTGTTCGATGCCGGGCTCGAACCGCACCGCCGTGCCGGCGGGGATGTCGAGGCGGCAGCCGTGCGCCCGCTCGCGGTCGAACTGCAGAGCTGCGTTGGACTGCGGGAAATGCACGTGGCTGCCCACCTGGACCGGGCGATCTCCCGCGTTGACGACGGCCATGGATATCACCTCGGCACCGTCGTTGATCTCGATGTCGCCTGCGACGGTGATGATCTCGCCCGGAATCAGATGCCCGTCACCCCGCTTCGGCGAGATCGGCTCGTGCACCGTGATCAGCTTGGTGCCGTCCGGAAAGGTCGCTTCCACCATCACCTCGGGCAGCAACTCGGGCACACCGTCGAGCACGTCGTCGGCACCGAGAATCTCACGACCCGAGGACATCAGGTCGGCTACCGATCGGCCGTCGCGGGCACCCTCGAGGAGGTGATCGGTGATGACTGCGATCGCCTCGGGGTGATTGAGTTTGAGGCCGCGTGCCTGGCGACGCCGAGCGAGTTCGGCCGCATAGCTGACGAGCAGTCGGTCCTGCTCGTGCGGAGACAACCGCATTGGAGTTCTCCGTCCCGATCGGTGATGGTGCTCGGCAATTCTGACACGCTTGCGACCCGTCGGCAGCGGAGCGCGCCGACGCACCTCATCCGAGCGGCACGGTCACCGATCGATCGAGCAGTCCCCGCAGCACGTCTCGGTCGATGCCGGCAGCCACGTTCTGCAGCTCGGTGATGCCGAACGCGCCCGAATCCAGGCCCCGCACCAGAACGCTTGCCAACGCCTGCGCCGTCGCCGGCTCGTCCATCACCTCACCACCCTGGCGATCGAGGTAGCTGCCCAGCCGAGCAGCAGCGACCGGCATGGCCTGACGGAAGAACCCGAAGGTGGCAAGCCATCGCGTCACCAGATGGCCGGGATGCATGTCCCAACCCTGATAGAAGCCGCGTTCGAGCGATCTGGTCACCAGCTCGAAGTGTCGACGCGCGGACGCCGCCACCTGTGTGGAATCGCCCGTCGGCACCACCTGGGTCGAACCGTCGCACACCCACACCCCGGTCTGTGCCGCCGCCACCAACATGACGTTCTTCGCGTGGTCCGCCACCGGATGGGCCAATGATTGCTGCGCAGAAGTGATTCCGCAGGCGGCGCTGTAGTCGTAGGTTCCGTAGTGGAGGGAAGTGCAGCGGCCGTCCGCCCTGGTGATCGCCCGCGCGAGCGTCGCCGTACCGTCCGCCCCGATCACCGCCTGTGGGCTCTCGATCTGCAGCTCGAATCGCAGGGCTCGATCGGGCAGGCCGTGCGCACGCTCGAGTTCCTCGCACAAGGCGACGACGGCAGCCACCTGCGCGGCGGCACGGAGCTTGGGAACGGTGAACACGAAGCCGTCGGGCACTCCCCCGGCTCCGTCCAGGACCAGCTCCAGGGTGCGGATTCCGCGCCGACGCTCATGTGCGGCAAGCCCTTTGGCTCGAATTCCCAGCCACGTCGGACCTGCCGAATCTTCGGCCAAGGCCGACAGTGCCGCCCCGGCCGTCCTCGCATGGCTGTCCTCGACGGCATCCGATCGCCACCCGTAACCGTCCTCGAAGTCGAATCTGAGGTCCTGGATGGGCGCACTGTCGAGTCGGTCGCGCACGAGCGGTAGTGCGTTCTCGGTGTCGAGTCCGGCGAACGCCTCGGGGTGGGCGTCCAGGATCGCCAGGGCGGCGACACCCCATTCGGCGGGCACAGCCGCCGACGCGTCAGCAGCCGATACGTAGACGGTGTGAGAGGGCTGGCCACCGACTCGGTCACCCGGATAATGCTGCGCGAGTTCGTCGTCGATGGGACCGAACAATGATTCGAGGCGATCGAACGCGTCGGAAGTCAGTGCGGAAGCAGCATGGTCGTTGTGGCCCGTCATGCGCATCACTGTCCCAGATGCGCCGTGTTTTCGATATTCGCCAGCCGCACCTTGCCCTGAGCAACCAGGCGTCCATTCTCGTCCGTCATGTCGACCTGCCAGAGCTGCTGCGTGCGTCCCCGATGAATCGGATGTCCGTGCGCGCTCAGGGTTCCCGACCGGGTCGCGCGCAGGAAGTCGGTGTTGTTGTTGGTTCCGACGACGTGGCCGCGCGAGCCGAACCACGCCGATCCACCGATACTCGCCACCGACTCGACCACCGAACACAGCACGCCCCCGTGCATGATTCCGGCCGGTTGATGAAGCTGCGGGGTGACGGTCCATTCTGCGCGCACGTCGTCGCCGGACACCTCGAGGTATCGCAGGCCAACGACCCCGTCGAACCCTCGTGCACACAATTCGGTGAGCTGTTCCGGCGTCATGGTGTCGAAGGTGCTCTCCCCCGTGGTGCCGTTCGAGTCCGTCATAGCGTGCCTTCCGGTTGCGTCGAGATGGTCCGGCCGACTCGGCTGTCGACTCTCGTTCAGAGATACACGACGATCGACCCACAAAAATCGGTGGGCCTCTCGTTCGTCGATAGAACGAGAGGCCCACCGTGGCAAGGACCGGGAGTCACTGCAGCCCTCAGGACTCCGGCGCGGTCCGTTGGTACGAAGTCAGCATAGGCAAACCTTAGTTCGCGCGCAAGGCCTTCACGACGCCCTGAGTCTCGCTCGCCCCGGAACCCCGACGCGTGTGCGGACGGGAGCCCCAGCGGCCACCATGGCGTCGAGGAGCAGCTGTCCCCGGCGAGCACCTGCCGACGCACTCGCCCCCGCCAGAATCGGCACGTACGTCGAAGCCCCGAGGATGGCGTCGCCGACCAGAGCCCAGAAGACACGCGCGTCCAGCGGTGCGCGCTCGGCGATCGCACGGAACACCGCGCCGAGCGAGGTCGTGCAGCGATGCGCGGTCCAGACCAACAGAGCCTGTTCGCACGGAAGCGTGACGGTGCCGGGCTCGCCCGCGGCAGGATCCTCGGGGAGCACTCGCAGGATCGGCGATGCCACTCCCGCCCAATCGATTCCCCCGTCGCTGTCCATGTGGATCCACAGATTGTCGATGCCCGGATCCCAGGCTCGTGCTTCCAGGACCAGGAGCGCGGCCACGCGGCCGACGACGGCGTGAATCAGGGCCGTCGCTACCTGCACTGCCGCGGCTTCGGGAACATCGAGATCCTCGAGCGATCGTCGGTACATCTGCTCGACGCGACCGTCATCGAGCCCTACCGCCAGCTGCCACCAGCGGCGTTTGCCCTCGTTCGCCATGGCGGCCACCGCGTACATCCGCGGGTAGTCGGGATTGAGTGCACGCAGGGTCGCGCACGAGTCGGCCAACAGCGCCGCCCCGCCGGATCGATTCGAGAATCGATGCACATCGGCCCAGCCCGTGTACGACGCTGTTGCAACTGACACCTGATCGCTCCTTAGGTTCTCGGCGGGTGCACGCGTCGCACCCCTACCCGGTCAATGTAGGTTAGCCTAACCAGATCGTAAAGCGGGTCAGGCACCGCTACCCTTACCTCACCTCTCGTGTCGAGCAAGGGTTCCGTAACCTAAACCGTGTCCCTTCGAAACAGCGAGGAGTCACGAGCACTGTGACCACAGCTCCGCTACTCGGCCCGCACGGCGCACGACGGTCGTCCGACGAGTCCTACGGGACCGAGGACGTGCCCACCGGGCCGCCGCCGCGTGGCTCTCGCATCGCTGCAGCCGCGATCGACGCACTGATCGTGCTGGTCCCCTTGTTCGTCGGCTGGTCGATCGTCGACGCGCTTCGTGACGACAACGGCGGCGGCCAGGCCGACCGATTCGTGTTCGGCACCATCGCGGTGTGCGTCGCGCTGGCTCTGTTCGTCTGGAATCGCGGCTTCCGCGACGGCAACGAAGGCCAGAGCACCGGTCGACGCTGGATGGGTCTGACACTGCGCGACGGCGCCACGCACGGTCCGATCGGTGCTCGTCGTGCCCTTCGCCGGCAATTCCGGATCGACGCTGCATCGTCGGAGGTGGTGCGTCAAAAGACTGCTGCGGCAGAAGGATTCGAGCCCATCCCGAAGGACGGTTCGGTCGCGGCCATTCGGCGGCGGAGGTTGCTCGGTTTGGCCGTCCTGGTCGCCGCCCTCGTCGCCGGCATACTCGCCAGCATCGCCATCGGCGCGCGTCCCCTGACGTTCGCCGAAATTGCGCACGCGCTGTTGAATTCGACGGGCACCGACACCGACATCATCGTGCGCACCCTGCGAGTTCCCCGCACGGTGCTCGCATTGGTCGTCGGTATCGCGCTCGGTATCGCGGGCGCTCTCATTCAGGGGCACACCCGCAACCCTCTCGCCGACGCCAGCCTGCTCGGCCTCAATTCCGGGGCAGCGTTCTTCGTCGTGATGGCCATCTATCTGTTCCGCTTCACCTCGCCGAGTCAGTACCTGTGGTTCGCATTCGCCGGTTCGGCGGTGGCGAGCATCGTCGTCTTCGGTCTCTCGTCGATCGGGTCGGGCAGATCGAGTCCGGTCAATCTCGCCCTGGCCGGGGCGGGCGTCGCGTTCTTCCTCTCGGCCATGACGAACGCCGTCGTACTGCTCGACCAGACCAGCTTGGACGGCTACCGCTTCTGGGTGGTCGGATCCGTTGCCGGACGCGGCCTCGACGTACTGTGGCAGGTCTTGCCGTTCCTGGTGATCGGCGTCCTGATCGCACTGGCGAGCACACCCGGCCTGAACGTCATGAGCCTCGGCGAGGATGTCGCACGATCGCTCGGAACCAACATCGCGATCACCCGTACCGTCGGGATCCTCGCCATCACCTTGCTCACCGGTGCCGCGACCGCGGCATGCGGGCCCATTGCGTTCGTCGGCCTCGTCGTTCCGCACATCGCCCGTGCGGTGACCGGACCCGACTACCGCTGGCTCGTGCCCTATGCGGGACTCATGGGCGGAGTGATGCTCATGCTCGCCGACGTCATCGGCCGGGTCGTGGTGCGCCCGGGCGAGCTTCAGGTGGGCATCGTTCTGGCACTGATCGGGGCGCCGTTCTTCATAGCTCTCGTTCGACGCCGGAAGTTGGTCAGCCTGTGACCGCCGACCTGCAGTCCCCCACACCGGCGCCCGGCCCTGCTGTCGTGCGCACCCGGCCTGCGTTCCGGCTCGGTCCGATCTCGATGGTCCGACGGCCGGTGATGGTCCTGACGACCGTCCTACTGGCTGCGGCGCTGGTGCTGGTCATGTGCGTGAACATCGGACGCGGCGACTTCCCACTGTCGATCCCGGCGGTCCTCGACGTACTGCTCGGCGGCGGTTCGAGAATCGAACGGTTCATCGTGATGGACCTGCGACTGCCCCGATCACTGACCGGCCTCCTGGTCGGGGCTGCCCTCGGTATCTCCGGCGCGATCACTCAGTCGATCTCTCGCAACGCCCTCGCCAGCCCCGACATCCTGGGCATCACCGCCGGTTCCAGTGCCGCAGCCGTCGCCTTGATCGTGCTCGGCGGTGGCAGCTTCAGCGGGCTGCTCGCCACCCTCGGTCTTCCTCTCGCAGCACTGATCGGCGGGCTGCTCACCGCGATCGCGATCTACGCCCTCGCCTGGCGCAAGGGCGTCGGCGGGTTCCGCCTCATTCTGGTCGGGATCGCCGTCAACGCCATGCTCACCGCCGTGATCGGCTGGCTGCTGATCAGCGCCGACATCAACGACGTCTCCCGCGCTCAGGTCTGGCTCAACGGATCGCTCAACGGAGCGGACTGGGCCGCTGTCTGGCCGGTAGCCGTTGCCGTCGTCCTCGTCGGCGGCGGCACCGTCGTCGCAACGTTCACGCTCGGTGCCCTGCGACTCGGCGACGACAACGCACGATCGCTCGGCATTCGGCTGCAACACAGTCAGGCCATGATGCTGCTCGCTGCCGTCGCGCTCGCCGCGATCGCCACCGCCGCCGCGGGACCGATCGGATTCGTGGCGCTCGCCGCTCCTCAGATCGCGCTGAGGGTGCTGCGAACGCCTGGCCCGCCGATCATCGCGTCGGCCTTGCTCGGCGGATTGCTCGTCGTGGCAAGCGATCTGATCGCTCGCACGATTCTGCCGGTGGAGCTCCCGGTCGGCATCGTCACCTCGGCCCTCGGCGGACCGTTCCTGCTCTACCTACTCGTTCGCAGTAATCGAAAGGCCTCCGTATGACAACCAGCCACACCTCGCGTCTGATTGCGAACGATCTGAGCCTCGGTTACGGCGACCGCACCATCGTCGAGCATCTCGATCTCGAGATACACACCGGTGTCATCACCACGGTCATCGGACCCAACGGCTGTGGAAAGTCGACGCTGCTGCGCTCGCTCGGTCGACTGCTCAAGCCCAAGGCCGGCAGCGTGATGCTCGACGGTCGGGCGATCTCCTCGATGAAGACGAAGGAGGTCGCTCGCACCCTCGGGATGCTGCCGCAGGCACCGACCGCCCCCGAAGGGCTGACCGTCGCCGATCTCGTCTCACGCGGTCGTCACCCGCACCAGTCGTGGATCCGGCAGTGGAGCTCGGACGACGAGGCCGAGGTGGCGAACGCACTCGAACTGACCGGAGTCGGCGACCTCGCCGACCGACCCGTCGACGAGCTGTCCGGTGGCCAGCGGCAACGCGCCTGGATCTCGATGGCACTGGCCCAGGGCACCGATATCCTTCTGCTCGACGAGCCGACCACCTACCTCGATCTGGCGCACTCCATCGAGGTCCTGGATCTGGTCGACCGCCTGCACGACGAACTGGGCCGCACCATCGTCATGGTCCTGCACGATCTCAACCTGGCGATTCGCTACAGCGACCGGTTGATCGTGATGAAGCAGGGAGAGATCGTCACCTCGGGTCGGCCGCAGGATGTCATTTCCGAGCAGCTTCTGCTCGACGTGTTCGGCCTCGAGGCCGCCGTGATCGACGATCCGATGTCAGATCGTCCGCTCATCGTTCCGATCGGCACCCGGCACGTCTACGGGTCGGTCGGCGGGCCGGTGAAGTCACAGAATCGTTCTGCGGCAGAACCGTCGATCACCGACTGACGATCACGAGTCACCGCTCGATCATCGTGCGCACCAGCTTGACACCCTGACCGATCGACACGTCCGGCAAATATGCCCGGCCGATCGCGTTACCGATACTGGGCAGTGCGGCCGGATCCGCGAACGTCATGTGCATCGGCTCGTAGCGGGGCTGGAACTTCGACTTGAACGCCAACAGCGAACGGAATCCGTAGACGGGTTCGAGGGTGCGTCCGAGAACGTCGAGCAACCGCTCGAGCAATCCCGACAGCGTCGACTGCTCGGCACTCGAGACGTGTTCGGGTTGTTTCTCGTCGACCTTGGCCAGGGGTGCGCCCGACAGACTGAGGAATCGAGCCCCCTCCTGTTCGAGCAGCAGAGCGGCCGAAGCGATGAGAAACTCCATCGTGGGCCGGAAGCCCTCGGATCTGCGTCTCATGAAGTCGAGTGTCCATCCGACGATGACGCCGTCCTCGTACACCGGCATCCACGAGGTCACGCCGTGCACGGTCCGGTGCTCGTCGACGGCGATCAGGCACCGTACGTTCTCGTCGTCGACCTCCTCGAGACCGCCGAGAGTGAAGCCCATCTCGGGCATGCCCTTGTCCGCGACCCATTCCTCCGAGATCGCAGTGATCTGGTCCGTGATCGCCAGCGGGGCAGAAGGAAAGCGAATCCACTCGGCGACGACGCCGGCCTTCTTCGCTCTGTTCAGTGCAGTTCTTACGTCCTGGAATCGCTTGCCGGTGAATGCAATTCCGTCGAGGTCGAGAACCGTCTCCTCACCGACCTGGATTCCTCCCCAGCCGAGGGAGTCGGTGATGCGGCGGACGTCGGGCGTGACGGAGTAGAAGCACGGGATCCATCCGTTCTCGGAGGCGAACTCGGCGAAGTCGACGACGTTGTCCCGCAGGGACTCTCGCGGACCGACGGGATCACCGGTGGTCAGTGCCACGCCGGAGATGACCCGGTAGGCGACATAGCTGCGGCCGTCGGGACCGAACCAGTACTTGTTGCCGCGCCAGGTCGTCATCCACGACAGAGCAGACCCGCTGCTCGACATCAGCAATCCGCGTGCCCGTTCGGTCGCGTCGGTCTCGGTGCCGTACACCGGGGTGAGGAAGGTGCTCGCGGCGAGCACACAGACCACCACCCAGAACACCACGCCGGTCCACTCGAAGAGCAGTGTGGTCGGTGTGCTCTGCGGGAGCAGGGCGGGCTCGAGCCACTGCAGGTAGACCGGGGGGATCAATCGTTGTGGGAAGTCCGCCAGCAGGCCGCCGAAGGATGGCGAATCTGCGAAGCCGTCTCGGGCCAGATACCCGCCGATCGAGTAGACGAGGGCGAGTCCCACCGCAACCCCGACAACCGAGGCCGCCCATCGACGATAGGTACCCGACGGTGCCGACACGTCGAAGAACTTGCGGGTGACGATCAGGACCAGCAACACGATCAGCGGCAACAGGAACGGCACCGCAGTGCGGTATGCCGTGGGCGACTCCAATCCGTAGAACAGGGATTGGTCGTCACCGGACTCGAGGAACCGGATTGCGAAGTTGGCCACCGACAGCGCGAGCAGAATCCCCTGCGAGACCACCGCCATCGCCCATGCGAAACGCCTGCCTCGACGCAGGCCGTCGCTGACCACCAGAAGAAACAGCGACGGCATGATGCTCAGGATGGTCGGGCCGACTCCACCGAGTCTGAGATCGAGCAGACCACGACGGCATTCGACCGGGTCGGTGGTCGCATCGGCGCAGATTTCGCGCACCTCGGCCGCCGTGTACGGAACCCCACGCACCACATCTCGAAGTACCGCGAACGGCCCGACAGCGTTGGGGCTCAGTGCCGCCAGCACCGGACCCAGGGCGCTCGCGGCGACGATCAGCGCGACCAGCACTCGGCCTTCTCGTTGGGTACCCGCCAATCGAGGGCCACGTGCCGATCGGCCGACGATCCACGGGCCCACGATCAGACCGATCACCGCCGCAGCGAGCCGAACGACGTCCTGCAGGTGCCCACCGAACAGTGCCAACGTCACCAGCAAGGCCAGCACCCCGACACGGAGACGTCTGCGCCACAACGTATCCATCCGCGAGGTCGCGACCAGCACGACACCGAAGATCCAGGTCGTCGGGCCCACCGCGGTTCCGACGTGCAACCGGAATCCCCAGTCCGCGTCGAACGTCTTGGCCAGGACTGCGAGACCGAGGCCGAACAACGAACCGGCGACCTGCGTCACGAACGCCGCGACGGCGAAGCGACGGGATCCGATACGGCGTTCGATCGGTGCGGCGGCGAGCAGCACCCCGACCGTGGCCACCACGCATCCCGCGATATTGGGTGCCGCCAGCCCCGAGGTGAGCGGGGTCCACAGGTGCCAATGCTCGAACGGCATGATGCCCACGGCGAAGTACTTGTCCATCTCGCCCCGGTTGTCGACGACAGCGGCGACGATGCCCATCACCCAGACGACGGCGAGCAAGGTGAAGCTGACCGGTGCTCCCACGGCACCGAACACGATGAGCGCCCACACCCGGCGAAGCTGGCGCATCACTGCAGACGCACCGGACCTCACGGATTCGGTGCGCTTGGACATCCACGACGGCTCGGCCGGTGTGGATGGTTCGGCGTCCGCCGCAGACGGTCGTTCCGGATCGGTCACGTTCACGAAATCAACCCTGTCCTCGTTGCCAACCACGGGAGCTCACGTCGAAGGCCTTCCGACCACACCGCGAAGCTGTGTCCGCCCGGTACCTCCACGTACTGCACGTCCATTCCGGCGGCCTTCGCCGCGTCGTACATCTCCTGTTGGCCCGGCTTGTAGTCCTTGTCGTCCGAGCCCACGACGAAAATACCGGCCGAGTCGGGGTACTGACGTGATTTCAGCAGGTCGAGCGGGTTGACGGCGGTGAATGCCGCGGAGTTTCCCCCGAAGGCCTGCTGCACCGTGCGGTCTCGATCGCCGAGAGTCGGCTCGCGCTGGCCGGAGAGGTCGAGAAACGTGGGATAGACATCGGGATGATTGGTCGCCATCTGAATCGAGCACGTACCGCCGTAGGACAATCCACCGATCGCCCAGTGCGCGCGATTCGGGTCCACCTGCAGCGCACTGTCGATCCAGTCGGGCACGTCGCGGGAAAGATACGTGTCCACGTTGCCCAGGGGTGAGTCGACACAGAGCGGATTCGCCATCGACGACCCGGTTCCGTCCGCTACGACGACGACCGGCGCGAGACCTGCATGATCGCGAGCGAAGTTGTCCATGGTCTCGGCGAGCTTCCCGCCGTTGAGCCAGTCCTCGGGTGCTCCCGGCTGACCGGCGAGCAGCACGAGAACCGGAAGGAGCGGACGAGGGTCGGCGAAGTAGGCGGGCGGCAGGTAGATCTCCGCATCTCGTGCAGAGAAATTCGACGCAGTGGCCGGAATGGAGGCGGAGGTGATTCTTCCGGCGGCCGCCAGATCCGAGGGCGCGGTCCAGACCGACTCCAGCGGCGTGCCCGTGACGGTCTGTTCGACCGCAGCGGGCACATCCGAGAACTGAATGCGCGCCGCGGACTCGGCCCCGAGAGCGTTGCCCACGGTGGGATAGGCGTCGAACTCGAGGTTGACGTGCAGGGCCGACGTCGCGACCACGAACACCGTCGCGAGCACGGACGCCGAGGTGCCCAGCACCCCTCGCGCGGCGAACGACCTGGGCAGCACAGCGAACAGCGCAGCGAGGCCGACTCCGATCCACACGTAGATCGCGGTCTCGATCGGGTCCGGGAACGGTCGCCACACCTTCTCGACCACCACGTAGCCGACCGCTGTGGCGACGATCGCCGCCGTCGCCGCGATCGGCAGCGCGCGCGTGGCGTATCGCCGCGATCTCGAGAAGAGCAGCCACAGACCACCGAGGGCACCGAGAACGGACACGATCACCGGTACCGGGCCGTCGATCAACGACAGGGAATCGAACCAGTCCACGCTTTCGTCTCCGCTCACTTCTCGAAAGTCGGGCCGAGGGGCGGCACGATCACAGCACAGAATATTCGCCCCGGGATTCCTGCGGTCGAGACCCGCCGATTCGCCGCGACCGCGTCTATGACCGATCCCACACCCGTTGACCGGTCGGTACTACTACGAGTAGTACGCATCCGCGTCGGAGTAGCCGTAGACTCGGACGAATGGCTGGTCTTGGTGAACTAGAGCGTGCAGTGATGGACCATCTGTGGGAGTCGTCGGATCCCCAGACGGTTCGACAGGTGCACGAGGCGCTGGCGACGCATCGCGAACTCGCGTACACGACGGTGATGACGGTGCTGCAGCGGCTGGCGAAGAAGAAGTTGGTCGTGCAGCAGCGCGATGACAGAGCGCATCGCTACGCCCCGTTGCACGGCCGCGACGAGCTGGTCGCCAGCCTCATGGTCGACGCGCTGTCGCAGGCACCGGCGTCGGGTGGACGCGCAGCGGCACTCGTGCACTTCGTCGGTCAGGTCGGGGCCGACGAAGCCGCCGCCCTCCGTGAGGCGCTCGCCGCGTTGGAAGTGGCACAATCGACATCGAAGTCCCCTTCGGCTGGAGATGGCCGTCCGACGGACTGACGCTCGCGGCAGTAAGTGAGGACATGAACTCGACGACTGCGCTGGTATTCGCAGTACTCGCGCTGATCCTGGCTGGGCCGGTTCCGGCAGTGCTCGCTCGCGCGAGTTGGCCGTACCGGTCACCACGCGCGGCACTGGTGCTGTGGCAGGCAATTGCCCTTGCTGCTGTGCTCTCGGCTTTCAGCTCCGGCCTCGCCATCGGCGGACTGCTCCTGGTCCCCGGCCCGGACGGTCGTCCCACGACGGCACCGACCGACGAGATCGACGCACTCGGCCTGCCCCTGTGGATCCTCTACGTCGTCGTCCTCGCCATCACGCTCGGTATCGGCGCCAAGCTCATGTTCTCCGTCGTTCAGGTAGCGGTCAGAACCCGTCGTCGACGTTCCAGGCACCGTGTGCTCGTCGATCTGCTGGATCGAAGCGACTTGGGCGAGAACCCTTTCCGCGGTCTTCGCGATGCAGACATTCGCGTGCTCGACGCGGCCGAACCGATCGCGTACTGCCTACCCGGTCTGCGTCAGCGGGTGGTTCTCAGCCGTGGAACACTGGCCAACCTTTCGGAGGCGGAAGTCACCGCCATCCTCAGTCACGAGCGGTCACACCTACGCGCCCGCCACGACCTGGTCCTCGAAGCATTCACCGCCGTCAACGAAGCGTTCCCGCGGATCGTCCGCAGCAAGTCGGCACTCGGCAGCGTGCAGCTGCTGGTCGAGCTGCTCGCGGACGACTCGGCGGTCAAGGTCACCGGGCCCACTCCGTTGGCCAGGGCACTGGTCACCTGTGCCGGGTCCACCGCACCGCGTGGTGCGATGGCGGCCGGAGGGCCGCACACCCTCATTCGAGTTCAGCGCTTGAACGGCCCGGGCGCCGATGTGCGTATCGCTGCGGCCGCCTACGCGGCGGCCGTGGTGATCCTCGTTCTTCCCACGATCTACGTCGCCATGCCGTGGCTCGAGGAACTGAGCAAGCTCGTCGGGTGAGTCCGTACGCGATCGGGGTCGCACAGGTCACATCGACTCGAGTCGAACAATTCGCGGTACGTCCCGTACAGTAGAGACCGGTCGCCATCGCGGCCTAGCAATCGAAATGGCACAAACAGCCCCACTTTATGCAGTTCTCGTCTGCATTCTGATGGCCAGGTGACAGTGCCCTGGCTCGTATCAATGTGTTCTGGCTGTTCTTCGTGTTTCCCGGTTCTTCGGGTGCTCTCAGCTTCGGGCTTATTGGCGTGCCCGCAATCCGGAGAGGCTTTACTGCGTGACCCACGCTGTTTCCAACACACCCGTTTCCACCACTTCCGACGCCACGGCAGTCCCGACGCCCGTAGCGGCACCGGCATTCACCTTCGCCGATCTCGGACTGCCCGAGGCAGTCGTCGCCGCATTGGCGCGCAACTCGATCACCGTGCCCTCCCCCATCCAGGAGAAGGCACTTCCCGACGCCATCGCCGGTAAGAACGTCCTCGGTCGTGCGCAGACCGGCTCGGGCAAGACCCTTGCCTTCGGCCTGCCGATCTTGCAGCGCCTGTCGCTGCACACCGACCGCCCGGCGGCCAAGCGCCCGCGTTCGCTCGTGTTGGTCCCCACCCGCGAGCTCGCGTTCCAGGTTGTCGAATCCCTCGCTCCCTACGCCAATGCGCAGGGCCTGCGAGTCATGCCCGCCGTCGGCGGCACCCCGTTCAACAAGCAGGTCGAGCAGCTCCGACGCGGAGTCGACGTCCTCGTCGCCACCCCGGGCCGCCTCGCCGATCACCTCCGCCAGGGCACTTGCATCCTGGACTCCATCGAGATCACCGCGCTCGACGAGGCCGATCAGATGGCCGACATGGGCTTCCTGCCCGAGGTACGTGCAGTCCTCGCCGACACCCCGGCAGACGGACAGCGCATGCTGTTCTCGGCCACCCTCGACCGTGAGGTTCAGTCGCTGGTCCGCCAGTTCCTGCCCGATCACGTCGAGCACTCCACCCAGGACGGCAAAGCCAGCGTCCGCACCATGGATCACTACGTCCTCATGGTCGACCGGGGTCAGAAGGATCTCGTTCTGTCCGAGATCGGCGCCCGCGAAGGCGGTCGCACCATCATGTTCGCGCGTACCAAGCTGGGCTGCGACGGAATCACCGATCGCCTGCGTGCGCTCGGCATCGCCGCGGAGTCACTGCACGGTGGCAAGGCACAGAATCAGCGCACCCGCGTTCTCGAGCGCTTCAAGAACGGCCGTACACCCGTCCTCGTCGCCACCGACGTTGCTGCTCGCGGAATCCACGTCGACGGTATCGACCTGGTCGTCCACGTCGATCCGCCCGCAGACCACAAGGACTACCTGCACCGCGCAGGACGCACGGCACGCGCCGGGGAGAAGGGCACCGTCGTCGCGATCGTGCTCCCCAACCAGCGTCGTCAGGTTCTGCGCCTGACCGGTATGGCCGGCGTCAAGGCCACCGCCGTCAACGTATCGCCCGGTTCGGCCGAGCTGAACAGCATCACCGGAGCGAAGAAGCCGACCGGTGAGCCCTTGCGCGCCGAGTCCGCTCCCCGCGACCGGAACAGCCGTCCCGGATACCAGGGCTCCAACCCGCGCAGCGGCGGCGGATACCAGGGCTCGAATCCCCGCAGCAGTGGCGGATACCAGGGCTCCAACCCGCGCAGCAGCGAGGGCTACCAGGGAGACCGTCCCCGCACCGGCTATCAGGGCTCGAACCCGCGCGGCGAGGGCTACCAGGGTTCCAATCCCCGCAGCGGCGGCGGATACCAGGGCTCCAACCCGCGCAGCAGCGAGGGCTACCAGGGAGACCGCCCGCGTCGCTCCGACTCGAGCTCGTACCGCGGCTCCGAGGGTCGTGGCTACGAAGGTCGCGGCTCCGACAACCGTGGCTCCGACAACCGTCGTCCCGCGTCCGGCCCCCGCCAGGACGAGCACCGCTCGGGAGGCTTCCGCAGCCGCACGGAACGCCGCTCGTACGACGGTTTCGACGGTCCGGCTCGCAGCCACTGATCGCTTCGTCACCGTGAGGTCGTGATCCGACCGAACCTGCAACAACGGGTGCCGCATTCTTCGCGAATGCGGCACCCGTTGTCGTTGCGGGTGGTCGGGTTCGACACCGGCCGGGGGGTTGGCTCGCGCGAAATCTCGCGGCAGGGAAAGCTGTCTGTATGACCTCAGCAGCAGAACCGACAGAACTGGCTCAGATCGGAGTCACCGGACTCGCCGTCATGGGCTCCAACATCGCCCGCAACTTCGCCCATCACGGCCACACCGTCGCATTGCACAACCGCAGTGTCGCCAAGACCGATGCCCTGATCGCCGAGCACGGCACCGAGGGCAACTTCGTTCGCACAGAGACCATCGAGGAGTTCGTCGCCGCTCTCGCGAAGCCGCGCCGAGTGCTCATCATGGTCAAGGCAGGCGATCCCACGGACGCGGTGATCGAGGAGCTTGCAGGCGCGATGGAGGAGGGCGACATCATCATCGACGGTGGTAACGCCCTCTACACCGACACCATCCGTCGCGAGGCGGCCATGAAGGAACGCGGACTGCTCTTCGTCGGTGCCGGCATCTCCGGCGGCGAAGAAGGCGCTCTCAACGGGCCGTCGATCATGCCGGGTGGTCCGGCCGAGTCCTACAAGGCCCTCGGACCGCTGCTGGAATCCATCGCAGCGCAGGTCGACGGCACGCCGTGCTGCACCCACATCGGACCCGACGGCTCCGGACACTTCGTCAAGATGGTCCACAACGGCATCGAATACGCCGATATGCAGCTCATCGGCGAGGCCTACAATCTGTTCCGCGACGCTCTCGGTTACACGCCGGCTCAGGTAGCGGACGTGTTCACCGAGTGGAACAACGGTGATCTGGAGAGCTACCTCGTCGAGATCACCGCCGAGGTTCTCCGCCAGGTCGACGCCAAGACCGGTCAGCCTCTCGTCGACGTGATCGTCGACGCTGCGGAGCAGAAGGGCACCGGTCGCTGGACCGTCAAGGCGGCCCTGGACCTCGGCGTTCCCGTCACCGGTATCGCCGAGGCGGTGTTCGCTCGGGCTCTGTCGGGGTCGCGCGCTCAGCGCAAGGCAGCCGTCGGGCTCGCCTCGGGAACACTCGCCGACAAGCCGACCGATGCGGAGCAGTTCACGCACGACATCAGTCGGGCTCTGTACGCGTCGAAGATCGTCGCCTACGCGCAGGGCTTCGACCAGATCGCCGCGGGCAGTGCCGAATACGACTGGAATCTGCATCCCGGTGACCTCGCCACGATCTGGCGCGGGGGCTGCATCATTCGTGCTCGGTTCCTCGATCGCATCAAGGACGCGTACGACGACAACGCCGAACTGCCGAGCTTGATCCTGGCCCCGTACTTCCGGGACGCCATCGAGAACGCCATCGACAGCTGGCGTCGGGTCGTCATCACCGCAGCCTCGTTGGGCATTCCGGTCCCCGCGTTCGCGTCCTCGCTCTCCTACTACGACGCGTTGCGGGCAGAGCGTCTACCGGCCGCACTGACCCAGGGACAGCGCGACTTCTTCGGGGCGCACACCTACGAGCGAACCGACTCGGAAGGAAAGTTCCACACGCTGTGGAGCGGCGATCGTTCCGAGATCGAAGCCTGACCGACAATCGTCCGCCGGTGGCGCTGCGTTCACCACGCAGCGCCACCGGTACAGCACGGAATCCGGTCAGACGGGCACCGGCCCGAGGACCGGTTGGACCACCGTCGACGGGATGCCCTCCCACGGCAGTGCACCTTCCAGGTCCTTCCACACCGCCTGCACGGCACTGAAGCACCCTTGACCGTAGACGTCGGACGCGGTGTAGAGAATGTCCGCGCAGTCCGGCACGTCGATGGTGAACAACTCGAATCCTGCTGCGATGCAACCAATTCCGGATTCGAGCTCCAGCATTCCCGAAGCCACCGAGGCACCGAGCGAATTGAGAATTCGCGAGGACTCGTGTGGCCCGCGCCCCGTGACGACGATCTCAGGGCTGCCAAAATTCGTGAGACCGACCGTGTAGCAGAAGGCCGGGTGGATACCGTCGGGATCGACTTCCGATTCGACGTACTGCAGAGCCCACCCACACTTGTCGATCGTGCGTTTCACACCGTCGATGTACTCGTCGACGCTGTAGCCCTGACACATCTTGCACATAGCTCCCCCACACTCTGCGTGCGATCGCCCCCTCGGCAATCACGGTCTCGAACGCCCATCGAACACGCGTTCTATCGGCGAGTATTGCGCGGGGCACCGACAAGAAGATTCCGACGCCTGGTCGACGCAGCGGTAGGGTCACAGCCATGCCGGGTCAATCCGTTCGATCGTTCGCAGAACTGGGACTGCCCGTGGTTCTCGTGCACTCGCTGAGGAAAGCGGGTGTCTCCGAGCCGTTTCCGATCCAGTCCGCCGCCCTGCCCGATGCGCTCGAGGGCCGCGATGTGCTCGGTCGTGCTCCGACCGGATCGGGGAAGACTCTCGCGTTCGGGCTTCCGCTGCTCGTACGGCTCGCCGGCCGCCGCAGTCAGCCCGGTGCACCGCGCGGACTCGTACTCGCCCCCACTCGCGAACTCGCGCTCCAGATCCAGGAAGTGCTCGACCTCCACGGTGCGACGTTCGGCCTGCGCAGCGTCGGTGTGGTCGGCGGCGTTCCTCTCGAACGCAACGTCCGAGAGATCCAGCGCGGAATCGACATCGTGGTCGCCACCCCCGGTCGCCTCAACGACCTGATCCAGCGCCGCTCGATCACGTTGGATCGCGTGGAGGTGACCGTGATCGACGAGGCGGATCGCATGGTGGACATGGGATTTCTACCCCAGGTCGATTCACTCCTCGCCGCGACACCGGCCGACGGGCAGCGGCTGCTGTTCTCGGCGACCCTCGACGCCGACGTCGACCGCCTGGTCGAGAAGTTCCTGAACGATCCAGCCGAACATTCCACGGCGGAATCGGTCAGCGAGCCCGACATTGCGCACTACGTGTTCAGGGTCGATGCTGCCCGCAAGACCGAAGTAGCTGCCGCACTTGCCAACAGAGACGGTCGCACGTTGCTGTTCGTCCGGACCACTCACGCCGTCGACAGACTCACCGACGACTGTCGCCGGCTGGGCGTATCGGTATCGTCGCTGCACGGCAACAAGACTCAGGCTCACCGCACACGCTCGCTTGCCGCTTTCGGCGCCGGCGGATCGACTGCACTGATCGCGACCGATGTCGCAGCACGTGGGGTTCACGTCGACGACGTCACCCTCGTGGTCCACGTCGATCCACCGTTGGACTCCAAGGACTACGTGCATCGCGCAGGTCGCACTGCACGCGCCGGTGCCAGCGGAACCGTCGTGACGTTGGCCACCGCCGAGCAGCTGGATCACGTGTGTGCGATGGCCGGCGATGCCGGTGTCTCGGCAACGGTGGTCGACACCGAGACCGATCCCACCTCGTGGCGTCGATTGACGGGGGCTCGTACACCCATCGGCCGCCCGATCTCGGCCGAGGCGGCGGAATCGCCTGCTCCTCGCAGTTCTCGACGCGGTGCCGCACCCGTCCGACACGAGCGAAGCGGGCGGGCCGGAGGCAGGCGGGGCGGCAGCCGAGGACGACGCGGGTGACCGCCTCCTGGTTGTCGATCGCGCTGGCGCTGATCTCGGCATTCCTGTTCGCCTGCGCTTCGGTCGCACAGCAGAGCGCAGCAGCTTCGGTTCCGGAGGGAACGGCGCTGCTCTCGGCTCTGATTCGAAGTCCGAGATGGTGGGTGGGTGTACTCGGCGACGGGGGCGGTTACGCAGTTCAGATCGCTGCGCTGTGGGTCGGCTCGGTTTTGGTCGTGCAGCCGCTGCTCGTCACTGCCCTGCTGTTCGCACTCCCGATGTCGGCGAAACTGGCGGGCCGTACGCTCCCGGCCTCGACGTGGGCGCTCGCCTTTCTCCTGGCCGCCGCCCTCGCGATATTCATCGTGGTCGGCGATCCCAGCGAGGGCAGCACCGACGCACCGATCTCACGATGGCTGGTCCCGCTGGTCGTAGCAGCCGTTGTGATCGGCGGCGCGGCACTGTGTGGGCTGCTGCTCACCTCTCCTGGAATGCGAGCGCTCCTACTCGGCGCCGCAGGGGGGTTGCTGTTCGGCCTGGCTGCGGCTCTGACCAAATTCGTCACCGATCTCGTCGACGGTGATCCCCTGGCAGCTGTGACGGCGTGGCAGACCTACACGATCGGATCCGGCATGCTCGGTTTCTACCTGCAGCAACGCGCGTTTCAGGTGGGTCCGCTGTCTGCATCGATGCCGGCCATCACGATCTGCGAGCCCCTCGGTGCAGCGTTCATCGGAGTGACGGTCCTGGACGAGCGAATCAGGAGCGACGGTGCTTCCCTCGCGATCATCGCCGTGGCGGTGTCCGTCATGGTTGTCACGACGATTCGACTGTCTCGGACCCAGGCGTCGACCCGCATCGAATCGGAGACGGTGGACGGGGCTTGGACCCCGACTGCGCCCGACCGGTAGTCTCGATCAACGTGCAGTTCCTCGATGGTCACCATCCGCCCTACGATCTCACCTACGACGATGTCTTCCTCGTCCCCAACCGAACCGACGTCACGTCGCGGTTCGATGTCGATCTGAGTACGGTCGACGGTTCGGGCACCACGATTCCGATCGTCGTGTCGAACATGACCGCGGTGTCCGGCCGTCGGATGGCCGAAACCGTCGCACGTCGCGGAGCTATCGCAGTGATCCCGCAGGACCTGCCCACCGAGGCCGTCGCCGAGACCGTCGCATTCGTCAAGAGTCGTGACCTGATCGCGGACACACCTGTCGTCCTGGGCCCCAATGCGTCCGTGTCCGACGCCTTGGCACTGGTGCACAAGCGCGCGCACGGGTCGGTCGTGATCGTCGAGCACGGCAAGCCGATCGGAGTGGTGACCGAGAGTGCCTGCGCCGACGTCGACCGATTCGCTCGGCTCAGTTCCGTGGCGTCGGCCGATTTCGTGCGAGCTCCTCGCCATGCGTCGCCCCAGGAAGTCTTCGAGCTGATGGAAGCGGCACATGCCCACCTCGCCGTCGTCGTCGAGAACGACGGCTCCCTGGCAGGTGTCGTGACTCGTACCGGTGCCGTGCGGACCGGTATCTACGCGCCCGCAGTAGACGCGTCGGGACGGCTCCGCATCGCTGCCGCCGTCGGCATCAACGGCAATGTGGCCGAGAAGGCGACCGCACTGGTCGAGGCCGGTGCCGATGTGCTCGTCATGGACACCGCTCACGGGCATCAGCAGAAGATGCTCGAAGCCCTCGCTGCAGTGCGCTCTCTCGATCTCGGTGTACCCCTGGCGGCAGGCAACGTGGTGTCTGCCCAGGGGACGCGCGATCTGGTACAGGCAGGCGCGGACATCGTCAAGGTCGGCGTCGGACCGGGAGCGATGTGCACGACGCGAATGATGACCGGTGTCGGACGCCCCCAGTTCTCGGCTGTGGCCGATTGTTCGGCTGCGGCAGCCGAACTCGGGGCTTCGGTGTGGGCCGACGGCGGTGTCCGCCATCCTCGTGACGTTGCTCTCGCGCTGGCTGCCGGTGCTGCGAACGTCATGATCGGCTCGTGGTTCGCCGGCACCTACGAGTCGCCCGGCGACCTGCGAGTGGACGCATCGGGCAATCGGTACAAGGAGAGCTTCGGCATGGCGTCCAAGCGAGCCGTTGCGGCCCGTACCGCCACCGACGGAGCGTTCGACCGGGCCCGCAAGGCCTTGTTCGAGGAGGGCATTTCCAGTTCGCGGATGCGCCTCGATCCCGATCGGCCGGGTGTCGAGGATCTGATCGATCACGTCTGTGCCGGAGTTCGCAGTACGTGTACGTATGCAGGAGCCCGTTCACTCCCGGAGTTGGCCGAACGAGCAGTTCTGGGAGTCCAGTCCGCTGCCGGATTCGCCGAGGGACGGCCCCTGCCCTCCGGGTGGTGACGGTCGGGCACGGTTAGACTCGCTACAGCACACACAGCTGTTCACGCTCGTCACTCGTCGGGAAATCGAGCATTCGATTCCCGGCGTGTGGCCGAACGGTCCGCTTCTCACGGAGTGGGACCTCAGCGCGAACCGACAGAAGGGAATCAGGTGCCCGAGGCACCCACTATCTCGGTTGCCGTTGCGGCAACTGCGGAACAACACGACGACGGTTCCACTTCGGAGGGATCCTCTATCGAGCCGGGAGAGAAACCCGGCGACACAGATTTCGGCGGCCACGTGCACTCCGGCGGCGCGATGCTCCTGTCCCAGCTTCGACGGTCTCGGCTCAGGCGGAGTTGACGCGTGGCACTTCTCATCACCATCGTCAGCCTGCTCGGCTTCGTCGCCTTGACGGCCGGCACCGCGCTGTTCGTTGCGGCCGAGTTCTCCCTCACTGCTCTCGAACGCAGTGCGGTCGAGTCACAGGCCGACAACGGCGACCTGCGCTCGCGCCAGGTTCTGCACGCCCACAAGACACTGTCGTTTCAGCTGTCCGGTGCCCAACTCGGCATCACCATCACGACGCTGATCACCGGTTATCTCGCCGAACCGGTGCTGGCCGGGTTCATTCGGCCGGTGGCCGACGCGCTGGGCGCATCCGAGACCCTCTCTGCGGGCATCTCGCTCGCGGTGGCGCTGATTCTGGCGACCTCGTTCTCGATGATTTTCGGTGAGCTGGTTCCGAAGAACATCGCCATCGCGAAGCCGATGTCGACCGCGCGCGTCACCGCCGGTGCGATGGCCGGGTTCTCGCTGGTCTTCAAGTGGGCCATCAACGGACTCAACGGCTCGGCGAACTGGCTGGTGCGCCGGCTTGGGATCGAACCGGCCGAGGAACTGAGATCCGCTCGGTCGCCGCAGGAGTTGGGTTCGCTGGTCCGCACGTCGGCGCGGCAGGGGTCGATCGACGAGAACACCGCCCGACTGGTGGACCGGTCGCTGCAGTTCGGCGATCGCACGGCCGAGGAACTGATGACGCCGCGAGTGAAGATCGAAACGCTCGCCACCGACGCAACCGTGGCCGATCTGATCGAAACCGCTGCGCGGACCGGCTTCTCGCGCTTTCCGGTGGTCGACGGCGACCTGGACGACACCATCGGCGTCGTTCACATCAAGCATGCGTTCACCGTCGCCGGAGCGCACCGTCGCTCGACGACGGTCGAGTCCCTGGCGCGCGACGTTCCTGTCGTACCGTCCAGCCTCGACGGCGACGCGGTGATGGAACGGGTACGCGCCGACGGCATGCAGGTCGCGCTCGTCGTCGACGAGTACGGCGGCACCGCGGGCATGGTCACGATGGAGGATCTGATCGAGGAGATCGTCGGTGACGTGCGCGACGAACACGACGAGCCGGAACTCGACGTCTCCAGATCGGGCGACGGATGGGATTGCGCGGGTCTGCTGCGTATCGACGAGGTCGCGTCGGCCACGGGGTATTCGGCACCCGAGGGCGAGTACGAAACCATCGGCGGTCTCGTACTGACGGAATTGGGTCGCATTCCGACCGAGGGCGACGCCGTTCTGCTGCCGCCCCCGTCGAACGAGGATCCGCTCGAACGAGACGGCGGTTGGGTGGCACGGGTGATTCGCATGGACGGCCGTCGCATCGACCGGGTGGTTCTTCTGCCCGTCGACGCGGCAGCGGTGGCTCGGATGAGATCGGACGGTGAGATCGATGGGTGATTTCCTCGGCGTCGGTCTCGCCGTTCTGCTTCTCGCCGGCAACGCCTTCTTCGTCGGAGCCGAGTTCGCACTGATCTCGGCCCGCCGGGATCGCCTCGAAGCTCTGCTCGCGCAAGGCAAGAAGCGCGCTCAGAGCGTGATCGAGGCCGGCCAGAACCTGTCGCAGATGCTCGCCGCGGCTCAGCTCGGCATCACGATCTGCTCGATCCTTCTCGGGCGTGTGGCAGAGCCTGCGGTGGCACATCTGATCGAGGTTCCGCTAGAGGCAGTCGGCATTCCCGAGTCCTTCCTGCACCCGATCGCCTTCGCCATCGCGTTGACGCTCGTGGTGGTTCTGCACATTCTCATCGGCGAGATGGTGCCCAAGAACATCGCCATCGCGGGCCCGGAGAGCACCGCGATGGTTCTGGTGCCCATCCATCTGCTGTTCATCAAGGTGGCGCTGCCGCTGATCTCGTTCTACAACATGTGCGCCAACCTGACCCTTCGGCTGCTGCGAATCGAACCCAAGGACGAGCTCAGTTCCTCGGTGTCGGCGGTCGAGTTGTCGCAGATGATCGGTGAATCACGGTCCGAGGGACTGATCGACGCCGAGGAGCATCGCCGATTGCGGCAGGCGCTCGAGACGTCGGGACGGACGGTGGGTGAGGTTCTGATTCCCTCTCACCAGGTTCGCAGTATCGAGTTGTCCGGGCCCGATCACACACTCGGACCCACCCTGGGCTCCGTCGAACGCGCTGTCATCGAAACTGGATTCTCTCGTTATCCGGTCCGCGATGCCTCGGGGGCGCTCGTGGGCTATCTGCATCTCAAGGACGTGCTCGACGACATGGCCGACGAGTCGGCAGGACCGGACACGGTCATTCCCCGTAGCGATGTGCGGGCACTACCGGTGGTTTCCATCGACACGGTGCTCGACGACGCACTGACCAAGTTGCGTCGAGCCAGCAGCCATCTCGGTGCCGTGCACGACGCGACGGGTGCCACGGTCGGCATCGTCGCGCTCGAGGATCTGGTCGAGGAGTTCGTGGGTACGGTTCGGGACGGCACGCACCGGGTGGCCGGTCCGCGTCCGGGTCAATCGTCGTCCAGCTTCAAGTCCGCCGCCGCTCCCCCACGGAACGTGTGAATGCCCTACTCGACGTTGCTGAGTGAAGGGCAGTGGACCACTCGTCGCGCTGCCCATGCGGCGCGGGTAGAGAACCTCGTCGGTGACTATCTGACCGACCGGGGCCACGGCGGCGTACATCCGGTGCTCGATTTTCTGTTCACCTACTACAGTCACCGCCCGGGTCAGCTGCGCCGATGGAATCCAGGTCACGGCGTCGTGCTCACCGGTGATCATGCGCAGGATTTTGCGGCGTTCGCGTCCTACGAGCAGGTGGACACCGACGACGGCCCGGGCTTTCGGGTGCGGTCGGATCTGGTGGAGCGTCGTCGATCGAGCATCGAATTCACCCTCGGCCTGCTTGCCGCCACCCGAGACAGGCCACCGTTGCTCGGCTGTTTCGGACTGCACGAGTGGGCGATGGTCTACCGCGGGGGCACCTCGGCGCAGCGGCACGAGCAGGTGCCACTGCGCCTGGGGCACGACGGAACCGACGCCGTGGTCGATTCGATGACGTTGCGCTGCACCCACTACGACGCCTTCCGGTTCTTCACCCCCGATGCAGCGCCACGCAACGCCCTTCCGCTGTCCCCGGAGTCGCGTCTGACATCCGAGCAACCCGGTTGTATTCATGCCTCGATGGATCTGTACAAGTGGTGCTACAAGCTGGGACCACTGATCGATTCCGAGTTTCTCACCGACTGCTTCGAGCTGGCCCTGCACGCGCGAACGATCGACATGCGCGCAAGTCCGTACGACCTGAGCGGCTTCGATCTCGAACCCATTCGGATAGAGACGGCGGCCGGACGAGCCGAATACGTGCGCGCGCAGGGAGAGTTGTCGGCCGAAGCGGCACCTCTGCGCTCGGCGTTGATCGCTCGATGCCAGAATTTACTGGTCGGCGGCGAGTTCGGCGTCGGACCTACCGCCGAGTAACATCGACAGCGTTGTCGTGGGGACACCGTCACCGGTGTCCGTGACCGGAAAGAGTGAGGAATTCATGACCGATCGTGTGCAGGCTGGTGGACTTCAGGTCGCCAAGGTCCTATTCGATTTCGTCGAGAAGGAGGCGCTGCCGGGTACCGACGTAGATTCCGATGCCTTCTGGGCCGGTGCCGCGTCGGTGATCGCCGATCTCGCTCCCAAGAACAAGTCACTGCTGGCAGTCCGCGACGAGATCCAGGGCAAGGTCGACGCCTGGCACGGAGAGCACGCAGGCCCGAACTACGACCGCGCAGCCTACAAGGCGTTCCTCAAGGAGATCGGCTACCTGCTCGACGAGCCGGCCGACTTCCAGATCAGCACCTCCGGTGTGGACACCGAGATCACCACCACCGCAGGACCGCAGCTGGTGGTGCCGGTCCTCAATGCCCGGTTCGCGATCAACGCGTCCAACGCCCGGTGGGGCTCGCTGTACGACGCTCTCTACGGAACCGACGCCATTCCCGAGACCGACGGTGCCGAGAAGGGCACCAGTTACAACAGGGTCCGCGGCGACAAGGTCATCGCCTTCGCGCGGGACTTCCTGGACGAGGCGTTGCCCCTGAGCTCCGGTTCGCACGTCGGTACCACCGGATACGTCGTCGATGCCGCATCGCTGACGGTGACCCTCGCCGACGGCAGCACGGTCGGGCTGAAGGATCCGTCGCAGCTTCTCGGCTACCAGGGCACCCCAGACGCACCGTCGGCAATCCTGTTCGTGCACAACGGCTTGCACTTCGAGATCCAGATCGACCCCGAGAGCCCGATCGGCAAGACCGACGGCGCAGGCGTCAAGGACGTTCTGCTCGAGTCGGCGGTCACCACCATCATGGACTTCGAGGACTCCGTCGCTGCAGTCGATGCGGACGACAAGGTTCTGGGCTATCGCAACTGGCTCGGTCTGATGAAGGGCGATCTGACCGAGGAAGTCTCCAAGGGCGGCAAGAGCTTCACGCGTGCGATGAACAAGGACCGCACCTACACCTCCGTCGACGGTTCGGAACTGACGCTGCACGGTCGCTCGTTGCTGTTCGTCCGCAACGTCGGTCACCTGATGACCTCGGACGCGATCCTCGACGCCGACGGCAACGAGGTGCCCGAGGGAATTCTCGATGCTCTGTTCACCTCGCTGGCCGGTATGCACTCGCTGACCTCGGACAACGTGCTGTCCAACTCGCGTACCGGTTCGCTGTACATCGTCAAGCCCAAGATGCACGGACCGGACGAGGTCGCGTTCACCGCGGAGCTGTTCGGCCGTGTCGAGCAGGTTCTGGGGCTTCCGACCAACACGCTCAAGGTCGGCATCATGGACGAGGAACGTCGCACGACGGTCAACCTCAAGGCGTGCATCCAGGCCGCGTCCGAGCGGGTCGTGTTCATCAACACCGGCTTCCTCGACCGAACCGGCGACGAGATCCACACCTCGATGGAGGCAGGTCCGGTCGTGCGCAAGGGAGCGATGAAGGGCGAGAAGTGGATCGCCGCCTACGAGGACTTCAACGTCGACACCGGTCTCGCCGCAGGCCTCGAAGGCAAGGCACAGATCGGTAAGGGTATGTGGGCCATGCCCGACCTGATGCACGACATGCTCGAGCAGAAGATCGGCCACCCCAAGGCCGGAGCCAACACTGCGTGGGTTCCCTCGCCCACCGCTGCGACCTTGCACGCCCTGCACTATCACAAGGTCGATGTCTTCGCCCGTCAGCACGAGATCGCACAGGCCAAGCGCGCCACCGTCGACGACATTCTCGAAATTCCTCTCGCACCGTCCACGGACTGGACCGACGAGGAGAAGCAGAACGAACTCGACAACAACTCGCAGTCGATCCTGGGCTACGTCGTCCGGTGGATCGACCACGGCGTCGGCTGCTCGAAGGTTCCCGACATCAACGACATCGCCCTCATGGAAGATCGTGCGACGCTGCGCATTTCGAGTCAGTTCATCGCGAACTGGCTGCGCCACGGCATCGTCACCGAAGACCAGGTGCGCGAGTCGTTGAAGCGGATGGCCCCGGTGGTGGACCGTCAGAACGAATCCGATCCGACGTACAAGCCGTTGGCTCCCGACTTCGACACCAACATCGCCTTCCAGGCGGCCAGTGACCTGATCTTCCAGGGCACCAGCCAGCCCAACGGCTACACCGAGCCGATCCTGCATCGTCGCCGACGGGAGTACAAGGCCGTCAACGCCTGACGGACTTGTCGATCACGTGGGTGAACATCGGAACACAGGGCGCGGTCGTTCGATAGCCGCCGGACCCGTGATCGTCGTGATCACGATCGCGGTGCTGGCTGCGGCCGTGTTCGGGTGGTTTCAACTGCGGGATCGAATCTTCGACCAAGGGGTCGAAGCTGCCGACACCTGTGTGGAGGGATCGGCGGTGCTCACTGTCGCCGCCGATCCCGACATCTCCGGGCCTGTCGAACAGCTGGCTGCTCGGTTCAACGACACTGCACCGGTGGTACGGGATCACTGCGTGACGGTGCAGGTTCGGGCCACGGCCTCCGACGACGTGCGGACGGCGTTGAACGCCGGCATCGACAACTGGGACGTCGGAGCACTCGGCGCTCGGCCGGGTCTGTGGATACCTCAATCGTCCGGCGACGTCGAAGCCGTCACCGACCGCGGTGCCGTCGACGGCACCCCGCGGCCACTCGCGACGAGTCCGGTCGTACTCGCGGTGCCGTCCGCCGTGGCCGACGCTCTGACCACTGTGAGTTGGGCCGACCTGGTCCGACTGCAACGCGACCCGCAGGCATTCGGCCTCGGCGAGTGGGGCGCACTGCGTCTCGCACTACCGACCGGATCCGATGCCGGCGCAACCACCCTCGCGGTCACCGCCATCGCTGCCGGGGTAGGTGGAGATCCGACCACTGCACCGACCCTCGAACAGGCCTCGACGAGAGAACTGATCTCGGCTCTATCGGAGCTTGCCGTCACCGACACCGGAGCCTCCGCAACGTCTGCATCCACCACCTACGACGCACTCGCGGCCCTCGAGAACGCGCCCGGCCCCGACGGCCCCGTCCACGCCGTTCCGGTCACCCAGCAGCAGCTTGCATCGACCGATTCGTCGACGTTGACCGCCGTCGAGCCTCAGGGCCCCACTCCCGTTGCCGATCATCCCGCGGCCGTACTCTCCGGTGACGAGACATCGACCCGGGCTGCCGCCGCGTTCGTCGATTTCGTCCGGCAGCCGGACGGCGCGCAACTGCTCACGGATGCGGGCTTCGGCGTCGGCGAGACACAGGACGCCGACACCGTCGCTGCTCCCTCGGGACCCGTTGCCGACGCGCTGCTGGCCGTGCTGCGAAATCCGGTCCTGCCGCGGCGAGCCACGGTTCTGCTCGACGTATCCGAGTCGATGGGCACGACCGAAGGCAGTGCGACTCGGCTGCAGAACACCGTTCGCGCCCTCGGCGAGCAGTTCCAGCGGGTACCGGACTCCACCGAGCTGGGCCTGTGGAGCTTCAGCGAGGACCTGAACAACTCGCTCCCCTACCGCGTCGATGTCTCGACCGGCCCCATGACGGCTCAGGTCGGCGCGGCTCCGAGGCGCGCCGCGCTGGAGACCGGTGCGGCGGCATCGACACCGGAATCCGCGTCCTATTCCGCCGAGTCGTTGCTGGCCGCCTATCGCGATGCAGTGGCAGGCTTCGTACCCGGACGCGTCAATTCCGTGGTGCTGATCACCGACGGCCCCAACGACGACCCGTCGTTGTCCACCCAGGACCTGCTCACCGACCTGAACTCGGCAACCGATGCCGCGCGTCCGGTCGCAGTGAACGTGGTGATGATCGGCGACAACTCCGACGCCACCGCGTTCACCGACATATCGGCCCGGACGGGCGGCACCGCGACGACCGTGCCGACGTCGGATTCACCGGATTTCATCGACCTACTCGGAAAGTTGCTGTACTAGAACATGTCTCGCGTAATTTTTGTCGGGGTCTTCTTGCTCCTCGTCACCCTGTTCCTGCACTGGCGATTTCTTTCCGTCACCAGGATGCCGACGCGTCCCAAACGGATTGTCGATGCTGTGCTGGCGCTCCTGTGGCTGTGTGCGGTGATCGGCTTCGGCAGCGGCGTCGCGTTCGATCCGTCCTGGGCACGTGGACCCGCCTTCGTCGGGCTCAGTTGGCTGGCCGTGGTGCTGTACCTGTTCCTGGGAACGGTGCTGGTGGCCGTGGTCTGCACCGTCATGAGAGTGGTTTTCGCTGCGAGGCATCGCGATTCGTCCGCGGCTCGGCTGCGTGTGTCGAGGATCGGCTCAGCGGCGGTGGCACTCGTCAGCGTGGTGGCAGTGGGGTACGGACTCGTCGAGGCAGCAACTCCGCGGGTGACGAACACCGACGTCGCACTCGACCGGCTACCGGTCGAATTCGACGGCGTCCGAGTGGCGTTGGTGTCCGATCTGCACGCCGGGCCCTCCCGCGGCGCGGATTTCGTGCGCAAGGTCGTCGATTCGATCAACTCCCAGAATCCCGATGTCGTCCTGCTCGACGGCGACCTGATCGACGGGACGGTTTCGTTGGTCGGTGCCGACCTCGAACCGCTTCGCGACCTCGACGCCCCGCTCGGTGTGTTCGCCGTCAGCGGCAACCACGAGTTCTATGCGGGAGACGGTGGTGAATGGCTCGATCTGTGGTCGACGCTCGGAATCGACGTCCTACGCAACGAGCGCACAACCCTCACCCGTGGCGACGCCGCGATCGATATCGCCGGCATCAACGACGCCACTGCCCCCGCGCCGTACGAACCCGATCTCGCCGCGGCATTGGACGGGATCGATCCCGATCGATTCGTACTGTTGATGGCACATCAGCCGTTGCAGGCGGTGGAGGCATCGGACTTCGGCGTCGACATGCAGGTGTCCGGGCACACGCACGGGGGTCAGATCTGGCCGATCCGTTATCTGGTGCCGCTCCAGCAGCCGAGTGTCGAAGGGCTGGACACGATCGGCAACACCACGCTGTACACCACCAGGGGTGCGGGCGCGTGGGGTCCACCGGTCCGCGTTGCAGCTCCGCCCGAGATCGCGATGCTCGAGCTCACGCGAGGCTGAATCCACCGACTCGAACAGAACGGAGCCCGCCACGGCGTCGTGGCGGGCTCTGTTCTCGGCTCAGGCGAACGCCTCGATCGGTGGGCACGAGCACACCAGATTGCGGTCACCGTGAGCACCGTCGATGCGTCGCACCGCGGGCCAGACCTTCGGACGGTCGTAGCCCGCCGGGTAGGCAGCCAGTTCCCGTGAATACGGGTGATCCCACTCGGCGACCAGACTTCGAGCGGTGTGCGGTGCGCCTCGAAGTGGGTTGTCCTCGACCGTCCATTCCCCCGATCCGACGCGATCGATCTCTGACCTGATGGCGATCATCGCATCGCAGAACGCGTCGATCTCCTCGAGGTTCTCGCTCTCGGTCGGCTCCACCATCAGAGTTCCGGGCACCGGGAAGCTCATCGTGGGCGCGTGGAAGCCGTAGTCCGCCAACCTTTTCGCAACGTCGTCGACGGTGACACCGGTGTCCTTGGTCAAACCTCGCAGATCGAGAATGCACTCGTGGGCAACCATGCCGTTGTCGCCGGTGTACAGAACCGGGAAGTACTCGTCGAGGCGGCGGGCGATGTAGTTGGCCGACGCGATCGCAGTCAACGTCGCCTGCCGTAGCCCCGTCGCACCCATCATCGCGATGTAGGCCCACGTGATCGTCAGGATCGAAGCGCTGCCGTACGGGGCTCCGGACACCGTCGGTCCCGAACCGAGCTGCGGGGCCAGTGGGTGACCCGGCAGGTAGGGCTGCAGGTGCGACCGCACACCGATGGGTCCCACACCGGGCCCGCCGCCTCCGTGCGGGATGCAGAAAGTCTTGTGCAGGTTCAGGTGGCTCACGTCGCCGCCGAAGCGGCCGGGGCGCGCCAGACCGACGAGAGCGTTGAGATTGGCACCGTCGACGTACACCTGACCGCCCGCGTCGTGGACCGCGGCACAGATCTCGGAGATCTCGTGCTCGTACACACCGTGGGTCGAGGGATAGGTGATCATGATCGCGGCGAGGGTGTCGGCGTGCTCGGCGATCTTGGCGCGCAGGTCGTCCACGTCGACGTCACCGTTGGGACGGCAGGCGACGACGACGACGCGCATGCCCACCATCACCGCCGAGGCAGCGTTGGTGCCGTGTGCGCTCGACGGGATCAGGCAGACGGTACGTTCGACATCGCCGTTGCCGAGGTGGTAGCGACGAATGGCGAGCAGTCCCGCGTACTCGCCTTGGCTTCCCGCGTTCGGCTGCAGGCTGACCGCGTCGTAGCCGGTGATGTCCACCAGCCACCGTTCCAGGTCGGCGATCACCCGCAGCAGACCGGGCACGTCCGAGGACGGAGCGAAAGGGTGCTGACGCGCGAACTGCGGCCAGGTGATGGACTCCATCTCCGCGGTTGCGTTCAGCTTCATCGTGCACGAACCCAGCGGAATCATGCTGCGGTCGAGCGCAATGTCCTTGTCGGACAACGAGCGCAGGTAGCGCAGCATTGCCGTCTCGGTGCGGTACCGGGTGAATGCCGGGTGCGTGAGGTACTCGGAGGTGCGAGACATGGTCGACGGCAACGACTCGGCCCCGGAACCGGCGGCTGCTGCACCGAACGCGGCGAGCGCGTTCGCGATGTGCTCGGGAGTCGTCGCCTCGTCGCATGCGACGGCCACGTGGTCGGCGTCGACCAGCCGCAGATTGATGCCGCGCTGCTTGGCCTGGTCGACGACTTCCTGAGCCTTGCCCGGAATCGCCGCGAGGACGGTGTCGAAGAATTCCGTGTGCACCACGTCGATGCCTGCGTCCCGCAGACCTGCCGCCACGGTTCGAGCGTGCACATTCACCCGACTTGCTATGGCCCGCAATCCGTCTGCGCCGTGGTAGCTGGCGTACATCGCGGCGACGATGGCCAGCAGGACCTGAGCGGTACAGATGTTGGAGGTCGCCTTCTCGCGGCGGATGTGCTGCTCGCGGGTCTGCAGCGCCAGTCGGTAGGCGCGGTGGCCGTCCGCGTCGAGCGAGACCCCGACCAGTCGGCCGGGGAGCTGACGGGAATGACCGGACCGCACTGCGAGGTAGCCGGCGTGCGGTCCGCCGTAGCCCATCGGAACGCCGAACCGCTGGGTGGTTCCGAAGCAGACGTCCGCGCCGATCTCACCGGGCGGGGTCACCACGGTGGCGGCCAGCAGGTCCACTCCCACGGCAACCAACGCGCCACGCTCGTGCGCGGCCTCGATGATCGCCGTGTGATCGACCAGACGGCCCGACGCTCCCGGCAGCTGCGCCAGCACACCGAAGAATTCTCCGTCGGGCAGACCGTCGGTCAGATCGGCGTAGACCAGTTCGATCCCCAACGGCTCGGCGCGAGTGGCCAGTACCGCCTCGGTCTGCGGGAAGATATCGGAATCGACCAGCAGCCGAGGCGATTTCGATGCCCTGTTCGCGCGTCGCATCAAGGTCATGGATTCGGCGGCCGCCGTCGACTCGTCGAGCATCGACGCATTCGCCACGTCCATTCCGGTGAGGTCGGCGACCATGGTCTGGAAGTTCAGCAACGCTTCGAGTCGCCCCTGGCTGATTTCGGGCTGATACGGCGTGTACGCGGTGTACCAGGCCGGGTTCTCCAGAATCCCCCGGGTCAGCACCGGCGGGGTCAGCGTGTCGTAGTACCCGAGGCCGATCATCGACGTCGCCACGGTATTCTGCCCGGCGAGATCGGCCAGTGCAGCGAGCACCTCGTGCTCGCTCAGGGCAGGCGGCAGAGTCGCCAAGCCGTCGGGAACGCCGTCGACCACGGTGTCGAGGATGGAGGACGGAACGGCCTTGCGGGCCAGCTCGTCGAGACTGTCGACGCCGATCGTGTCGAGGATGCGGACCAACTCGGTGGCATCGGGGCCGATGTGGCGGTCGACGAAAGTGTGTGCGGACGAGGCGGTTCGGTCGGTCACGATGTGCTCCCAGGTGCCGGAAAGACGAGGCGTCGGACGACCGAGGCATGCGCTCCGGCCGCTCCTCCCCCTCTGTCGTGTGCCCGCTGACGCGCGCGCCTGAGAGATTCGGTCGGACACGGCGCGCAAGACGATCGCGCCGGCACCTTTCCCCTTGGGCGGGTGGGTGCTCCCACCACTTTCCAGAGTTGTCGAAGCCCACACGGTCCGTGTGCCTGAGAGATTGACGGGGAGGTGTTGCTCCTTCGGCGTCCGAGACTGGATGCCTCGGAACTCTCCCGCGCGGGCGCGACGAAGAAAGTCTAGCCGGTCTTGCGGCTCGCGCGATTCTTGCGGCGTGAGGCCAGCTCGTCCTCGGGGCTCGGCTGGCTTTCACCGCCGTCGGCTCGCTCGGCCGGGAAGTCGGCGATGGTGCCGGTGAGCTCGCGCATCGCGCCGTTCACGGCGATACCGAACACGCCCTGCCCGCCTTGGAGCAGGTCGACCACTTCTTCTGCCGACGTGCACTCGTAGACGGTGGTGCCGTCGGAGAACAGCGTGATGTTGGCGAGATCGCCGACGCCGCGCTGGCGTAGGTGATCGACGGCGACGCGGATGTTCTGCAGCGAGATACCGGTGTCGAGCAGCCTCTTGACGATCTTGAGGACGAGCATGTCCTTGAACGAGTACAGCCGCTGGCTTCCCGACCCCGCCGCGCCGCGGATGGATGGGACGACGAGCCCGGTGCGGGCCCAGTAATCGAGCTGACGGTAGGTGATGCCGGCGATCTGGCAGGCACTCGGCACGCGGTAGCCCACGAGTTCGTCGGGCACGGAGTCGTCGGGGAACAATCCCGGTTGAATGTCCTGGGGCGCGTGCACTCGGGCGCTCGACGCCTGGTCGGGGGTGTCGACCCGAGCATCGGCACCGACGGGGGTGTCCTCGGTCCGGCCTGCGGCTTCGGACTCTCGACTGCCGTGATGCTGCTGCGGCTGATCTCCCACTGACTGCTCCCTCTCGGATGTCTCACTGCGTTCGGATCGAGTCAGTACTGCGATCCGGCCGAGACACTGGAAATGTCTCGGTGTACTCGCGTGAAGTCATACCGTGTACCAGGCCAGAGTACGCCTCGGCAGCTGTCGAAGAGGCGTGAACTGCACCGGACAGGACCAGCAGCGGCGATGAACTTCACTGGCACGAACGTTATGGGGACGATCGTGCAGATTCAACGCAACGCGCCGTAAACCTGAACCTAAAGTTGAGGTTGAGACTCTTCTGTTACCCGTCGGTCGCTTTGAAGTCGTCCGGAGACACCGATTCGAGGAACTCCTTGAACTTCTCGACCTCGTCCTCGCGCTCGTCGGGCATGATCAACCCGGCTTCGGCGAGCACGGGCTCCTCGGCGAAGATCGGCACCCCGGCCCGAAGCGCGATGGCGACGGAATCCGAGGGCCGAGCAGAGACTCTGATGTCCTTGTCGAACACCAGATCGGCGTAGAAGGTGCCCTCCTGCAGATCCACGATGCGCACCTCTTTGAGCTGGTGCCCGAGAGCCGAGATCAAATTCTTGACCAGATCGTGGGTGAGTGGCCGAGCGGGTTGCACGCCCTGCTGCTCCAAAGCAATTGCAGCAGCCTCGGTTTGACCGATCCAGATCGGCAGGTACCGGTCGCCGTCGGCCTCGCGCAACAGCAACACGGGCTGGTTCTGCGGTTGTTCGACACGAATACCGACCACACGCATCTCACTCATCGTGTCTGCCTCTCACCTCGAGAAATCCGGGCTGCACTGAAAACGGGCTCGGCTCGTCGCTACCGAGTCTATTGGAATTCGAAACGACGCGAGCGAGCGTCACCGGTCGAGTGCACCGCGCACCGCCGCTTTGACGAGACAGGTGTGCAAGGTCAGAGACAGTGCAGCCAACTCGCGAATCATTTCTTCCGCGCGATCGCGCGCACCGGCGTCTCGGCCCTTGGCGACGGGTCCCGCTATCTGCGCAACCAAGCCGGC
>NZ_NOYD01000036.1 GCF_002258315.1 Rhodococcus sp. 06-462-5 | reverse complement strand
GGAGCCGGACGACGGTCCGACGAGCGATGCGGGACTGTGGAGCGACGGACCATGCGACGGCGACGGACCTTGCGAGGGTGACGGCCGGTGCGGCGACGGTACCGACTGTGGTTGCGGCACAGGGCACGACGACACTGCCGAACCCGACGACATTGCCGACTCCGAATCCGAGACCGATACCGACGGCGACGGCGACGGCGACGGCGACGGCGACGAAGCTTTGGGTAAGGCTGCAGCACGCGACGCTGCCGCCGCGCGGGATATCCGTACCCAACGCGAACGCCAGCACGATGCCCTCAAACTCGCGCTCCGGCAGACCCTCGCCTCCGGCACCCTCGGCACCCACCGGGGCCTACCCGTCACCGCCATCGTCACCATGACCCTGAAGGACCTCGAAGCCGGCTGCGGCTACGCGATGACCGCCACCGGATCACGGGTGTCGATCCGCGACGCGATCCGCATGGCCTCGCATGCCCACCACTACCTGACGATCTTCGACGACCACGGCAGGGCGTTGTACCTCGGCCGCTCGAAACGCATCGCCTCCGCAGACCAACGCATCGTGCTCATCGCCCGCGACCGCGGCTGCAGCTTCCCCTCCTGCACCCGCCCCGCAACCTGGTCCCAAGCCCACCACGTCACCGACTGGGTCGACGGCGGCAACACCGACATCGACGGATTGACCTTCGGCTGCGACATGCACCACGCACTCGTCGGCACCGGCCCCGGCAAATGGGCCACCACCAAAACCGGAGCAGGACATCGCTATCCGGGTCGCACCCTGTGGCATCCACCGGCGGGGATGGACCCCAAGCGGCGCGGACTCATCAACCACGCCCACCACCCAGAAGAAGTCCTCTACCCACCCGACAACCACAACAACATCGTCGACCCCGGCGACGAAGAACCACGACAACCCGCCTGACGACCCACACCGCCGTCAGGGCACAGCCCTGCCTCGAGGACACCGCTCTGCTTTCTGCACAACCTGTTTCAGACGAGCGAGTCCACACACGGGGTGATTCACGGTTGCGTCCGATGCGGAACAGGTCTTCGATGAGTGCAGCGACCACCGGAGAGGCAGGACATGCCGTACGACGAGCTACTCGCAGACCGCGTCCGCGCCACTCTGGCCGATGAAGCGAGTCTGCGCGAGCAGAAGATGTTCGGCGGTCTGGCGTTCATGGTGCGGGACAAGATGGTGGTGTGTGTCGGCACAGGCAGCCGTGCGCTGCTGGTTCGGGTGGATGGAGTCCGTGAACCCGAATACCTCCACCGCGACGGAGCCCACCACGCCGTGATGGGTCGAGACCGGTCGATGGGCACAGGGTGGATCACCGTCGACGCGGATGCGCTGACAAGCGACACAGGATTGGAATTCTGGGTCGCCGCAGCGCTGGAGTACAACAGCAACCGAGCCGGCTGACCGCCTCCGCAACACTCCCCCGCACTACCGAACGCAGCGACGGCGTACGGGGCACTCACTGCCGCGATCTCATCCGAGCCTCTTCTCGAAGGGATGCGATCCGACAGTCTTGGACGGCAAGCTTCGGTCGTACAGCGGGGTGTATCCGGCTGCCAGGTACAGGGCAACAGCCTCGGGCTGATTCGAGCCCGTCGTCAGATACACCCGGCTATATCCACGCTCGCGTGCGCTGCGTTCCAGCTCGGCCACGACACGCTTGCCGAAGCCACGACCCCGCTCTGATTGCGCCGTCCAAATTCGTTTGAGCTCGGCGGTGTCCTCGTCGTACTGCCGGTACGCGCCGCCGGCAACAGGAACGCCGCCGCACAGGGCCACGAGCAGAACCCCACCGGGCGGCTCGAACTCCTCACCGGGATACGACTTCAGCTCTCGATACTGCTCCCCAGGAGACCGGCCGTATCGCGACGCGTACTCGAGCGCCAGTTCCTGCAGCAACGGCGTTGCAAGGGGATCGTCCTGCTCGATCCTGACGAACTGCAGCCGTGCAGCATCGGCGGCGATGCTGGCATTGTCATCGAACGTCGCACTCATACTCTCCCCTCCCTTCGTGATCCGTCGACGAGATCGGCCACCACCTCACCGACGGCAGGCGCGAATTTGAAGCCATGGCCCGAGAACCCCGCCGCTACTATGGTTTTGCCGCTGCGCGCGACAGCGAAGTTGGAGTCCGGCGTACTGGTGTACAGACACGTCGATGGGTCCGCGGATGTCGCGTCCACTCCCGGCAGCCACTTGGCGGCGTAGTCGATCAATCGTTGCACCCCATCCGGGTGCGGCACGAAGTCGCGAGTTCGGGGACCCATGACCGGTCCGGTGGCATGCTCGCCGATCTTGATGCCGTCGGGCGAGGACAAGCCGTAGATGCCGGCGGTATCGAGGAGCGCCCCGGGATGATGAATGAAGCTCGGCCACTCCATGTCTGGACGCAGCGGCACAAAATGCGCCGGCTGTTCCTGGGTGGTGACCAAAGGCGGAATCACTCCCTGCGGCACGAACTCGGGGGTCCACGCTCCGGCAGCGAGGACGACCACGTCGGCCACGTAGGTGTGGGTGTCCGTCACCACCTCGGAGCCGGAGATCTCACGCACGGGCGTCCCGTATTCGACCGTCGCCCCACGTGAGCGAGCTGCCTCTACTGCCGCAGCAACGCTACGATCGGCGTGTAGTCGCCCCGCCGCACCATGGAACAGCACAGTGGTGTCGAATCGAAGTCCGGTCCACCGCCGCTGCGCAGCAACCGGTTCGAGAACCTCGAACTCGAGCCCGGCTCGCTTCAGTGCGTCGATCCTCGGATTCACCGTCGCCGGATCTCCATGATCCACAGCCCCTGTGATGTCCAACAAGTCGGTGTCGGTCGCGGTTTCGAGATCTCGCCAGAGCGTGTGCGCCCGAGCGGCCAGTGATACGTAGTGGTCGTCGGCGTAGGCATGCCGAAAGATCCGCGAACTGCCGTGCGAGGCACCGTTCTTGTGTCCCGGACCGAATTGCTCGAGCACGGTGACGTCGTGCCCGCGTTCGGCGATCTGCCACGCCGACGACGCTCCGACGATGCCGCCGCCGACGACCACTACTTTCACCGTGTACCTACGCTGCAGGCTTGCGCGGCAGCCCGGGCGGGTTGATGACGGACTCGGACACGGCCTCGGAGAGCAGGCCCCACCGATCGATGACCCGCTGGTAGCTGCCGTCGTCGATGGCGTGTTGCAGTGCCTCGTGGATGGCCTCGATGAGACCGTTGTCCTTCTTGGTCAGGACCGCGATCTCGCCCTGCAACGCATCGCCGGCCCCGGAGAACGTCCCGACGACCTTCGATTCCCCACTGGTTGCCGCGTGGTAGACGGCAGAGGGGTTCGGCCCGAGATAGCCGTCGATTCGCTTCGATCCCAGCGCCAGGTAGTAATCGGACGTGTTCTGGTAATAGGCGAGCTCTGCCGGCGCGAGACCCTCGGCCACGTTGGCCTCGTTCCAGTCCACCAGCAGCTGCTCCTGGTTGGTGCCGGAGCCGACGCCGATCTTCTTGCCGGCGATGTCCTGACGCTTCTCGACCTTCCAGTCGGTGTCTTTCTGGGTCTCGAATGCGAGGTTGTCGAGACGGTACGTGGCGAAGTCGTACTTGTCCTTGCGCTCCTCGGTGACCGTGACGTTGGAGATGAACACGTCGTTCTCACCGGAGTCGATCTTGACGAAGTTCTGCGACCAGTCGGCAACCTGCAGATCGACGTCCAGCCCGAGAATGTCGCCGACGAGGTAGGAGAAGTCGACCTCGGATCCGACGATGGTGGTGTCGTCGGTGGCGTAGAAGCGCAGCGGCGGCGCAGTTCCGCCCGCGCCGGTGACGATCAGGGTTCCTCGGTCCCGAATGGCCTGTGGCACTTTCGCTGCGATCTCGTCGACCTTGTCGACCCGGACTCTTTCGGTCTGCTCGGGCGAGAGGTCGAAGCTTTGTCCCTCCTCGGTGACGACCTGCGACTCGGCCGCGGGTTCGCTGCAGGCTGTCGCAGCGAGCGCCACGATGGCCAATGCTGCGGCCATGACCGTCAGCCTGCGTGATGGTTTCGACATGGGTGTTGTCCGTCTTTCGCTGAAGTGAGGTGGTTTACAGAACGTGGGAGAGGAAAGCTTTGGTCCGCTCGTGCTGCGGCGAATCGAGAAGTGTTACAGGAGGTCCTTGTTCGACGATCACACCGGAATCCATGAACACGACGGTGTCGGCGATCTCGCGGGCGAAGCCCACCTCGTGCGTGACGATCACCAGAGTGGCACCGTCGCGCGCAAGTCCACGGATGACTTCGAGCACCTCGCCCACGAGCTCCGGATCGAGTGCCGAGGTGGGCTCGTCGAACAGAATTACTTTGGGGCGCAGCGCCAATGCCCTCGCAATGGCCACTCGCTGCTGCTGTCCACCGGAGAGCCGACGAGGGTAGTCGTGCGCTTTTGCGGCGACACCGACCCGCTCGAGCAATACCAGCGCCTCGGGCTCGACGTCCGCACGCTTGCGCTTCTGCGCCGAGATCGGTGCCTCGCTGACGTTCTCGAGCACCGTCAGGTGCGGGAAGAGGTTGAAGTTCTGGAATACGAAACCGATCTGCGAACGCTGGCGCAGGATGTCGCGATTGCTGAGCTCGTGCAGCTTCGAACCCTTGCGCCGGTATCCCACCAGGTCTCCGTCGACGCGAACGGTGCCCTGGTCGACCTTCTCGAGGTGGTTGAGAGCACGAAGCAGCGTGGACTTACCGGACCCGGACGGGCCGATGATCACGGTGACCTCACCGGGGCGGACGGTCAGGTCCACGCCCTTGAGAACTTCGAGAGCACCGAAGGACTTGTGCACCCCGCGCACCTCGACGGCGTACTTCGTTTCCGATCTGGACGTGCTGGCATCGAGCGTGGTCATCGTGTTGCTCCTCGCGGGGCCAGGGTGATCTCGGCCAGTTTCTTCCGTAGCTTCTGGATCGGAGTCAGCTCGATGGTGCGCACTGCCCCCTTGGCGTAGTGCCGTTCCACGTAGTACTGCACCACCGACAGAATCGAGGTGAGAATGATGTACCAGACGGTGGCCACCATCAGCAGCGGTACCACTCGGCCGCTTCGGCCGTAGATGACCTGAACCTGGTAGAACAGCTCGGCGATGGCCATGACGGAGACGATCGAGGTGCCCTTGAACAGGCTGATCACCTCGTTGGCGGCGTTGGGGAGAATGCCTCGCATCGCCTGTGGGAGGACGATCCTGAAGAACTCTCGGCGCTTCGGAATACCCAGTGCTGCAGATGCTTCCAGCTGCCCCTGGTCAACCGAGATGATTCCGGCGCGGACGATCTCGGCGGAGTATGCAGCCTGATGCAGGGCCAGCCCGACAATCGCTGCCGTCGAGCCGCTGATGACATTGTTGACGTCGAACTCGAAGAAGCTGGGACCGAACGGAATTCCCACCGACAGGGTTTGGTAGAGATACGCGATGTTGAACCAGAACAGCAGCTGCACGATCAGTGGAATGGAACGAAACGCCCAGATGTAGAACCACGAAATCACCTGCAGAACGGGATTGTTCGACAGCCTGGCTACTGCAAGCGCGATACCGAGAGCGAAGCCGATCAGAGTTCCCCAGAACGTGAGCTGGATGGTGAGCCACAACGCCGAGAGCACCGATTGCGCGGTGAAGTACTGGGCGAACGTGCCCCAGTCCCATCCCGGATTGGTGGCGAAGCCATGCAGGAACTGTGCAACCACGACCAGGGTGGCGATGCTGATCACCCACCGCCACGGATGCCACTTCTTCGCTACGACCAGCTGCTCGTCGGGGACCTGCGCATCGTCACCTGGGTTCGAGGCCGCAGGCCGAGCTTGTAGTTGAGTCACCGGAGCCGCCGGGTCGGATGGGCAGCGATCATCGCCGTCTTGCCTTTCGGAGAATTCGAGCTGTGGGTACGCGAATCGGTCAAGCGTGCGTACAGGTACAGATGTTCATCAGGCGTGCCTCCATCGGTCCTGGCGGTAGCACCCACACGCCATCGGGCGGGGTTGCTGCGACGTCGTCGAGCCAAGGTCTCTCGGTCGCTCTGGATGGTGCCAGGAATGTATAGCCCTTCGGATTGAAAAGTCAAGTGCGCGTGTCGGTTCGGGTTGGAATCACACTGATTTGAACCCTTGTGCGGTCGGCCCGCTTTCGTCGACCATCGGTAGGTCACCGACCAAGGAAGTGGGGCAGGCGATGTCGAGTAGCAACGCAATTGCCGTGATCGAACGCGGGGTGTCCCCCGCCGCCGAATCCTGGGGCTGGCAGGTCGACGCATTATGCCGCGGTCAGGACTCGGAGATCTTCTTCTCACCGTCCGGTGAGGGGCGGTCCGCACGCCGCGCACGGGAGGACCGCGCGAAGCAGGTGTGCGCGGGCTGCGGGGTCATCGAGGCGTGCCGCCGATTCGCACTGGCCGCCAACGAACCGTTCGGAGTCTGGGGCGGAACGACTGCCCGCGAGCGACAACAGCACCGCGTCAACTCCCGACGTACCGAAGAACTGCAGGCGAGCTGAGTAGCGGTAGTAGACAATGGACGAGTGAGCGAAACCGAGAAGCCTCAGCAGTGGACGTATCTGATGGACATGGACGGCGTGCTCGTCCACGAGGATCATCTGATTCCCGGTGCCGACACGTTCCTCGCCGAGCTGCAGGCCAACGAGATTCCGTTCATCGTGCTGACCAACAATTCGATTCGCACCCCTCGTGACCTGCGTGCGCGCCTCGCATTCACCGGTTTGGACATTCCGGAGAAATCGATCTGGACCTCTGCCCTCGCCACCGCGACCTTCCTCGGTAATCAGCGCCCCGGCGGCAGTGCCTACGTCGTCGGCGAGTCGGGTCTGACCACGGCCCTGCACGACATCGGCTACACGCTCACCGACTCGAGCCCCGATTACGTGGTGCTCGGCGAAACTCGGACGTACTCGTTCGAGGCCATCACCACCGCTATTCGTCTCGTCGAGAAGGGCTCGCGCTTCATCGCCACCAACCCCGACGCCACCGGCCCGTCCCGCGAGGGCTCACTGCCCGCGACCGGTTCGGTTGCCGCGCTGATCACCAAGGCCACCGGCAAGGAGCCGTACTACGTGGGCAAGCCCAACGCGTTGATGATGCGTTCTGCTCTGCGCGCGATCGGCGGACATTCCGAGAACACGCTGATGATCGGCGACCGGATGGACACCGACGTGCTCTCGGGCCTCGAAGCCGGTCTGCAGACCATCCTGGTTCTCACCGGGATCTCGACGGTCCAGTCCGTCGAGCAGTACCCGTACCGGCCGACCAAAGTTCTCGATTCCGTCGCAGACCTGGTGGGCCGCACGCAGAACCCGTTCTGATGACACTCGAATTCGTTCTCTCCCGACAGGATCACCATGTCGTCGGGCTGGGCATCCGGCACGCGTTTCCCGATATCGCCGACGCGGTCGCTGCGGTGCGGGACGGCCGAAACGTCGTCGGCGCAATCCCTTTCGACATGTCCGACGCCACCGCCCTGATCGAGCCGGAGGAGTTCTACCGCCTCGACGGGCCGTGGTCGACGGTCGATGCTCAACCGCCGCTACCCACGGTGACCGTCGCACGGCAGATTCCCGATCCCGACGTCCACGTGCAGCGAGTGCGGGATGTCGTCGAGCAATTGAAAGCCGGTGTGGCCGAGAAGATCGTGCTCGCGCGGGCCATCGAGGTGACCGCGGATTCGCCGATCGAACCCGCCTCGGTGCTCAGTGCTCTGGTCTCACGCGATCCGATGGGCAACGGCTTTCTCGCAGATCTGACCCCTGCCACGCAGCGGGGTAAGCACATCGTCGGCGCGAGCCCGGAACTGTTGGTGCGCAAGCGTGGCAACATCGTCACCTGCCATCCGTTCGCGGGCACGGCAGCACGATCGACCGATCCCGACGAAGAAGCGCGCATCTCCGCCGCCTTGGCGGCGAGTGCGAAGGATCAGGCCGAGCATCGCTTCGTCGTCGACGAGATCAGGGCTGCGTTGACGCCGTTCTGCGAGACGCTCGATGTGCCCGCGTCACCCCAGCTCAGCAGCACTCCGCAGTTGTGGCACCTGTCGACGCCCATCGTCGGCACCCTGGCCGATCCCGCGACCTCCGCGCTGGACCTCGCACTGGCACTACATCCCACCGCTGCCGTCGCCGGCGTTCCTCGAGCCGCAGCGATGTCTGCGATCGCAGACGTCGAAGGCTCCCGCGGCTTCTACGCTGGAGCGGTCGGCTGGACCGACGGCAGCGGCGACGGCGAGTGGATGGTGACGATCCGCTGCATCGAGCTCGCAGCAGACGGACTTTCGGGAACGGCCACGGCGGGTGGGGGCATCGTCGCGGATTCCGACCCCGACGCCGAGCTGGACGAGACCACGGCCAAGTTCCGCACCGTGCTCAGCGTGTTCGAGCACTGACGTCTACCTCACACCGCTCCCGATCGATCGTGGTGTTGAGATCACGGTGAATCGAACTGTGTACATCTCGGATCGAGAATGGTCAGCTTGTTGAATTCCGCACTGCACCGGTGCAATTCGAGCAATCTTCGACCAGCGAAAGGTATCGACATGTCGGTGGACACTCTTGTCGAGAACACGACAGCTCTGCGTGCGATCAAGATCGGCGGCAACCTCGGGGCCCGCATCGAAGGCGTGCGACTCGGCGGCGATCTCGATGCCGACACTGTCGAGTTCGTTCGGCGGGCTCTGCTCGAGCACAAGGTCATCTTCTTCGGCGGCCAGCACCATCTCGACGACGAAAGCCAGTATGCGTTCGCCGAATTGCTCGGGTCGCCGACCACCCCGCACCCGACGGTCACCTCTCGTGGCACCAGGACACTGGCCATCGACTCCGAATACGGCAAGGCCAACAGCTGGCACTCGGACGTGACCTTCGTCGACCGCATCCCGAAGGCCTCGATCCTGCGTGCGGTCAGCCTACCGGAATACGGCGGGAACACCACGTGGGCCTCACAGACCGCCGCCTACGCTCAGCTGCCGGATTCGTTGAAGGCGTTGGTGGACAACCTCTGGGCCACGCACTCGAACCACTACGACTACTCGGCGACTGCTGCAGAGAAGATCAGGAACGACAAGACCGAGGAGTACCGAAAGGAGTTCCAGTCCACATACTTCGAGACCGAGCACCCAGTCGTCCGCGTGCATCCCGAGACCGGTGAGAAGACTCTGCTACTCGGTCACTTCGTGAAGAACTTCATCGGATTGTCGACCAAGGAGTCGCAGACACTGTTCGACCTCCTACAGAATCGAGTGACCAAGCTGGAGAACACTGTTCGCTGGACCTGGAGCCTGGGCGACGTGGCCATCTGGGACAACCGCGCCACCCAGCACTACGCCGTCGCCGACTGGGACGATCAGTACCGTCGCCTCGAACGCATCACCTTGGCGGGCGACGTGCCGGTACACCTCAACGGAGAGAAGAGCCGCGTGGTTGCAGGCGATGCCGCGCACTACTCCCTCATCGACAAGCCGCTACAAGTGACACTCTGACGCAGCTATTTCAACGCCTGATCCAGATCTCCGATCAAATCCTCGGTGTCCTCGAGGCCGATCGAGATGCGCACCACGCCGTCGGTGATGCCCACTGCCGCACGGCCTTCCGGCCCCATCGCGCGGTGCGTGGTGGTGGCCGGATGGGTGATCAGTGTCTTGGAGTCGCCGAGGTTGTTGGATATGTCGACGATGCGCAATGCGTCGAGCACCTCGAAGGCACGCTTCTTGCCCTCGCCCTCGGGAGCGTCGAGCTCGAACGTGACGACGGTGCCGCCACCCGACATCTGCGACTTCGCCAGTTCGTACTGCGGATGCGACTGCAGGAACGGGTATTTCACCCAGCGCACCGCCGGGTGAGCTTCGAGGAACTCGGCGATCTGCAGCGCGGAGTTCACCGAATGCCGCACCCGCACCGGCATCGTCTCGAGCCCCTTGAGCAGCGTCCACGCGTTGAACGGGCTCAGTGCGGGACCGGTGTGCCGCATCAGGGTCTGCACCGGGCCTTCGATGTATTCCTTCGATCCGAGGATCGCACCGCCGAGCACCCGACCCTGGCCGTCGATGTGCTTGGTGCCCGAGTACACGACCACGTCGGCACCGAGTTCGAGGCTGCGCTGCAGCAGTGGCGTCGCGAACACATTGTCCAGCACCACCGTTGCGCCGGCAGCATGAGCCAGTTCGGAGACGCGCCTGACGTCGACCAACGACTGCATCGGATTGGACGGGGTCTCGAAGAACACCGCCGTCGTCGGCACCGACAGCGCCTGCTTCCACTGCTCGAGGTCCTCGCCGTCGACGAAGACCGTCTCGACGCCCCAGCGCGGCAGAATCTCGTTGCAGACGACGAAGCAGGAGCCGAAAAGGCTACGTGCAGCAACCAATCGGTCACCGGCCTTCAGCAGTGCGCCCAATGCGGTGAACACTGCGGACATTCCGCTCGAGGTACCGAAGCATGCCTCGGCCCCCTCGATGAGGCGCAGCCGCTCCTCGAACATCTTCACTGTTGGGTTGCCGTAGCGCGAGTACACGAAATGATCGATGTCTCCGGTGAAGGCCTGCTCGGCTGCTCCGGCACTCTCGTACACGAAACCCGAAGAGAGATACAGTGCTTCGGCGTTCTCGTCGAACCCGGATCGCATCAGGCCGCCGCGCACTCCCAGCGTCCCCAGACCCACACCGTCGGGTAGCGGCTTGTCGAAACCCCCGCCTTTGGGAATGTTCGTCATGACTGCCTCCAAGGCAACCCGACCGCACGCCAACCCGTGGCTCCGCGGTGGCCGTCGGCGTCGGCGGCACCTTCGAAACCGTCGAGCACGTTGTAGGACGGGCCGATTCCCGCTGCCGTCGCGGCCTCGGCGGCACCGATGGAGCGCTGACCGGAGCGGCACAGGAATACCACCGGTCGATCACCGTCCACGCCTGCGGCTTTCAAGTCGTCGACGAAGTTGGTGTTCCGGGCTCCGTCGGGGAAGCTGACCCACTCGATCAGGTGCGTCGGGCGGTCGATGCCCGAGGTGTCGGGAACTCCGACGTACTGCCACTCGGCGCGCGTACGAACGTCCACGAGCACGGCCTCGGGGTTGCTCTGCAGCAATTCCCATGCAGCCTCGGGGGTTATGTCACCTGCATACGTCACTGTTCCTGCCTTCCGCAATTCGTTCCACCGGCAACGTCACACATTGCACACCAGCCACTTGTCGTCGACGCGGAGGAACTTCCACACGTCGTCGGTCTGCGTTCCGGACTTCTCTTCCTTCAGCGGGACCGTGACCATTCCGCGGTCGCCGTTGACCTGATAGTCGGACGGCACACCGTCGATGGACGTCTCACCGTTGCGCTCGACCTCGCCTGCTCGATCGGTTCGGTACTGCGCATCGTCGCCCGGAATCAGGCGCTCGACCTGATCGAAGCAGGTGTTCTGCCGCAGCAAGTCTGCGTCGCCGGTGTTCTGCGCTTCGAGGAACCCGTCGACAGCGTCGGTGAGCAACTGGGCCTGCGTCACGTTGTCCTCGGCAGGTGCGAACTTCGAGGCCGCGAAGATGCCGACCAGCAACACCACGACGACGCCGACGGCGAGGATGAACGGCCACGCGTTGGGCGGGCGCTGCTCACCGGAGTCGGCAGCCGCCTTGGACGCGTTGTTGCGCGCTTCCTCACGACTGTCGACCCACTGCTGCCTACGTTCACTCCACGACGCCATGCGGCCAATCTTCCTCGATCCGACGGGCCGGGCACTATCGGGGTCCGACGGGAATGTCTCCTCGCAACGTGATGCGGTGCATCTTGCGGTGCTCGGTGCCGTAGTCGCGATTGGCGTAGTGGGAAGTGCTGCGGTTGTCCCACAGCACCAGATCGCCCAACCGCCAGCGGTGCCGCACGATGTGTTCGGGCTTGGTCAGGTGCGCGTACAGCAGATCCAGAATTCCGCGGCTCTCGGCTTCCGACACACCCACGATGTGGGAGGTGAAACCCGGATTGACGAACAGCCCCTTGCGGCCGGTTTCCGGATGGACCCGCACGACGGGATGTTCGACGGGGACCAGCGCGGTGACTTCCTTGCCGTCCCACACGTTGCCTTTTCCGCCGCGCTTCTGCGCGAGGTAGTAGCCGAATTCGCGGTTGCCGTCGTGCATTGCCGTGAGCCCGTCGATCATTCGGCGGACCGGTGCGGACAGTGATTCGTAGGCGAGCTGACTGTCGGCCCAGTTGGTGTCGCCGCCGTGCGGCGGTAGGACGACGGGACGCAGGATCGAGCCCATCGGCGGGCGTTCCATGAACGTGACGTCGGTGTGCCAGACGTCGGCGAATCCGTTGTCCTGGCTGTCGAGGGCGTAGACCTCGGGGGCGACGTGTCCGCTGTCGTGCACCGGGTGACCTGCGGTGAGATCACCGAGCCTGCGGCCGAATTCGATGTGTCCCGCGTCGTCGAGCGTCTGCCCACGCAGCACCAGAACCTTGTGTTCGACGAGGGCTCGGCGAACGGCGTGAATCTGCGCATCGGACGCCGAGGCGACGTCGAGGCCGATGACCTCGGCACCGAACGACGGGCCGAGCTTGTCGAGAGTGAGAGTGGCGGTCTGTTCCAGAGTGGTCATGTGTCCTCGAATCTGTGCACGGCGAGAGGGCTGATTCAGGCAGCGCTGCCGTCGAGAGAGGGGTCCCGTCCTGCTGGAGGAGGGGAAGGGCGTCGGGTCTTGTCACCGACAACACATGTTGGTGCAGGTACGACAGAAGTCGACGGTGAACCGTCGGACCAGGTATGTCGTCTCCACAGAGCAATTCCTACCGGAAACCGGGAAATCCGGCAAGTTGCCCACTGCCCCAGCTCAGGTAGTCCTTAATTTATGCTGGGGTGTCCGCACTTCCCTCGAAGAAGGTAGCTCGCTGCACATGACCGATCAGACTCGTCCACTCCGCGTCGCCATCGTCGGTGCCGGACCGGCAGGCATCTACGCCGCCGACGCGCTCATGAAGTCCGACCACAATGTCAGCGGACCGGGCGTCAGCATCGACCTCTTCGAGCGCATGCCTGCGCCGTTCGGGCTGATCCGCTACGGCGTGGCCCCCGATCATCCGCGCATCAAGGGCATCATCACCGCCCTGCACAAGGTGCTCGACAAGCCGCAGGTTCGCCTGCTCGGCAATATCGACTACGGCACCGACATCACGTTGGACGACCTGCGTCGCTTCTACGACGCCGTCATCTTCTCCACCGGTGCCAACGCGGACCGCGCCCTCAACATCCCCGGCATCGACCTCGAGGGCAGCTACGGCGCCGCCGACTTCGTCTCCTGGTACGACGGCCACCCGGACGTGCCGCGTACCTGGCCGCTCGAGGCCGAGAAGGTCGCCGTCCTCGGTGTAGGAAACGTCGCCCTCGACGTCGCGCGCGTTCTCGCCAAGACCGGTGACGAACTGCTCCCCACCGAGATCCCGGCCAACGTCTACGAGGGCCTCAAGGCCAACAAGGCCGTCGAGGTGCACGTCTTCGGTCGTCGCGGACCGGCTCAGGCCAAGTTCACCCCGCTGGAGCTGCGCGAGCTCGACCATTCCCCCAACATCGAGGTCATCGTCTCTCCCGAGGACATCGACTACGACGAGGGCTCCGAGCAGGCCCGCCGCAGCTCCAAGCAGATCGACATGGTCGCCAACACCCTGCAGGACTGGGCGATCCGCGACGTCGGCGCTCGCCCGCACAAGCTGTTCCTGCACTTCTTCGAGTCCCCGCACGAGGTACTCGGCGAGGACGGCAAGGTCGTCGGTCTGCGCACCGAGCGCACCGAGCTCGACGGCACCGGCAACGTCAAGGGCACCGGCAAGTACAACGACTGGGACGTCCAGGCCGTATACCGCGCCGTCGGCTACCTCAGCCAGAACATCAGCCAGCTCCCGTTCGACGAGCAGGCAGGCACCATCCCCAACGAGGCCGGACGCGTCGTCGAGTCCCCGTCGTCCACCACACCTGTTCCGGCAACGTACGTCACCGGTTGGATCAAGCGCGGACCCGTCGGCCTCATCGGTCACACCAAGGGCGACGCCAACGAGACCGTCGCCAACCTGCTCGAGGATGCACCGAGCTTCGTCGGTGCGGCCGAGCCGGATCTGGATGCCGTCACCTCGTTCCTCGAAGGCAAGCAGGTGCCCTTCACCACGTGGGACGGCTGGTACCGCCTCGACGCGCACGAGCGTTCACTCGGTGAACCCGAGGGCCGCGAGCGCGTGAAGGTCGTCGAGCGCGAGGACATGCTGAAGGCTTCCGAGCCCGACAAGGCCTGAGTGCCTGCGGCAGTGGTGTGGTTATGTGCCCCAGGGAGCGCATAACCGCACCACTGCGCGAAGCGCACTACACGCGAACCGCCAACAACTTGCCCTCGGTCTCGATTTTGCGCTGATGCTCGTTGAAATCCGGTGCAGCGCAGACGAACAGTGTGCGACCGTCGGACCCGCCGAGTCCGCAGGCGAAGACTCCGAGATCGAAATCCAGTTGCTCGAGAACCTCCCCACCCTGCGCAACGTGCAGCACTCGCTGCCCCAGCGCGTCGGCGATCCACATCGTGCCGTCGGTGTCGATGCAGCATCCGTCGGCGGCCACCTTGACCTCGCCCAGGGCCGTCGCCATATCCGTCGACGTCGGTAGTTCGCCGAACGTCGCCCAGTCGCGCCGCTCCCCCAGCGACCCGTCCTCGGCGATGTCGAAGGCACTGACCCGGTTGCCGACCGTCTCGTCGACCAGCAGTTCGCCCGACGCGGTGAACGCCATCCCGTTGGGGAAGTACAGATCCGAGGCAACGACGTGCGCGGAACCGTCCGGGTCGACGCGAATCAGGTCGGCCGTCTCGACGGGCGCGAAGTTCATCAGATCGAAGCCGAAGTTCCCGATGTACGCGCGGCCCTGCGCGTCGACGAGCATGTCGTTGAGATTCGCCCGAACATACGTCGACAGATCGGCGTGCACGGTCAGCGAACCGTCGTGCTCACGCAGTAGCAACTTGTAGTCGCGCATCGACACGATCAGCAGCCGCCCGTCGGGCAACCATCCCAGGCCCGACGGCTGATTGGGCACCTCGGCTTCGACTCGTACGTCCGAGCCGTCCTCGAGGGCGGACACGACGCGATGGGAGTAGAAGTCCGATACCCAGATCCTCCCCTCGTGCCATCTCGGACATTCGAAGTAGGTGTATCCATCGAGAACGACTGTGGTCTCCGGTTTCATGTTTCGAATTCAAACACCGGGGACGGTGGCCGCGACGCCGAATGCTCGAGCTGGCATGCTGGGGCCCGTGTTCGACGCCCACCTACACATCATCGACCCCGCGTTTCCGCTCATCGAGAACCACGGTTTCCTGCCCGATCCGTACACCGTCTCGAACTACCTCTACGACGTCGACGGGCTCGGTATCACCGGCGGCGCGGTGGTCTCGGGATCGTTCCAGGGCACCGACCAGACCTATCTGCTGGCGGCGTTGAAGACCCTGGGGCGCGGCTGGGTGGGCGTCACTCAGATCGATCCGGAGTGCTCCGACGAGGATATCGTCGCGCTGAACGACGCGGGCGTGCGCGGAATGCGGTTCAACCTCAAGCGCGGCGAGACGGACGTCCAGATGCTCACCACCCAGGCGCGTCGCGTGCACGAACTGGTGGGATGGCACGCCGAGCTGTACGTCGATGCGTCCCTGCTGCTCTCGCTCGAACCCATTCTCGCGAAGCTACCGGCCGTGAGCATCGACCATCTGGGCCTGTCGACGCAGGGCCTGCCGTATCTGCTCGATCTCGTCGACCGCGGAGTACGCGTCAAGGCAACGGGATTCGGCCGGGTGGACCTCGACATCATCGACACTCTGCAGCAGATTCATCGCGTGAATCCGGCGGCGTTGATGTTCGGCACCGATCTGCCGGGCACCCGTGCCCCGCGTCCCTTCTCGGAGACCGACATCGACATCATTTCTCACGCTGTCGGCGGCGATCTCCCGGCGGTGCTCGACGGCAATGCCCGGGCCTGGTATCGGGTCTCTTGAATCAGCAGAGCCCTTAGACGAGTAGCGCTCCGCCGAGCCACACCGCAGAGGCGAGCAAGGCACCGAACAGCTCCACCAGGATGGACAGCCCGGCCGCTTTGGTGGCGTGCACGGTCGATCTCCATGCCTCGGAATGGTTTCGATGCCTGGGTACCTCGGCCACGTAGACGCCGGCGATGAAGCCGATGAACAGTCCGACGACGGGGATGACGAAGAATCCGACGATGCCGAGCAGTCCGCCGATCATCAGCGATCGCATCGGCACTCCGGCCTCCCGCATGCGCCGGCCCGGCCAGGTGTACTTCACGACGCCGCTCAGAACCAACAACACCGTCGCGATCGCGAACACCGTCCAGGCGGCTGCTCCGCCGGTGACCCACGCCCACACTGCGACGGCAACGAATATCAAGATGGTGCCCGGCAGAATCGGGACGACGATACCGACGAGGCCGACCAGAATCACCAGGCCGACCAGGACCTCACCGAGCGCGCTCATGGGCTCAGTGTGCCCTGTCCCGGGTCAGACGGTGGGGCGAACCTTGCCCGCTGCCTCGCGTGCCCTGCTCCGCGCAGTCTCGATGTCCGAGGCCGTCGACACCGCAACGCCCATCCGACGCCGGACGAAGCTGGTCGGCTTGCCAAACAGGCGAAGATCGGTCTCGGGAACAGCCAGCGCATCGGCGACGCCGTCGAAGTGAATACCGTCCGCGTCGACACCGCCGTAGATCACCGCCGACGCACCGGGTGAGAGCAGCGTCGTGTCGATCGGCAGACCCAGTACTGCGCGGGCATGCAGCTCGAACTCCGAGAACCGTTGCGTACGAAGCGTCACCAGGCCCGTATCGTGCGGCCGCGGACTGACCTCCGAGAAGTACACGTTGTCGCCCTGCACGAACAGTTCGACGCCGAACAACCCGCGCCCACCGAGTGCCGTCGTGATGCGCTCGGCAACGTCGCGCGCACCGGCCAGGGCCGCGTCGGACATCGGTTGTGGTTGCCAGGATTCGATATAGTCGCCGGATTCCTGCAGGTGCCCGATCGGCTCGCAGAACCAAGTTCCGTCGCTCGCTCGAACGGTGAGAAGTGTTATCTCGTAATCGAAATCGACGAATCCCTCGACGATGACACGGCCGAGATCGACGCGGCCACCCTTCAGGGCGTAGTCCCACGCAGCCTCGACATCATCCTCGCTGCGCACGACGGACTGCCCTTTGCCCGACGACGACATGACGGGCTTGATGACGGCGGGAAAACCGATGGTGGACAATGCATCTCGCACGTCGTCGAGCGAGTCGGCGAACGCGTACGGCGACGTCGGTAGCCCGAGCTCCTCGGCCGCGAGACGCCTGATGCCCTCACGGTTCATGGTCAACTGCGTCGCGCGAGCGGTCGGGATCACCACACTCCTGCCCCGCGCTTCGACCTCGGCCAGTGCATCGGTCGCAATGGCCTCGATCTCCGGCACCACGAAGTCCGGCTGCTGCGAATCGATCAGCGCCAGTAGTTCTTCGGGGTTGCTCATGTCGATCGTGAACGCGTGATGGGCCACCTGATGACCAGGGGCGTTGTCGTAGCGATCGACGGCGATCACCTCGACGCCGAGGCGCTGGAACGCGATGATCACCTCTTTGCCCAGCTCACCCGAGCCGAGCAGCATCACCCGGGTGGCCCCGGGAGTGAGCGGAGTACCGATACGGACGGGATCTGGGGCAGTCACAGCCCTATTATCCACACCCCGATCGGTTGGACGACCTAGTACAAGTTAGTCTCCATTCACATTCGCAGGTGACGAGTCGGAACGAGGCAACAACGTGTCGAACACTGGTGGACCACTCGCAGGGCTTCGTGTAGTCGAACTCGCAGGCATCGGGCCCGGCCCACACGCCGCACTGCTGTTGGCCGACCTCGGCGCAGACGTCGTACGCGTCCAGCGCGCCGGGCAGATCTCTCCCCACGACCACCAGCTGCGCAGCCGCACCATCGTCGAGGCCAACCTCAAGGACCCCGCCGACATCGAGAAGGTGCTGGGGCTCGTCGAACGCGCCGACGTGCTGATCGAGGGATTCCGCCCCGGCGTCACCGAACGCCTCGGCCTCGGACCCGACGACGCCCTCGCCCGCAACCCGCGCCTGGTCTACGGCCGCATGACCGGCTGGGGCCAGGAAGGCCCCTGGGCGCAGACCGCAGGCCACGACATCAACTACATCTCCGTCACCGGCGTACTGAACGCCATCGGCCGCGAGGGCGAGCGCCCCGTACCGCCGCTCAACATGGTCGGCGACTTCGGCGGCGGCTCGATGTTCCTCGTCTTCGGCATCATGGCGGCGCTCTACGAGCGACAGAACTCCGGGCAGGGCCAGGTGGTCGACGCTGCCATGGTCGACGGCACCGCCGCACTCTCGCACATGATCTGGGCCTGGCGTGGCGTCGGAGCCTGGAGCGACGACCGCGGCACCAACCTGCTCGATACCGGCGCACCGTTCTACGACACCTACGAGACCTCCGACGGCCAGTACATGGCAGTCGGCTCGCTCGAGCCGCAGTTCTACGCCCAGCTGCTCACCGGCCTGGGCCTCGCCGACACGGATCTGCCATCGCAGATGGACAAGTCACGCTGGCCCGAACTGCGCGAGAAATTCACCTCGACGTTCCTGTCCAAGACCCGCGACGAGTGGGCCGCGATCTTCGACGGCACCGACGCCTGCGTATCGCCGGTCCTCACCTTCGCCGAGGCCCCGAACCATCCGCACATGAAGGACCGCGACTCCCTCATCGACATCGGCGGCGTCACCCAGCACCGCCCGGCACCGCGCTTCTCCCGCACCGAAAACGGAGTCCCGACGCCACCGCCCGCCGCAGCAACCGACATCGCGTCGGTCTGGGCGTAACTGTTTGCGCCGAACTCGAAGTTGTGGACGCATTTCGGCTGATTTCCGTCCATAACTTCGAGTTCGCGGTCAGAACACGGCCGCTCAGAACACCAGCGCCGGCTGTTCCGATTCGGCGCTGGGAGCCAGGGCGCGGTACGCAGCAGCCGTGGCCATCACTGCAGCCCGAAGCTCCTGCGGCTCACGGGTGTACGGCAACCTGAGGTAACGCTCGAACGCACCCTCGACGCCGAATCGCGGGCCTGCCGCCAACACCGCACCGAATGCAGGCGCGGTGGCGGCGAGCGCACTCGACACCGGTGCAGGCAGCTGCAACCACAGCGACATGCCACCCTCGGAGCGGCGGTAGCGCCAGTCCGGAAGATGTTCGGCCAGAGCATCTTCGAGCACATCACGACGCTCACGTAATTGCGATCGACGGAGCTCGAGCGCGGGTTCGGCGTCCTGCAGCAGGAACGACGACGCCAACTGATCCATGATCGAGGTGCCGAGATCGTGCGCGGCCCGCGAGCCTGCCAGCTGTGAGACGAGGGACGGATGCGCCCTGATCCAGCCGATGCGCAGGCCGCCCCAGAACGACTTGGATGCCGAGCCGATCGTGACGATGTCGGACCCCGAGACCCGCCCGAACGACGCGACCGGCGGTGGCGGCGGCGCGTCGAGCCACAGGTCCACCATGGTTTCGTCGACGATGAGCGTCATGCGGGTGTCGCGGGTGATGCGGGCGAGTTCGGCCCTCCCCTCGGCACCGAGCACCTGCCCGGTGGGGTTGTGGAAGTCCGGAATCAGATACGCGACCTTGGCTGCCGTTTGCCGTGCGGCACTGCGGATCCCGTCGAGATCCCAATCACCGTCCGCCGGACGTACCGGCACCGGCACAGGACGGGCACCGACTCGCCTGATGGCTTCGAGTGCGTTGGGATAAGTCGGGTGATCGATCAGCACCCGATCGCCGGGCGAGGTCAAGGTGCCCAGCAGTAGCCGAACTGCTTGCTGCGCACCCGAAGTCACCATGATCTGATCGGCCGTCGTCGGCAGGCCACGCTCGACGAAGCGTTGCGCGATGGCCTCCCGCAGCACCGCCAGACCGATGGGCTCCATGCCGTGCGTCGGCAGATAGGTCGGAAGTGCCTGCAGCGCAGACTCGTATGCCGCGGTCATGGTGCCGTCCGCCGCCGCCATCGCTGCATGAGACATGTCCACGACCGGACCCGAGGGCGATGTCGACTGAATCAACATTCCGTTGGGGGTGGGTGCAGCAGGGAGAGCGACAGTACTGCGTGATCCCTGCTTGCTGATCAGATAGCCCTCGTCTCGCAGCACCGAGTACGAGGACGTGATGGTGGTACGACTGAGATCGAGAGCCGCCGACAGATCGCGCTCACTGGGCAGTCCGACGCCGAGCGGAATTCGCCCGTCGTGAATGAGGAGTCGAACGCCATCGGCCAACGCGCGATATGTCGGACGCGACGCCTTGCGCCTACCGGATCCATCCGAGGACGCGTCGCCGCGCCAGCTGCCGAGATCGCGGGCCAGTGACGTTGCATTGAGGACTCTCGAAGCCATGCGCTCCAGTATTCGCCCACTGGCATCGAACATTCAAGTCCATTGCGCATTCCACTGGACTGCCGATCGGGGTCAGGTGGATACTGAACCGATGCCGAGCAGCACGCTCTTCGACACCTCCATCGGCCGTTGCGGAATCGCATGGACCGACGACGGCGTGCTCGCCGTCGCCCTGCCCGAGCCGTCGGACGAGGCGATGTCGGACTATCTGACCGGCTTCGGCGCAACGAGAGGACCCGTCGACGCGCTGGCGGCCGATGCGATCGCGCGAATCGTCGCCCTGCTCGATGGACGGACCGTCGACATGAGTCCGATTCCGCTGGTCCTGGACATCTCGGAGTTCGACGCCTCGGTGTACACCGTGTGTAGCGGGATTCCCCGGGGAGCGACACTCACCTACGGCGACATTGCCCGCAGGCTCGGCCACCCCGGTGCAGCCCAGGCCGTCGGCGGTGCGTTGGGACGCAACCCCGTGCCGATCATCGTCCCGTGCCATCGGGTACTCGGCGCTGGCACGGAAGTCGGCGGTTTCTCGGCACCGGGTGGTACGAATACCAAACAAAAAATACTCGGCATCGAAGGAGTTCCGGGATTCGACGAGCCAACGTTGTTCTGAATTACTGCCCCAGTGATTAAAACCGCTCGACCGAATAAACCGCCCGAAACCGGGAAGAAGAAAGGATTTCAGGCAGATATTCCGAGGGTAGCGACCGAGGCGTCGACCGCAGACACCATTGCAGCTTCCGGCCCCGGGCTGACATCGGATTCCTCGTGACGACCACCGATGGTGAACGCTCCCACATCCGGCAACCATCCGATAGCGCCGCGCTGGAAGAGAGTGTACCGACCGGATCCGGTGGGCGTGGGACGCTCGTTGCTGATCGGATAGCCAAGTGCGCCATAGGGTCCCCCGTGACCGAGGTACCAGTCGAGGATCGGACCGTGCACTTCGTGCGCGCCACCCTCGGGAAGAGCGAACACCGTAGCGTGCGTGAATTCGAGCATTCCCCCGCCTTCGGGACCGAGCATGAATTCACCGGCCTGAGCGCCGATCCAGGGATGTTCGTATGCGAAGCGATCGAATTGGTAGCTGAAAACTTCCAATCCGTTGTAATTTTCAGTCATCGCTCGACCTTCCGTCGCTTTACCTGGTCGCAATTATCCACGCAGGCGAGCAGATGCGCAGTTCGATTCGGACATATATGTGACGTCGCTAATTCAAGAGCGCGAGAATATCCGCCGGAATTTGTTCCGTTGCCGTCGGATCGATCGTTGTTCGCGACCACGAACCGCCGGTGCCGTCTAGACGAACGAGCTGATCGGGACCGAGTAGCCACAGCTGATCCCCCGTCGACCAGTTCACGCCGTAGCCGTAGGCCGCACTGGACGTGGCGGGAGCGCTGTACTGGACTGCTCCGGTGGTGTCGACGATCTGCAGGGTCGGAGCGCCGTCGATCTCGTTGACCCGGGCAGTCGACGCGCCCGACGGCGAGGTCACCGGTGCGGACAACGCCGCAGGGGCCGGCGGGGTGGTCGTGGTTGTTGTTGTTGTTGTTGTTGTTGTGGTGGTGGTCGGCGGTGGGGCCAACGCCGCTGGCGTGTCGGTGGTGGACGACGGGACAGTCGTGGTCGGCGGAACCTCGACCGGCGGCACCGGGGTGGGAGTTTCCTCGGTGGGCGATGTGACTGACGGAGTCGTCGTGCCGGGTGCCGTGGTGGCTTCCGGTGCCAGAGCGGTGGGGGTTGGTGTCGTGACGGATGGAGTGGTCGCCTCGGGAACGATCGCCTGCGGGGCACTGCGGGCCGCGGCAGCGGCGGCCGCGGTGCCTCCGCACCGCGCACTTGCAGCCAAGCCGAGGAGTATGCCGTTGCTCATGGTCAAGTTCACAGTCGGACTCGGCTGCGAGAACCTCGTACCCGATTTGGTTCGGATCGATGCGGTATAGACGCCGTCGAGTACCGGGGCCAGCGGCAGTGGGAGCAATTCCAGGAGTGCTCCGTTTTCCACAGCTTGAGTTATGACCACCCCGGTAGCAGCGGTCCCGGTCACCGCGAACTCACGGTCGTTCTCGCCGGCCTTCTTCAATGTCAACTGGTAGGTGTACTGCGCCCCCCGTGATGGGAAAGTGAGATTCACGAAGCGAATCGCACCGAGAAGCCCCCTCTCGGCATTCGTGCAAGTCAGCGACAGCGGCGCGGGAATCGGCAACGCTGTGGTGATGGTGCCGCTGAGGGCTGTCGCCGTATCCTGTCCTGCCGCAAGGGTTGTCGGAGTGTTGGAGGCACTGATACCCACGGCCGAGATGGCCGCCAGCGCGAGCACCACGCTGAGGGTGGACGTCCCGCGTCCTCGGGCGCTGTGCCGCCCACTGGGCGGTTCCTGCAGTCGATCGTCGTCGGGCTTCGCAGTGGACTCCACGCCGGACCTACGAAATCCGAACGCGGTCATGAGAAGTGCGCCGACGGCGATGCCCCCCATGAACACGGCGACTGGGCCGCTGAGCCAGGTCACTGCGTAACCGAGCTTCCCGACGCTGAAGAACACGCGATCGGCCTCGGACACGACGTAGCTCTCGGCATCGGGCTCAGCGTTCGCGTCACCCTGAAGGAACAGCTGTGCACTATCGGTTCCGACCGCCCCGATCTCGACCACGCGGTGGGTGATTCCTGCTCCCGACGCGTTGGTGACCTTGACGATGTCGCCGACCTCGATGTCCGCGACCGGAGTCGTCTTGCTCAGTGCCAGAGCTCCGGTGTCGATGGCGGGGGCCATGGACCCGGAACGGAAGATCAAGGGGGTGATACCGAAGAAGACGGCCGCGAGCGCAAACAGCACGCAGATCAACCCGGCGACAGCGCCGACGGTCAGAGCAATCTCGCGCAACAGACGCGGGCGAGATCGGACGCGGTCAGCGGAGGCGGCGTGGGTATCGGACATGAGCTAACTCGACGTCGCGGTGATGGTGTACGTGATGGTGCTGCTGATTGCGGTGGCCGGCTGCGTCGCAGTGGGCAGCATGGTCACACTGATGCACAGCTGTTGTGTACTTCCGGGCATACCCGTGACTGCGAGTGGAAGGTTCACGCCCGGAATCGGTTTCGGTGAGTTCGTCGGAGCACCGACCGGTGTCACGAGGCCGATCACCGACCCTAGAGGAGTGCCTGAACACACCCCGTTTGCCGGGGCACCCGAATGCACCGCGGTGCTGAGCAGACTGCCCAAGGTGGGGTTGCTCGCCCGGACCCCGATGGTGAACGTGTTGGCTACGGATCCCTCGGCGTTGGTCACCAGGAGCCCGGCCGAGACAGTGTCTCCGGGGAAGATCGCAGGATTGGCAAGGGTCGTGGCGAAGAGTGGGGGGTCGTTGTCGACGGCAGGCGTTCCCACTTTGATATCGAGCCGGCCGGTCGTGAACACACCCGACGTCGCCGTCGCCGTATCCGACCATGCAGCAAGGGTTCCCACCGCGCCGAGGCCGAGCACGATGCCGATCGACATGATGGCCCGAGCGCGCGCACTGATGAGCGCGACACCGATCCGACGGAGAATCGCCTTCGGACCGACTGCATCTTTGTGACGCGACATCACCGCTGCGCCCTTTCCATATCCATCCGTGCACCCGACAGCTCCGGGCACACGTCGCTCATACTGTTGTCCCACTGAAGAATCAGATCAATTCGTGCTGTGGAGGTCCGGGTGTCGTTGCCGGCTGATTCCGACATCGCGACTACCACGTCGATTTGTTTCTTCTCCCCGGCGGGGACGCTGGTCAGTGCGCATGACTCGGTCACGGCGTCACCGATCGAGACATCGAGGGCGCGAACGAATGCCGGATTGTCACTGTCGAGAGACACCCACAACCGCCCGTCCGTATCGGTGTCGTTGAATACATGAAATTGTGAACTGCGAGAGTCCTGCGGAACCCACCGAATGTCCTTGTCGAACAACGGGCTTCTGAAATCGGTTCCCCAGCGCTCGCCATCGTCGCTGTACTTCACCGTCTGCGCCGCCTGCGACGGACCGGCACCCATGAGCAGAACGACCGCGATGCCGGCAAAAGCTGCGGTGCAGGCGACGAACGCGCTGTGCTTCACCGCGACTGCTCCTTCCGGCTCCGATAGCGATCGACACCGGCCCCGACGAACATAACCAGGGCGTAACCGAACAGGCCGATGACGATGACGGCGACGGTGATCTTGCGCTGTTCGCCGTTGAGCCAGTTGTTCACGTACCCCATGTACGGAACCGAGTACCACACCTCGCCGCGAATCTGCCCAACCTGAACCGGGTTCTCGTCGTCGGCGCCGTTGTTGTCACCGCGCGTGATGAAAGTGAGCTCCCCCGCTCCGCTCTGCCGAGTAGCGACAATGCGGTGCGTCACCACTTCGGGCTCGCCCGAACGTATTTGGTAGGTGATCGGCGTTCCGATGGCAAGCTCACCAGGCTCGACGGGACGCACGACAATCAGGCTGCCGGGCGGATACGTCGGCTCCATCGACTGAGTCAGGACGGTGTACGGAGTGGCCCCGGTGACTCGCGGGACTACGACGGTGGCCAGCAGAATCAGAACCATCACCGCAAGCAGGGTGTAGGACACTATGCGGCTCACCCACCACCACACGCCCGTGTGTTCGTCGTCTACCTCGCGCGGAGGGACGACCGGGATGACGTCGGTGTCGTCGGTCGTCATGCCTGATCCGCTCGGAACGAGAACGTCACTTGGGAAGTAGCGCTCTGGGGTGGTTGATCGGAGGTGGTGAGTCGAAAGCACCACACCTCGCTCGCACCTGGAGCAAGCGGACGGGCTGCAGGTGCGGCCGGCACCTGAGCACCTGCTGCGATGTTGTTGTACAGAACAGTCGCCCCGGTTGGCGAACCAGTTGCGGGACACGCATCGGGGTTGGCGACGGTGCTTGCGGTCAGCGTGAACGGCAACGTTCCACTCACTGTTGTGTTCTGAAGTCGGAAGAGGAACGGGGTGCTGCCTGAGTTGCGGATCGACAGTGGTGCCTGAGCGAACCCGTTCGGCTTGAAGTTCAACGACCCCAGCCCTGTGATCGTGAAATCGTTCACCTCCGCACCCGCTTCTCCCACCTTGATGTCCAAGGTGCCCGAGGTGATGGTGCCGCCCCCGATCACCTCTTCATCGCGCCACAGCGCGCCCGTCACCTGTGCAGAGCCGAAGCTCACCACAAGGACGGACGCGGCTGCCAACGCCCAGTACCGACCGTGCTTCAAAGGAACCAGGACTCAGGGAACGAGCGGACGGATCTGCGTCAGATCGAGAGTGAAGGCCGCGAGGTCGATGCTCTGGTTCTGTGCGTCCAGTCCGTCGGTGTCGACATCGAATACGAACTCGACTCGAACATCGAGCACCTGGTTCTCGGCAGCCGTGTTCGGTGCGGTGATCACTGCTGAACCATCGCCGGTTGTCGGGAGTGGGCCGCTGGTCGCGCCCTCTGCGGTGACCGAAGTAGTGATCGCGGCGAGCAACTCGGCCGAGCCCGGTCCGGCCGCGACGCTGCTGGTGTCTGCGGTGAGGTTGGCCGTCAGATTGTTGCCCTCGGCCTCGATGTTGAACTGGGCTGTGTAGGCAACAACGTCGCCGGGAACTATGCGGAACGCCGCGATGTCTGCGATCGGAAGGTCGACTCCACCATTGACGTCGTCCGATGAGTCGAACCACGCGACCGAGCCGGGGACCAACTCGAGACTGAGGTCTCCTGAGGTGATCGTTCCGCCATCGAGAGTCTCGCTGTCGTTCCACACAGCAAGCGATCCCAAACCGCCGAGCAGCAGTACAGCTGCCGCCCCCGCGGCTATGGCGCCTTTGGTTGCCTTGTTCATTCGTTGTCGCTTTCTTCGGTGGCCTTGTTCACGAGGCCGAGGGGGAGGTGACCCGGTCGGGTCGTCGGCCATCCGAAGAGGCCTCCGCAACTGGTGCGATGACCATTGTTTCGGCACGGCCTTCTCACTCGTTACCCAAGTGATGGTAAAAGTCCGAAGGAATGTTCCGATGCCCGTTTCATACTTTTGGTTTACACATGAACACGGTGTGTAAAGCTGCCTGAATTACGAAAACTGCTCCCTCGCAGCGGATTCCCCAGCCGACGTGTTCGATTACAGCGAACGCAGTGTCTTTTCACGCTACTTTCCTACTGAACTCGCTGTTTATTCGCATTGTGGAGAATCGGATCCGGACGGCATGTCCGGGCACGAAAAAACCCCGAGGCCATGGGCCTCGGGGCTTGAAGTTCGCAGAACTGTCTACCGCAGAATGTCCCGCCGAACGATGGTTTCGTCGCGGCCCGGTCCTACTCCGATGCACGACATGTACGCACCCGAGAGCTCCTCGAGACGCAGGACGTAGTTCTGCGCGTTGATCGGCAGTTCCTCGAACGTGCGGGCACCGGAGATGTCTTCCCACCAACCGGGCATCTCTTCGTAGATCGGCTTCGCGTGATGGAACCCGGTCTGAGTCATCGGCATCTCGTCGTGCCGGACGCCGTCGACGTCGTACGCGACACAGATGGGCACCGTGTCCAGGCTCGAGAGCACATCGAGCTTGGTCAGGAAGTAGTCGGTGATGCCGTTGACGCGGGTGGCGTAGCGCGCGATGACGGCGTCGAACCAGCCGGTGCGTCGAGCACGACCGGTGGTGACGCCCACCTCGCCGCCTTGCTTGGCCAGGTATTCACCGTGATTGTCGAACAGCTCCGTCGGGAACGGGCCCGAGCCGACACGCGTCGTGTAGGCCTTCAAAATGCCGAGGACGGTCCCGATCTTGTTGGGGCCGATACCGGAACCGACCGACGCACCGCCCGCAGTCGGATTCGAGGACGTGACGTACGGGTACGTGCCGTGATCGACGTCGAGCAGCGTGCCCTGAGATCCCTCGAGCAGAATCGTCTCGCCGCGCTCGAGAGCGAGGTTCAGCTGCAGCCTGGTGTCGGTGATGCGGTGCTTGAAGCCCTCGGCCTGCTCGAGCACCTCGTCGACGACCTGCTGAGAGTCCAGCGCCCGCCGGTTGTAGATCTTCGAGAGCACCTGGTTCTTGAATTCCAGTGCAGCCTCGACCTTTTGAGTCAGGATCTTCTCGTCGAGCACATCGGCTGCGCGGACGCCGACGCGAGCGAGCTTGTCCTGATAGCACGGCCCGATGCCGCGGCCGGTGGTTCCGATCTTCTTGGCTCCGAGGAAGCGTTCGGTCACCTTGTCGATGGCCACGTGGTACGGCATGATCAGGTGCGCATCGGCGCTGAGCAGCAGGTTCGTGGTGTCGACGTCACGCTTTTCGAGGCCGTCGAGCTCGGTGAGCAGCACACCCGGATCGACGACGACGCCGTTGCCGATGACGTTCTTCACGCCGGGCGTGAGAATTCCCGACGGGATCAGGTGCAGCGCGAACTTGTCACCGTTCGGAAGGACCACGGTGTGGCCGGCGTTGTTGCCGCCCTGGTAGCGAACGACCCACTGGAGGCGTTCGCCGAAAAGGTCGGTGGCTTTGCCTTTGCCCTCGTCGCCCCACTGGGCGCCGATCAGGACTATCGCCGGCATGTGCTCTCCTACGTTGCTTTCGTGCGAGGACGTGCTGCAAATATTGCTCGATCGAACGCAGCCGTCACCATTTGTCGCAGGCGCGACAGTGGCCGGGAGAACAGTCTAGCCGAGGCGGTGAGCTGGCCCGCATGCCGCTACGGTGGAACCGAAACGAGGGCACTATGGTCGTTCGAGGGTTCACCGATGATCTAGGAGCGCCGTGACACCGTTCGTTCTGCACTGCGGAAACCCGCCGTTGCCGATCACGCTGACCGACGTCCCACTGCGCAACGCCGATGCCGTGCCGACCGACGACGATTGCAGCGCGCTGTTCGCAGACATCGAATCCGCCCCCGCACCGCGCATCATCGTGCTGGGCGACGACGCCTCGCTGGCCGCAGTTCTCACCAGGTTGATGCGCACCGACCGCCTGCACGTCGAAGTCGCGTTCGTACCGGAGACAGCGACCAACGCCGCTCACATCTACAAGCTCGGGACCGGATCCCGCGCCGCCAAGGTCGCACTGACAGGAAAAGCGTCGAGCACGCCCCTCATTCGCGACGACGCGGGCAAGGCCGTGGTCGGTCGGGCACTGCTCGGCGGTGGCGGTGGCGCGGAACTGGAGGGCGAGGCATACGTCGACGACACTCGATTGTTCTCCGGCGTCGTACCCGGCGTCGAGGTGGCACCGACCGCGGAGTTGCCGGGTCTGCGCGCGCGAGTGATCAGCCGTCGACGGTTTCTGCCTCGCCGCTGGGTGAGCGGACGCGCAATGCAGCTCGGCTCACCCGCCGCAGACCTGATGCGCGACGGCATCGCCGGCGACAGAACAGTGAAGAGGTCGACGTTCTACCGTCATCACGAAGAGTGGTTGCTGGTCCGATGACCGTTCCGCTGCGCCGCAGTCCCGTTCTGCCGAGCCCGGTGTTCGTGGCTGTACTCGCCGTCGCAGGAGTGGGCGGCGCGCTGGCGTGGACGGCGGAGGACGTCACCTCTTTCACCGCTCGCCTGGGAGTGTTCGTGCTGGTCCTCGCCGGGTGGATCGCCTCGGTGTGCCTGCACGAATTCGGGCACGCGTACACAGCTTTTCGGGCCGGGGACCGGGAAGTCGAACTCCGCGGCTACCTCACGCTCAACCCGCTGAAGTACACCCACCCGTTGCTCTCGATCATCTTGCCGGTGGTGTTCATCGCGATCGGCGGAATCGGGCTTCCTGGCGGTGCCGTGTACCTGCGAACCGGCCGATTCTCGGCGTCGACGCAGCGGCGCATCGCCCTCGCCGGACCGTTCGCCAACGCCGTTGTCGCCGTGGTACTTCTGATCGTCATTCGCATGTTCGGCACCGACGGCACCCACCAAGCCTTCTGGTACGGGCTCAGCTTCCTGGCGTTCCTGCAGATCATGGCCACGATCCTGAACCTGATTCCGGTACCGGGACTCGACGGATACGCCGCACTCGAACCCTCGCTCTCGCCCGCCACCCGTGCATCCCTCGACCAGTTCAAGGGGTACGGAATCCTCGTTCTCGTCGCGTTGTTGTTCGTGCCCGCGGTCAATTCCGCATTCTTCGGGGCGATCTACACCCTGTTCGGTTTGTCCGGTGTTCCCGAGTTCTTCGCCGGTAACGGAAACTATTTGATGCGATTCTGGCTGTGACTCAACTGTTCTCACGCACGATGCTCGACGCGACCTCGCGCAGCGATCGACGCAGTGATGCGGGATCCAACACACTCACTCCCCCGCCGAGCGCGATCAGCTGAACAAGAGCCACCTCCTCGCTCTCGAGCATCAACTCCACCTCGGTCCACCCGTCGGTGTCGGGCGGATCGAAATCCGGGGTGGCCGCGACGCCGATCACCCGAGGCAGCGCACGCACCGCGTTGTCGGACAATCGAACTCGACAGGGAAACCTCGCCAGCGACCGATCGAACTCCGCCATCGACGCACCCCACCACTGCGCTAGGTCGAACCCCACCGGCCGAAACACCTCGGTCACCAGTTCCGTCACACTCTCGATCCGATCGACCCGAAACGACAGAATGCGCTCACCGCGAGTGGCCACCAAATACCAGACCGAGGCCTTCACCACGAGTCCGAGCGGCCCGAGAACCCGACTCCTGCCGCGATAGCCGATCTCGATCTGTCGACCACCGAGCACAGCACGCGCCAACACCGGGACCAACTCGTTCGCAACGGGCGCGGTGAACCATCCGGGTACATCGACGTGCACACGCTCACGCCACAGCTGCGCACTCGCCCGTAGCGACACCGGCAGCGCACCGAGGAGCTTGCTCTCGGCAGCGGCGGTGGCGTCGGACAATCCGAGGTCGGCCGCAACCGACGGCATACCGAGCAGCATCAGCGCCGACGTTTCGGTACCGGTCATGCCGGTCAGTTTCGACTGCCACCCGTCGAGCAATCGGATGCCGCCCCCGGGGCCCGATTCGGTCCACAGCGGCACGCCGGCGGCTCCGAGCGCGCCGATGTCGCGGTAGATGGTGCGAACCGATACCTCGACCTCGTCCGCGAGTGACTGCGCGGTCGCCTGTCGCCCCTCCTGGAGCAACAGCATGATCCGAAGCAATCGTGCAGAACGCATCTGTCAGATACTACTGACACATGATGTCAGTGATCGGGGTCGATACTCGACGCATGACGACGTGGAACGACTTCTCGACAGCCGCCCCGAACCTGGCCTCGGCGGTGCGGGCCAGATTCACCGCCCACAAACACCATGTACTCGCGACGCTGCGGGCGGACGGTTCACCGCGCGTCAGCGGAACCGAGGTCGAGTTCGACGACAGCGGTGTGCTGCGGCTCGGTTCGATGCTCGGTGCCGTCAAAGCGCGGGATCTGCGAAGCGACGGGCGGTTCGCGCTGCACAGCAATCCGGGTCACCATTCCATGGAGGGCGGGGACGCGAAGATCGGTGGGCGTGCAGTCGAGATCACCGATCCTGCTGTGCTGCAACCGATATTCGACGCGGCACCGGGTGAATTGGTGCCGTACCACGTGTTCGATCTCGATATCACCGAGGTCGTACTGACCTCACTGGTGGACGATCACATGCAGATCGACGTCTGGCGACCGGGCACCGAGGTGCGCACCGTCACCAGGTGAGCTCTTCCTTGCAGGTTCGGCCGTGTGCGGCGGGCTCGACCTGCACCGTGGCGTGGTCGAGTCCGTAGGCGGACAGCAACGACCGGGCTCTGTCGAGCACCATCGACGACGAGCCCTCGCATTCGAGATGCACTGTCGCCACATCCATTCCGGTGGTCAGTGTCCACACGTGCAGGTCGTGAACCCCCGTCACGCCCGGTAGTGCGCTCAGGTCGCCGGTCAACGCGTCGACGTCGACGTGTCCGGGACTGGCCTGGGTGAGGATTCGCAGAGCCGAGCCTGCGAGCTTGATCGCGCGCGGGATCACCCACAGGGAGATCAGGACACCGACGACGATGTCCGCCCAGGTCCACCCGAACACGACCATCAGCACGCCGGCCACGAGCACCCCGACACTGCCGACCGCATCGGCCAGAACTTCCATGTACGCACCGCGGACGGCCAGGGAATCCTTGGCGTCGCCGCGAATGAGCAGCATGACGACGATGTTGGCCGCGAGACCGGCCGTCGCGGTGAGAATGAGCGGCACGCCGGGGATTTCAGGCGCATCGCCGATGCGGGAGATGGCCTCGTACATGATGAACGCCGCAACACCGAGCAGCAGAACGGCATTCGCGATGGCAGTCAACACTTCCGCCCGATGCCAGCCGAATGTCCTTGCCGCTGCGGCACTTCCCTTGCGGGCGAGCATCAGCGCGATCAGACCCATCGACATGCCGAGCACATCGGTGAGCATGTGGCCCGCGTCGGCGAGCAGGCCGAGCGACCCGATCGCCAGGGCGACGGTCGCCTCGACGACGAGGAACACCACCAGAATGGCCAGCGCCACGACCATCTTGCGAATGCGGGCCTTGGGCGGCCCCGCACCTGCGGGCGTGTGACCGCCAACGCCGTGACTGTGCCCGTGACCCGCGCCCATGACTCCCCCTGGTGACCGATATCGACTTCCGGAAGTCACCATATGCGTACATACGCATATATGCAATGGTGTGCTCGGGTCACAACTCCGGCGGGACGTGCGGGTGCTTGACCGTCGGCGGAAGCGTCGCCAACGCAGAAATACGCTTGAGCCCGGCGACCTGCAAGAGGTCGACGATGATCGACCGCAACTGCGCCAGGACCACCGTTGCCGACAGACCGGCGTTCGAGATCAACTCCGGTTTGGCACCGGCCGCAACCGACCGCAACACTCGCGCCGCCTCTGCCGCATCCGGCTTCTGACCCGGATCGGCAAGGATCATCTGCCGCAGGACCTCCACCGCATGCGCCAATTTCTCCACTTCGTCGACGACGCGCGGATCGAGGATCTCGTCGTCGCGCACCAGCGTCAGCGATCGTCGCGCGAGCACCCTGATGTTGCGGACGGCGTTGTCGATGGGATCGGCCGTCGCCGCCAGCGACGCCAGACGGTTGCGGTGATTCCAGTACATCGGCGAGATTCGCGCGATCTCCCGGCCGCCCTTGAGATCGGTTCGCAGAGCATCGATACCCGACTGCGTCGCACGCGCCTTACGTAGCGCCTCCTCGATCGGCTTGGGATCGTTCGCCACCAAGCCGTCGGCCACCTTCTGCAACACACTCGCAGCCGTGGCCAACACACTCGCCGCATCCTTGCGGGCCCGCCACACCGGATGCGTCGGGATCAACGCCACGATCGCGATGCCCACCAGACCACCGACCAAAGCGTCGACCATGCGGTTGGGGCCACCCATGTTGCCGGGCGGAATGAGCGTCGCCACCAGCACCGCGGACGACCCGGCCTGCATCGCGATGATCGGCCCGCCGTCGAGGAACACCGCAGCCGACATCGCCAACACCACGACCAGAGCGATCTGCCACGGCCCGCTACCGATCAGCGAGATGAGCAGATCTCCGATGCCGATGCCCACCGTCACTCCGACGACCAGCTCGGCCGATCGGCGCAGGCGAGCACCGAGCGATACGCCCAGCGAGACGACAGCGGCGATCGGCGCGAAGAACGGGCTCTCGTGACCGACGATGTCCGTCGCCACGAACCACGCCACACCTGCCGCCAGTGCGCACTGAATGATCGGCAGCAGCGACAACTTCAGCCGAGCACTGCCCGACTTGACCCGGGTTCGTCCTCGCGCCCGGCTCGCGCGGGCCCGATCAGCCCAGGCCGAGCGCTTCTGCTGCCTTGGGGTCACAGTCTTCGAGGAGGTCGAGGCAGCGGGCGTACTCGTCGTGCTCGTTGATGTCGCGGGCCGCTTTGGCGAGGACTGCGACGCATCGGAGGAATCCTCGGTTGGGCTCATGGCTGTACGGGACCGGCCCGAATCCCTTCCATCCGTTACGACGCAACTGGTCAAGACCTCGGTGGTAGCCGGTTCGAGCGTAGGCGTACGCCGTGATGGTGGCACCCGACTCGAGCGCGGCCTCGGCCAGGTAGGCCCACGCGATGGACGCCGTCGGATGCGCTGCTGCGACGGTCTCGGGTGCCTCGTGGTTCAGCAGCGCGGATTCGGCCTCGTCGTCGCCGGGCAACAGTGTGGGTTGGGGTCCGAGCAAATCACCGAAAGAAGTCATGGCGCTCATTGTGCCCCTACGTCACCGAATCGTGTCCGAACACCCCCGGTGGCGCTCGCGTCGAGCGGCCGACACGGTCGATAGGCTGCCAGCTGACGAAATTTCAAACATACCGCTCTTGCAAGAATTCGGTGAACGAGGGAGAACGCATGCCGGACGAGAAGAAGAATGCGCCCTCCGAGGCCGACGCAGCGACCGAGAAGATCGATCTCGGCAAGAAGAAGCAGGTCGACGCGCCGGCCGACACCCCGACCGAGAAGATAACCACTGCTCCGACCGAGGAACCGCTCGCACCGGAATCGAAGCCGGTCGCAAAGCCCACCGCAGCCCCGCGTCGTATCCCGCCGCGGAACCCGTCCGAGAATCCGACGAAAGATGTTGCGGCAGAGAACAAATCACCGGCCGCTGTGCCGCAACCGGTCGGGCCGAGGAAGATCGAACCGCAGCGCCCCACGCCGAAGCAGGTCGGCCCCCAACGCATCGGACCCGAGCCGACGGAATCCGGCAAGCCGAGCCACAAGAAGTGGTGGGCGGCACTGGTGGCCGCGGTTGTCGTGATCGCGGCAGTGGCCGCCGGTGCATACCTGCTGATCGACCGCACCAGCGTCGACGACTCCCCGGAGGCACGGATCAGAACGACCGTCGAGTCGTTCACCAGAGCCCTGGCCGGCGGCGACCTCGCCACGTTGCGCAGTACCTCGTGCGGCGACCTGGCGACGTTCTACCGAGACATCCCGGATGCGGAATTCGCCGAGGTGCACCGCGTCTCGCTCGAGCAGGGCAACATACCGACTCTCGACAGCATCGACGCCATTCAGGTCGGCGACGACACCACCGCGATCGCTCAGGTCATCGCGCACACAGATGCCAACCCGAACGACCGATCGCCGCGCACCTTCGACCTGCGCCTCGAGGGCGATCAGTGGAAGGTGTGCAGCTGACGCTGCAGTGGCATGGAGGAGCCTGCGGGTCGCTCCGCAGGCTCCGCTCCGATGTGCCCCAGAGGGCACTTACCCACGCCACTGCCGGCTAGCCGGCACTCACGCTGCGACCGGCGGACTTGAGGTCGTTGCAGGCCTCGACGACACGGGCCGTCATGCCGGCCTCGGCCTTCTTGAGGTAGCTGCGCGGGTCGTAGGCCTTCTTGTTGCCGACCTCACCGTCGATCTTGAGCACACCGTCGTAGTTGGAGAAGAAGTGTCCGGCGATGGGACGGCTGAACGCGTACTGGGTGTCGGTGTCGACGTTCATCTTCACCACGCCGTACTCGAGTGCCTCTTCGATCTCGCTCTTCGCCGATCCCGATCCGCCGTGGAAGACGAAGTCGAACGGCTTGGAACCCGACGCCAGACCGAGCTTCTCCGTTGCGACCTTCTGGCCGTCTGCCAGCACCGACGGCTTGAGCTTGACGTTGCCCGGCTTGTACACGCCGTGCACGTTGCCGAACGTGGCCGCCAGCAGGTAGCGCGAGCCCGCGTCGCCTGCGCCGAGGGCCTCGACGGTCTTGAGGAAGTCCTCGTTGGAGGTGTAGAGCTTGTCGTTGATCTCGGCCTCGACGCCGTCTTCCTCGCCGCCGACGACACCGATCTCGACCTCGAGAATGATGTTCGCTGCTGCAGCGCGGGCCAGCAGGTCCTTGGCGATCTCGAGGTTCTCGTCGATCGGGATGGCCGAGCCGTCCCACATGTGCGACTGGAACAGCGGGTTCTTGCCTGCGTCGACGCGCTCCTGCGAGATCGCGATCAGTGGACGAACGTACGTGTCCAGCTTGTCCTTGGGGCAGTGATCGGTGTGCAGAGCGATGGTGACGTCGTACTTGGCGGCGATCACGTGCGCGAACTCGGCGAGCGCCACAGCGCCGACGACCATGTCCTTGATGCCGAGTCCTGATCCGAACTCGGCTCCGCCGGTCGAGAACTGGATGATGCCGTCGCTACCCGCGTCGGCGAAGCCCTTGATGGCGGCGTTGATGGACTCGGAACCCACACAGTTGATTGCCGGAAAGGCGAACTTGTGTTCCTTCGCCCGGCCCAGCATCTCGGCGTAGACCTCGGGAGTTGCGATAGGCACGGCGTCATTCCTCCATTGAAAGTTCGATTGTGTCCTGTGCAGTATGGCAACCTCCGAGCCCGGTGTCGTGCGTACCCGCATCCCTGAGGTCATTCCGCAGGAGCACCGAGAACGACGCACAGGCCATCGCATTCACAGCCGAGCGACATCATCTGTTCAGGACATACCAGTTTCGGCCGGTAGTGTGGGCGCGGTGAGTGTCCTAGCTGCCTCGGAAACGATGACGACGAACCTGGCCCTGCTGCCCGGATTCCTCGACCCGGTGAACCTGCTCAACTCGTTCGGGCACTGGGTGCTCATCGGGCTGCTGCTGGTGGTCTTCATCGAGTCGGGGCTGCTGTTTCCGCTGCTCCCAGGCGATTCCCTCCTCTTCACGGCCGGGTTGATCGCGGCGTCGAAGTCCACCGAGATCGAGCCGTTCGCATCCATCTGGACGCTCGTCATCCTGATCCCGATCGCGGCCATCCTCGGTGATCAGGTCGGCTATCTCATCGGGACCAAGGGTGGCGCGGCCCTCTTCAAGAGCAACGATTCGCGATTCTTCAAGAAGAAGTACATCGACGAGTCGCACATCTTCTTCGAGAAGCACGGTCCGATCACGATCATCCTGGCGCGCTTCGTGCCGATCGTGCGTACGTTCGCACCGGTCGTGGCCGGTGCGTCGCACATGAAGTACTCACTGTTCCTCACCTACAACGTCGTCGGCGGCATCCTCTGGGGCGCGGGCGTGACGGTGCTGGGGTACCTGCTCGGGCAGATCGCGTTCATCCGTGAACACGTCGACATCATCTTCCTCGTCATCGTCGCCGTCTCCGTCCTCCCCATCGTCATCGAGGTCGGCAAGCGCATGATCAAGGCCCGCAAGACCCCGCTCGGCGAGGCAACCGATGTGATCGAGGCCGACGCCCCGGACACCAGGTCCTGATCGAGATCCTCCGAAAGTGATCGAGTCCATGTCGTCGATTACCACTGCGCTGCCGGCCGTGTCCGTTCAGGCCGTCGGCAGCTTCGGTCCGCTGGAGACAGCGGGCCCCCTCGTCGTGTGGATCGTCGTGATGACCTTCGTGTTCATCGAATGCGCGGTGATCATCGGGTTGTTCCTACCCGGGGATTCGATGCTGATCACGGCAGGAATCGTGATGGCGACCCATGCGTCGGGCACCGGTCACATCTGGGCGCTGTCGCTCGGTGCGATGGTCGCCGCCATCGCGGGCAATCAGGTGGGGTACTCGATCGGACACCGGACCGGCTCGACGCTGGTGGCGCGTAAGAACGGCAAGTACCTCAACACCAAGAACCTGCACAAGGTCAATCTTCTGCTGGAGAAGCACGGATTCTGGGCGGTGCTGGTCGCGCGGTGGATTCCCTGGGTGCGCACGCTGTGCCCGCTGGTCGCGGGTGCCGCGAAGATGGATCACCGCAAGTACACGATCGCCAGCACTCTCGGCGCCATCATCTGGGCTCCGGTGCTCCTGCTGATCGGGTTCTACTTCGGCTCGTTCATCGAGGGCATCCCCTGGCTGATGCCTGCCGTCCTCATCAGCATGGTGGTGTTGCTCGTCGTCGGAACCGGGCTCGGTATCTGGCAGTACCGCAAGGAAATGGCACGCCCCGAAGAGACCATCGAGGTCGAAGAGGTCGTCGAGTAGGTTCTGCGTCGGTCCGCTCCGACGAAGTGTTCTAGAAACCCGCAGCCGAGACTCGGTAGGCGGCTTCCATGAGCATCCAGCCGCCGAGTTGCACCGAGAAGTCCCGTTCGGGCACATCGGACGGTCGGACCGTTCCTTCGGTGAAGGTGGCGATGTGCAGTCCTTGCCCCGGGAAGCGGGCTTCGCGGGTCCAGTCTGCTCCGAACAGAGGGTTGTCCTCCACTTCGAGGCGGTTCTCCCACGCCGACTCGGCCGAGTTCAGCACGATCGCGGCCGCGAGTTCGCGTGCACGGTCGTCGGCGTCCGAGTCTCCGGGTAGCTCCACCGCGACCATCGCCAGGTAGCGCGCGAGGATCGGGTTGAACAGGCCGCCGTCTCCCCCTCCGCCGCCGGTGATGACGAGGTTGCGGGTCAGGTGGTTGTCGACGGCGTCGACCAGCGCATGGACTCGCTCGGCGTGCCGGGGTTCTCCGAGTCGGACAGCGAGTTCGGTCTCGAGGCCCAACGTGACGCCCTGGCAGTAGCTGTAGACGGCGCGTTCCATCTCGCCGGGCTTATTGGCGTCGACGAGTGCGCGCGTGGAATGCATTCCGTCCAGAACGAGACCCGTGCGCGGGTCCTTGAGGGTGCGGTCCATCCAGTCGGCCATCTCCTGGGCACGCCACAGCCGGCCGGTGCGGGCCAGCAAGATCGCGGCCGGGCCGTTGGCCGGTGCGTTGTAGAAGTCGGACTTCTTGCGCCACGGAATGCCGCCGCCCTCGGCCGGAGCCCAGGCGTCGAACAGTTCCATCTCGATCTGCTGGATGCCATTGCGATTGCTGACGAAGTGCTGCCTCTGCGCGCGTTCGAGTGCCAACCCGAGCCACGCCATGTCGTCGTAGTAGTTGTTGGTCCACCCGCTGACGTTGCGGGTTCGGTGTGCTCGGGTGATCTTGTTCAATCGCCGACGGCGCTTGGCGGTGAGATCGCGATCGGCGGCGTCGACCGCGCAGTCGAGCAGGTGGGCCTGCCACCAGTAGTGCCAACGCAGGAACATCCGCTCCACACGCGCCGGTGGCCAGGCGACGACTCCCAACGTCGTGCCCGGCAGCCCCCACAGCCGACGCATGTGCCGCGCGACGACGGCCCCCTCCGCAGCGTCCGCACGCTGCGACCACAACTCCTGCATAGCCGCAATCCTGCCACTACCGTTGCCGATTCGTTACATCCCGCCCCGGAAACCCCCTCGGAGAGCGCTGCGACTCACCACGCTGCATCGAGATCCGCGTGCCGCCGAATCCACGAGTGCATGGCAATCCCGGCGGCCACACCTGCATTGATGCTGCGAGTGGAACCGAACTGCGCGATCGATACCGTCATCGAGGCCGATTCGCGGGCACTGGCTGTGACACCGGGTCCCTCCTGGCCGAAGAGCAGCAGGCAGTGACGCGGCAACTCCGCGGTCTCGATCGGTACCGACCCCGGGGTGTTGTCGACCGCCACGACGACGAGACCCTGCTCCGCGGCGTACGCCATGAGCGCCTCCACCGAGTCGTGGTGATGGATGTGCTGGTAGCGGTCGGTGACCATGGCACCGCGACGGTTCCACCGACGACGGCCGACGATGTGGACCGCTTGCGCCGCAAAGGCGTTCGCGGTGCGCACCACCGTCCCGATGTTCGCGTCGTTGGTGAAGTTCTCGATGGCGACGTGCAGCGAATGCCGTCGGGTGTCGATGTCGGCGACGATCGCCTCCCGTCGCCAGTAGCGGTAGGCGTCGACGACGTTGCGGCGGTCGCCGCCTGCGAGTAGTTCCGGGTCCAATCGTGGATCGTCGGGTGGCGGTTCGGTGTGCGTGTCCGACCACGGTCCGACGCCGTTGGGGTTCTCACCCCACTCGGTGGGGCCGGCATCGTCCGACGACGGTTCGCTGTCGATCGTGTTCTCGCTCAATAGACTTCGTTGCTGTCCGGTGCGATGCGGAAGCCGTGTCCGGTCGCATCGTCGACGCACGAGATGCCGTTCTCGGCGGACGTACAGGTGAATCCGTTCGCGGCGATGCTCGCGCCGACGGCGAGCGGTGGGTCGATCGTTTCCCCACCCGAGGTGTAGACCACGCCGCCGGAGCACATGAACGCCGCCGGGCCGTCGTTGGTGACTCGAATACCGTTGCCCCAGTTGATCATGCAGTCCTCGGGTCGCGGCGGCACCGGAGTGGTGGTGCCCTGGCACCCGGCCTCGGTACGACTCGACAACGGCACGATTCCGCACTGGAAAAGACCGTCGGGGGAACTGAAGTAGTACGCACCGCCGATGGCGGCGTACGTCGTCTGCGGTTCCTCGGTGGGCGGCGGCTCCACCGGAGGCGGAGGCGGAGGCGGTGGTGCCTCCGTGGTCGTCACGGGTGCAGGGGTGGTGGTTGACGTGGTCGTCGGCGGCGGGGTGGTGGTCGACGCAGGCGGCGGAGGCTGGGCAGCGGACTCACTGCTGCAACCGGTGAGAACGAGCGCCGTACAGGCTCCGATTCCCACCAACCAGGCTCGTGCCCAACCCATTTGCCGTGCTCTGCTCGAACCCCACGTACTCAGCATGAAGAAACCCCGACCCACCTTTCGACACCGATTGCTCGAAAGACCGACGATACCGGCGCAGTGCCGGCATCGTCCGGCGACGAGTTCTAGGTGTGGCTCAGGCGCCGGTTGACCTCGCGCGTGAGCCATGCGGGCGAGAAGCGCGAACCGAGCGAGAGCGCCTTGGACGGCAAGCCGACCGGGAAATGCACCTTGTGCAACCGACGCTTGACCGGACGGGTCGCGTCGAAGATCGCGTCGGACACATCTTTGACGGTGAGCTTGATACCCAACGAACTCGTGGTGCCCGTCGACACGCCCTGGGTCATCGCCGTTTGGACGAACAGCGGCCACATGGCCTTGACCGAGATGTCGTACTTGCTCCACTCGAGATCCAGCGCCTCGGTGACGCCTCGCACCGCGAACTTGGTCGCGCCGTAGGTCACCAACTCGGGCTGACCGTAGATGGCCGACGCGGAACACAAGTTGACGACCTGCGCCCCTGCGGTGTCCTTGAGGTACGGGAAGGCCGCGAGGGTGCCGTAGATGACGCCGTTGAAGTTGATGTCGATCTGACGACGATGCACCGACAGCGGCATGTCCTCGAAGGCACCAGCGGCCAGAATTCCGGCGTTGTTGATCAGAACGTCGAGTCGACCGTCGCCCTCGGCGACGAACTCCTTCAACCGGGTTTCCCACTGGTCGGAGTTGGTTACATCCAAGATGCCGGTGACGACGCGGCCGCTGAGCGAGGCAGCTTCCTTGCCGAGCGATGCCAAGCCGGTCTCGTCGATATCGTACGCACCGACGAGGTAGCCATTGGCCGCGAATTTGAGAGCCGTCGCGCGGCCGATACCGGCAGCTGCGCCTGAGATGAAGACAGTTGGTCGAGTCACATCGATCACCGTACATGTAACCCTACTTACCGGTAACCCCCTATCGTCGAATATCCAACGGCCGCTTTCGGCGGCGCAGGAGCACCGTAGTGAACAACGCGAGAATCGTGCGATCAGTCGTCGTGGTGACGATCGGCTACGCACTCGTACTGGCGATCTGGATCGGATGGCTGAACCCCCGAACTCCGCCCGGAACGCTTCCGTACCAGCTGGCGGCCCTGGTCGCCGGATTCGGCGCGGCTCTCGGCCTGGCCATGATGATCGCCGGACGACCGACGCGCGAGCAGAAGGAGCTGATCGAACACGGCGTGGAAGGGTGGGCGACAGTGGATGCCATCCGACGCATCGACGAGAACACCGCCGAGTTGGATCTCGAATTCACAGTGCCCGGCTCGAGCAGCTACTTCGGCAAGATCGTCTACGACATCCCCCGCTCGGACACCTCGCGCTTCGAGCCGGGCACCGTCATCGCCGTTCGCGTCGACCCCGCCCACCGCGAGCGGGTGCTGCTGCTACCCCGAAGCCAAGGCCTCGACGAGTAGGACCTGCGCCGCGACGTAGGTCGACAGAATGATCGCCTCCGCGGTCCGCCGCTGACGGTCGTCGGTGAGCAACAGTCGTCTGAACAAGATCAGCGCATCGGAGACGGTGAACAGAATTCCGCCGATGATCAGCCGCCGATCGCCGCCGCGCGAAACAGAACGAGCAGACAGGGTCGACGTGGTCGCGAGCACCGCACCGTACGCGATCAGGGTCGACGCCACCGCGGGCTGACGCCTGGCAAGTTGCGTCGCCGCGGCCGCCCATCCGGCGTACCGGGGAACGGCGTCGATCAGTGCCGGCCGAGCACCTCTGCGAAACAGCAGGTACGTATAGCTGCCCTGCATCACGGCGAATGCACGCGCACCCCATTCCAGAGCGGAGTCGTCGTCCGGGTCGATCAGCAGCACATCGCCGACCGTGGCGGCCGCGAGACCCGTCAAGAGCACCCGATCTCGCGTCGGATCGAGCCCGCTCGCCAGTGCCGGGACTATCAGAGGCTTGGCGATCCGCTGCAACGGCATCGACCCCGTCCAGGCACCGACCACGGTCACCGCACCCGCCACCAGCGCGGCCGCACGAGCCCGCCTGACCCGACCGACAACCATCGCAGACCTCCACCCGAAAATCTCGTCACAGTGAGCATCACATGTGACGCTGACCCCTATCGCTTGATACTCGCAGGTTGCGTCGCCATCGTGGAAAGGTCGGTCGGATCATTTCGAGGCAGTGGGGACCATCATGCGCCGCAAACTCACCGGGCAGGACAGTTCGGGCCGCTCCGCGTTCGCAGGCCACCCCAACC
>NZ_NOYD01000059.1 GCF_002258315.1 Rhodococcus sp. 06-462-5 | reverse complement strand
GATCAGCTCCGCCATGCCGTTGCGCACCTGATCCTCGGGCAGCGTGCCGAGGAACGAGAAGTCCAGCAGCACCTTCTGCGATGCGTGGTACGCACCGAGGCGGTTCTTGTGCTTGCCGTAGTTGACGGCGACCTTGATGGACACGCTCGCGTCGATCAAGCCGATCAGTGTGGTGGGAATGCGAATGTACGGGGTGTTGCGGCGGTAGCTGGCGCACGCGAATCCTGCTACGTCAGTGGTCAATCCGCCGCCCACCACCAGTACCGGCTCGGTGCGGACCAGACCGAACGCGTCGAACTCTCCCACGATGCGCTCGAACGTCTCGAGCGACTTCGCGGTCTCTGCGATGTGAACCGGAACCACCGTCAGTGCGATCTCGTGGTGATCGAAATACGCGCTGATCCGGTCGCCGTAGATGTCGTGAACCGATTCGTCGACGACCATCAGCGCGCGACCGTACGGCCGGTAGCTGTCGGCCAATTCGGTGTTCTCGATTGCGAACACCCCGTCGACATAGATCAGGTCGTACTCGATGCGCTCGTATCCTTCGACGCGAAACGACCTGTCCCCGGCAACGACCTGGGCCTGAAGATTGCTCACTGATTACTCCTGGAGGATTGAATGGAAGGTCAGACTGAGAGCAGAGCTCGGACGCGCTCCGGATCGAGTGCATCGACGGTCTCGGTGGCCGAGCCGAATTCGGTGCCTGCAGTGTTCTCGTTGGGGAATGCCACACACGTGATGCCAGCGGCCGCTGCCGCCTGGACACCGCCTGCGTTGTCCTCGATGGCCACACTGTCGGACGCGTTCTCTCCCAGCGTCTTCAGGGCGAATTCGTACGAGGCGGGATCGGGTTTTCCGGGTTCGACCGAGGTCGCATCGACGATGATGTCGAACGAGTCGGCCGTCAGCTCGGGACTCAGAGCGGCCAGCAGGGCGTCGATGTTCTCGCGCGAGGTCGTCGTCACGAAGCCGACTTTGAGACCGTTCGCTTTCGCGCTGTCGATGGTGTCGGCGACTCCGGGACGCGTCTTGACGTCCGATTCGCCGATCAGTCGTTGGAAGATCTCCGACTTGGTGGCGTGCACGGCCGCGGCGTCCACCTCGGTACCGGTCTGGGACGCGTATTCACCGATGCGGTCGGCACCACCGTTCGACCCGAGCATGGCCCGGTAGTCGTCACGGGACCAGTTCCAGTTCAGATCGTGTGCTGCGAAGGCCTCGTTGAACGAGCGGCGCTGCAGTTCGGAGGTGTCGACGAGTGTGCTGATCGAGCCGAACAGAATTGCGGGCATGGTTGCCTTTCGGAGCGAGAGACGTTGTACCAGTCAACGTCTCGCGTATGCGCGGTGGGGTGAGTTGGTTCGGGGGGTATGCCCCATCGGCACCGAACGGGAAACCTTCGAATTTTTTTCTTCCGAGCGACCGTCAGAGGTGCCGCACAGGCGCAGCCAGAGTGGTCGGTGTCGAGCGGCCGCGCAGTGTCACCGTCTCGCCCGTCGTCCAGTGCGAGCGTTCGTCATCGGATGCGTGATCGAGCACGATCGACGACGTCAGCACATCGGTGTCGGGGTCATCCTTGGCAAGATCGGTGAGCCGGGCCGCCTGATTGACGGTGTCGCCGATGACGGTGTACTCGAAGCGGGATTCGGCTCCGATGTTGCCGGCAATGACCGAACCGTATGTCACGCCGATACCGATCTCGAAGCCGCCGTCGGCGGCCAGAGCGACGGCGAGGGTGCGTGCGGTGCGCAGTGCCGCCGTGGCGGGATCGGGGTGATCGACCGGAGCGCCGAAGATCAGCAGTGCGGCATCACCCTCGAACTTGTTGACGAAGCCGCCGTGTCGTTCGCCGTGCTCGACCACCACTGCGAAGAACCGATTGAGAAGGTCGACCACCGCCTCCGCGGATTCTCGCTCGGCCATGGCCGTCGAACCGACCAGGTCGATGAACAACACGGCGACCGTCCGGCTCTCGCCGCCGAGACGTGGAGCGCTTGCCAATGCCCGTTGCGCCACGTCGTGGCCCACGTGCCTGCCGAACAGAGAACGCAGTCGCTCGCGTTCGTCGAGACCGACCACCATCTTGTTGAACCCGTTCTGCAACCGGCCGATCTCGGAGGCGTCGTAGACGTCGACACGGGTGTCCGTCGCCCCGGCTTCGACGCGTTGCATGGCGCTACTGACCTGCTGCAGCGGGTCCGAGACGGAGCGGCCGACCAGAAACATGCCGCCGAATCCGACGACCAGGGCAACCGCGGAGAGCGACACCATCGCGGGGGACAGATCGACGTCGGGAGGGATGACGGTGTCGATCAACCTGCCGAGTCCGATGAGGCCCAACCCCAGAACGGGAATCGCTGTGCTCAGGACCCAGATGAGAACGACGCGAAGCCGAACACCGAGAGCTGCGGAATCGGTGACCGCACCGACTTCCAACACCGCGGCTGTGATCGGGCGAAGAGTGCGTTCGGCCACCAGGTAACCCAGCGAGCACGTCGCCAAGCCGCCGAAGCTGACGGCGATCGCCACGATGATCGAGAGCGCGGCGCCGGCCGACGCATTGACCGAGACGAACACCGCGACGCCGAGCGCCCACAGCAGAACGTGGACGCCGAGTTGGCGCAGAGGCAGTCGGACGACGGCGATCGCGGTCTCGTCCGTTGGCGTGCCGCCGGTGTGCAGCCACCGAATCAGAGGTGCTGCGACGCGGAGTCCGAGCCCGATGCCGATGGTGATCGCGACCGGTAGGTACACGAAGAACGCCAGGTAATTTCGGTCCGACAGGATCTCTTCGGAACCGACCGGCAGCGGCAGGACGAAGCGCGCCAACACGAACACGATGACGGCCCCGATGGCGTTGGCCGACACCATTCCCGCCGCGTACAGACGCATGGGTGTGCGGTCGAGGGCAGATCGCAGAGCGGCGATCACCGGTGGTTCTTCGTGTTCGGCACGCTCGAACTCTAGGGGTCCGGCGAAAAGAATTCGAGAAATTCTGCCCGAGTGACTACCTGTGTCGTCGAGTACCTGGTAATCTCCGTAACAGTTATTTACAGCTTTTCGACGATGGAAGGAACCACGGCGATGACCAGCACACTCTCCAGGAACGACGTTCTCGAGCCCGAGGACGTCTCCGCTCGTTTGCTCGATTCCGCCGCCCAGCTGTCGTACGACCCGTCCGAGGAGGTCGACTGGGAAGCCGATCTCGATCCCTCCCTCTACGGTCTCAACCCGGAGTGGAGCACCCTCTACGGCACGAAGCTGTGGGACGAGATGAGCGAGGAGCAGCGCATCACGCTCACTCGCCACGAGGTCTGCTCGATCATGAGCACCGGCATCTGGTTCGAGATGATCCTGCAGCAGATGGTTCTGCGCGATCAGTACTGCAAGGACTCGTCGAACTCGGACTTCCAGTTCGCGCTCACCGAGATCGCCGACGAGTGCCGTCACTCGATCATGTTCGCCCGCGCGTGCCAGAAGATGGGTGTCAAGGCATACCTGCCGCGTCGGTCGAGCATCGAACTCGGCCGTGGCTTCAAGGCTCTCGCGTCCGCCGAGATCGCCTACGGCGGCATCCTCGTCGCCGAAGAGGTGCTCGACGTCATGCAGCGCGACTGGATGCGCGGCGAGAACGTGCTGCCGCTCGTGCGCACCACCAGCAAGATCCACGTCGTCGAGGAGTCGCGGCACATGACCTTCGCGCGCGCTCAGATGCGTGAAGACATCGAGGGGAAGAGCCCGGCTCGCCGCAAGGCCAGCGCGTTGGTCGTCGCGATTGCCGCGCGCCTGATCGTCTCGAACATGGTCAACAAGGAGGTCTACGCAGCAGCGGGCCTCGACGTGGACCGCGCGGTGAAGGAAGCGAAGAACAACGCTCATCACCACACGATGATGCGTACTTCGAGCGAGCATCTGATGGCATTTCTCCTCGACTGCGGTTTGGTCACCAAGCCGGCCGAGATGATCTACCGTCGTCTGCACATGCTCTGACCACTCTTTTCGAGGCCGTGAAGGACATCTGAGAAACCCATGCCGTTCGCGATCACGCAGAACTGTTGCAACGACGCATCCTGCCTGTCGGTGTGCCCCGTCAACTGCATTCATCCCACGCCCGACGAGCCGGATTTCGGCAAGACGGAGTTGCTCTACATCGATCCGCGCTCGTGCATCGACTGCGGGGCCTGCGCCGACGCGTGCCCGGTGGACGCGATCACTCGCGTCTCGCGATTGACGCCCGATCAGCAGATCTACGCCGACATCAACGCCGACTACTACAAGGACAAGCCCGCTGTTGCGGAGTGGGGCGCGCCCCGCTTCCCGGTGGCGACGGTCAACGACCTACCGCCGATCGACATCGCCATCGTCGGAACCGGGCCTGCTGCCTGCTACACCGCGCAGGCCCTGCTGCGTGTGCCCGGCACCAACGTCACGTTCTACGACCGGTTGCCCACGGCGGGCGGTCTCGCCCGCTACGGGGTCGCCCCCGATCACCTGGGTACCCGACGCATCAGCGAGCATTTCCGTGGGATCTTCGTGCACCCGCGAGTGACGATGAAGCTCGGTGTCGAGGTAGGTAAGGACGTCGACCACGTCGAATTGGCGCGAAAGTTCGATTCGGTGGTCTACGCCGTCGGTGCCGACAAGGATCGCGCCCTCGAGATTCCCGGTATCGACCTCGACGGATCCCTCAGCGCGCGAACCCTGGTGGGCTGGTACACCGGACACCCCGACGTTCCCGCCGACGCGATCGATCTCACCGGCGTCGACCGCGTCACCATCATCGGAAACGGCAACGTCGCACTCGACGCGGCTCGCATCCTCACGGCCGACCCGGACCGACTCGACGGAACCGAGATCGCTCCACATGCTCTGGCCGAGCTGCGTCGCCATAGGGTGAACGAGGTCGTCATCGTCGCCCGTCGTGGCCCCGAGTTCGCGGCCTTCACCCGTTCGGAATGCAAGGCGCTGGTCGACCGCGTCGGCGTCGACGTCGTCGTCGCAGGTCCGGACGGAATCGTCGACGCGATCGATCGCCTGCCGTTGTCCGCTCCCGCATCGGCTCTGGCCGGGGCGACGCGAGTCGAGCTGGGATCTACTGCTCAGGGCCGGCGCATCGTCTTCGCGTTCGGCCGAGCGCCGTCAGCCCTGCACGGCAGCGGCTCGGTGAAGTCGATCGAGGTGGGTGTGGGTGAACACGCGGTCACTCTGTCCACGGAGCTGGTTCTGCTCGCCATCGGCTATCGCGGAACTCCGGCACCCGGAATCCCGTTCGACGACATCACCGGCACCATTCGTAACGAGGGTGGTCGCATCACCGCCGCCGACGGCACTCCGGTTCCAGGATGTTACGTCGTCGGTTGGGCCAAGAGAGGTGCCACCGGTGGCATCGGCGACAACAAGATCGACGCCGAGGAAACCGCCGAAGCGCTGTTGGCCGACGTGCCGACACGCGGGTCTGCGCGTCCGCTCGGGTGGTACGGAAAAGTCAGCGCAGCCCTGGGCGACCGCGTCTCGCGAGTCCGCTGACCGGCCGGTATTGCTCGGTTCTGTTCACCTTGTGTAGCAGTCTCATTCGAGTCTGAGCGATTCGGATGTGCAGCGCCGCGCACAGGGTTACCGTTGAGTATGGCTGAACGGGGGGCCAAGCCCCAGGTTTCTTTTGTGAGACGGACGATGCTGCGCGCAGTCCGATCGTTGTTCAATCCGCTCCGGCCCGACGACTACCTGTCGATGATCAATCCGCTGTGGACCACCCGTGAGCTTCGGGGGAAGGTCGAGCGAGTGACACCGGAGGGCTCGGAGGCCGTGTCGGTGTACATCCGTCCCGGATTCGAGTGGGCAGGTCACACACCCGGGCAGTACGTCCGCCTCGGGGTACTGATCGACGGCCGCTACCACTGGCGGGCGTATTCGCTCACCTCCGATCCGGACCCGGTGGACGGCCTGGTCAGTGTCAGCCCCAAGCTGGTGCCGTCGGGCACGGTGTCGCCGTATCTGGTGGGAACGATCAGGACCGGAGACATCGTTCGCCTCAGCGAGGTGGAGGGTGAGTTCACTCTGCCGAGTCCGATTCCGGACAAAATGGTCTTCATCAGCGCGGGCAGCGGAATCACACCGATCATCAGCATGTTGCGCGCCCTGGATCACCACGATCAGGTGCGCGACGTCGTGGTGGTGCACTCGGTGCACGACCGCAAGCAGTTGATGTTCGCCGACACGCTCGACGAGCTCGAAGCCAAACACGACGGGTTGACGGTGAAGTTGCGGATCACCAGCGACGAAGGCCGGATGAAAGCATCCGAACTGGACGAGCTGGTGCCGGATTGGCGGGATCGCGAAGCATTCTGCTCCGGTCCGGGTGAACATCTGGACGATCTGCGTTCCTACTGGAAAGACCAGGGGGACTACGACAAGTTCCACCACGAAAGTTTCCAGCCGGTCATCGGCGGCGGAGACGATGCAGGTGAGGGCGGCACGGTCAAGTTCCTCAACAGCAAGAAGGACGTCGAATGTGACGGCGGCACAACGATTCTCGCAGCAGGCGAGGAAGCCGGGCTGGATCTGACGTTCGGTTGCCGCATCGGCATCTGCCACACCTGCGTAGGTACCCTGAAGAAGGGGCGTTTACGTGACCTACGTAACGGGGATATCTCCGAACCTACGGGGCAAGCGGTTCGGATCTGTGTCAACACTGCTGAGGGCGACATCGAAATCGAACTCTGATCAACACATCGAACAGGGGAATGTATGTCTATCGACGAAACCACCAGGCGCGTCACGGATACCGATGGGCCGGTGAACCCGCTGGCGCACCTGAGTGACGAGACGATCGCCGAACTCGCCAAGGAATTCGACGCCATTCACGACGAGGTGTACGCCAGCCTGGGTGAGAAGGACCGCAAGTACATCACCTCGGTGATCGCAGCCCAGCGTCAACTGCTGGTCGCAGGACGAGTGCTGTTGCTCGGGTCCACCAGTAAGCCGGCCTGGCTGGCCGGTACCGCATGCCTCGGAATCGCCAAGATTCTCGAGAACATGGAGATCGGCCACAACGTCATGCACGGCCAGTGGGACTGGATGAACGATCCGGAGATCCACTCGTCGGTCTGGGACTGGGATACCGCCTCCACCGCGAACTCGTGGAAGCACTCGCACAACTACGTGCACCACACGTACACGAACATTCGCGGTAAGGACAAGGATCTCGGCTACGAGATCATGCGCATCGACCCGCGTCAGAAGTGGCATCCCGCGTACCTGGCTCAGCCGTTCTACAACGTGCTGCTCATGGCCTTCTTCGAGTGGGGCGTGGCCCTGCACGATCTGGACATCGAAGCCATCCGACGCGGCGAGAAGCCGGTCAAGGATCTCGTCGAGGATCTCAAGGGCATCGGCGTCAAGGCACGCAAGCAGTTCGTCAAGGACTACGTGGGCTGGCCGATCATCAGCGCCGGTGCGTTCGCGCTGGCGCAGCTGGCTTCGGGTGGCCGGTTGCCCGAGAGCAAGAGGTCGCGTCTGGCGTCCAAGCTGCGTGGGTCGGCTCGGTTCGGCAAGAACCGCCGGACGGCCGCTCTGTTGGACAGCCGCCTCAGTGGTGTCGAGAGCACGTTCCTGTCGACGGTGGCCGCGAACTTCACCGCCAACATCATTCGTAACGTCTGGTCGAATGCCATCATCTTCTGCGGTCACTTCCCGGACCAGGCGTACACCTTCAGTCAGGAAGAAGTGGAGAACGAGACTCGCGGCGGCTGGTACGTCCGTCAGCTGGTCGGTGCCGCCAATATCGACGGCGGACCGCTGTTCCACCTGATGAGCGGCAACCTGAGCTACCAGGTGGAACATCACCTGTACCCGGATATGCCCAGCACTCGGTACTCGGACGTCGCTCCGAAGATCAAGGACATCTGCGAGCGCTACGAGCTGCCGTACAACACCGGACCGTTCTTTCAGCAGTGGGGCATGGTCCAGCGGACGATCGCACGGCTGGCGTTCCCGGGCGGCAAGACTCGGCCGAAGCCGGGCCCCTACCGTCCTGAGGAGAGCTGGCGTCGTAAGTTCGCCGAGGGTGCCACCAAGGACAGCGAGGCCGCGAAGACGCGTGGCCGCGTACCTGCCGGTCATCCCGCGGCCGGGCCGGAGCACAATTCCGGCGGCGTCGATGTCCAGCCGCCGCCCCGCGGCGACGACTAGAGATCGACCGCTCGAACCGACGAAGCACCGCGGCCACCCGATCATCGGGTGGCCGCGGTGCTTCGTTGTTGCGTCGGTGTCGTTGCGGTCGATCAGGCCATGTCGACGTCCTTGGTCTCGATCAATCGCTTGGTGCACACCAGACTCAGTACCGACAGCAATGCCAGCATGACGCCGATGGAGATGCTGCCGAAGGCAGCCGTGAGCGGTGCCGCGAGCATCGGCGGAATCGCGCCACCGAGAACTCCGGCGAGGTTGTAACCCAAACCTGCTCCGGTGTAACGGAATCGAGTCTGGAACAGCTCGGGGAGCAGGGCTCCGGTGGGTCCGTAGGCCACTCCGAAGATGGCGAGCGTGACACACATGCCGATCACGAATGCTGCGGGTGACCCGGTGTCGAGAACGGGGAACAGTGCGATCGACCAGGGTATCGCGAGCATGCAGGCTCCCATGATCACTCGCCGTCGGCCGACGCGATCGGAGTAGGTCGCCGAGACCGCGATGGCGATTCCGAAGATGACCGCGGCACCGATTCCGGTGATCAACACGAACGGGCGGTCGAATCCGAGGGTCTTGGTGCCGTAGCTCGTCAGGTACGCGGTCCCCATGTAGAAGAAGGCGAACAGCGATGCCAATGCACCTGCAGCAGTGATGATTTCACGCTTCTGGATGCGCCAGGCGTCGAAGATCGGCAGTTTCGTCGGAGACGCGCCGGCCGGTGCCTGCTCCTCGGCGAGCTTGTTGGCCCGGAAGACCGGGGTCTCTTCGATGGCCAACCGCATGTACAGGCCGATGAGCACCAGAACGGCGCTGAGCAGGAACGGGATTCGCCAACCGTAATTGAGGAACGTCTCGTTGGTATCGCCGAGCAGCAGCCCGGTCGCAAGGAAGGTTGCGCTGGAGAAGATGAAGGCGGCCGACGGTCCCAGCTGGGGGAACATCGCATAGAACCCGCGTTTGCCGGGCGGTGCGTACTCGGCCGTGAGCAGTGTCGCGCCGGCCCATTCGCCGCCGACCGCGAACCCTTGCCCGAACCTTAGCAGCACCAGGATGATCGGCGCGGCCACACCGATGGTCTCCGCGCCGGGCAGCAGACCGATCGCGAACGTGGACACACCCATCAACAGCAGCGTCGAGATCAGGGTCTTCTTGCGGCCGATACGGTCACCGAAGTGTCCGAACAGCACGGCGCCGACGGGCCTGGCGATGAACGCGACCGCGAACGTCGCGAACGAGGCCACGGTGCCAGCGGTGGAGCCGAGGGCAGGGAAGAAGATCGTCGGGAAGACCAGCGCTGCTGCGGTGCCGTAGATGAAGAAGTCGTAGAACTCGATCGTCGTGCCGATGCCACTGGCGACAGCGACCCGGCGGACACTGGTCTTGGTCTGCACCGCAGGTGGCGTCGATGCGGACACACCCGGGTCGTCGGGTGAGACAGTGGTCATGGTTCCTCCGTTTTGTCGGGTATCGGGTAAATGTGCGATACCGAGTGCGACGAACGGTAGTGACCCGGGTCACCCCACGAATACCCCCGAATGGGGGGGAGCGGTCGAGGGCTACTCCCAACGGGCGGTCTCGACGGCCGCTCTGTGGGTTTGTTCGAGAAAGGCCCGAAGCACGGCATCGGGATCCTCGGCGGTGCGCACCGACCGGTAGGGCAGGACGTATTCGCCGAGATCGCGATCGAAGTACGCCGGGGCAGTGACGGCCGGATGGCTGTCGTACCCCGCCGGATCGGGATACGCGTAGGCGTAGAAGACCCCCTCCGCGGCACCGCCCGGCCAGAAGCCGGCGCTGGAGACCTCGTCGCTGTAGGCCTCGTGCATCACCCAGTCCGGACAGTTCGGTATTCCGCCCGGGTGCTGTGGTGCGGGGCGACCCGAGAATCGAGTGACCGCGAGATCGAAAGCGCCCCAGAAGAAGTGCACCGGACTGGACTTCCCGCGGAAGTCGGCTCGGAAGGCCGAGAACACCCGATGTGCGCTCACGAGCGATCGCCAGAACTTCTCGATCGCGGCCGCGTCGTACGAGGCATGCGAGACGTCCTCGGCGAACGGCGTGGCGTGCGGTAACTCGACGGGCACGCCCACGATCGGAGCGTCGACGCCCAGTTGCGACAGCAACTCGAGGTACTCGGCGTAGAAGTCGGCGACGGTACGCGGTTCGAGCTTCATGCTCCGTCGCTCACCGTCGGTGGTGGCGAGAATCAGCCGGTGCTCGATAAAATCGAAGCGAATCTCTAGCCCCCGATCGCCGAGCGGCATCAGCGACGTCGTCAGGCCCGACGCGTCGACGTATAGCGCAACGCCCCACCAGTGATTGATCGAGGGCGACAACGCCATTCGCGTCTTTCCGACGATCTGGGTCCACAGGTGCACGGTGTCGCGTGTGTCCACCCAGCTGTCCACCTCGAGCCGAGGCCATGCGTCGTGAGAATTTGTCATGTGTCGATGATGCACGCCCATCGGTGGCGGAGGCCACACTCGGTGCGTACTCGGCCTCAGGCGAACCTCAGGGTTCGCCGGTACCGTTCGACCAGGGGGGGCGGAGCGCCTGTGTCTGCGGTCGGTGAAGCGGAGGTGATCGTATGTCCATAGACCACAATCGAGACGTGTTCGACAGCGCGCGGGTAGCCGCTGCATACGTGGAGTACGCGGGTCCCACCGATGGGTTTCTCGACCGCGGGGAAGCAGCGGCGCTGGTCGCGGCTGCCGGGGTTGCTCGCGGGACGCCGGTGCTGGATGTGGGCGTCGGCAGCGGCCGAACCACGGCGCTGCTACGACTGCTGAGCGATCGCTACGTCGCGATCGATTACGCACCGAACATGATCGAGAGTTTTCGACGAAATTTCCCCGACCTGCCGGCGCACGTGGCCGATGCACGCGATCTCGCGGACTTCACCGACGGCGAGTTCGGCTTGGTGGTGTTCAGCAACAACGGAATCGACACCGTGACACACGACGAACGGGTTCGGGTACTCGCAGAATTTCACCGAGTACTCGGCGAGTCCGGAATTCTGGTGTTCTCCACTCTCAACCGCAACGGACCGTCGTTCGGGGAGAAGCCGTTTCAGCTCAGCCGACCTACCCAGAAATTCCGCTTCTCACCGAGACGCCTGGTCGTGTCGCTGGGTCGCCGCCTGCTCGATCCCGCGAGTGTCGTTCGGAGCCTTGCCAATTGGTGGTCTGCGCGCACTCGAGTCGTCGATCGGGGAACGTGGGCAGTCGCTCCGCTCGCCGCGCACGATTTCGCTCCGTTCATGCACTTCACCACCGTGGCGGACGTACGACGACTGGTGACCGATGCCGGGTTCACCATCTCCGAGATCTTCGCCGACGACGGTTCGATCGTGGCACCCGATGCCCCGGCGAGCTCGGCGGACAACTTCACCGTCGTCGCGCGCAAGTAGGGCCTCAGCCCAGTCGCTCGAGCGCTTCGGTCATCTTCTCCACCGTCTCCGGCGCGACTTTCGCCTCGAATCCCGCCTTCAGAAACGGGCCGGCCACCTTGGCGGCACCGTTGAACTCGACTTTCGCGTGATAGTCGATTCGCGTCGAGCGTGGTCCTTCGGCGGTCAACGTGATGTCGTCGACACTGGTTGCCGTCTTGTTCTCACCTTCGAGCACGATGTGATGGGGCTCGTCGGTGACCAACGTGTAGGTCAGTTCGGTCGTGATTCCGAACAACTTCGAGACGTTGTGCCACTGCGTGCCGACGGCAACAGGACCGTCGGAAATCTGCGTGCAACTCTGCGTCCCGGGATCCCAGGCCGTCGCATGGGAGAAGTCCCGGAGAAAGGCCGCGGCCTTCTCGATTTCGACTGCGGCGGTGAATGTTCTGGTGACGTCGACCATGAAGCTCTCTCTTTCTGTGTGGTTCAGTCTTCGAGGCGGACGCCGAGATGGTCGGCGAGACGGCGCATGGTGTCGACTATCTGGTTCTCGGTCACCCGAGGAAAGCCGGCCATCTTCCGAAACTCCGGGTCGGTGACCCGGGACCAGTCGTAGACCTGAGTCAGCGCGGTGCGATCCTCGGAGACCGCGTCGAGCTCCCAGGACCACCGTGTACCGCGAGGCTCCATGCCTCGACGGCGAGGGATCCAGCCGATCCGTCGGTCCTGCTCGAACACGAACACGGTGTTCTCCATGACGTACTCGCCGAGCTCCGGCTGATACATGTCCATCGCAAAGGTGTCGCCCACGGCCCCCAGCGGCATCGGGTCGATCGCCCCGCGCAGCATTTCCGAGCCGTCGACCGCGGCCTGAACCTCGGGATTGACGAGCGCGGTGAACACGGAGGCGGGGGGAGCGTCGATCACGCGCCGAACGGTCAACTCGTCGGTCATGGAACACGCCTTTCAGTTATTTATGCTGGCTACGGAGTTACCCCCGTCTGCGGGGAAAGAAACTCCGATCGCCGTTTTTGCCTCCCCGTCCGTTTTGCATCGCAGTGGACACAGCGACGAAACACGACCGCCACCAATCGTTCGTACAGTCGCCGGGTCGGACTCCGCAAAATCCAGCTGCGGAGCAGCACCTTGTCAAGGGGTAGCCATGAGTGGAAATACCGTCCGCCTGCAGGCGATCAAAGACGTCGAGGCGTATGTACCGCCTGCGGTCAGCTTCGTCGGAGACGAGAAGCCGGGCGAGATATTCGGTGAGAACGTCTTCAGCAAGGTCGTCATGCAGAAGCGTCTGCCCAAATCGGTCTTCAAGTCGGTGATGGCGACGATCGACAAAGGCAAGAAACTCGACCCCATGGTCGCCGACGCTGTCGCGTCGGCGATGAAGGACTGGGCCCTCGAGAAGGGCGCGACGCACTACGCGCACGTCTTCTACCCCCTCACCGGATTGACGGCCGAGAAGCACGACAGCTTCTTCGACCCGGTCGGTGACGGCAGCGCACTCGCGGAATTCGCGGGCAAGACTCTGATCCAGGGCGAGCCCGACGCCTCGAGCTTCCCCAACGGCGGCCTGCGCAACACGTTCGAGGCGCGCGGATACACCGGCTGGGACGTCACCAGCCCGGCGTACGTGCTCGAGAACCCGAACGGCAACACCCTCTGTATCCCGACGGTGTTCGTCTCGATGACCGGTGAAGCCCTCGACCACAAGACGCCGTTGCTGCGTTCTCAGCAGGCCATGGGCGGCCACGCCGAGCGCATCCTGAAGCTCTTCGGGCACGAGAACATCGAGAACATCGTCTCGTTCTGTGGTCCCGAGCAGGAGTACTTCCTCGTCGACCGGCACTTCTTCCTCGCCCGGCCCGACCTGCTCAACGCGGGCCGCACCCTGTTCGGCTCCAAGCCGCCCAAGGGCCAGGAGTTCGACGACCACTACTTCGGCGCCATCCCCGAGCGTGTGCTCGGCTTCATGATGGACACCGAACGCGAGCTGTTCAAGCTCGGCATCCCGGCCAAGACTCGCCACAACGAGGTCGCACCGGGACAGTTCGAGATCGCCCCGATGTTCGAGCGCGGAAACATCGCGGCCGATCACCAGCAACTGCTGATGACGACGTTCAAGACCATCGCCAAGAAGCACGGCATGGAGTGCCTGTTCCACGAGAAGCCCTTCGAGGGCGTCAACGGCTCCGGCAAGCACGTCAACTTCTCGCTCGGAAACTCCGACCTGGGATCGCTGCTGGTTCCCGGCGACAACCCACACGACAACGCGCAGTTCCTCGTCTTCTGTGCCGCCGTCATCCGCGCGGTACACAAGTACGGCGGTCTGCTGCGCGCCTCGGTGGCGTCGGCGACCAACGACCACCGCCTCGGCGCGAACGAGGCCCCGCCCGCGATCATCTCGATCTTCCTCGGCGATCAGCTGGCCGACGTGTTCGATCAGATCGCCAAGGGCGCGGCCACGTCTTCGAAGGGCAAGGGCACCATGATGATCGGTGCGGACACTCTGCCCGTGCTGCCGACCGATCCCGGCGACCGCAACCGAACCAGCCCGTTCGCCTTCACCGGCAACAGGTTCGAGTTCCGCGCCCCCGGTTCGATGCAGACCGTCAACGGCCCGATGGTCACGATCAACACGATCATGGCCGAGGCTCTCGACTACATGGCGACCAATCTCGAAACTGCCGTCGCCGAGGGCACCGATTTCGACACCGCCGTGCAGAACCTGTTGACGGAGATCATCACCGAACACGGTGCGGTGGTGTTCAACGGTGACGGCTACTCCGACAACTGGCAGATCGAAGCCGAGGCACGTGGCCTACCGAACCTGCGGACGACGCTCGACGCGTTGCCGGAGCTGATCTCGGAATCGGCCATGGAGCTGTTCGAGAAGTACAAGGTCTTCAACCACCGAGAGATGCACTCGCGGTACGAGATCGGACTCGAGCAGTACGCGTTGACCGTGTTCGTCGAAGCTCGTCTGACGCTCGAGATGGGGCAGACGTCCATCCTGCCCGCGGCGGTGCGTTACCAGACCGAGTTGGCGCAGAACGTCAGCGCACTCAAGGGTGCGGGCGTGGACGCGGACATGACGGCGCTGCAGGCGGTGTCGGAGCCGCTCGCCGAGCTGCGCGCAGCGTTGGCGACGTTGAAGGCCGCTCTCGAAGCCGACCCCGGCGGCGAGGCCCTCGCCGAGGCGACACACGCCAAGGACGAACTGCTGCCCGCGATGGCCGCCGTTCGATCTGCAGCGGACACCTTGGAGGCGATGGTGGCCGACGATCTCTGGCCGCTGCCGACGTACCAGGAGATGCTGTACATCCTGTAGTGCGCTGCGGGCAGGAGTGGAGCCTGCGGAACGACCGGATAGCGCAGTGGTGTGGATAAATGCCCCGGAGGGCACTTATCCACACCACTGTTGTTTTCGGGGTGAGCAATATCTCGAGGCGGAATAGCTCGGTGGATCTTTCGGGTTCGGAGTGGACAGTGGCAAAGACTGTGCACGCACTCGTGAGGAGAGAGATCCATGAAGTTGTTTTCCCCGTTGGCGCTCGGCGACCTGAAGCTCGACAACCGGTTGGTGATGGCCCCGCTGACACGCGTGCGTTCCGGCAAGGACGGCGTGCCGGGTCCGCTGGTGGTCGAGCACTACAAGCAGCGCGCATCGCTGGGGCTGATCGTCAGTGAAGGCACCTACCCGAGCCACGCCGGCCAGGGCTTCCCGGGTCAGCCGGGCCTGGTGACGGACGAGCAGATCGCCGGCTGGCGCAACGTCGCCGACGCGGTGCATGCCGACGGCGGACTGATCGTCGCGCAGGTGATGCACGCAGGTCGGGTGACGCACGAGGCGACGACGGGTGGCCACGAGGTCGTCGGACCCAGTGCCATCGCCATCGAGGGGGAGACCCACACCTACGAGGGCAAGAAGCCGTACCCCACACCCCGTGCGCTTCGTGAAGACGAATTGCCCTCGGTGATCGCAGATTTCGTGCAGGCGTCGAAGAATGCCATCGCGGCCGGGATGGACGGCGTCGAGATTCACGGTGCCAACGGCTATCTGCTGCACGAGTTCCTCTCGCCCGCCTCGAACCAGCGCGAGGACGCGTACGGCGGCTCGCCGGAGAATCGGGCGCGATTCGTGGCCGAGGTCGTCGAAGCAGTGGTCGCTGCTCTCGGAGCGGGCAAGGTCGGAATTCGCATCTCACCCGAGCACAACATCCAGGATGCGCTCGAGACGGACGCCGACGACGTGCGTGCCACCTACCGTGCCCTGGTCGAGCGGCTCGCACCGCTGGGACTGGCGTACCTCAGTGTGCTGCACAAGGATCCGTCGGGCGAGCTCGTCCAGGATCTGCGACAGGCGTTCGGCGGACCGGTGCTCGTCAACAGTGGCTTCGGTGAGATCACCACCCGCGACGAGGCGCTTTCACTCCTCGACAACGGAATCGGAGACGCAGTTGTCGTCGGACGTCCGGCGATCGCCAACCCCGACCTCGCCTACCGCTGGCGCGAGGATCTGCCGTTGAACGAGCCCGATCCGAGCACCTTCTACACCGATGGTGCCAAGGGCTACACGGATTACCCTGCGTTCAGTGCCTAGCGGCAGTGGTGTGGTTATGCGCCTTCGCAGGCGTATAACCACACCACTGCGCGGAGCGCACTAGAAATCGGCGGTCTTGCGGGCGCGGACCTTGCTGACGATCGAGAACACCACGGCGATGATCATCAGTGCGTACAGCACGATGGTGATCGGGCTGCCGACCAGGATCGACGGGTCGCCCTCGCTGACGGCCAGTGCGCGTCGCAGCGACTCCTCGGCCAGCGGGCCGAGGATCACTGCGATCAGCACCGGTGCCAACGGAATGTCGTAGCGGCGCATCATGAATCCGACGATGCCGAGCCCGAGCATGAAGATCAGATCCACGATCGAGGCACTCGATGCGTACACACCGAGGGCAGCGAACACCGAGATGCCGGCGTAGAGGTAGTTCTTCGGGATCTTGAGCAGCTGCGCCCACAACGGTGCGAACGGCAGGTTGAGGATAAGCAGCACGATCATCGCCACGAACAGGCTGGCCAGTAGGGCCCAGACGATGTCGCCGCTGCGCTCGAACAGCAGTGGTCCGGGCTGCATGCCGTACTGCTGGAAGGCAGCCAACATGATGGCCGCGGTCGCCGACGTGGGCAGACCGAGAGCCAGAAGCGCTCCCATTGCCGTTCCGGCCGTGGAGTTGCCGGCGGCCTCCGGTCCGGCGACACCTCGAATGGCACCTTTGCCGAACATCGGCTTCTCGCGCTTGCGGTCGAGCCTGCGCTCGGTGCCGTACGCCAGGAAGCTCGGCACTTCGGCACCGCCGGCGGGGATCACACCGAACGGAACACCGAATGCCGTGCCGCGCAACCATGCCGGCATCGCATCGCGGAACTCGGCCTTGCTCAGCCAGGGGCGTCCCTGCGACTTGATCAGGCTGCGATCCTCGGGCCGACCGATCTTCGACGCGATGTGGATGACCTCACCGAGCGCGAGCATCGCGACGGTGATGACGACGATGTGAATGCCGTCGAACAGGGCGGGTACCTCGAACGTGAATCGTGAAGCGCCCGAGGGGCCGTCGATGCCGATCACGGCAAGGGTGAGGCCGATCAGCAGTGCGGTCAGGCCCTTGAGAGCCGAGTCCGAGACCACGGCCGAGGTGGCGATGAACGCGAACACCGCAAGTGCGAGGTACTCGGCCGGGCCGAAGTTGGTCGCCAACGATGCGAGCGTGGGGGCGAAGAACACCACCAGGGTCGTGGCGACGATGCCGCCGATGAACGCTCCGATGGCCGAGGTGGCCAAAGCCTGTGGGGCCCGGCCGTTCTTGGCCATCCGGTGCCCCTCGAAGGTCCCGGCGATCGCGGTGCTGTTGCCGGGGGTGTTCATCAGGATGCCGGAGATCGAATCGCCGAACAGGCCGCCGAAATACACTCCGGCGAACATGATCAGCGCGGCGGTGGGGTCGAGGGTGAAGGTGACGGGCAGCAGCAGGGCCACCGCCATGGCGGAGCCGAGACCGGGTAGGACACCGACGGCAGTGCCGAGCAGTGCACCGACGAACACCCAGACCAGGTTCATCGGTGTCAGCGCGGTGCCGAACCCGTCGATCAGATTGCTCAATGAATCCATCGTGAAGTCAGCTCCGTCAGAAGATCTGGGCGAGAACGCCGCCGGGCAGGGTCAGGCCGAGGCCCGCGGAGAATGCAATCTGAACAGCGCTCGAGACCAGCAGTGCGACGGCCGCGTCGAACACGTAACGGCGACCGCCCAATCCGATCGAGACACCCCAGAAGAGCAGCGCTCCGGCAAGAACCCAACCGAGCGGATCGAGCAGCGCGATGAACACCGCCACCGATCCGACGGTGATCGACAGGGTGCGCCAGTTGCTGACGGTGCCGGTGTGCGGCTTTCCATCGGCGTCGACTCCGCGGTCGATCACGTCGGGCTTGACCAACAATTGAATGGTGACCAGGAGGGCGACGACGAAGCAGCCTCCTGCAACGATGGCCGGAAAGACCTGCGGGCCAGGCGATGTGGCGGTAGGCGGAACCTGCATCGTGACGGTTCCGTAGACCAGGAAGGCTCCGAGTGCGACGAGCAGCGCCGGAACGATGAGTCCACTGCGGCCCGTCCAGAACGATCGGGTGGTGTCCGTGTCGGTGGTCGTCGTTGTCATACCAGTCCCAACTCCTCGAGAATTCCGGTGATTCGTTCCTGCTCCACGTCGAGGAATTCTCCGAATTCGTCTCCGGTCAGCACCGATTCCTTCCAACGGTTGCGTTCGACGGCCGTGGCCCACTGCTCGGTCTCGACCATCTCGGAGACGATCTCGATCAGAGTCTGTCGGTCCTCGTCCGAGATGCCGGGCGGGGCAACGATTCCGCGCCAGTTGACGAGGTCGACGTTGTACCCCTGTTCGATGAACGTGTCCACGTCGAATCCCTCGAGCGGCTCGGGCGCAGCGACTGCGAGTGCGCGCACATTGCCTGCCTCGATCTGATCGCGAAAGTCGTTGAAACCACTCACTGCGACACCGACGGTGTTCGACAGCAGTGACGTGAGTACTTCACCGCCACCGGAGTAGGCGATGTAATTGATTGCGGCCGGGTCGATGTCGGCTTCCTGCGCCAACTGGCCCGCGACGATGTGGTCGATTCCGCCGAGCGAACCGCCGCCGATCGGAAGTCCTCCGGGATTTGCCCGCCACGCCTCGATCATGTCTTCGAGATTCTGGATCGGTGAATCCCTCGGCACGACGAACACCTCGAAGTCCTCGGCCAGTTTCGCGATCGGGACGGTGTCGGCCAGAGTGGTCTCGGAATTGTTGATCGCGATTCCGCCGAGCATGACGGTGCCGGTGATCATGACGGTCGTGGGCTGCCCGCTCAGATTCTCGAGCTGGCTCAGGCCGATGGTGCCGCCTGCACCGGGGACGTTGACGACCTGGGCGTTGTTGACGATGCCGTCGCTGCGCAGTGCCTGCTGCGATTCGCGGGCGACGAGGTCCCAGCCGCCACCTGCGGCGGCCGGCGCGATCAGCGTCAGTTTTGCTCGGGCGTCGGAGCCGCTGGCGCTGCGAGCGGCGTCGATTCCTGCCACGGTCACCGCTCCCACCACCACCAAAGCGCCGATCGTTCGTAGCAGTGTGGGCGATATCGCCATCAGAGACCTTTCGTGTGGTGTGTCACAGCGTCAGGTTAGATACAGTTTGTCTGATTAGTCCAGTTCACAACTCTCCGAGGTGATCCTCGGTGGATACGAACAACGAGCAACGGGAGAGAACGTGTCGGTAGCGAGCGCAGTGGCAGTAGCGATGAGCAACACACCGGAGGGCCAGGAAGCGTTGCGCCGCGGTGCCGCCGAGGCCGAGCTGCGTCAGGCTCCGTTGATCGTATTGTCCGTGGTGGACCGGGATTCGGTGTCCGCGGACGACCGCAGCGCCGCGCAGGCCGAGGTCGAACGAACTCTGCCAGGGATCGCGACCACCGTACGAGTGGAACCCGACGGGGGCGACCCGGCAGGCGCTCTGGTCGACCTCGTCGCGGACGTCGGTGCGGGAATGGTCGTCATCGGTTCCAAGCGTCGATCCGCGGTCGGCAAGTTCTTGATGGGCAGCACCGTGCAGAGGGTTCTGCTCGACTGCCCGGTGCCAGTTCTCGTCGTCAAGGCACCGTGACCACGACACGGCACGGTAGTATCGGACAAACTTCCCACCATACGACCCTGAGGAATCATGGACAGCGATAAACCCGGGCCGGACACGGCTCCCCGCACTACGGCTACTACGTGCGAGGCGGTGTCCGGCGAATGAGCGTAGTGCTCACTCTCTTGCTCGGCCTGCTCGTCGTTTTTCTCATCACCGTCGCGACCGGCTACTTCGTAGCTCAGGAATTCGCGTACATGACCGTCGACCGGTCCCGTCTGAAGGCTCGCGCCGAGGCCGGCGATGCCGTCGCGGCTCGTACCTTGACCGTCACCAAGCGCACGTCGTTCATGCTGTCCGGTGCACAGTTGGGCATCACGGTCACCGGCCTGCTGGTCGGCTACGTCGCCGAACCGCTGATCGGTCAATCGTTCGGCGCAATTCTGGGCGGCGTCGGCGTGCCGACGGCTGTCGGTGTCGGACTCGGTGCCGTTCTGGCAATCACGTTCGCGACGTTCGTGCAGATGCTCTTCGGTGAACTGTTCCCGAAGAACTTCGCCATCGCGCGGCCCGAGCCGGTGGCTCGCTGGCTGTCGCTCTCGACCACCATCTACCTCAAGCTCTTCGGCTGGTTGATCACCATCTTCGACCAGTCGTCGAACCTGCTGCTCAAGGCGCTCAAGATCGAGCCGGTGCACGACGTGGAGCATTCGGCGAGTCTGCGCGACCTCGAGCACATCGTCTCGGACTCGCGCGAGACCGGGGATCTGCCCGACGAGCTGTCGACGCTGCTCGACCGCATCCTCGACTTCCCCACTCGCACAGTCGAACACGCGATGATTCCGCGTTCGCGCTCGGCGACGGTCCGCGATACCGACACCCTCGCCGAGGTCGCTGCCCTGATGGGTCAGGAGCATTCCCGGTACCCGGTGCTCGACGAGGACGACGGCATCGTCGGCGTCGTCCATCTCGCGGACGTCCTCTCCGCGACGGTGCCGGGTTCGACCCCGATCTCCGAGCTCACGCGTGACGCTCTGATCCTCCCGGAGATCCAGAGCCTGCCCGACGCGATGCGTGAGTTGCGCTCGACGAAGAACCAATTGGCTTGTGTGATCGACGAATACGGCGGTCTGACCGGCGTCATCACGATCGAGGACCTGGCCGAGGAACTCGTCGGCGAGATCACCGACGAGCACGACGACGACCTGTCCGACCCGAGCCCGGTCAGTGCCGACGACGGCAGCTGGACCATGGCCGGAGAGGTGCACGTCGACGAGGTCGAACGCGCCATCGGTATCGATCTGCCCGAGGGCGATTACGAGACCATCGCCGGTTTCGCCATCGCGCACAACGGATCTCTCCCCGACGTCGGGGAACGGATCGAAGTGGACCTTCCACCGGACAACGCCGACCTGGCGAACGACGAGGAGAGTCCCATTCGCTTCGTGATCCTAGAGATCGAGGAGATCGACAGCCACGTCCCGTCCCTGCTGACCCTGACGCTCGGCGAGCGTGACCCCGAGCACGACGACGAGTCGGCCGAGACGAAGGAAAGTGTGCACCGATGAGCAACATCTGGGTCTTCCTGGCCGTCACGATCGGCCTCATCGCTGCCAGTGCCTTCTTCGTCGCCGTCGAGTTCGCGCTGTTGGCCGCCAAGCGGCATCGGCTCGAGGACGCCGCTCCCAATTCACGCTCTGCGCGGGCAGCTCTGCGCAGCTCGTCCGAGCTGACCGTCCTGCTCGCCGGCTCCCAGCTCGGTATCACCGTCTGCACCCTCGGTCTCGGTGCGACGACCAAACCGGCCGTGCACTACTGGCTCACGCCGCTGTTCGAGAGCGGTGGCCTGCCGTACTGGTTCGCCGACGTACTCGGCTTCGTGCTCGCGCTGATCGTCGTCACCTTCCTGCACCTGGTGGTCGGTGAGATGGCTCCCAAGTCCTGGGCCATCGCCCATCCGGAGAAGTCGGCGACGATGCTCGCAATCCCGATGCGCGGGTTCATGTTTCTCACCCGTCCGGTGCTGACGGCGCTGAACAACATGGCCAACTGGTGCCTGCGACGGGTCGGCGTCGAGCCGGCCGACACCGTGGGTACGGGCCAGAACGCGGACGATCTGCGTCAGCTGGTGGAGCATTCGGTGAACGTCGGTGCTCTCGATGCCAGCTACCAGGCGCAGATCTCGAGTGCGCTCGAACTGCAGGAACTCACAGTCGGTGACCTGGTGCGCCAGTTCGGCAAGCCCACGTCGGTACCGTCGACGGCGACCATCGACGACGTGCGCGAGGCCTCGCGTCGCTCGGGGCATCTGCGGATCCTGGTCAGCGACGCGGACGTGGTCAAGGGCGTGGTGCACGTGCGCGATACGTTGACCTCTCCGCAGACCCTCGCCGAGATCACGCGTCCGGCATACACGCTGGAGGCGACGACGCCGGTATACGTTGCCCTGCAGTCGATGCGCGAGACCCGGCATCACCTGGCACTGGTGGTCGACGGTTCGGCGGCGGCGGACGATCCGGCGCGCAGCGTCGGCGTCGTGACACTGTCCGATGTGCTGACCCGGCTGTTGCCCCAGCCCGTCTGATTCGATTCGGCTTTCGAACGAGGCATCCCCGCCCGGCCTGCGTGGCCGAGCGGGGATGCCTTTGTCGTGTCGGGTCGTGGATGTCAGACCGGGGCGACAACCAACAGGTGTGCCCAGTACGACGCGACGTCGTGGCCGAGTTGGGGGAGCAGAACGTCGTAGAGCAGGTAGGACATCATTGCCGTCGAACTCCTTGTTCAGCGGGTCGTTGCCGACTCGCGTTCCGAGACTGTGGGTGACCGAGACTGTAGGTCATTCAGACTGTAGATCACGCGGCCTTCGGTGGCATCCATATCGCCCACTCGCGCCCCCGTGGCGCACGTCAGCCGATGCAGCCCTGCAGGGTGGTGAAGCTGCCGGCAATTCCGGCACCGTCGCAGACTGCGCCGATCGGGGTGAGGGTGATGGTCGAGCCCGGTGCTGCCACCGCGATGGAGAGTCCGAGGCCGGCTGCGGTGTTCTGTGCGACGGCACCGGGGCCGAAGGCGATCGCGGCAGGCGCTCCACCGAAACTGCCGTTGCTGACGGCGGTTCCACCGTTCAGTCCGAGTGCCAGGGCTGCTGCGTTGTTCATTGCCTCGGCCGAACCCCACCCCTCGAGGCCGAGGCCTGCTGCCGCGCTTGCGACGTCTGCGGAGCTGTCGCACTGCGATCCTCCGAGGATCGCAGCGATATCTGCCCCTCCCGGGGCGGTGGTGCAGGCGACCGGCGCTGCTGATGCGGTGCCGGGTACCAGTGCCGCGAACGCACAGGCGAATCCGAATGCTGCCGCCCCGCCGACAATCCTCTTGGTGTTGAACATGGTGAATGCCTCCCCAGATCGGTGCGTCGACACCGGTGTGCCGAGCGTGTCGGTCGCCGGGCCGATGTTGCGCACGACCCTCACGTCCTGGCATCGAGTCTCGACGGGTCCGAACGCAGCGCGGGTTCGGCGTCATCACGGAAGCGTCTCGGTAGTATCACGCTGAGATAACGCACTCTGGGGTGCTCGCGGCCTCTAGGATCGGACCGTGATCGGACGGATGGACGAGGTCGTCTTCGACTGTGCGGAGCCGGCACTGCTGGCGAAGTTCTGGGCCGGGGTGCTGGGCGGAGAACCGACGGTGCGCGACGACCGCTGGCATTTCGTCGACGTCCCCGGGTTCACGCGGCTGGCGTTTCAGCGCGTCCCAGAGGGCAAGTCGGGCAAGAACCGACTCCACCTCGACGTCGCTGTCTCGAGTATCGACCACGCCGTCGGGCAGGCAGTAGCACTGGGCGCGAAGGTTGTAGGCGACCGGCACTCCGACGCGGCCGGAACCTTTCAGGTGCTCCTCGACCCCGAGGGCAACGAGTGGTGCCTGGTGACTCCACCCGGGTGAGCTCGGTCGATCAGCGGGCGTCGTGTTCGGCGCGTGATTCGAGGACGGCAGGCATGTTGCCCTCGATGAGTTCGATGAGATCGCTCAGTCGGGTACCGACGTCGCGTCCCAGCGGGGTGAGGCTGTACTCCACTTTCGGTGGGATGGTCCCCTGCACGGTGCGAATCACGAGGCCGTCCCGCTCGAGGGTCTGCAGGGTCTGCGAGAGCATGCGTTCGCTCACGCCGTCGACTCGTCGGCGCAACGCGTTGAATCGGTAGTCGCCCTCGGTGAGCGCCGCGAGCGCCAGCACGCCCCACCTGCTGGTGGCGTTCTGCAATGTCTGCCTCGACGCACAATCCCGCGCGAAGACGGACGCTTCGAGTGATTCTGTGGCCTCGGGCATGGTGCCATGCTAGCGCATGCGAAAAAGTGAGTGATGACCTCAGGGGTTGCACTGCACGAAAAGTAAGTGCATAGTGAGTGAGTACTTGAAACCTCAACCTCAGGAGCTCGATCATGACCACAGCGGTAACCGGAGCAACGGGCAACCTCGGCGGACTCGCCGTCGACGCACTCATCGAGCGTGGCGTGGCACCCGCCGAGATCGTGGCGATCGTCCGAAACGCAGACAAGGCCGCGCCGCTCGCCGAACGTGGCGTCGTGGTTCGGGTCGCCGACTACTCCGATTCCGCCGCGATGACGGCGGCTCTCGCAGGCGTCGACAAGCTGCTGCTCGTCTCCGGTTCGGAGGTAGGCCAGCGAATTGCGCAGCACACCAACGTGATCGAGGCAGCGGAGGCCGCCGGAGTCGGCCTCATCGCCTACACCAGCCTGCTCGCCGCCGACACGTCGGGAGTGAGCCTCGCGCCCGAGCACAAGGCCACCGAGGAACGGCTCGCCGCGTCCAGCATTCCCGCGGTGTTCCTGCGCAACGGCTGGTATTGGGAGAACTACCTCGGCTCGCTCGCACAGACCATCGAGGGCGGAGTGCTCCTCGGCGCGGCAGAAAACGGCAAGCTGGCCGCCGCGTCCCGCGTCGACTTCGCGCACGCGGCCGCCGCCGTGCTGACACTCGACGATCAGGGCGGAAAGATCTACGAGCTCGGTGGCGACGAACGCCTCACCTACGCCGAGCTCGCGGCCGTCATCAGTGAGATCTCCGGCAAGTCCATCGTCTACAAGGACGTTTCCGAGTCCGAGTACGCCGCGATTCTGCAGGGCGCAGGACTGCCCGACTTCGTGGCAACCATGTTGGCCAGCGCAGATGCGGGAATCGCTCGCGGAGAGCTCGACACCGATTCCGGGGACCTGCAGGCCCTGATCGGTCGAGCATCCACCCCGGTCGCAGAAGTACTCCGCGCCGCGGTCTGACGGGCATCGGGGGCGGTACTTGTAGCGTGGGCGCGGTGAATCATTCCTACACCCGCACCATGTTCCTGGCCGCCTCCATCTCGCTCGTCCTGCTCACAGGTGCGTGCAGCTCGGACTCGGACGCCTCGTCCCCGGCGACGACCTCTGCGTCCTCGGCTTCGTCCGAAGCGGGTGCCCCGGCCGCCTCGAGCACTTGCCCCACGGCGACACCCGACGCCGCAGCCACCCCCGAGTGGACGCTCGACGGGGACTCGGGCAGCATCTCCGTCGTCGGATCCACCGACACGGCCGCGCCTGCGGTCACCGTCGACACCCCGTTCAGCGTCGCCGAGACGCAGGTCGAAACACTGACAGTGGGGGACGGGCCGGTCATCGCAGACGACGCCGAGGTGTCCGTCTGCTACATGGGCGTCAACGGACGCACCGGGGAGACGTTCGACAGCAGCTTCGAGCGGGGTGCACCGGTCGACTTCCCACTGGGCGGAGTCGTCGCCGGCTTCCAGAAGGCCATCGCCGGACAGACCGTCGGCTCGACCGTCGCCGTGGCGGTCACCTCGGCCGACGGATATGCGAGCGGCAATCCGGCGGCCGGAATCGAGCCGGGAGACAGCTTGATCTTCGCGATCTCGATCCTCAGCGCGAGCTGAGTGCCTCCGGCAGTGGTGCGGTTATGTGCCCGCTACGGCACATGACCGCACCACTGCGGCTCCGCCGCACTTACACGGTCGAGAGCTGCTGAATCGTCGTCGCGCCGCCCGGGGTGGGCGTCGTGGTGATGAAGTTCGAGTCGTAACCGAGCGATTCGACGACGCTGCGGATCTCGCGGAACTGCTCGACGCTGACGTCGGGCGTGCGCTTGAGCACGAATCCGGACGTGCGGTTGGGGCTTCCGACGAATGCCCACGAGTAGTCGTCGGCGATGTAGGCGACGATGTAGTTGGTCGGTCCGTCGAGGCTCTCCTGGGTCGGCACTCCCGGGAAGCTCACGTGCAGTTGGGCATTGGTGACGGTGTCGTTGACGCGGGCGTTGCCGACGATGCGGTTCTCGCCACCGGTCCAGGTGGTGCAGGTGTTCTCGACGCGAATGTTGGATGCGTCGATCATCTGATAGTTCGCCTGGGTGTCCCGAGCGCAGATCAGGTTGAACGGCTGCGGCACCGCGGCAACCTGGTTCCAGGTGCCCAGGTAGCGCTCGACATCGAGTGACGGGATCGGAGCCAGCGGCTCCAGGCCGACCGATCCCAGGGGTCCGACCGGCTGAGCCTGAGCCGGGGCCGCGGTCAACAGTGCGCCTGCAGCGAGGGCGGCGACAAGTGCGGTGCGGCCGAATGCGTTGCGGATCTTCATGAATTCGCTCCTTGTGTTGTGTTCTTGCTCGAGTCGATCCTGTTCGGCCACCAGATCCCCGGGCCGATGAGGGTGAACAGGGCGGGAATGACGACGGTGCGTACCACGAAGGTATCGAGCAGAATGCCGAGTCCGACGATGATGCCGAGTTGAGTCAGGGTAATCAGCGGTAGGACGCCGAGCACGCAGAAGACGGCTGCCAGAACGATTCCCGCGCTCGTGATGACACCTCCGGTGGCCGACACTGCCCGCACGATGGCAGATCCGGTGCCGTGCCGAGGCGTCTCCTCGCGGGTGCGAGTGACCAGGAAGATGGTGTAGTCCACGCCGAGCGCGACCAGGAACAGGAACGCGAACAGCGGAGTGTTGTCGTCGAGGGCGGGGAATCCGAAGACGTGCAGGCTCACCCAGCTGCCGATCCCGATCGCGGCCACTGCACTCAATACCGTTGTGGCAACCAGGATCACGGGTGCGACGAGGGCGCGCAGCAATACCAGGAGCACGGCGAGCACGACCGCCAGGATCGCGGGAATCACCACGAGGCGGTCACGGGCGGCTGCGTCGGAGGTGTCGAGTGCCTTGGCGTCGCTGCCACCCACTCGGGCTCCGTCGACGTTGCCGAGTGCCGAGCGAAGGTTCTCGACCACGGCGAACGACTCGTCGGATGCGGGGGCCGCATCGGTGACCACCGAGAGGCGGGTGAGTCCGGTGTCGGAGTCTGCGACGCGATCGACCGAGACGACTCCGTCGATACCCTCGGCGGTACCGATGACTGCGTCGATGTCCGCGGTGGGAGCGATGACCGTCATCGGATCGGCGGATCCGGCCGGAAAGTGTTGCGAGAGAGTGTCGAAGCCCTCCACGGACTCGGCGGTGACGCGGAACTGCTCGGTTTGCGAGAGTCCGATCTGCGTCCCGAACAAGGCCGCGCAGCAGGCCAGCAGCGCGACGATGGTCACCGAGGCCGTCGCCACGGGGCGTCGGGCAACGCCTGCCGCGATCGAATGCCAGACGCCATCGGTGGTGGTGTCACGGTCGGATTCCTTGGGAACGAAGGGCCAGAACAGCTTCGGGCCACACAGTGCCAGCAGGGGCGGCAGTACGAACAGCACGAACACCGCTGCGACGACGAGGCCGGCGGCGGCCAGGGCTCCCAGGCTGCGGGTGCTGGGCAGAATTGCCAGGAGCAAGGTCAGCAAGGCCAGGACGACGGTGGCGTTGCTGGCGAGAATGGCGGGCCCGGCCTGGCGGACGGCGTGGCGCAGGGCGAGGCGATGATCGGGTTCGCGTCGCAGTTCCTCGCGGTACCGAGAGATGAGCAGCAACGCATAGTTGGTGCCCGCACCGAAGACCAGCACGCTGGTGATTCCCGAGGTGGACCCGTCGAAGGACAGGCCGGTGACCTCGGCCAGGGCGGTGCCGACGGTGGTGGCGAATCGGTCGGCGAAACCGATGACGGCCAACGGCACCAACCACAGGATGGGCGACCGGTAGGTGACGATGAGGAGTACGGCGACCACGAGCGCGGTGACGGCGAGAAGCGTGAAGTTGGCACCGGAGAACGAGTTGGCGATGTCGGCTCCGAAGGCCGGTCCGCCGGTGACCTGAGCGGTCAGATCGGGCGACAGGCCGTCGGCTGCAGCGGACCGCAGTTCGGTGATCAGTTCGTTGAGCGTGAAGCCCGACAACTCGGAATCGACCTGGACCAGCGCAATCGCGGCTTTGCCGTCGGGTGCGACGATCGGGGGCGGGCCGGGCTCGTCCGGTACCGAGCGATCCACGGCGATCAGGCGATTCTGTGCGGCCGCGGCGTCCTCGATGTCGGCCGGTGTGAGGTCACCGCCGTCGGTGCGGCTCAGCACCAGAATGACGGGTGCGGAGTCGGAGTCCGGGAACTGGGAGAGGAGCTCGTCCACCTGGTATGACTCGGCCGACGTCGGCAACGAGTTCGGTGACTGGCCGGCGGAGTCGTTGCTGCCGACCAGACCCATCACGGCGATGGAGAGGACGAGGACGGCGAGCGCGATCACCCACGATCTACGGTGCGTCACGGCTGCGGCGACGCGGTCCCAGACGGTCTTGTTCACGGTTCGAGTGCTGTCCACGGTCAAACAATCTCATTTACTTAGATATTAAGCAACTGAATCTCTTGCGGGCAGTAGTCTGACGATGACCGCAGCGAAGGAGTTACCATCGACATGGCCGACCGAAACCACCTCGAATCCGCGATTTCCGCGGATCTACGAGCGCTGTCGTCGGTCTCCGAACAGATCGGCCAAGTGTTCGGTGCTCTGCACAGCCTGCGGCCCAACGACTTTCGAGCGCTTCTCCACGTCATGGTCGCCGATGTCGAGGGTGCGCCGCTGACCGCGGGAGAACTGGGCACGATGCTGGGGCTGTCGTCGGCGGCGATGACCTACCTCGTCGAGCGCATGATCACCTCCGGTCACATTCGCCGCGAATCCGACGCATCCGATCGACGCAAAGTCATTCTGCGATACGACGAGCACGGGATGGAGGTCGCTCGCGGGTTCTTCGGCCCCCTCGGCAGGCGCACGAGCGCCGCGTTGGCCGACCTCCCCGACGCCGATCTCGCTGCCGCGCACCGGGTGTTCGAAGCGCTCATCGGAGCCATGCGAGAACACCACGCCGACCTGGGAAACAGCCGTCGCGCGTAGGGGCCGCGCCTGAGCGCGATGTTCGAACCGCTGGTGGGCGGCCTGCTCGAGAAGATGCTGGACTCCGAGCGTGCGAGTGCCGTAGGGTTGGCGCTGGTTGAGCTAACAGCCGGTCACGGGGAAACGCAGCGAAGTCGGCGTCCGGGTCAGGCAACATTCTGCTCCCGCTGCGTCAATCGGTTTCCCCCTCAGTTCGACCGATCGATGGGATCTGCCATGAGTGTTGAATCTTCAGGCAACAAAGTTCGAACCACCCCGGTGACTGTCGCGGAGAAGTCCGTGTCCGTCGCAGCAACCGGAGCAATCTTCACCGCGCACGACGGCCCCGACGGCTCACTCGTCGTCGCCGTCCACGGCGACATCGACATGCGCAGCGCGCCGATGTTCTCCGATTTCGTCTGCAGCCGCGTGTCCAGCAAAAGGCATGTCACCCTCGATCTGTCCAATGTCGAATTCTTCGGCATCGCAGGTCTCACCGTTTTCGATGCAGTCCGTGAGTACACGGCAGGCATCGGTGCATCATGGTCGATCGTCGCAGGACGCTCGGTCTCACGTCTGATCCAGGTCGCCGACCTCGAGTCCACGATTCCGACGGCTCGTCCCTCGAACGACCGGTAATACTCCGGCGATCATCGCCGCGACAAGAGGTGGGCAGCTCCAGTACAGGGGCTGCCCACTGTTCGTCGGGTGCCCATTCACTTGACCCCGATGAACAGAACGGACGACCCTGATCGACGGTGTGACCGAAGCTCAGGATCGTCCGAAAGTGTTGCAGCACAGGCGAACTAGTCTTTGGTTCCTTCGGAATCGCTGAAGAACGCCCAGTCGCCGTCGTGCTCGACCTCGAGCCGCCACCCCAACTCCTCGTTGTCGGCGCGGCTGTCCTTGAACCAGGCGTGCGCGTCCTCGGAACTGGAGATGTCCTTGGTCGCGACGACGGTTCCGTGCGGATCGATAACTCTGTAATTTGCCATGCAGCCAGGGTGCCCCGATGTCGCAGAACCTAATCCACGGTGGAACGCGGCGGCCGACTCCTGGGATCCGCAAACGCGCGCGCATTCGTCGAATGCGCGCAGAATCGCCTCCGAAACGTTGAGATTCTGCGCGCATCTGGCAAACGCGCGCGCGTTTGCGGTGACCGGGTGGTGCGGTGAGCGAGCGGTGCGGCGACCGGGTGGCGCGGTGCACCCGCCTACGTGCGCGAGAGCACCGACCGCGCGAAGAACATCAGGTTCGCCGGACGCTCGGCCAGTCTGCGCATGAAGTAGCCGTACCACTGAGACCCGTACGGGACGTACACGCGTACGTTGCGTCCCGCGTCCACGAGTCGCCGCTGCTCGGGATCGCGGATTCCGTACAGCATCTGGAACTCGAACTCCTCGGACGACCGTCCTGCAGCCGACGCCAGCCGATCTGCCGCGTCGATCATCTCCGGGTCGTGCGAGGCCACCATGGGGTAGCCGCGGCCGTCCATCAGAACCTGCAGACACCGGAGGTAGGAGTCGGACACCTCGCGTGCGCTCTGAAACGCCACCGACGACGGTTCGTTGTACGCACCTTTGCACAGTCGGATACGAGATCTCGGTCCGGACAGGTCGCGGCAGTCGGCCTCGGTGCGCCGCAGGTACGCCTGCAACACCGTGCCCAGCTCGGGAAAGTCCACGCGCAGTTCGCCGACGATCGACAGGGTCGAATCGGTGGTGGTGTGGTCCTCGGCGTCCACCGTCACCCACACCCCGGCCGCGGCGGCGGCAGTACAGATCGTCCGCGCGTTCTCCAGCGCCAGAGTTCGGTCGATTCCCTGGCCGAGCGCGGACAGCTTGAGCGATATCTCCAGTGCGGTTGAATCGGCATCTCGCGTCGAAAAGCGTTGTATCAGTGAGAGGTACGCGTCCACCGTTGCCATCGCCTGGCCTCGGTCGGTGGTGTCCTCACCGAGGTAGTCCACCGAAACGAACCGGCCCGACGCCAACAGGGCATCGACTGCGCTGACGGCTGCGGGCTCGGATTCGCCCGCCACGAAGCGGTCGACGAGGGACCGGGTGGCGCGTAGACGTGTCACCGTCGCCTGCAGCTTCGGCGAACGCGCCGCCGCCAGCAGAGCAGGCCGCAGCGGATTGCTCAGCAGCGTGGTCATCGCGTGCCCTCGCCTTCCTGATGCGGGTAACCGTGAGTGGTCGGCGGGACGAACGTTTCCTTCACGGTGCGGGCCGAGGCCCACCGCAGCAGGTTCTGCGGCGAGCCGGCCTTGTCGTTGGTTCCCGACGCGCGGGCTCCGCCGAACGGTTGCTGTCCCACCACTGCGCCGGTCGGCTTGTCGTTGACGTAGAAGTTTCCTGCGGCGAATCGCAATGCCGCATGGGCCTGTTCGACGGCGGTGCGATCGGTGGCGATGACCGCTCCGGTCAGTGCGTACTTCGATCCGGAGTCGACGGTGCGCAGTGTCTCGGCATAGGCGTCGGGCTTGGCGTCGTCGTACACGTGGACGGCGAGGATCGGCCCGAAGTACTCGGTGGTGAAGGCCTCGTCGGTGGGGTCGTCGCCGAGAAGCACCGTGGGGGAGACGAAGTACCCCTCCGAGTCGTCGCAGGTACCACCGGCGGCCATGGTCAGGCCGGCGACGGACTTCGCTCGGTCGAGAGCAGCTGCGTTGCGGTCGAACGCCTTTCGATCGATGACGGCTCCGCCGTAGTTGGACAGGTCGGTCACGTCGCCGTACTTCAGTGCCGAGACCTGCTCGATGAACGAATCGCCCATCGAAGCCCACAGCGATTTGGGAACGAAGGCCCTCGACGCTGCCGAGCATTTCTGACCCTGGAAGTCGAAGGCACCGCGAATCATGGCGGTGGTCAGCACATCCGGATCCGCTGAACTGTGCGCGACGATGAAGTCCTTGCCGCCGGTCTCGCCCACGAGCCGTGGATACGAGTGGTAGTTCGAGATGTTGTTGCCCACCTCGCGCCACAGCGTCTGGAAGGTCGCCGTGGACCCGGTAAAATGGATTCCGGCCAGACGCGGATCGGCAAGGGCCACCTCGGACACCATCGGCCCGTCGCCCAGAACCAGGTTGATCACCCCCGGTGGCAAACCTGCGGCTTCGAGCAACTGGAGCGTCAGATACGCGGCCACTGCCTGGGTGGGCGAGGGCTTCCACAGCACGGTGTTACCCATCAAGGCAGGTGCGGTGGGGAGGTTGCCTGCGATGGCGGTGAAGTTGAACGGGGTGATGGCGTAGACGAAGCCCTCGAGCGGACGGTATTCGACGCGATTCCACACTCCCGGAGCCGAGACCGGCTGCTCGGCGAGAATCTGCCGGGCGAACGCGACATTGAACCGCCAGAAGTCGATCAGCTCGCAGGGTGCGTCGATCTCCGCCTGGTAGGCGGACTTGGACTGACCGAGCATCGTTGCCGCAGCGATCCTTTCGCGCCACGGACCGGACAGCAGATCGGCGGCCCGCAGGAACACCGCGGCGCGCTCGTCGAAGGGAAGCTCGCGCCACGCGGGGGCCGCTGCCGTCGCGGCGTCGACGGCGTCGCGCACATCCTGGTGGGTGGCACCGGTGAAGCTGCCGATGATCGACGAGTGCTTGTGCGGTTCGACGACGTTCTCGACCGGGCCGTCGGCCTGTCGGTGAACGCCGCCGATGACCTGACGGATCTCCACGGGGGAACTACGGAGCTCGTCCAGACGGCTGCGCAAGCGGGCCCGTTCCGGGCTCCCCGGGGCGTAGGTGTTGACCGGCTCGTTGGTGGGGGTGGGGACGGATGTGACGGCGTCCATGGCTGCTCCTCGTCTTCGGTGTGTGCTGCTCATTGAAGTCCGATCCGCACGTCGTTCAATCAGCCCGTCGGCCAAAGAATTCGTGATCTACTTGTCCGTATGGCCAATACGGTGTCGCTGCGTTCGATGCTGACCTCGCTACACAGCGCCGTCGTCGAACTGGTCCTCGCACCGGCCGGAACGGACATGGCAGTCGAGTCCGTCGCGCTGCTCGACGCCGACGACCTGCGGCTGCCTCCGGGAACGTCCTCCGATCTGACGCTGCTGGTGGGCGTGACCGAGGCCGATGTGGTGCGGTGGTTCGACGATCTCGCGTTGCGCCCGGTCGCAGACCGACCGCTCGCGGTGCTGACCAAGGTTGCCGGCTCGACTGCGCTGTCCCACGGAGCGCGGGAGACAGGTATCGCATTGGTCGCGGTGCACCAGCAGACACGATGGGAGCTGCTGCTGTCGATGATGCGGGGAGTGCTCGATCAGGTGCGGTCGCACGGTCCCGACGACGGAACATTCGGAGCCGACACGGACCTCTACGAACTCGCGCAGACGGTGGCGTCGCTGACGAAGGGCATGGTGAGCATCGAGGACGAGCGCTCACATGTGTTGGCGTACTCGGCATCCGACGACGCGGCCGACGAACTGCGGACCCTGTCGATCCTCGGCCGCGAAGGGCCGGCCGACTACCTGCGCAGACTGCACGAGCGAGGCGTGTTCGACCGACTCCGCCGCACCGACGACGTGATCGACGTACCGGCCGATACCGAGCTGGGAATTCGTCGACGCCTCGCCGTCGGAATCCGTCGGATATCCGGCAGCCCAACGACTCTCGGGACGATCTGGGTGCAGGAGGGTGCCACCCCTCTCGCCGCCGACGCGGACGCGGTACTGCGCGGTGCCTCGGCCGTCGCGGCTCGACTGATCACCCGCATCGCGAACGCCCCGACCAACGAGGCCCTGCAGATTCAGCGCCTGCTCGGGGCCAGGGGCGGCGGTGTCGACGTCCCGTCGCTCGCGTCGGCACTGTCGATCCCCACCTCGGGATCGGCGGCGGTCGTCGGATTCGCTGCCTGCGGGGAATTCGAGATCAGCGCCCTGGCACCGTCTGTCCGATTGCACGCCAGCGCTTTTCGCCGTGACTCGTTGGTCACCACCATCGGTGAGAGAATCTACGCACTGTTTCCCGGGGTGGCGTCGGGCACCGGGATCGCGGCGTGGACCGCCGATGCCGTGGGGCGGATCGAGACGCGTACCTCGCTGGCGTTGCGCGCCGCGGTCGCCGCACCGATCGCCGATCTCGACGGGGTTGCCGTGGCCAGATTCGAGGTCGACCGAGTGCTCGACGGCACCACCGGCGAAGTGCGCGTCACGACGCTCGAGGAGTCGAGAACGTCTGTGTTGCTGGGCGAAATCCTGGAACTGATCGCCAATCACGAACAGCTGCGGGACCCGCGCATCGCCGCCCTCGACCGATACGACGCGACCAACGACTCCAGAATGCGCGAGAGTCTCGTGTCGTACCTGGGGTGCTTCGGCGACGTTCGGGCTGCCGCCGAGCGACTGCACATTCATCCGAACACCCTGCGCTACCGCATTCGACGCGTCGAGCAGATTCTGGACCTCGATCTCGGCGACTCCGATGCGCGCTTGCTGGTGGAACTGCAGCTGCGCATGTAAGGGGCCTGCGGCCCATGTGCACAGAAATTCGTAGCAGGCTACGAAGTTTCATGCACGTGCGGCACCGGTGCTCGCTCGGAGCACCAGGGTCGGCTCGATGCTCGAACGTCTGGTGCTCCGGTTGCCGGTGTCGATCTGGTCGAGCAGAATTTCGACGCTTCGGACGCCGACGTCGGTGAATTCCTGGCGGATGGTGGTCAGGGGCGGCGAGAAGAATTCGGCGTCGGGAACGTCGTCGAAGCCGACCACGCTGACGTCCTGCGGTACTCGTCGGCCGTGGACGTCCAGTGCGCGCAGCACCCCGAGCGCCATGGAGTCGTTGCCTGCGAACACTGCGGTGACGTCGGCTTTCCCGGCCAGTTCGCTGCCGGCCCGGAACCCCGATTTCGCGGTCCAGTCGCCGCTGAGGGTGGCCGGCGGTTCTATGCCGGCATCCTCGTGGGCCATCCGCCATCCGGTGACGCGGTCGCCGGCCTCGTACCACCCCAGCGGGCCGGCAACGTGCCACACGGCGCTGTGCCCGAGCGAGAGCAGGTGTGCGGTTGCAGCCCTGGCTCCGGCGATCTGATCCACCGAGACGACGGCCAGATCACCGGCAGGCGAACCCTCGACGGCCACCAGTGGCAGCTCCCCGGCCAGATCGGCGATGTCGCCGCCGTCGGTTCGCAGGGGTGCGATGACGACGACGCCGTCGACACCCTGCTTCTGCAACCGGCGCACACAGGTGATGATGGCCGACTCGTCGAACGAGGTGGGTACGCCGACCACCACGGAGTAGCCGGCGTGGCGGGCTGCGTATTCGACGCTGTAGAGCGTCGACACCGGACCGTAGAGTGCGTTTCCGGTTCCCACGATTCCGATGGTCTTGCTGCGGCCGGTGACCAGAGCGCGAGCAGCGGTGTTCGGCCGGTAGCCGAGTTCCGAGATCGCTCGGTCCACCTTGTTTCTCGTCGCTTCGGTCACGTTGGGGTGACCGTTGATGACGCGGGAGACGGTCTGATGGGACACGCCTGCGAGCCGGGCTACGTCGGTCATGGCGGGTCCGCGTGTCGGCGTCATCGTCGTGCAGCTCCTCTCGCGTCGTCGAAGTCAATCACAGCATGCCGGGTCCTTCGGCGCCCGCGAACATGCACGTCAGGTGGGTGTGTTCACCGCCGTGGTGGGCGCAGGCTTGCCCGGCTCGGCTCCGGTGAACATCTCGGCGGGCACGGGCACACCGAGATAGCTGCTCGGGGGCGCGGCTTTGTCGCCCTTGTTGCCCTTACCGCTCGCTGCTCGACGCTTGGTCCAGATGTCGAACGCAACCGCCGCGAGCAGTACCAGGCCCTTGACCAGCTGAACGCGCTCACTCGGCGAGCCGATGAGCGACATTCCACTGTTGATCACGGCGATGATCAGCCCGCCGGTGAGTGCGCCGACGATGCGGCCGACGCCGCCCTGCACTGCCGCGCCGCCGATGAAGGCCGCCGCGATGGCGTCGAGCTCGAAGCCGTTGCCCGCGGTGGGTCCGGCCTGGTTGAGTCGACCGGCGAAGATGATTCCGGCCAGGGCCGAGAGCACACCCATGTTGACGAAGATCCAGAAGGTGACCGGCTTGACCTTGATGCCGGACAGCGAGGCGGCGTGGATGTTGCCGCCGATCGCGTACACGTGCCGACCGAACACCGTCTTGCCCGCGAGGGTGGAGTAGCCCATCACCAGCACGGCGAGCAGGATCAGTACGTACGGCAGGTTCTTGAACCGCGCCAGCTGAACCGCGATCGCGAGTACGAGAGCGGCAGCGAAGGCCATCTTGATCAGGAACAGCGGCAGTGCGTCCACGGTCTGGCCGTATTTCTGCCGACCCGTGCGAGATCGCCACTGGCTGAACACGATTCCGACGACCGCCACAATGGCGACGAGCAACGTGAAGATGTCAGCCCCACCCAGTGGTCCGAGTCCCACGTTGCCGAGGAAGCCGGGCAGGAAGCCGTTGGACAGTGTGCGCACCGGCCCGGGGAACGGCCCGATGCCCTGGTTGCCGAGAACGATGAGAGTGACTGCGCGGAAGACGAGCATGCCTGCCAGCGTCACGATGAACGCCGGTATGCCGAAGTACGCGACCCAATAGCCCTGCCAGGCACCGATCAGGCCGCCGACGATCAACGTGATCAGCACCGCCAGGGGCCACGGCACGTTCTGTTGAACCATGAGGACACCGGCGATGGCACCGGTGGCCGCGACGACCGAGCCGACGGACAGGTCGATGTGGCCCGCGATGATGATCACGACCATGCCGATGGCCAGGATGAGGATATACGAGTTCTGCACCACCATGTTGCTGATGTTCTGCGGCACCAGAAGCTGACCGCCCGTCAGCACGGTGAACAGCACGATGATCAGCGCGAAGGCGATGAAGATTCCGCTCTGGCGAAGGTTGCGCGTGAGCAACCCCCGCACGGTCGACAACTGATTCATCGAAGTACTCCTGTTCCACGGGTCATGAGATGCATGAGCGATTCCTGGGTCGCGTCCTCGCGAGTGACCTCACCGGTGATACGGCCTGCCGACAGTGCGTAGATCCGGTCGCACAGCCCGAGCAGTTCGGGGAGCTCGGAGGAGATCACCAGGACCGCCTTCCCGGCGTCGGCGAGATCATTGATGATCGAATAGATTTCGAACTTCGCGCCGACGTCGATTCCTCGTGTCGGTTCGTCGAGAATGAGCACATCGGGATCGCTGAAGATCCATTTGCTCAACACGACCTTCTGCTGATTGCCGCCGGAGAGTTTGCCGACCACGGCGGCGACGTTCGGTGCCTTGATGTTCATGCTCTTGCGGAAACCCTCGGCGACCTTGAACTCCTGGTTGTCGTCGACGAAGCCTCCCGTCACCAGCTTGTCCAGGGCGGCGGTGGAGATGTTTCGCTTGATGTCGTCGATCAGATTGAGGCCGTACCGCTTTCGGTCCTCGGTGGCGTAGGCGATCCCGTGATGGATGGCATCGTTGACCGACTTGACGTGAATTTCCTCGCCGTACTTGTACAGTCGCCCCGAGATGTCGATGCCGTAACTTCGGCCGAAGACGCTCATGGCCAACTCGGTGCGTCCGGCACCCATCAAGCCGGCAAGACCGACGATCTCCCCGCGGCGCAGACTGAGATTCGCCTTGTCGACAACGGTCCGGCCGTGCTGCGTCGGACTGTGGACGGTCCAGTCCTCGATACGCAGAACTTCCTCTCCCACGGTCGATTCGTGCGGCGGAAACCGGTGCTCGAGATCGCGGCCGACCATGAGCGAGATGATGCGATCCTCGGTGACGTCCGGGTCTCGCATATCCAGGGTCTTGATGGTCCGGCCGTCACGGATGATCGTCGTCCGGTCTGCGATGGCCGCGATCTCGTTGAGCTTGTGCGAGATGATCACGCACGTGATGCCCTCGTCTCGCAGACCGCGTAGCAGGTCGAGGAGGTGAGCGGAATCCGAATCGTTCAGTGCCGCAGTCGGTTCGTCGAGAATCAGTAGCGTCACATCCTTGGACAACGCCTTGGCGATCTCGACGAGCTGCTGCTTGCCGACACCGAGGTCGCTGACGACGCTGACGGGGTTCTCCCGCAGCCCTACCCGGTTCAGTAGGGCTGCGGCCTCGGAATTGGTGCGGTTCCAGTCGATGAACCCGCGCTTGGACCGCTCGTTGCCGAGAAAGATGTTCTCGGCGATCGAGAGGTACGGACTCAGCGCGAGTTCCTGATGGATGATGACGATGCCCTCGGCCTCGCTGCCCCGGATGTCGGAGAACTCGCACGGCTTACCGTCGAACACGATGTCGCCGTCGAAGGTGTCGTGTGGGTACACACCCGACAACACCTTCATGAGCGTCGACTTGCCTGCGCCGTTCTCGCCGCAGATCGCGTGGATTTCGCCGCGATTCACCGAGAGAGTGACGTCCTGTAGAGCCTTGACGCCGGGAAAGGTCTTGGTGATGCCACGCATCTCCAGGATCGGGCTCGTCATCTCCGAACTCACTTCAACTGGTCCTGGGTGTAGTAGCCGCCTTCGACCAGAACCTGCTCGTAGTTGCCCTTGTTGACGATCTCGGGCTGCAAAAGGTAAGCGGGAACGACCTTCTCACCGTTGTCGTAGTCCGTGGTGTTGTTCGTCTCGGGCGTCTGACCGTCGAGCATGGACTGTGCCATCTGAATGGTGACCTCGGCCAGTTCGCGGGTGTCCTTGTAGATGGTGGAGTACTGCTCGTCGGCGATGATGGACTTCACCGACGGCACTTCGGCGTCCTGTCCGGTGACGATCGGGTACGGCTGCCCTGCTGTTCCGTATCCGTTGCTCTTGAGTGCGGAGAGGATGCCGATGGACAAGCCGTCGTACGGCGAGAGCACGCCCTGCACCTTCTGGCCGGAGGAATACGTCTTGGTGAGCAGATCCTCCATGCGCTTCTGGGCGGTGGCCGGATCCCAGCGCAGTGTCGCAGCCGTCTCGAAATCGGACTCGCCGCTACCGATCTTCAGAGTTCCCTTGTCCAGGTACGGCTTCAGGGTGTCCATGGCACCGTCGAAGAAGAAGGTGGCGTTGTTGTCGTCGGGCGAACCGGCGAAGACCTCGATGTTCAACGGGCCGGCCGGGGCATCGGCCTTGTCGGTGCCGTCCTCGTTCTTCAGGCCGAGACCGACGAGAAGCGACGTGGCCTGGTCGACGCCGACCTTGTAGTTGTCGAACGTCGCGTAGTAGTCGACGTTGGGGGAGTTGCGAATGAGGCGGTCGTAGGCGATGACGCCGATGCCGTTGTCCTTGGCTTCCTGCAACTGCGTGGTGATGGCCGTGCCGTCCACCGAGGCAACGATGAGAAGCTTTGCGCCCTGGGTGATCTGGTTCTCGATCTGGTTCACCTGGGTGGGAATGTCGTTCTCGGCGTACTGCAGATCGACCTTGTAGCCCTGGCCCTCGAGCGCGCTCTTGAGATTGTCGCCGTCGGCGATCCATCGAGCCGAGGACTTCGTCGGCATCGTCACGCCGATCAGCGCGCCTGCCGTGCTGCCGCCTTCGGCCGGAGCCTGGTCCGCGGTCTTGGTGCTCGATCCACACGCGCCGAGCGTGAGGGTGAGCGCCACCGCGGCTGCGGCGATGGATAGGTGTCGAAACTTCATCGTTTCTCCCTGCGTAGTGGAGTAGACCGTGAAGCGGGGTCCGTCGGGGTGTCCCGTGTGGTTCGCATCACATCAAGACGAAAGTGTGAGCGATAACATCGGCATTGTCAAAGATTTCTTTTTCGCACCCGCGTGACCAGTGTGAGCGCTAACATCGGCCGACTCGAGAATGCCCGGGACGTACCCGTCGGACGGGTCAGTGCAGTTCGTGCACCGACTGCTTGCCGCTCTTGAGCCAGCGACTCGGGAGTCGGCCGACCAGCTCTCCCAGCGGGTGAACCGCGGCCGAGAGGATCTCCACGGAATCCTGCAGGATGTCGATCGAGATGCTCATCCGCTCGATGTTCGGGGCCACCGACGTCAGCGTTTCCGAAAGCTTGACCAACTGATCGAGCGGACCGCCCTTGGCCGTCAGCCGCTCGACGGCACCGTCCTCGGCGAGAAGCGTTTCGAGGATGCCCTCCTCGGCGATGGCCCGCTCGATGAGGCCGTCCTGACGCGTGAGCACTTCGAGCGGGCCGTCCTTGGCCGTCAGTCGTTCGAGCGGTCCGTTGGTGGCGGTGATGCGGTCCAGCAGACCGCCTTCGGCGAGCAGTCGTTCGAGCGGTCCGTCCTCGGCGAGCAGCCGGTCCAAGGGTCCGCCGGGAGCCAGGATTCGCTCGACCGGGCCGCCCGGGGACAGCAGTCGCTCGAGGGTGCCGTCCTCGGAGGTGAGGCGGTCGACGACGCCACCCTGGGCGAGAAGGCGGTCGAGTGGCCCGCCTTCCTTGAGGGCGTTGCCCAGGGCGCGGTCGTCGGAGGTGAGCTGGCCGAGCTGGGCGAGCAGTTGCATCGTGCCGCCGCGCGGGTTGGCGAGCGAGGCGACACCTGCGGTGCCCGACGCACCGGTGGCCAAGGCCATCCTGGTGGTCGCCAGCGCGACCTCCGCGACGCCGATCGCCTGCTCGGCGATGGCAATTCCGGCGCGCGCGGGCAGTGTGATCGCTGACACCCAGTTCATCGTTTTACTGTAACTGCTCGTAGCCCGGAAAATCAGTGAAGAACCTTCAGTCCCACGACGCATCCGACGATGCCGACCAGAAGCGCAACCTTGAGCAGCGAGGCGGATTCGGCACCGGTGATCATGGCGTACGCGACGGTGAGGGTGGCACCGATTCCCACCCAGACGGCGTAGGCGGTGCCGGTGGGCAACGATCGCATCGCGATCGCGAGTCCGATCATGCTGAGCACCACCGCGATGCCGAAGACGATGGACGGTCCGAGTTTGGTGAAGCCCTCGGACTTGCCGAGTGCGGTCGCCCAGATCGCTTCGAGGACGCCGGAGACGACGAGAATCAGCCAAGCCATGAGAAATCACTCCTTGCACCGTCTTGTCGCTGTTCGGGTACGGTGCGCTCGTCCGATTGTCGGAAGTGACTTGTACGATCGTACCAATTCGTGTGGACGGTGGCCATGGCGTCAGTAGGCGTACGTGTTCGCCGGAGCTTCGATTCGCTCGACCGTCGACACCGTCATCGTGGGTGTGAACGCGGTGTCCTCCGTCGCCGTTGCAGCGTCCACGGTTCCCGAAATCTGCAGCCAGGTGCCGTCAGGAATGTCGTCGAGAGCTGCGCTACCTGCATCGAGGTGGATGCGAACGGACCTGGCGTCGGCCGCGCAACAGATGATGAGAATGCGGGCGAGGTCGAGGCCTTCTCTCGTTCCGTCGGCGCGCGGCGAGCCTCCGTTCGCGGTGGCGACGGCGAATCCGGTGACGCGAATCTCCCGTCCGTCGAGGCTGCCTTCGGTGTCCCTGACCGCGCGTTGCACGACGTCGAGCAGAGGAACCTCGGGCGCGCGCTCGTTCGGCAACGGTGGAAACGCTGTCCTCTGACGATCGGCCGACGAGGTGACGGATCGCTCGCCGACGGCCGAGACTCCCAGCGCGGGCGGTGCGATGAACAGGATGACCGCGAGTGGGACCAGGAGCAGCCAGTACGGACGCGAATCATGATCGTGTCCGTCGCCCGCGGGCCCACCGCGGCGGATGTCGGCGACGATCGACGCGATCGCCAGGGCGACGATCAACACCCCGGCGGTCAGCAGATACGGATGCAGCGACGGTTTGACGTATCGCACAAAGGTGCCGTCCACCGAGATCTTGAGCGTGGCTCCGCCGAGAAGCAGGAGCAGCAGATTCTGCACCTCGCGTTTCATCGGGCCCCCAGGAACGCGTAGCCGCTCACCGAGGCGCACACGATCGCGACGACGAACGTCAGCGGGGCGAAGCGAGCCACGAAGCCGCGTCCGAAGCTTCCGGCCTGCATCGCCATCAACTTCACGTCGACCGCAGGTCCCACCACCAGGAAGACCAGCCGAGGCAGCAGCGGCAGCATCGACATGCTCGCCGCGACGAATGCGTCGGCCTCCGAGCACAGCGCGAGAATCACCGCGAGCACGGCCATCACCAGGATCGACAGCAGCAACTGACCGGCGAGATGGTCGAACACCCAGTCCGGAACCACCAGATGCAGCAAGGCGGCGGCCGCTGCTCCGAACACGAGAAAAGCTCCGGCCTGGAGCAGGTCCGCGCGCGCCGACTCGCGGAACGTCTCCCACTTCGAGTTTCCGTGGCGGTGTTCACGATCGGCGAGCCGAGCGGTGATCCACTCGGCCTTGCCGAACCTGGTCCACAGCCAGCCCATCACCAGAGCGGTGGCGAGTGAGCCGAAGAACCGCGCGAGAACCATCGCCGGCTCGCCGGGGAAGGCCACCGCAGTGGAGACCAGGACGACGGGGTTGATCGCCGGTGCCGAGAGCAGAAACGCCAAGGCTGCAGACGTCGGAACACCCTGATCCATCAGCCGGCGCGAAACGGGAACGGCACCGCACTCACAACCGGGCAACGCCATTCCCGCAAGTCCGCTCACTCCGACGGCAGCGGTGGCGTTCTTCGGCACCACCTTCTGCAGGACAGCGGGCGAGACGAACGCGGCGATGCCTCCGCTGACGAGCACTCCGAGCACCAGGAACGGCGTCGCCTGCACGAAGATCCCGGTGTACACCGTCGCTCCGGTCCTCAGTGCAGGGGACGAGTCGACCCACCGGGCCACGTCGGCACCGAACGCGATGCCCAACACGAGCAGAGTTGCGAATACGTGCATGGATGACACGGGAGACCGAACCCTGGTGCGGGTGTCGGTGTTCGCGTCGACCATGGTGGTGCCATCATGCCTCCTCGGGGTCCGGCTGTGCCGGAGGTGGCTCACAGCAACCTCACAGCGAGAGTCCAGCGAACGAGCAGCATCTCGCGCGATGATGGACACCGTGAGCGAGACACCCGAGGCCCGAGTCCTGATCGTCGACGACGAACCGACGATCGTCGAACTGCTGTCGGTCAGCCTCAGGTACCAGGGATTCGAGGTCGCGACGGCGGCGTCCGGGCCCGAGGCATTGGACAAGGCCCGCAACTTCAGGCCCGAGGCGCTCATTCTCGACGTGATGATGCCCGGCATGGACGGCTTCGGTCTGCTGCGTCGGCTGCGAGCGGACGGAATCGATGCGCCCGCCCTGTTCCTGACCGCACGAGATTCTGTGGAGGACAAGGTGACCGGGCTGACCCTCGGTGCGGACGACTATGTCACCAAGCCGTTCTCGCTCGAGGAGGTCGTGGCCCGACTCCGGGTGATCCTGCGCCGATCGGGCAAGAGCGAGGACGCGCAGCCATCCCGAGTTGCGTTCGCGGACATCGAACTCGACGACGACACCCACGAGGTGTGGAAGGCGGGCGAGCCGGTCTCGCTCTCGCCCACCGAGTTCACACTGTTGCGGTACTTCATGGTCAACGCGGGAACCGTACTGAGCAAGCCGCGGATTCTCGATCACGTGTGGCACTACGACTTCGGCGGAGAAGTGGGAGTGGTGGAGTCGTACGTGTCGTATCTGCGCCGCAAGGTCGATACGGGCGACACCCGATTGATCCACACGTTGCGGGGCGTCGGCTACGTCATGCGCCAGCCACGGTGACGGGCATTCGAGGTCGGATTCGGAGTCTGCCGCTGCGTTTCACCCTGGTCGCAGCGCTGCTGCTCCTGGTCGGTCTCGGTCTGTTGGCGTCGGGAGTGGCGGTGACCTCCTCGCTCGAGACGTCACTGATGCGTCGCCTCGATCAACAACTGATCGAGGCGTCCGTGGGCTGGGCCAGGCCGGGTAACGAACGCCCGCCCTTCCCGGTCGACGAGCCCAATCCAAGTCGCCCGCCGTCCAACTTCTACGTTCGTTTCGTCGCCGACGACGGTACCGTGCGCGGCCCGATCAACGATGTGACAGAGGATGTTCCGGATCTGTCGGGCACGCCGTCGGCGGCCCCGAAAACCGTCGGTTCCGAGGGCGACCCGTCGAAGGAGTGGCGGGTGATCACGGTGACCAACAACGAGGGCTCCACCACCGTGGGAATGTCGCTCAGCGCCAATCAGCAGACCGTCAGCAGACTGGTGGTACTTCAGTTCTACATCGGCGCAGCCGTGTTGCTGGCCCTGGCCGTGATCGCCTACTTCGTGGTGCGGCGCAGTCTGCGACCGTTACGTGAGGTGGAGACCACTGCCGCGGCCATCGCTGCCGGGGACCTACACCGTCGAGTACCCGAGTGGAGTGAGAAGACGGAGGTCGGCCGGTTGTCGGCGGCCCTGAACGGGATGCTCTCGCAGATTCAGCGCGCGTTCGCGGCCACTGCGGCCTCCGAGGAGGCGGCTCGCGCATCCGAGGATCGGATGCGCCGCTTCGTCGCCGACGCCAGCCACGAATTACGAACACCGCTGACGACCATCCGCGGGTTCGCCGAGCTGTACCGACAGGGTGCGATGAGCGATATCTCGTTGCTGATGAACCGAATCGAGGGCGAGTCGGCGCGCATGGGCCTGCTCGTCGAAGACCTGTTGATGCTCGCGCGCCTCGACGCGCAACGGCCTCTGGACATGCGGCGCGTCGATCTTCTGACCGTCGCCGCCGACGCCGTGCACGACGCCAAGGCGGTCTCGCCTGCGCGGGACATCTCGCTGAAAGTGTTGGCAGGGCCGGGAATACCCGAAGTCAGCGGCGACGACGCGCGGCTGCGTCAGGTGCTCGCGAACCTCGTCGGAAACGCCGTACGGCACACCCCCGAATCCGCGTCCATCATCGTCTGCGTCGGGACCACCCAGTCGTCGGTACTGCTCGAAGTACAGGACACCGGACCGGGTCTGGCCGAGGACGAGGCCGCACACGTCTTCGAGCGCTTCTATCGAGCCGACTCCTCGCGCACACGTGAGAGCGGTGGCAGCGGGCTCGGTCTGTCGATCGTGGCGGCCCTGGTGGCGGCGCACAACGGCACGGTGCGTGTGCAGAGCGCCCCGGGGCAGGGCGCGACCTTCCGAGTCGAGTTACCCCGCGCCGACGGTTGATTCGCTCGCCGTCCTGGCCTTCTTGCGTTCGGCCAGCTTGGTGTACGCGGCTGCGGCGAGCGGCGCGGCGACGAGCATCGACACCAGCCGGATCACCTGGACGCACGCGACGAAGGTGACGTCCGATCCTGTCGTCGCGGACACGGCGAGTACGGCTGCCAATCCGCCGGGTGTGGTCGCGAGGTAGCCGGTGAGCATGCTGACTCCGGTGATCGCAGACAGTGCCCAGCCGAACAGGGCGCAGATCAACCCGATCGAGAGAACCAGCAGTGCGGCCCAGGGGAAGATCCGACCGATGGCCCGCAGGCTGGAAACGGTGAAGGCGAGCCCCGCTTGCCATCCGATGACGATGAACGCCACCGGCAGCAGCACGGCGGGCACCGAGATGTCGACGGGCCAGCCGAGCAGTTCGCAGGCACCGGCGATGATCAGTGGTCCGAGGGTGGCGGGCGCGGGCAGTCGGATCAGCCGAGCGAGAACGATTCCGGCGATGACGACGGCGATCAGAAAAGCCGTACCGATGTACCAGGGTGTCGTCGACTGCTCGGACGCCCCTGCCCCACCGCCGGTGTCGGTGTGGAAGGCGAACGTGACGATCAGCGGCATCGTGACCACCACGAGTGCGACGCGGAGGTACTGGACCACCGCGACGATGCGCTCGTCCCCGCCGAGTTCTCGGGCGATGGACACCAGACCCGTTGCGCCACCGGCAATCAGGGACAGCGCTCCGGTGACCGGGTCGACGTCGCGATGCAGGGCGAGCAGCGCGCCGCAGCCTGCACTGACGACCAGTGTCCCCGCACCGACGAGAACTGCGGGAATCCAGTTCTCGCCCAACGCGCCCAGTGTGTCGGTGTCGAGCATCAACCCGATGGTGACGGCCAGTGTGCCCTGCGCAGCCATCGACGCCGGACGGGGGACGGCAGCAGGACCGATGCCGGTCAGTGCGAAGACCACCGCGACGACAAGTGCGGCGAACAGCGACGGTGCCGTCAGACCCAGAGCCGCGAAAAGGGCCCAGCCCCCGACGGATACGGCCGCGAGGCCGATCCATCGGAGGCTGTACCCGAGTACTGTCGTCACGCGATTGCGAGCACTCACGCTCCGGACTTGACCAGCAGAACCGGGACCGGAATCTCGAGGAGCAGACGCTGAATCGTCTGTCCCATCAGAAACTTTCCGACCGCCGAGCGGTGCCGCGAGCCCACCACCAGGATCTCCGACTTCTGCTCCTCCACCAGTGTCAGCAGTGTGTTGACGGCGTCGGGGTCGGGCCTACCCACTGCCACGGTCCAGGAGACCGCGTCGGCGTGGTCGATGTCGGCCAGAGCGGTCTCCACCGAAGTGGACACGGCCTGCGTCTCGGCGGCCTCGGCGGACGGTTCGGCCGATCCGGAGAGTGCGTGCAGGACGACCAGGTCCGTCTCGCGGATGCGTGCTTCTCGAACGGCTGCCGCCAGTGCTGCGCGGCCCTCGGGTGAATTGTTGTGCAGTACGCCAACAGTCATGACGGTTTCTCCTACGCGAGATGGGTTGGGGGATCAGCCGAACGGGATCTGGCCGAGGACGATGCCGACGGCCAGCATCGCGAGGGAGACGACCACCGCTCGCCACAACACCTTCTTGTGGTGATCGGCCAGCGACACTCCGGCGAGGGTGACGAGCAGCAGGATGGCCGGAACCAGCGGGCTCTGCAGGTGGACGGGCTGACCGGTGATCGATGCACGGGCCATCTCGACCGGGTCGATGCCGTACTTGCCTGCCGTTTCGGTCAGCACCGGCAGGATGCCGAAGTAGAAGGCGTCGTTGGTCATGAAGAACGTCAGCGGGATGCTCAGGATGCCGGTGATGACGGCCAGGTACGGTCCCATGCCCGCCGGGATGACGTTGAGCAGCCACTCGGCCATGGCCTCGACCATGCCGGTGCCCTGGAAGACGCCGGTCAGAATTGCTGCTGCCAGCACCATGGCGACGACGGAGACGATGGACGACGAGTGCCGTGCGATCGCGTCGCCCTGCTCCTTGACCTTGGGGAAGTTGACCGTCAGGGCAATCGAGGCAGCGATCATGAACAGCACCGGGATGGGCAGGATGTCCATGACGAGGATGACGAGGAGGATGACCGTCAGAGCAGCGTTGAACCACAGCAGCTTCGGGCGCAGGGTGTCGCGGTTGGGGTCGAGACCGTCGAAGAACTGGCCCGATTCGCCGTCGTCCGATCCGCCGGTGCCTGCTCCGCCGGTTGCCTTGCCGCCCTTGCGGATACTGCCGCCGCCACCGGAAGCCACCAATTCGGGCTCGTAGATCAGCTTGCCGATGCGTCGACGCTCCATGATGCCCAGGTGAACGGCGAAGAGCAGCACGATGATCAGGCCGACGATCATCGAGGGAACCATCGGAACGAAGACGTCGGACGGGGAGATTCCGAGAGCGGATGCGGCGCGAACCGTCGGGCCGCCCCACGGAATGATGTTCATCGTGCCGTTGGCGAGACCGGCGACGACCGTCAGAATGACCGGGCTGACACCGAGTTTGAGGTAGAGCGGCAGCAGCGCTGACGTGACGATGATGA
>NZ_NOYD01000055.1 GCF_002258315.1 Rhodococcus sp. 06-462-5 | reverse complement strand
ACTCGACAGGGTGTGGGAGAGTAGGACACCGCCGAACACAACATTCCAGAATGCCCCCAGACCACCAGGTCCGGGGGCATTCTGCATTTCGAAACCACCACCCCCACACCACCCCCCTGGCGCAGACGAACGCGCACGCATTCGCCGTCCGCGCGCAAAATCGCACCCCCAACCCCGACCATTCCCCGCGCACCTGACGAACGCGCGCGCACTTGTCTCCGGCGAGGCTGCCGCGCATCATGCCTCCGGCGGGGCTTTGTGGGCTCCCACGAGATTTTGTGGCACAGTCGATGTCGATGAAACTCCCCGTCGATCAGCGCCGCGTCAGCAGGATTCTGCTCGATTTCGATCTGAGCATCGAATTCGACAACGGTGCCACCATTGCCTTCAGTGAGGTGACGGTCGATGGACTCACCGTCGACGAGGATAATCAGTTCGAGGGTTTACGCGCCCTCGCGACACTGCACGGTCTCGTGTGCGAGGACGCAGACTACGACGAATCCGGCGTTCTCCGGCTGACTTTCGAGGGCCGGCAGGCAGTGGTGGCCAGTCCGCGAGACGAGGTCGAATCCTGGGAGTACACCGCCGCGGACGGTTCGACTGTGTTGTGTGGACCAGAAGGGGACGTCGAATCGTGGCCCGCACCCGAGCACCCGAAGGCGCTGGCCCCGACCGTCGAGAGGCTTCCGTCCATCGGTGCCACCGTGGTCCGGCTCTCCACTGGCGACGATCCTGCCGTCGAATTCTCGGACGCCACGAAGCTTTTGTTCGACCTTGCCCTCGACGCCGGTTACCTCGTGTTGCGGGAAAGCGTGACGTCGAGTTCCCTATCCGATAGTGCTGCTGCAACACCGGGAGATTGGGTCGTCGAACTGTCCTCGGGACACGTGATCTTCTACCGACCGCGTACTGCGTAGGGCCGTCCGAACTGGGTCTCCACACCGGGGGAGTAGAGCACCGAGTCCGGTGGCCGGGTGCTGACATCGGGTAGTCCTGCCGCTGCTACGAGTTCGTCGGAGCAGTGGGTGAGTTCTGCGTCGACGAGCGGCCAGTGCCGGTGCACGTTCGGGACGTACAGCAGCCGTCCGGCCAGTGAGGTGTGCAATCCCCAACGCGCGGTGAGGAACACAGCGAGCGGATCCTCGGACATGTCGCGCGATCCTCTGACGACGCCGAAGTCCGTTGTTGCGCCGCGGTGCGGGGGTGCGAGCCGTCTGCTGCGGTAGCCGATCGTCGTGGTGTCGTCGGCAATATCGATCGATGACCAGCGATACGGAATGCGAGCCGCGTTTGTGCCCAACACGACTGCAAGCCTGGTTGCTTCCAGGGATCGGAACACGACGCCGCGTCGCCCCTCCGCGTCGACCGAGTACAGGCGTACGTTGATCTCACCGAACGTGCCGAAGTACGGAACGGGGTGACGGTAGCCGATGCCGGCTCCGACCATGTGGAAGCCGATGAGCCCGACCCACGACGAGCCGTCGAATTCGTCGGGTACGCACCCGCGGGGCAACAGCGGGGCGACAGCCGAACTCGGGACACGCCAATGCAGAAAGACCAGCCGTTCCCATCGCTGATCCATCACGATCGGACGAGGCAGCAGCGGTGGCCGCGGCCAGAGGCGTCGGGCATCGTCTCGATTCATGATTCGAGCGTAGGCGCGAGGCGTCAGGAGGCAGTGAATCGGGCGTGCACGCTTGCCGAGATCGTGATGTTCTCCGGCTTGAGTGCAAATCCTGCCGGCGCTGATTTCGCGGCGAACATTCGCGCCGAGGATTCGACGCCACCGCTCTCCGCGACCCCTGGCAGCAGACCGGGGTCAGCCACTGCGACAGCATGCACGCCCGATCTTCCCAGGCTCGACGCGTACGCCTCGGCCTTGGAGACAGCGTCGCGCACAGCGAGTTCCCGGACCGCCAGGGTGTGAGCAGTTCTACTGGATTCGGTGAGGTCCCAATCGAAGTGGTCGATCGACACTCCCTCGAGTGCGGACGCTGCGTAGACGAACGCGTCCACCAGATCGAGTTGGCTGAACTGCACCTCCACGGACGCCTCGGCTCGATAGACGTACGGCAGTTGTTCTCCGTCGTGGTTGAACGGGCGGTGGCGCGAGTGGCGCACCTGGTCCACGGACCACCGATCGATGGGGCCGCCGTCGCTGTTGTAGAGCGGCTCGACCAGTCTGGTGAGCTCCCGGACGAGTTGCTGAGCCGGCTCGGATGCAGACTCCGCGGTGCGACCGTCGGTGCGAACGGTCAGGGATAGGGTGCACTGCTCGGGTGGATAGGTGGCCGCGCCGTGACCGACGACGGTGATGTCGAGTGCTTCGGGGCTCATGACATTCAGTGTTCCATCCGGGTCCGGCGGTTTCACAGAACCTTGACAGTGCTGGCCGACGCGTCGAGGGAGGAGGACAATCGCGAACATGCTTCCTGTTCTCGATCTCGGTCTGGCCGACCACGACCCGCGCACGTTCCAGCTGTCGCTGCGCGAAGCAGCTCACGGGTCCGGGTTCTTCTATCTCGTCGGGCACGGGATCGAGACCGAACGAATGCACGAGGTGCTGCGCCTCGCGCGTGAGTTCTTCGCCGTGCCGGACCACATCAAAGATGAGATCAGTCAGCTGAAGAGCCCGCACTTTCGCGGCTACTCGCGGGTGGGCGGCGAGCTGACCAACGGCCGGGTGGATTGGCGGGAGCAGATCGACATAGGTCCCGAACGCCCTGCGATCCAGGGAGCCGAAGGCTATTGGAATCTTCAGGGCCCCAATCTGTGGCCCTCGCAGCCAGCAGGATTCAGGGAGACGTTCGAGCAGTGGGAACGCACGGTGTCCGGTCTCGGGCTGAGGCTGCTCCGACACTGGGCGCAGTCACTGGGTGCTCCCGAGAACGTGTTCGACGAAGCTTTCGCCACCGCGCCCGCGACGCTGATGAAGGTCGTGCGTTACCCGGGCACTGCTGATCATTCGCAGGGCGTCGGTGCGCACAAGGACTCCGGGGTGTTGACGCTGCTGCTCGTCGAGCCGAATTCGACCGGGCTGCAGGTGGAGACGACGCCCGATACCTGGATCGACGTTCCGCCATTGGCCGGGGCGTTCATCGTCAACATCGGTGAGCTGTTGGAAGTGGCGACCGGCGGCTATCTACGGGCGACGCGGCATCGGGTGGTCGCGCCTGGGCCCGACACGGACCGGATATCGGTGCCTCACTTTCTGAGCCCGGCCCTCGATGCCGTCGTCCCGGTGATCGAACTGCCGGCCGAATTGGCGCGGCAGTCACGAGGAGTCGAGAACGATCCTGCCAACCCCATCTACAGCACCTACGGCGAGAACGCGTGGAAGTCCCGAACGCGAGCACACCCCGACGTGGCGCAGTTGCACCACGGCATCGCTGCGGCCGGTCGGCAGTCCGCCTACTGATTCCTAGTGTGGCCCTGACGTGATGCGCGATAGTGCGCCCAGGCACCGGTGCACCACAGTGTCCACACGATCAGCAGTGGCTGGAACAGTAATCGGATTCCGCGGGCCGTATCGGAGTCGAGGCCGAACGCGTCGGTGTGCGTGACGAACTGCGAGATGTTGCCGGGGAAGACCGCGACGAAGAACGCCGCGACCACCCAACCGACGAGTGGTGCGCGAGCGGTCCAGAACAGCAGCGCCAGGCCTAGAACGATCTCCACGACGCCCGATGCCAGCACGACGAAGTCGGTGCTCAGCGGCACCCAGTCGGGAACCTGAGCTGCGAACGTCTCGCGCGCCCAGAAGAGGTGGCTGAGCCCGGCGAAGACGAGGAACGCCCCCAACACGACCCGCCCGATAGTGCGAGAAATCGATTTCGTCATGGCGTCATCAGACACCACGGGCACACTGAACACCATGACCGGGAGCGCTTCGACCGACTTCGCTCGTCGCCGATGGGTACTGCACGTCGACCTCGATCAATTCATCGCTGCCGTGGAAGTGCTCCGCAACCCGGATCTGGCGGGCAAAGCCGTCGTGGTCGGCGGTAGGGGCGACCCGACCGAGCGCGGGGTGGTGTCGACGGCCTCGTACGAGGCGCGTGCGAAGGGCGTCGGATCCGGAATGCCACTGCGCGTCGCCGCGAAGAAGATTCCCGACGCCATCTTCCTCCCCGTGGACAAGCCAGCGTACGACGAGGCGTCGGCGATCGTGATGGACACTCTGCGGACGTTGGGATACGTGGTCGAGGTCATCGGTTGGGACGAGGCGTTTCTCGGTGTGGAGACCGACGACCCCGAGGGTGTAGCGAAGACCGTGCACGACGCGGTCTTCGACGCGACGGGTCTGCATTGCTCGGTCGGTATCGGGGACAACAAGTTACGGGCCAAGATCGCCACCGACTTCGACAAGCCGCAGGGCATCTACCGGCTCACGCAGGACAACTGGTTCGAGGTGATGGGCGATCGCGGTACCGATGCGCTGTGGGGGATCGGCAAGAAGATCTCGAAGAAGCTGACCGCCCTCGGCATCTCGACAGTCCGGGAACTCGCCGATGCCCAGGATGCGGACCTCGCCACCGCGTTCGGGCCGAAGATCGGTCCGTGGCTCGGCACGAAGGGGCGGGGCATCGACCTCGCGCCGGTCACCTCCGAGCCGTGGGTTGCGCGTTCGCACAGCCGCGAGGTCACTTTCCAGACCAACGTTGCCGATTGGGCGATCATTCGAGACGAGGTCGCCGCGTTGACCTCGAAGGTGTTGGCAGACATCGAAGCCGAGAACCGGCCGGCCGTTCGGGCGGCCCTGAAGATCCGCTACGCGCCGTTCGAGACTCACACCGTCAGCGCACCGATCGTCGGTGCGCCCACCTTCGATCCGGAGATCCTGACCACGGCTGCGGTGGCCCTCGTCGACCGCCTCGACCACACGAGAGAGGTCAGGCTGATCGGCGTCCGGCTGGAAATGACTCCACCGCAACCTCTCTGACTACTTGCGGCCCGCCGCCCAGCGCAGTCCCCAACCGTACTTCTTGTCGAGGTCGGCCTGGCTGCCCTGGATGTACTCGACCTCGCGGGTGACTGTGATCCCCGCAGATGTGTTCTCCAACAGAGCGATCGAGCAGATTCGTGCGGAGTTCTCGGCCGAGTCGAGACGTACCTCGACCTGTGGTCCGCTGGTAGGGTAGAGCGTCACCACCCCGTCGACTGCGGCCCAGTTCGGTGCGCCGTCGTAGATCATCGCGAAGATCAGGATGCGGGCGAACTTCTCGGGGTGGGCGAGGTTGATGTGCATGTTCTCGCCGCCGCTGACCGAACCGGAGCGGTCGTCGCCGTCGAGCGCGATGAACGGGGCATCCTGCAGTGAACCGAAGCTGTTTCCGAGTGCCTGGACGACGCCCTTGGAACCGTCGCGCAATTCGTAGAGGCACCCGAGGTCGAGATCGACACCGCCGGACCCGTACGACGCCGCGGCCAACTTGGCCAGGAAGCCCTTCTTCTTCGGCTGTGCTGCGGGTGCGCCGGTCGACCAGTTCAGGTTTACCCGCATCGAGCCCTGCTTCTCGCCGGACTTGGTGAGGCTGATCGTCGGTGACGCCTTGGACAGCGTCACCTTGCTCAGACTGACCGGTGCTCCGGGTTGCTGCGCTGGGTTCTGGCCCGTCGAGGGCTTGCGGGTGTAGTCGATGGCCATGGTGGAGCCTTCCGGACGGTCGAGTCCCGGATCGCGATGTCCGGTTTGGGCGGTCCGTCGACAATAACCGCTACTCCGACGACCGACACCGGCCGGGAGTGGATTGTGCGCTTCGGCAATGTGAACACCGATCGCTCGATCACCCTTTCGGTGTGTGCTTGCCGCCGAGAACAGTGGGCATGGGTTCGTCGAAGCTCTCGTTCTCGGGCAATGGTTCCGCGCCGTGTGCGGCGCCGAGTTCCTTGATCGACTTCGTCTTCGCTAGCTCTTTCGATCCGCCGCGTGCTCCTGCGAAGTCGTTGTACCAGAGGAACCACGGTAATCCGGCCCGCGTGTAATCGGCGGCCGACGGCGGCCTGGTCGGTGGTAACTCGCCGGTCGATTGTTGCCACACATCGCTGTTGGCGATGTCGACGGTGAACTGGATTCCGTGTTCGAGATCCCAGTCGTCGTGCTGGCGAAGGGGCGACGCGATGGTTTGACGGATCGAACCCCCTCCGCCGAGGCCCATGTCCGACGCCGGTGCTGCACATACTATGAAGTCCGGATTGTTGGGTCGGGGCGGTTGTGCATCCCAGACGGACGCCTTCAGCGGATACGCGGCGATGCGTATCCCACCGATCGCAGGATCGGCCGACAACTGTTCCTCCACCGTGTATCCGTCGCCCAATGGCATTGCGACGAACTGCCGGACGGTGCCCTCACCGAAGTTGAAACCGTCGAGCCACGGTTGCTCGGGAATCTCGAAGTAGTCCTCGGCTTCGAAGTCCGGTGTCGCCGACCACGGGGAGCCGGTGACCACGTTGATCGATCCGGCCGCGATCGTGACCAGGAAAGGGTAGTGGCCGGAGAAGTCGATCCAACAGGCTTCGGACTGCCACATCGGCAGCACGGCACCATCGTCAGAATCGTTCTGGCGCAGGGGAAACGAGCCGAGTCCAGGCGGTAAGTTGTACTCCGTGCCGTCGTCGGGCACACGAAGGGTGCGCTGAAACGTCGTACGCATGGTCGCCTCCGGATGGACGTCGGGGCAGGCGATGGTCAGGTTGTCGTGCTCGACGAATGCAGGCATGGACTTCTCCTCGGTGCCGGTTGATCGTCGAAGGGTAGATCGAGGTACCGACACGAAAATCGGCGCGACGGGTGAGTATCGTCGCGCCGATTTTCCGGTCCGCAGTCCGATCTACGGGCGCGGCACGTTACGCAGATTCGACTTGGCCATTCGCATTGCCTCGCCGACGCCGCCGTTGAGCACGACCTTGCTCATCGCGAGAGCGAATCCTTTGATCTGCTCCCCGGTGATGGTCGGCGGGACCGAGAGTGCGAGCGGATCGGTGATCAGCTGCACCAGTGCCGGACCGTCTACGGCGAACGCAGTCTCGAGTGCGCCGCGGATGTCCTCGGGCTGATCGACGCGTTGTGCGTGGATACCCGCGGCTGCGGCGATACCGGTGTAGTCGACCTGCGGTACGTCCACTCCGAAGTCGGGTAGACCGTCGACGAGCATCTCGGCCTTGACCATGCCGAGCGTGGAATTGTCGAACAGCACGATCTTGACGGGCAGCTTGTACATCGCGACTGTGAGGAGTTCGGAGAGCAACATCGAGAAGCCGCCGTCGCCGGAGATCGAGACGACCTGGCGGCCCGGATTGGCGAACTGCGCTCCGATGGCGTGCGGCAACGCATTTGCCATCGAACCGTGCAGCATCGACGCGACGAATGCCCTTCTGCCGGTGGGGTTGATGTACCGCGCGGTCCACACGTTGCACATGCCGGTGTCGGTGGTGAACACGGCGTCGTCGGCGGCGAGGTCGTCGAGAACTGAGGCAGCGTACTCGGGGTGGATCGGGACGAGCTTCTCGGCGTTGCGGGTGTACGCGCCGACGGTCTTGCCCATCAGGTCGTTGTGCTTGTCCACCCACTTCTCCACGTAGCGACGATCGGTCTTGCGAGTGACCAAGGGCTGCAACGCATTCAGTGTCGCTAGAACATCACCGTGGATCGGGTACTGCACCGAGGTCCGACGCCCCAGCTTCGTGGGATCGATGTCGATCTGCGCGGTCGTGACATCCTCGGGAAGGAACTGCTGATACGGAAAGTCGGTGCCGAGCAGGATGAGTAGGTCTGCGTCGTGGATCCCGGCGTGCGCAGCTCCGTAGCCCAGCAACCCTGTCATGCCGACGTCGTACGGATTGTCGTACTGGATGAACTCCTTGCCACGCAACGAATGTCCGATGGGAGCGCCGATGGTGTCGGCGAACGCGACCACCTCGTCGTGGGCACCCTTGACCCCGTAGCCGGCGAAGATGGCCACCTTCTCGGCGTTGTTGATGGCGTCGGCCAGCTTCTGGATGTCCGCCGCAGGCGGTGTGACGATCGGTGTGGACGGAATGGCGATCGGATCCATCGTGCCTGCGGCCGACAGCTCGGCGATGTCGCCGGGGAGCGTCAGAACCGATACTCCGCCGCCGGTGACGGCGGCGTTGATCGCTGCGCGGAAGACCCGGGGAGCCTGTTCGGCGGTGGAGACGAACTCGTTGTAGAGCGAGCATTCACCGAAGAGGCGGTCGGGGTGCGTCTCCTGGAAGTAGCCCGAACCGATCTCACTACTGGGAATGTGCGACGCGATCGCCAGAACCGGTGCGCCGGAACGATGTGCGTCGTACAGGCCGTTGATCAGATGCAGGTTTCCGGGTCCACACGAACCCGCGCAGACGGCGAGTGCGCCGGTGGTCTGCGCGTCGGCCGACGCAGCGAAGGCCGCGGCTTCCTCGTGTCGGACGTGAATCCAGTCGATGCCACCCTTGGCCGATCCACCGGTGCGACGCACTGCGTCGACCACAGGATTGAGACTGTCGCCGACGATGCCGTAGATGCGTTGTACGCCGGCGTCGACGAGTCCTCGAACGAGCTGATCGGCCACTGTGGTGGGCATTGATTCTCCTCAAAACTTGTGACGCGCTGTTCACCGATGTGCCTCGGTTGCGTCTCGTCGACGGCTTCCCTGCGTGGAGGGCCTGTCAAACATCCTGGGAGCGCACACGGGAGCCGTCAAGCGAAAAGGGCTGGTAGACGCTGTGGCGATCTCCGTCACGTCGGATATTCCAGACAACACCCACAGCTCGCACCGGAACCGCCGGTTCGACTTCCTTTCCGGAATTGTCGAGGGCCGGCGGGTGTCCAGGGCCTTCGAGCGCCGGTAGGGAGCTAACTGCCCACCGCGCTCGAGATTCTGTCGACGACCATCGCAACGGCACTCGGAACCGGCTCGATGACGTGCACGTCGGTGCGCAGCGCCAGCCGCCGGGCCGAGTCGCTCAGCGGTCCGCCGCCGATGACGACGGCGCTCGCTCCAGCGGCCACTGCCGCATCGACCGCTGTCCCCAGTTCGTCGACGCTCGACGCGAGGTCCTCGGCCAGGACCAACGGCGATGACGCGGTGAGGAACACACCCGCGAAATCGCCGTCGGGCACGGTGGCACGAGTCAGCGCATCGAGCTGGGCGGCGAGATCGGCTGTGGTGGTGGCGATCGCGAAGCGGCGACCGCCTCGTGCTGCGTGCAGGATTCCTGCCTCGCCGATCCCGACGACCGGAATGTCGACGAGGGCTCGGAGTTCGGCCGCACCGGGATCACCGAACGCGCCGACGATCACAGCGGCGGGGCCATGGTGCTCGATCGCGTCGAGCGCCGCCGCTACGACTTCCGGTCCTGCAGCCCGCAGCTGTTCGGTGCCGGTGATCATCGCCGGTCCGGTACCCGCGGTGATCCCGATGACGGTGAATTCCGTGTCGTGGAGCCAACGTCGCGCGACGTCGACGAGCAGCTGCGTCGTTGCAGTGTTCGAGTTGGGGTTGATCACGAGAATCTTCACTGCTCAGCCATCTTCCGGCATGGGTTGTCCGAAGGTCTCTTTCGGGAACTGAACGGCGATTCCGCACACGATGAACAGGCCGGCCAGCATCGCAAACATGGCACCCACGCCGGACGAGTCCAGTACGGCTCCTGCGATGAGCGGGAACAGTCCGCCGGAGAGCGAGCCCAGCGCCAGGATCACCGACGTCGCGAGGCCACGGATTCGCGTGGGGTACTGCTCGGGGGCGAACAGCCAGATCGTTGTGTTGAGGATGATGACCGAGAAATTGAACAGCGCACCGAAGAACAGGACAAGGCCGATAGAGGTTGCGAAGAAGCCGAATCCGAGTCCGGCGACGATACCGAGCACGGCGCCACCGGTCAGTGTCACCTTGCGAGGGAGTTTGCGAGCGATAAGGGCAGCGGTCAGCGCGCCGATGAGCGATCCGGACTGCATCACGAGGGTGTACCAGAGCGCGCTCGAGATCGACATTCCCCGCTCGGTCAGGATGACGGGAATGAGTGTGAGCATCGAGATCTGTGCTGCGTAGGACATGCAGACGGCAATACCGAGGGCGAGAGTGCTTCTGCGGTATCGCCGCCCGAACATCTCCGTCCACCGTGCGCGTGGTGTGGCGGGATCGTCGACCGATGTGTCGACGTTCAAGTACTGAACCTCGGAGTCGAGAGTGCCGCGTAGCTTGCCCTGCGCGAGGCGATTGATGACGGTGTTGGCCTCGGCCACACGGCCTGTCGCCGCGAGGAAGCGAGGTGTCTCCGGAAGCGAGCGGCGATAGAACACGACGGCGAGTGCGGGCAATACGAGCAGACCGAACAACCAACGCCAGCGGTCGTCACCGGTGAAGATGGCGAAGACGATGACCCCGAACAGTGGGGCGAGCATGTTGCCCAGACCTGCGGCCGCGACGTTGATCATGCCGACCGCGGTACCACGATGCCTGGCGGAGAAGAACTCCGAGAGCATGATCACCGCTACGGCGATCTCACCGCCGAGTCCGAGCCCGACCAGGAATCGCGCGCCCACCAACACCTCGTAGTTGGGTGCGAATGCGCACAGCAGTGAGCCGAACGCGAACACGAGAAGGTTTGCGCCGAGAAGGGTTCGACGACCGAAACGGTCCATCACTGCTCCGGCCAGGATGCGCCCGAGTGCGACGGCGGTGAACGTCGCGGTGTTCAGCAGTCCGATCTCGGTTCCGCCGAGGCCCCAGGATTCACGCAGGAGCGGTCCGGTGATGCCGACGGCATTCTGTTCGACGGCGTCGAAGAACACACCGAAAAGGACCATGGCGACGATGCCGAAGTGCGCTGTGGTGAGGCCGATCTTCGAGTACGACGCCTCGATCTGTTCGCTGAGGCTGCCGGCCTCCGGTGGCGGGTCGATCGGTGACGGCATTTCGTTCGTGGTCGGGACGCTCATCCCAGTGCCTCTCGCTCAGTGGTATACCAACAGCGCAGAATTTACGGAGTTGCGGGCCATGGGAGGTTTCCTGGCGGTAACACTTGTGTTGCCAGGTGCTCTCACCTGGCCTGTCGGGGACGGGTTCCAAGTCAAGTGACCCGCAGGTGCAGACCGTGTGATGCCCGGTATACCTACAGATCGCTGGTATACACACAGCATGGCATCCACGGAAGGTCGCGAATCGTTGTCGCGTGCGGTGTTCGACGCGATCAGGACACGCATCCTCGACGGCCGCCTTCGGCCTGGCGAAACACTGAGCGAGCGAAATCTGGGAACCGAGCTCCAGGTGTCGAGGGTGCCGATTCGTGAGGCACTTCCGTTGCTCGAAGCAGCCGGGTTGGTGACGCTGTCGCCGAGACGTCCTGCCGTGGTGACGGGAGTGACCAGGAGCTCGGTCGACGAGTTGTACGACATCAGGTCCGCGCTCGAGCCACTCGTGGCTCGACGGGCAGCGTCCGCCGTGGCGGCGGGCGCGGACTCGTCATCGTTGGTCGACGCCGTGTCCCGTGCAGGTGCTGCGCTCGACCGGGGCGACCTACTCGAATTCCATCACGCGAGCTCCGGAGTGCACTCGGGGATCGAGGCGCTGTCCGCCAACCGGCTGTTCCCGGTCATCATGGAACCGTTGCGGGAGCGCAGCAATCGCCTCAACATGGCCAACCTCGAGCGGGATCCGTCGCTGCGGCACGGGGAGCATGTATCCCTCGTCGACGCCATCGCCAAGGGGGACGCGGAGTTGGCCGCCGCGGTTGCGTTCGCGCACGTGGAATGGGGTCGAGCGCGAACGTTCGAGACTCTGGCACAGGTTCCGGGTTACGACCCGCAGCACTGAGTCGTCCTCAGCGCACCGCGGTCAGTCCGGCCACCTTCACGGCCCCGGCAGTCCCGAGCACGAGCACCCCCGTCGCAACAGCGAAGGCGATCGAATAGGAGTCGCCGATGGCAGGCGCGACGATCAGTGGGCCGAGCACCTGCCCGACGCCGTAGAACGCAGTCAGTGTTGCTGCGGTACGCCCGATGGACAGTGTCTGGGCGGTGCTCATCGTCAGCATCGTGATGCCCATGAACGTTCCGCCGAACAGCAGGGCCGAGAACACGGCGGCGATGGTGTTCCCGGTCAGAGCGGGGAGTACTGCTGCGATCGACTGCAACGCGAACGCTGCCACCAGAGCGTTGCGCATGCTGGTTCGGCGGGCGACTGCCTGCCACAGCACCGTCGCCGGTATCGCGGCGAATCCGACCACGATCCACACCGCCGGACCCACCGACGTGCTGCCGTGGCCACCGACCGCAGCCACGAGAAACGTGCCGACGATGATGTAGCCGAGGCCCTCGAGGAAATACGCGAACAGCAATGTCCGCCATACGGTCCGGGTCCTGCGGTCGATGTCGCCGCGCGCAGCCCGCGTTGCGGGCTCGGGATGCACCCGTAGCGTCCACGCCGGGGCGATGAGGGCCGCTGTCAGTAGCGCCGAGCACACCCACAGCGCCTCCCAGGACAGGTGCGGTCCGACGAGCAGGGTCAGAATTCCCGACGCCGCGATGCCTGCGCCGACGCCGCCGAACGCGATACCGGGGGAGGCACCGTCGGCGCGATGTTTCGTCACGGTGCTCGCGCACGCGATGAAGACCGCTGCGCTCGCCAGGCCTGCCAGGAACCGCAGTGCGGAGAACGCAGCGGTGGAATGGACAGCGGCCATGGCCAACTCGCTGGCGACGAGGACCACTGTCCACAGTCGGAACGATGTCGTCGTGTTGATCGACGGGCGTACCGACAACACGATTGCGCCGACGAGATAGCCGGCGTAGTTCGCGGTCGCGATGACGGCACCGCTGCTCGGCGTCACCTCCGCTGCATCGACCATGATCGGCAGTAGTGGCGTGAACACGAATCGCCCGACGCCCATCGCGGCCGCAAGTCCGGCCGCGGCAGCGAACGACAGTCGACGGCCGTTCATGGCGAGCACCCCCTATATCGTTAGCCGGGCCAACGGTACCCGCCGCATTTGCGACTCCGGAATCGGACCGGACGGAACCGATCCGAGCCCACAGGCGTCAAACCCCATGACGCCGATTCACCGGGCGTCTTTACGATGCGACTCGGGGGAGCGTCATGACAGTGAATGTGGATCCAGTGATCCTGCGGCAGTTCTCGAATGTGTTGTCGGCGACCGGCGGGGCGATCCGTGAGATGGATGCTCTCGCTCCGTTCCGCGAATCGGAGAATGCGTTGCAGGGTACCGACTTTCACACAGCATGTGCGGCGGCGGCAGCGGCCGCGGCCGGAGCTGTTGCGGCTCTGGCAGGGCGGGTGGAGTGCGTCGCGGACATCGCCCGCGGCGTTGCGCAGAACTACGAGATCGCCGACGACGAACTCGCCCGACGTCTCGCTGCGATGGATCAGCCGAAATGACCCCGACGGTCCCGCACGTCGCGGGCTGGGAGCCCGAGTCGATGCGCAAGACGATGATCGAACTGTCGGAGATCGTCGAGCGCGTGAACGGCCGGCGCACCGGAGTGCTGGAGGAGCAAGACACGTTGGCCGAGACATGGACCGGCGAAGCAGCCGAGGCCGCAGCCGAACGCGTGGTGACCGAGTGTTCTCGGATGGGCACGGTGTGCAGTGAGATCGATTCGCTCGGGAAGGCATTCGAGGGCGCAGCCGGAATCGTCGATGCTGCGAAGGCGCACCTGCAGGCGCAGGTGTCGGCGGCGACGGCCAGCGGGTTCGCCGTTGGGTCCGACGGTGTGGTGGATCCCGACGGAATGATCGCGCTGATCCCCGACGGTCTCGGCGAGGAGAAGGTACGCCAGGCGGACGAACTTCGGGCTGCTGCAGCCCAATTGACGCGGGATATCCAGGGGGCGCTGTTGCAGGCCGAGCGCGCTGCGGTCGACGCTGCGCAGCAGTTGGCCGAACCCACGAAGCTGTTGACCGAGCTTGCGCTCGGCAGTCCGACCGGCAAGGTGGTCGAGAACCCGGACGGATCGTTCTCGTGGATGCCGGACTGGCCGACGACCGTAGCTGCGACGGTGATCGGGGGCATGAGCGACGTGACGAAGAGGGCGCTGGAACTTCCAGGTGTCACTTCCGTGGACGACGTCGCCAAGAACATCGGCCGCGGACTCGGGGCGTTCGGTGCGGTCGCCGGAACGATTCCCTCGATTGCACACGACATCGATGAGGGGGTGAGCCCCACCGAGGCGATTGCGGTCAATACGGCGAGTACCGCCGCCGGCCTCGCAGCTGCGAGCTACGTGACCGGCGCCCTGGCGGGAGTCGGTGGTGCCGCGGGTTCGGTGTTTCCCGGGCCGGGCACGGTGGCCGGTGCTGCCGCAGGCGTCGCGTTGGGTGCCCTGGTCGGTGGTTCCGTCAGCCACGGCGTATCGAAGTTCTTCGAATGGACGCTGCGATGACCGATCGTGAGTACACAGGCGCGCCTGTGTGGGTGCGGAGATGGCGCAGTGTCCACCTCGGCTGGCTCGCAGTGGTTTTCGGCAGCTGTACGGTAGTGGTGGGACTGCTCGTTGTCGCCGTCCCTGTGATTGCCAGGACGGGCGCAGAAGGCCTCCTGACACTGTCGTGGCTCGCGTTCTTCGTGCTCCTTCCCTTGGGGATGGCTGTGCCGATGTCCGGCATCGGAGCTGCGCGATTGTCACGTTTCGTGCGGCGGGTCGACGTTGCAGGCGTCGGCGCAGGTTTGTCGGTGCCCGGGCGCGGGGACTTCGTGGCTCGGGCAGGTCTGCTTGCCTTCGCGTCGGTGGTGGGCCTGTCCTACTTCGTCTTCAGGGATGACGGACCGGACCCTCGCCAAGAGATGGCCGAGTTGCTGACGGCGATAGGCGCGCCGGCATGCCTGGCGTGGTTCGTCCTGGGGTTCGTCATCGTCAACCGCACCAGGATATCTCTGCATCCCGAAGGTGTTGTCCAGCAGACCTATCGACGTCGTGGGTGGAAGGTGACGAACGACGTGACGGTCGTGCGATGGAGCGACATTGCGGATCTGCGCCTGGAGGAGCATCCGAATCCAGCAGTACCGCACCGAGGTGATCTACCGGTGATCAGAGTCCCGCGCCGATCGAGCGAGACCGACGAGCCGGAGCTGGTCATCATGGCGTGTGAGAAGAAGGTCGAACCGAATTCGCTGCTCGCGCTGCTTCTGTGGTGTCGCGACAATCCCTGGGCTCGTGCGCAACTGGGCCACGATGATGCTCGCGAGTTACTGCGTCCGCCCAGGCTGCGCGAGCGTATCCGCGCCGACCGCGCCGCATCGACCTCCGGTGAAAGGAATGCTGTCCGGTGACGGTTCGAGAGAAATCGATACAGGCGTTTCTTCAGCAACAGGGTGTCGAACTCGTTCCGGTGCACCGCGACGAATGCAACCGTTTCGGGCTCGCGCTCCCGACGCCACCGGACTGGGATGTCGTTCCCGAGCACCTGTTCCCGCACGCCACCGCGGTGCTGTGCTCGCCGGTGAACACAGTCGAGGGCTTCGTTCCGAACGCGGTGGTTCTGGTCGGCAAGCTCGGCCGAGCGGTCCGTCCGGAATCGTTGCTGGACTGCGGCTTCGGTGACTCCCGGGCGCTGCCCGGCTGGGTCGAGATCGGTCACGACCGAGACTCGTTCCGTGGTCTGCCGGCAGTCTCGATCGCAGGCCGCTACGACTGCGACGGTCGGTTGCTCTTCGCCTGGACCCGGTACGTCGTCGTCCACCACATCGTCGATCAGTATCTGGTTCAGGTGACGGTGACCGTGCCCGATTCGCTACGGCGCAAACTGTCCTGCGCTGCACACGAATTCATCGACGAGATGTGTATCGGGCAGGGGTGAACTACTCGGGAATCTGCTGCACCACGTCGGCGACGGCTTCCACCTGATCCGCGATTCGTGGCCCCCACCTACTCGACAGGTCCTCGTCCATCGGGAAGATCCGGCCGTCTCGGACGGCTGTCATCGAACCCCACCCCGGCCGAGCTGCGACCGATTCGGCTGTGACGCCGCAGCACTGGGCGTCGGCGAGGAACACGATATCGGGATCCGCGGTGATCACCGATTCGGCGGACAGTTGTGGGTAGTCGCCTGCGCCGGAGCCGTCGGCGATGCTCGTCAGGCCGAACAAACCGTAGATCTGGCCCACGAAGCTCGCGCTCGACACCGTGTACAACGTGTCGTCGAGTTCGTGGAAGTACGTCAGCGGCCGATCGCGATCCGGAACGCTCGCCACGGCAGTGTCGATCCGGGACCGCATCTGCGCGACCACTGCGTCGCCGTCCGCGTCGTGCCCGGTCGCGTCCGCAACGCGTTCGATCTGGGAATACGCGTCGTCGAGGCTCGTCGCGGCCGGCACCAGCAGCGTCGGAATGCCGGCCTCGGCCAAAGTGGACGTTACGAGGCCGAGATCGGTGGAGGTGATCACCAGATCGGGATCGTATGCGACGATCGCCTCGAGGCTCGGGGTGAACGCAGACAGCCCGGTCTTCGGAGCGTCGGCGGGATAGTCCGACTGATCGTCGACGGCCGCCACCTGCTCACCCGCCCCGACGGCATACAGGGTCTCCGTCGCCGTCGGGCTCAGCGAGACGATCGAGCGTGGCATCGCGTCGATGGTGACGGTCCCGCCGTCCGAGCCCGACGCGATCGTCCTCGGAAACTCCCCGCTCGACGCCGTGGCGGAGGTGGCGGTCGGCGGGGAGTCCGTGGTGGTGCTGCCGCATCCGGTCGCGACCAGCGCGACGACCGCGAACCCGGCTGAGATCATTCGTGCCGATCGACGCTGCACTGCCACTCCTGTGTTTCCGATACCTCGTGGAGCGCCAACACTATCGGGTCGTGGTCAGCGACCCAGGCTCCGTGCCAGGTACGTCCCGGTGTGGGTGTCGGAGACCACCAATTCGTCGACGGTTCCGGTGAAGGTGATCAGACCGCCGTTGTGTCCGCCGTCGGGGCCGAGGTCGATGACCCAGTCGGCCGCGGCGATGACGTCGAGGTTGTGTTCGATGACGATCACCGACCTGCCCTCGTCGACCATCCCGGACAGCAACCCGATCAGGTTCGACACGTCCGACGGGTGCAGACCGGTCGTCGGCTCGTCGAGAACCAGCACCGGCGACGACCCGACCAATTCGGTGGCGAGCTTGAGCCGTTGACGCTCACCGCCGGAGAGCGACGTCAGGTTCTGGCCGAGCGAGAGGTAGCCGAGCCCGACGTCCCGGCACCGGCGCAGGATGTCGTGAATCTTCTTGACCTCGAAGAAGTCCTGAGCGTCCTCGACGGACATCTCGAAGATGTCGGCGATGCTGATGCCGTCGACGGCGTGCCGGATCGCGCCCGACCGAAAACGCCTGCCCTGGCACGTCTCACAGGTGCTCGTCACCGGGTCGGTGAACCCGAGATCGGTGAAGATGACGCCGCTGCCCTGGCAGTCGGGGCACGCGCCGTCGGAGTTGGGCGAGAAAAGCGACGGCGGTTGCCCGGTCTTCTTGGCGAAGTAGGCGCGGATCGGATCGAGCAGACCGGTGTAGGTCGCGGGAGAGGAGCGGCGTGATCCGCGGATGGGTGCCTGGTCGATGATGACGGCGTCCGGCGCGGCCTCACGGAGGTGGCCGTGGATGAGGCTCGACTTTCCGGAACCAGCGACCCCGGTGACGGCGGTCAGAACCCCGAGCGGAACGTCGACGCTGACATCGCGCAGGTTGTGCGTGCTCGCTCCGATGATGCTCAGCCAACCCGAAGGGGCACGGGGAGTGCGTAATTCGACGCCTTCGCGCCGCAACGCGGCACCGGTCCTGGTGTCGGCGCTGCGGAGTTCGTCGTAGGTGCCCTCGAACACGACTGTGCCACCGGCCTTTCCCGCACCCGGGCCGATCTCGACGATGCGGTCGGCTATCGCCATGACCTCGGGGTCGTGCTCGACGACGAGGACGGTGTTGCCCTTGTCGCGCAGCGCGAGCAACATGTCGTCGAGGCGGTGGACGTCGCGGGGGTGGAGGCCTGTGGTCGGTTCGTCGAAGACGTAGAGCATGTCGTTGAGGGTGGCTCCGAGATGGCGCACCATCTTGATGCGCTGGGATTCACCGCCCGACAGTGACGACGTCGCCCGGTCCAGGCTGAGGTAGCCGAGACCGAGATCGACGAGTCTTCGCAGTTGCGTGACGATTTCGGCGGTGACCGTACCCAGGCCGCTGATCTTCCACCCGTCGATGCGGTCGGCGAGTTCGGACACCTGCATCGCGAACGCGTCGGGCAGAGACAGGCCCTCGAGGGTGGCTCCGCGGATGGTCTCGTTGTAGCGGGAGCCGCCGCAGGACTCGCAGACGCCGCGCGTGACGATGCGCTCGAACGCGAGCTTGGCCTTGCCCTTGAGGGCGTCGGCATCCTTCGCCAGGTAGCTGCGCCGGAACCGCGACACGATCCCCTCGTAGCTCTTCATGACGGCGTCGGGGTTCAGCACGTCGACCTCGCCGGGCTTGGCGTCGAAGAAGATGTGGCGCTCGCGGGCGGAGTACTGCTCGATCGGGACATCGAGATCGAACAGACCCGAGTCGGCGAACACCCGATACGGCCATTTGCCGACCTCGAAGTCCGGATGTTTGAACGGCCCCTCGCGCAGGGACTTCGACTCGTCCACCAGTTCTGCGAGGTCGACGACCTGCGCCTCGCCGAGCCCCTCGCACTCGAGGCACATGCCGGCCGGGTCGTTGAACGAGAACGCGTTCGCGAACCCGACCGTCGGGGTGACGCCGCGGGACCAGAGCATGCGAAGCCAGTCGCCGATGTCGGTGATGGTGCCGACCGTCGACCGCGGGCCGCCGAACAGTCGCTTCTGGTCGACGATCACGACAGCCGACAGGTTGGCGATCAGATCGGCGTCGGGACGACCGTAGGACGGAAGGAACGTCTGCGCGAACGCGGTGAACGTGGAGTTGATCTGCCGTTGAGCTTCGGCGGCGATGGTGTCGAAGACGAGTGATGACTTCCCCGACCCGGAGACGCCCGCGAACACGACCAGCGAGCGTTTGGGGAGGTCGAGGTTCACGTCGCGAAGATTGTTCTCACGTGCTCCGCGAACGAGGATGGTCGACAGTTCGTCGGTGGATGGTTGAGCTGGTGTCGTCGGCTGGGCCTGGGTCATGTGCGCTTCGGTCGCCTTTCGCCGCCCCAGACGCTGGTTCGTCCGGGGCCGACGCAGTCTACCGTACGGTGTACGGAAACGCCACAGTTAGGCGAACTCGAGGGTTCGTGCTGATGACGGCGAGAACCAGCAACTGCTGATCTAACGGCGAAGGCTGTGCTTTCCTGCTGGAGCCGGTTCCTGCTCGGTCGAGCTGTAGGCGAGGTGGCCTCCGATGAGGCCGCCGACGCTCGCTGTTGCCAGACCGGCCGCAGCCAGGGCCTTGGCAATGCCATCGGTCTGCTTGCGACGCCGTAAGTAGGAGCCGAGGAAGAGGAAGACGCCGGTCGCGTTCGAGGCCGCGTGGATCATCCCGACGCGTCGCTGGCGGGTGTTCAGCGTCGACCAGTCGGCCCATCCGGTGGCGATGGCTGCGGGCGCGGACACGAGCCCGACTGAGATGACGAGCTTGCTCGCCCTCGACTGGTGATTCAGCAGGTCGAGGACAACGGCGCTGGTCCAGCTACCGATGGTGACGTTGACGAGAGCGGGGTGGATGGGGTGACCGATCCACCCTCCCCGCAGTGCGCTACCGACGGTGCTGTCGTCGAGTGTGGGCTCGAGGACGTCGTTGATGGCGTTGCCGGCTCCGTCGAGGAACGATGCCGATTCGAGGCTGTCGAGTGCTTGCTTGAGTGTCATACCTGGGCGAATGCCCCGCTGGGAATGTGCCAACCCCAAGGGCAGCCAAACACGGGACGAGATGCTTGGACGTCCTATAACGTCGGGTGATGAGTAGCGGAACACGAGTGAACACCGTCGACGGCGTCCTGCGACGGTCGGCCGCGAAATTCCCCGACCGTCTCGCCGTGACATTCGAGGGACGCAGCCACACCTACGGAGAACTCGATACCGCGGTCACCCGCGCCGCCCGACGACTGATCGCGTTGGGATTGAACAAGGGTGACCGCGTCGCGGCGTACGGCGTCAACTCGGATGCGTACGTCGTTGCGTTTCTCGCTTGTGCGCGAGCCGGATTGGTGCACGTTCCGATCAACTACGCGCTGGTGGGCGACGAATTGCACTACTTGCTCCATCAGTCGGGCTCCCGCGTGGTTCTCGTGGATCCGGCGTTGACGGCCACCCTAGACTCCGTTCGTGCAGACCTGACTATCGAGCACGTGGTGTCCCTTCCCGATGTACTGGACACAGACGGCGACGGCTCCGAACTCGAACCCGCCGCCGATTCGACCGACCTCGCTCAGCTGCTCTACACCTCCGGAACGACGTCGAAACCCAAGGGCGCGATGATGTCTCACGGTGCGCTGGTCGCGGAGTACGTCTCGTGCGTCATCGCGCTCGGGTTCACCCAGACCGACGATCCTCTGCTCGTGATGCCGATGTATCACTCGGCTGGGATGCACGTGTTCATGCTGCCGTATCTTTCGGTGGGTGCCACGGTCCGCTTGATGCGCAGGCCCGACGTTCCGGAGATCCTGCGTCGGATCGAAGAGGAGAAGATCAAGTCCCTGTTCCTGGCACCGACGGTGTGGGTTCCGCTCGCCAATCACCCCGACCTGGCCACGCGCGACCTGTCGTCACTGAAGAAGGCGCAGTACGGTTCGTCGATCATGCCTGTCACCGTTCTCACTCGGCTACGTGAGCGGTACCCGGACATCGAGTTCTACAACTGCTTCGGGCAGTCCGAGATCGGTCCACTGGCAACGGTATTGCAGCCCGAGGAGCACGAGGCGCGACCGGCGTCGTGCGGACGTGCGGTGTTCTTCGTCGAGACCCGCGTCGTCGATGCCGACGGCAACGATGTGCCGGACGGCGAGCCCGGGGAGATCCTCTACCGTTCTCCTCAGCTGTGCGACGGCTACTGGGGCAAACCGGAAGCGACGGCAGATGCGTTCTCGGATGGGTGGTTTCATTCTGGTGACTTGGTGACACGCGACTCCGAGGGGTTCATCACCGTGGTCGACCGGATCAAGGACGTCATCAACACCGGCGGCATTCTCGTCGCGTCGCGCGAAGTGGAGGATGCGCTCTACACCCATCCGGCGGTCGCCGAGGTCGCGGTGATCGGGACGCCCGACGACAAGTGGATCGAAGCGGTGACGGCCGTCGTCGTGCTCAAGGACGGCAGTGAGTTGTCGTCGCAGGTGTTGATCGACCACGTAAGAGGTCGTATAGCGCCGTTCAAGGTGCCCAAGACCGTCACCTTCGTCGACGAATTGCCGCGTAATCAGAGCGGAAAACTGCTCAAGCGTGAGCTGCGCGGTTGACCTGTCGTCAGGCTGCGCGTCGTTTTCGTCGGTGGTAGCTGGGGATGGGTTGTCGTGTGGGGTCGATGGATTCGGGTGGGATGGCGTAGGGGTGTCCGTCGGCGCCCATGAGCAGTTGCCAGTCGCCGTGGTGGACGAGGCGGTGGCATTCTCCGCAGACCAGGGCGAGGTTGTTCAGGTCGGTGGGGCCGCCGTGTTCCCAGAATTTCACGTGGTGGGCCTGGCACCACTGTGCGGGTCGGCCGCACATCACGCAGCATCGGTCGCGGATGGTCAGAGCGATGCGTTGGTCGTCGGTGGCGAGTCGGGTGGTGCGCCCGAGGGCGAGCGGGACGCCGTGGTGGTCGACGATGACGGGGGTGAGGTCGGCGTCGCAGGTGAGAAGTTCGGCGAGGGAGCGGCTCATCGGCCCGGTCCAGTCGAAGTGGAACGGCCACTCGGCATCGCCCGGCTCGGGAACGGACTTCCCTCCGGCATCGACACGACCGGCAGCATCACTACCGTCAGTGCTGCGACCACCGACACGATCGTCGTGAGAGTCACCGCTGCATGAACTGTCGCCGGCACCAGAACTGCCGCTGGCGCGTTGACCGCAGCCGGTGGCCCGATCGAGACCGGCGTCGGTATCACCGTCTCGTGAGTTGCCGTCGGCATCAGCACTGCTCCCGCCGGCGCGGTGGCCGCGGTCAACACCACGATCAGGACGGGCGTCAGTAGCACTGGTTCCTGAACTGTCGCCGGCAGCTCTCCCGCTGACTCGGTGACCGCTGTCAGCACCACCACCGGGACCGGCGCCGGCATCACTGGTTCGTGAGTTGCCGTGGGCACCAGCACTCTCGCTGGCGCGGTGGCCGCCGTCAGCACCGGCGCGGTGTGTTGTCGAAGCCGTTGGTGCGCTGGCGGTTTCCTTCTGTCCGCGGTCGCTGAGCAGGTCTCGCAGCGGAACGATCAGGTGCACCGACGCCCGCGACCCACCCGACGCCCCGCGGCTGCCACCGCGCAGGTGCCGGTCGAGAATCCGATCGAGTGCATCGGCCCGGCGTTTCGACGGACTCCGCGGGTCACGTTCCCCACCCGGGCCCGGTTGCGGTGCGGTCAAAGTCGACAACACGGTGAGCAGCTTCTCGGCGAGGAGCCGGTCGACGTCGCCACCGATCTGGAAGCGGCCACTGGCCAGCCGGTGAACATCGAACCGGTTCAGGCCCGGGTTCTCCGACACCGGTACCGGCGGCGGACTCGACGGAACAGGCTCGGGCCCAGCAGGTTCGGGCCCACCCGAACCACCGGCATCACCCGAGTTCCTGGCATCATCATCGGCGCTCGACCCGGCATCGGCTCGGCCCGCCTGCTCTTGCTCGCGCTCTCGTTCCTGCTCCCGGCGTTTCTTCTCGGCCCTCTCGTGTCGAGCTCGCGCGTCCTCTGCCGCAGAATGCGCGAGTGCCTGGGCACGGGAGCTGACCTGCCCGGCGGTGCCGCGCATCGCGTGCTCGAGCAGTTCCGCGACGACTGCGTCGCGGCGCTGCTCGTCGAGGGTGGGGTCGGCGACCACCACGGTGGCGTAGCCGTCGGCGATCGCCGACGCGTGCGCAGCATGGATCTCACCACCGGCGAGGGCGTCGAGCACAGTGGCCCGGTCGGTGAGCCATTGCCCGAGTTCCACCTGACGGGCAGCGGATCCGTCGGTGATGCGCACCGACCTCGCGTACCAGCGGGTGACCGTCGAATGCCCGAGCTTCATCGCCAGACCACGTCGCTCGATCTCCGCCAGCATCGTGTATCTGGCTGCAGCGACGGCACTTTCGTGGGAGGACACCTCAGCGAGCGCGGACACCAATTCCTGGTCCCCGAGCCCGAACACATCCCCCCATGTCTTCACCCCACGAAAGCTATACCCAACCACCGACACGTTTCTGCGACGCCGGTCAACGCTTCCAACGAATACGGATCGGGCCCTTCGCGGTCGAGGGATCGACCACGGATCCCTTTTGGGTGATCTCGACTTCTCCCGCGTCGACCATCCGGCGGGCGGCGCGGCGAACCGGTTCCATCAACTCCCGCCAACCGTCGTCGGACAGGGCTCGTGCAACGTCGGAGGGGCAGATCGTGGAGTCGCGGGATCGGGCGTCGAGCAGGGTCCTGATCTTGTCTTCGAGTTCTTTGTCGGTGGTGCTCACCTTGTGTCGCCGGCATGCGTCGCTGCAGTACTTGATGTCATCCCAGTTCTTCTCCCACTTCTTGCGCCATTCGATTCGCCGCCCGCACGATGCGCATACCTTGTCGGCGGGCGGCGCAGTGGAAGATCGACGGGAGTGAGCCATGCTTCGACAGTAACCTCGTCGCATGGCGATTCGACCCATTATCATTGCCGGTGACCCGCGGCTGACGACGGTCGCCGAACCCGTCACCGTGTTCGACGCCGAGTTGGCGGCGTTCGTGGAGGACCTGTTCGAGACCAACACTGCGGCGCACGGTGCCGGTCTTGCTGCCAACCAGGTCGGCGACCTGCGTGCAGTGTTCGTCTACGACCTCAGGGACGGCGGGGTCCGTCACCGCGGGCACGTGGTCAACCCAGTGCTCGAGACGTCGGCGATCCCGGAGACGATGCCCGACCCCGAAGACGGTGAAGGGTGTCTGTCGGTACCGGGGGAGCGGTACCCGACCGGCCGCGCGGACTGGGCCCGCGTGACCGGTGTCGATGCGGAGAACGATCCCGTGTCGGTCGAGGGCCACGGTTACCTGGCTCGGTGTCTGCAGCACGAGTCCAACCATCTGGCCGGTCGCCTGTACCTCGACCGTCTGATCGGCCGCAATCAGCGTGCTGCGAAGAAGATGATCATGGCGCGAGGCTGGGTCGGACCAGGCAGCAGTTGGATGCCCGGGTCCGACTCGGACCCGTTCGGATGGTGACCTGAACCGGCGATCAACACGCTCCGGTGAGTGCGCATGCCGCTGCGCGTTCCAGCTTCCAACGGCCCTCGGAGACAAAGAAACCGATCGAGGACACTCGCCCGACGGAAGTGCCGCTCGCCTCCACCCGTCCGGGTGCGACGGCGTCGACGCGGTCGAACGTCACGTCCGACATGACCCCGCCGCTGTCGAACAACGCTGCGTTCTCCTCGGGTGTGCCTTCGAGTGCGTCGGCGCGGTCGGACCGCTCTGCGGTCCAGTCGAAAACGGTACGGAAGATGGCGGTCGCTTCCTCCGGGGTCGGGATGGCTGTGGGCGCGACGGAGGGAGGAGGGGGCGGGAACGACGACGGCGCCACGTTCACCGCGACGTCGATGCCCGGCTCGGGTTCCGTTGCGGCACAACTGGTGAGCACGACCAGAGCCAGTCCGCAGAGCATGCGGCCGACGATCATCAGAACGGGTTGTAGACGTAGAGGGTCCGGTAGTCCCACTCCGAGGATCCGGCCGGGATTCGAATCTGATCCAGTACTCGCCCGTTCTGGGCGCACCAGCTCTGACCGCGGAACGACGAGCAGTCGATCTGCCGGCTCGTCCCGAACGGGCTGACGATCAACGACTTGGTGCCGTCGGTGCCGTACGCCGAAGGTTCGATGGCACTCACGAAGTTCGCGGTCGAATCCTTGGGCCCGAACGGGTTGTCGTCGGGAGCGGCGGAGGCTGTCGGCGCGATGAGCACTGCGCCGCCGATCGCCAGCGCGACTCCGGCGAGGATCTTCTTCAGCATGGTGGCTCCGTTCGTTTCGAGCACGACTGCTCAGTGCTCATGGGATCGGCCGCAACCGACCGCGCGTTACGAACCGGCTCCTTCCTCGAACGCGGCACACTGGAGTCCATGACAGCACTCGAAGCGCCCATCGTTGCCCAGCGGCTCGGCCGTCGTCTCGCAGTATGGGGCGGTGGAAGTGTGCTCGTCGGAACGGTGTTGGCGTTGCGCGGGTCGTCGCCTGCCTGGCGCGCGTTCGGTCAGCAGACCGCCGGGTGGGGAGCAATCGATGTGGCCATCGCCGGTGCCGGGGCGCTGAACTCCTCGGTCCCGACGTCCAAGAGCTTGACCAAGCTGCTGTGGATCAATGCCGGTCTCGACGTCCTCTACATCGCGACCGGTGCGCACATCGCCGTCAGGAAGCCTCGGTTCGGCGGCCGGATCACTGCTGACCAGGCGCTGGGCCACGGCACTGCCGTCATTGTGCAGGGCGCTGTGCTGCTCGCGCTGGATACGACTCACGCCCGCATGATTGCCGGCTAATCACACGAGTGTCATTCTCGCCGTAGGCAATTTGTCAAGCACCAACACGCCTGATTTGTTGCGCGATCAGTAGATTTGCGTAACACTCGTCCCATCAGTCACATCAGTATCGTGGGTCACACGGGAAACGGTGGGTTCGTCCATGCGTGTACGTAGTCGGCAGGTTGCTGTCGGGGCTGTCCTGGCACTGGCAGTGAGCGGACTCAGCGCTCTGACCGCACCCACCGTGTCGGCCGAACCGTGCGGTGGGCTCGGTGGTCCGGGCTCGTCCCCGCTGTTCGGGTCGTCGGGCAGCGCTGGGATGTCTGGCAAGAACCCACAAGGCCCTCAGGGGCCGCTTCCTCGGATCACCGGGAACACTCAGAGCATCGCCTGGGTCACCGGTCCGCAGAGCGTGAACAACACCTACAACGACCTTGCGATGTCCGGCACCGACCTCGGGATCAGCTGGGACAACGGGGTCGGCCAAATCCTGATGGCGTTCGGTGACACCTTCGGAGACTGCTCCTCCGGCAATGCCCAGTGGCGCAGCAACGCGCTCTTCCGGTCGGACAAGGCGTCGACGAACTTGGCGCAGGGAATCAAGATCGGTCCAGCCGACCCCGCGGACAACACCTCCGGTGCCGTCGTGCGGGCCGGTAGTCCGAACTATGCAGCCGAGATCATCTCCAGCGCAAAGCTGCCCAGCGTCGAGGACACGACGATTCCCACGGCGGCCATAGCGATCGGCAACACCCAGTACATCAACTACATGTCGGTGCAGAGCTGGGGCCCTCCCGGGCGCTGGGTCACGAACTACTCTGCGACGGCGAAATCTACTGACAACGGCCAGAATTGGTCGACGGATCCCAAGACGATCCGCGTCAACAAGGGTGTCACCATCCCGGGCTTCACCAACGTCCACGAAAGCCAGGGCAAGTTTCAGCAGAGTGCGTACGTGCTGGGTCGCGACGGCGAGTACCTGTACCAGTTCGGCACTCCCAACGGACGATTCGGCGACGCATTCGTCTCGCGGGTGGCACCGAACGACATCGAGAATCTCGACGCGTACGAGTACTCGACGCAGGATCCGGATCCGACGAAGCAGTGGTCGAAGAACATCGGTGACACCGTTGCCATCGTCAAGGGCCCGGTCAGCGAGATGTCGGTTGCGTGGAACGACTACCTCGGCCGCTACGTGATGATGTACGGGGACGAGAACACTCGCACTTTGGTCGCTCGCACTGCCGACAATCCCGAGGGGCCATGGAGTGCGCCGAGGACCATCCTCGATGCCAATCAGACCGCCGGCGGAATCTATGCGCCGTTCATTCATCCGATGTCGAGCGGAAAAGACCTGTACTTCACTGCTTCTCGGTGGTCGGACTACAACGTGCTGCTGTTGAAGACGAACCTCGATGCGCTGAAGTAAGCTCCGCGGATCGTTCGATCGCCGCGTGCAGGTAGGCGTCCACCTCGAGATCGTCGGGGGCGGAGAGTAATCCGCGCCGGATCGTCGAGAGATATCTGCTCGACGGTTCGCCGCGCTCCCGCACGATCGAGCTGGTCAGTGTGAACGCGGCCGATCCGTCGATGTCCGGAAGTCGGAGCAGTGCATCGTATTTCCCGCGGAAGCTCGCACCTTCGCGATCCACTGCCAGTTGCGACCATTGTCCGATGGCAAGTGTCTCCGTCGCCCCGACATCGATGGATGCGACGACGTTCTCGACGGCAGCCAGGTGAGCGAACTGGACGCGGTCGAGTAGATAGCCGTGCGCTACAGACCGATTCGCGGCATCTGCCGTCGTCGAGACGAACGCCGATGCTCCGGTCCAGCGCCGCGAGACTCCGGCGAAGTACAGCGGATAGTCGATCCACAGCCATCTTTCACCGGCAGGCAACGCCGTCGAGGGCGCCGGTGGGTGCGCACCGAATTCGGAGCTTTCGTCGGATCCCGTCAGGTAGGTGAAGAACCTCTCGCGCAGCAGATTCGAACCGTACGAGACGTACCAGAGCTGACCGGTCACTCGGTCTCGAACAGCTGCCGGTATGCCTCGGCGAGCAGGTCGGCCGCGAGGTCGTGGTTGTGTGACGCTGCGCCCGTCGAGTTTCCGGATCGCATCAGCCTGGCGTTGAGGCCGTAGGCGAGGTCGTCGAACGTGTCGTCGTCGATCCCGAGGTCGACGTCCACGTCTTCTTCCAGCAGCGCGCCGAGGTCGATCGACCACGACCACACACGTTCGTCCCGGTAGGGTCCGCGCCCGGCGCTGACGGTCTCGTTGGAGACCTCGAGTTGCTCGTCGGTCCGGTCGCGCGGAACGTTGGTGTTGATGCGCAGGTCGAGTTCGATCGTGTCGTCGTCGTGCACGATCTCGTCGACGCGCAGTGTCTCGAAGCCGCCGCACGTCAGCGTCACCAAGCGTCGAGGCCCGGTGTCGGCGGGCTCGTCGGACAGGGCAGCGATCTGCCACAGGTACTTCGCGGTGTTCGCCGGGTCGGGGATCGAGGAGTTGATGTAGTCGGCCACGATGCTGCGAATGGCGGGGTATGCGATGTGGTCGGACAGATCCCAGAACTGTTTGCGCGTCTTGCCGACGGCCGCGTCGAGCAATGTCGCCCGCTTGGCTCTTTCCTTCGGCAGTGCGGATTTCGCGCTCGGTGCCTCGCCGATCGCACCGGCCTCCGAGGTCCGCTCACGTGGGCGGGTCAGGCGCGACACGAGATCCTGCAATTGCTCGAGTTGGTCTGCTGTGCCGGAGGTGAAGTCGAGTGCCTCGATGTCGGTCCACACGTCGAGGTCTGCGGCGAACCGCGCGGGGACCGAATCTGCGTAGCCCGCGTAGGCCGAGCCGTCGGTGAAGTGCAGAACGTAGAGCCCGGCTCGGTGTTCCTTGGCTGCGAAGACCGTGGCGATGGATCCGGCGTCGGTGACGTCGAATCGCTCGAAGGCGAATCCGTCGGGTGTGGAGGCAGTCGGCATGGTGGTGAATCTACCGATGTGAGTGGACAGCACCTATTCTCGCGTTCGTCTCGACGGCGGGAGTCATCCCAGTTGAGCTGCTGAGCACTTCGTCCGACGCATGTTCGTAACTGCCGAGAAACACCCTCGGTCTACGTTCGAGATTCGGACAATTCAGGAGGCATCATGGCGCGGTCGATGGCGGAGCAGGCAGCGGAGACGATCACCAAGGGAATCGGTCGACGTGGATTCATCCAAGCGGTGGCGGCACTGGGTGCAGGCGTCGGAATCGCCGGGACGGCAGCGTGTTCTACGTCCTCGTCGAACACAGCCGCTGCGAGCTCATCGGCACCCGCAACTACCGCTGGCGGGATCCTTCAGCCCGGAGCGGGTGACATCGCCGGCGATCACTACCTGAGTTCCGAGGTCGACAAGGTCCTGTGGGGCTACGTCCCGACGGTCGAGTCCGAGTCGGTGCTGCAGATGAAGTCCGGTGAGACGGTGACCATCGATGCGCTCAGCCACGAAGGAATTCTCGAAGACCAGGGCCGCGATCCCGTCGAATTCTTCGGCGGCAAGGGAGTATCGGAATCCGACGTGCTGCAGGACGCCATCGACATCGCCGGCGGATACGACCGCACGGTCCGCAATTTCGACGTCGACGGCCCGCATGTGGTGACGGGCCCGGTGTTCGTCGAGGGTGCGCAGCGCGGGGATGTACTCAAGATCGAGACTCTCGAGGCGATCCCACGCGTTCCGTACGGTGTGGTGTCGAGCAGGCACGGCAAGGGCTCCCTGGCGGTCACTGCGTCCGGTGAGGCTCCTGCGGGCATCAGCCTGGACGAGGTGATGCCGCCGATCGGCAGCGACGGCAGGCCGTCGGGTGACCCGACGCAGTACGGCAACATCTCCACGTTCACCGCAGTCGAGGACGGGCAGGGTGTGATGCGGTACGGCGATGCGGCCGTGCGCTTTCCGCTGCGTCCGTTCATGGGCATGATGGGTGTTGCATTCGCCAGCGACCCGGGCCTGACGTCACCGAATGCGAATTCGATTCCCCCGACGCTCGGCGGCGGCAACATCGATGTCGGCCTGCTCGGCGTCGGGTCGACGTTCTACCTCCCGGTGTTCGCAGAGGGTGCGTTGTTCTACGTCGGCGATCCGCACATGGCGATGGGCGACGGGGAAGTGGCGCTGACGGCGATGGAGGGGTCCCTGCGCGGCACCTTCCGCCTCACGGTCTGCAAGGCGGGCAGCGGGGATGCGCCGTCCGTCGCGTACTCGTATCCCTTTGCCGAGAACGAGGATTCATGGATTCCGATCGGCCTGTCCGATCCGGACGGTGCCGTCGGTGGTCAGAGTTCGGACCTGAACGCAGCCATGCGTCGCGCCGTGGTCAACGCGCTCGACTTCCTCGAGACCGACCTCGGCATGGACCGGGCGACGGCCTATGCCTACCTCTCCGCGGCCGCCAACTTCACCGTTTCGCAGGTGGTCGACAAGACGGTCGGCGTGCACGGTCAGATCTCCAAGGCGCACTTCGACCGGTAGGAGTGCGCCTTCGGCGCAGTGGTGCGAATAAGTGCCCTCCGCGGCACCTGATCACGCCACTGCCGAAGGCACCTCAGCGGTGTGCCGTCGCGATGAACTGTCGGGTTGCGGCGTCGACGATGTCGGCAGGTGTGATGTCGATTTCGTCGTTCAACCACGCGATGACCAGTTCGGCGAGTCCACCGATGAAGAGCAGGCCGTTGATCTCGGATTGTGGCTGCGGCCAGGCCTGTTCGCCGAACAGCTCGCGTGATTGCTCGGCTACCAGATGGGCGAACGCGCGCATGGACTGTCGTCGATAGTCGCGAAGGGAGTCGACGGCCAATGACTCGATCATCGCGACGCGTCCCTTGCGTCGGTCTTCGGTGAGCACGCCGACGAACGCAGTGATGGCGTTGCGCACCTGTTCCTCGACGGTGGGGGCAGGGGAGTGCAGCGCGTCCAGAGCTGCGGCCCGGATCTCGTCGGACACCGACTCGACCACCTTCTCGAGCAAATCCTCTTTGCCGGAGAAACTTTGGTAGAAGTAGCGCTCGGTCAGTTTCGCCTCTGCGCAGATCGCGGTCATGGTCGTGTTCTGGGCACCGGCCGTGGAGAACACTTCGAGCCCGGCTTCGAGCAATCGCGCGCGACGGTCGGCGGTGCGATCGTCGGCGCTCATGCCGTTGTAGCGGCGCGTCGGGGAAGCCATGAGTAGATCTTGACAGAGGAAGCACGTGTGACGCAGACTACATGCCATCTGACAGGACACTCTGTCAGATTGACGGAGGTCGACAATGGCACGTGCTCTGGCTGCTCCACCTGCTGATTCAACGCTCCAACCGGTATACGGCGACGGCGGCATTCCCGTTGTGGGGCACACGCTCGAATACATCCGAGATCCGCTGAAACTGCTAGGGAGTCGGTGGGAGAAGTACGGCGAGGTGTCGTGGCTGACGATGGCCGGGCAGAAGTGGATCACCGTCCTCGGTCCGGACGCATGCCAAGAGGTATTGCAGAACGCCGACAAGGCGTTTGCGAATGGTGACGGCTGGTCGCTGCTGATCGGCCCGTTCTTTCACGGTGGTTTGATGCTGCTCGACTCCGACGAGCATCTGAAGCACCGACGAATCATGCAGCAGGCGTTCACGAGGGACCGGCTCACCAAATCCGTCGAGGCGTTGAATCCTGTCACCGCAACCGGTTTGGACGCATGGCAGGGCGGGCGCGACGTCCAGGTCTACCCGGCGCTCAAGGCGTTGACCCTGGAGGTGGCAACCAGCATCTTCATGGGCGGTGCCGAGGGCAGCACCGAAGCCGAGATAGCCGAGCTCAACTCGAGTTTCGTGGCGTGCGTTCAGGCGGCGACGTCGATCGTGCGCTATCGCGTTCCGGGAACGCGGTGGAAGCGTGGCCTCGATGGCCGAGCCATGCTCGAGCAGTTCTTCCGGCGCTACCTACCGTCGCGGCGCGCCACCGAAACCGACGACCTGTTCTCGGTTCTGTGCCACATCGAGGGGAACGACGGCGAGCGATTCTCCGACGAGGAAGTGATCGACCACATGATCTTCCTGCTGATGGCCGCGCACGACACGTCGACGATCACGCTGTCGACGATGATGCAGTACCTCGGGCAACATCCGGAGTGGCAGGACAAGTGCCGCGCGGAGTCCGAGGCCCTCGGCACCGATGCGCCGACGCTCGCGCAACTCGACGAACTGCACAGTGTCGATCTGGTGATGAAGGAATGCCTGCGGCTGGTCTCGCCCACTCCGGTGGTGGCGCGACGCGCTGTCAAGGACACCGAGGTGCAGGGAAGGTTCGTACCCGCGGGGACGTACGCGTCGGTCGCGCCGCACTTCACGCACCACATGGAGCAGTACTGGCCGGACCCCGAGAAGTTCGACCCAGGCAGGTTCGCCGACGATCGCCGGGAGGACAAGGTGCACCGCTACGCGTGGGAGCCGTTCGGCGGAGGCGTGCACAAGTGCATCGGCATGTTCTTCGCGGGCGCGGAGATCAAGACGATCATGCACCACCTGCTGCTGCGGTTCGACTGGTCGGTCGACCCCGATTACGTTGCGCCGCTGAACTTCACGTCGCTACCCTTCCCCGAGGACGGGCAGCCCGTGCAGCTACGAAAGCGCTAGATCTTTCCGGCGCGGTCGGTGAGCCAGTCGATGATGTTCGCGGTGATCTCGTCCCGGTTGGTCTCGTTGACGATTTCGTGGCGCGCGCCGGGGTAGAGAGTGACGGTCACGTCGCTCATCCCGGCCTCGCGGTACCGGGCGGCGAGGGTCTCGATCAACTGTCCGCCTCCGGCGAGCGGGTCGTCGGTTCCCGAGGTGATGAGCAGCGGGAGGTCGGAGCGGATCTGCTCGAGGTTGTGCGGGTCGGCCAGCTTGTCGGCCTCACCGAACAATGCGGGGACCGTCGACTCCGGGAGGTCGAATCCGCACAACGGATCTGCGACGTAGGCGTCCACTTCTGCTTCGTCACGGGTGAGCCACTCGTATCCGGTGCGATGCTCGAAGGCGGCGTTGAACACGCTCAGGTCGCCTGCTGGCGCGTCGGCCATGCCGGCTGCGAGGATGTCGAGCGTCGTCGATCCCGACAGCACCACACCCTCGTACAGGTCGGATCGTTCGATCAGAACATGCTGCGCGGCAAACGATCCCATCGAATGCGCGAACAGGAACAGTGGCAGGTCCGGGTACTCGTTCAGCAACGACTCGCCCAACTGCTCGATGTCGGACCACAACCCGGCGAACGCGGCGGCACCGAAATCGCCAGGGGTGTCGACTATCGACTGGCCGTGACCACGATGATCGGACGCGACGACGTGGAATCCGGCCTCGTTCAGGGCGGCGGCGAATCGGGCGTAGCGGCTGCCGTGTTCGGCGAGGCCGTGCGCGATCTGCACGACGCCGCGAGCCGGGTCGGCCGACGTGGCCCAGGTGTAGGTGCTGATCTCGATGTCGTCCTGCTTGGATACGAACGACGAAGCGTTGGCCACGAATATCTCCTCGAAACGGCGATGGGACGGGACTCGAACCTATCTCCTAGGCGTTCGATATCGGGTCGAAATGCGAGACGACGGGGAACGGCTCGTAGAAGTGATGCAGCACCGTCTTCCACTCCTGGTACCGGTCGGACTTCCTGAAGCCCTCCGTGTGGTCTTCGAGGCGTTCCCATTCGACCAGCAGAAGGTAGACATCGGGCTGCTCGATGCCCCGCGACAGCGTCAGATTCACGAAACCCGGCATCGAGGAGATGATCGACTTCGCGTCGGCGAAGACGACCTCGAACTCGTCGGTTCGGTGGGGAATGACATGCAGCAGGGCGTGTTCGACGATCATCGGGACAGTATGACCATGCTTCGAACGACGAAACTCCCCGGGCAGCGCGCCCGGGGAGCATCGTCGGTGCCGCTTACTTCGCGGAGACTCGAACCAGCTTCTTGTTCACGAACTCGTCCATGCCCCACGGTCCCAGCTCGCGGCCGACGCCGGAGCGCTTGACGCCGCCGAACGGCAGGCCGGGAAGGGTGGTGCCGTGCTCGTTGACGAAAGCCATACCGACCTCGAGCTGCTCGGCCACGTCGCGGGCCTTGTCCAGGTCGGCGCTCCATACCGAGCCGCTCAGGCCGTAAGCCGAGGAATTCGCCAATTCGATTGCCTGCTGCGGGCTTTCGACCTTGTAGATAACCGCGGCCGGTCCGAACAGCTCTTCGCTGTACGCACGCATGTCCGGGGTGACGTCGGTCAGCAGCGTGGGCTGCACGAATGCACCCGGTCCGTCGATCTTCTTGCCGCCGGTGAGCAGTGTTGCGCCCTTGGCGACGGCGTCGTCGATCTGCTCGATCAACGTGTCGGCAGCGGTCTGCGACGACAGCGGCCCGAGGGTGGTGTTCGCGTCCAGCGGGTCGCCGGTCTGCACGGCCTCGAACGAGGCGGTGAGCTTGGTGACGAAGTCGTCGTAGAACTCCTCGGCAACGAGAATCCGCTTGGCGGCGTTGCAGGCCTGACCTGCGTTGGACAGCCGCGCCCGGGTCGCGGACTCGACCGTTGCGTCCATGTCGTCGGAGTCGAGCATGATGAACACGTCGGATCCGCCGAGCTCGAGAACGACCTTCTTGAGGTTGCGTCCTGCTGTTTCGGCGACGGAGGTTCCGGCACGCTCGCTACCGGTGAGCGAGACGCCCTGCACGCGTGGGTCGGCGATCATGTCGGCGATCTGCTCGTTGGTCGCGAAGATGTTGATGTACGCGTCCTGTGGGAGTCCGGCCTGCTGGAAGATCTCCTCCATCAGCAGCGCCGACTGCGGGCAGTTGGGTGCGTGCTTGAGCAGAATCGTGTTGCCCACCATCAGGTTCGGGCCTGCGAACCGAGCCACCTGGTAGTAGGGGAAGTTCCACGGCATGACGCCGACGAGCGCGCCGACCGGCTTGCGCTGCAGCACAGTGTCTTCCGCACCGGGTACGTCGAGCTTCTCGTCCTCGAGCAGGGCGGGGCCGTTGTCGGCGTAGTAGCGGTAGATGTTCGACGACAGCTCCACCTCACCCTGGGATTCGGTGAGTGGCTTGCCCATTTCGAGTGAGATGGTCCTGGCCAGTTCGTCGGAGCGCTCGGTGTAGAGGTCGGCGACCTTGTGCAGAATTTCGGCGCGATGCTTCGGTGAGGTCTTGCGCCACGTCCGGAATCCGGCGTGTGCGTCGGCGAGCGCGCGCTCGACCCCGGCCGAGTCGAGGGTTTCGAATTCCTTGACGGTTGTGCCGTCGGCTGGATTGACAGTCTTGTAGGTCGTCATGATTCGTTCAACGGTCGGGGAGGGGTCTGTTGTTCCAATTCGGGCAAATCGGATGCTTCGGCGGTGGTCAGGGGCGGATCGAGGAACGCTGTGAAAACCTTTGAGCGCCCTACTGGTCGGTAACTTGGAACCGCAGGTGGAGTGATACCCCACTGGGACGCACAGCGGCGGGTTCAAAGATTAAAGTCGTCAGTGGACGCATCCAAAAGACGACGTTGAAACTGAGGCAAAGGCGAAACATGACAGCGAAGAAGCCGACCATCATCTATACCCTGACCGACGAGGCGCCCATGCTGGCGACTCACGCGTTTCTGCCGGTCATACGTTCTTTCGCCAGCGCGGCCGAGATCAACGTCGAGTCGAGTGACATCTCCGTTGCCAACCGCATCCTCGCCGAGTTCCCCGATTACCTCAACGAAGATCAGCGAGTGACCGACAACCTCGCCGAGCTGGGCAAGCTGACGCAGCTGCCCGAGACCAACATCATCAAGCTGCCGAACATCAGCGCCTCGGTGCCGCAGTTGCTCGCAGCCGTCAAGGAGCTGCAGGACAAGGGCTACGCGATCCCCGACTTCCCCGGCAACCCGAAGACCGACGAAGAGCGCGAGATCCGCGACCGGTACACCAAGTGCCTCGGCAGCGCCGTCAATCCCGTTCTGCGCGAAGGCAACTCCGACCGCCGTGCCCCGAAGGCCGTGAAGGAATTCGCCCGCAAGCACCCGCACTCCATGACCGAGTGGTCGATGGCGTCACGCACCCACGTTGCGCACATGCGCGAGGGCGACTTCTACCACGGTGAGAAGTCGACCGTCGTCGACGGCGACCGCGAGATCAAGATGGAACTGCTGCCCACCGACGGCGATCCGATCGTGCTCAAGGAGACGGTCTCGCTCACCGACGGTGACGTCATCGACTCGATGTTCATGAGCAAGAAGGCGCTGCTCGACTTCTACGAGCACGAGATGCAGGACGCCTACGACACCGGCGTCATGTTCTCCCTGCACGTCAAGGCGACGATGATGCGGGTATCGCACCCCATCGTGTTCGGCCACGCCGTGCGCGTGTTCTACAAGGACGCGTTCGCCAAGCACAACGAGCTCTTCGAGGAGCTGGGCGTCAACGTCAACAACGGCCTGTCGGATCTCTACGCCAAGATCGAGACGCTGCCGGCGTCCAAGCGCGACGAGATCATCGAAGACCTGCACAAGTGTCACGAGACCCGTCCGGAGCTCGCGATGGTCGACTCCGCTCGCGGCATCTCCAACTTCCACTCGCCCAGCGACGTCATCGTCGATGCGTCCATGCCCGCGATGATTCGCGCCGGCGGCAAGATGTGGGGAGCGGACGGCCGTCCCAAGGACACCAAGGCCGTCAACCCCGAGTCGACGTTCTCCCGGATCTACCAGGAGATGGTGAACTTCTGCAAGACCAACGGCCAGTTCGATCCGACGACGATGGGCACCGTTCCCAACGTCGGCCTGATGGCGCAGAAGGCCGAGGAGTACGGCTCGCACGACAAGACGTTCGAGGTGCCGAAGGCCGGCATCGCGAACATCACCGACAAGGCCACCGGCGAGGTACTGCTGACGCAGACCGTCGAAGAGGGCGACATCTGGCGTCTGTGCATCGTCAAGGATGCCCCGATCCAGGACTGGGTCAAACTCGCGGTGACGCGTGCGCGTGAGTCCGGAATGCCGGTCGTCTTCTGGCTCGACCCGTACCGCCCGCACGAGAACGAGCTGATCGGCAAGGTGCGCAAGTACCTGAAGGATCACGACACCGAGGGCCTCGACATTCAGATCATGTCGCAGGTTCGCGCAATCCGGTACACGATGGAGCGTCTGGTCCGCGGACTCGACACCATCTCGGCCACCGGCAACATCCTGCGCGACTACCTCACCGACCTGTTCCCGATCCTCGAACTCGGCACCAGCGCCAAGATGCTCTCCATCGTTCCCCTGATGGCAGGCGGCGGACTGTACGAGACCGGTGCGGGTGGCTCGGCTCCCAAGCACGTCAAGCAGCTCATCGAGGAGAACCACCTGCGCTGGGATTCGCTCGGCGAATTCCTGGCACTGGCCGTGAGCCTCGAAGATCTGGGCACCAAGACCGGCGACGTCAAGGCGACCATCCTCGCCAAGGCGCTCGACTCCGCCACCGGCAAGCTGCTCGAGAACAGCAAGGGCCCCTCGCGCTCGACCGGTGAACTCGACAACCGTGGCAGCCAGTTCTATCTCGCTCTCTACTGGGCGCAGGAACTCGCCGAGCAGACCGAGGACACCGAGCTGGCCAAGCACTTCGCCGCGCTGGCGAAGACGCTATCGGAGAACGAAGAGAAAATTGTCTCCGAGCTCAACGAGGTTCAGGGCAACGCAGTCGACATCGGCGGCTACTACTACCCGGACCCCGAAGCCACCGCGGCAGTGATGCGTCCGTCCAAGACCTTCAACGAGGCACTGGAGTCGGCCAAGCAGTAGTTTCTCTGGCTCACCCCTCATCGAATGAATGGTCCATTCACGCGCTCAGACGCTGTGAATGGACCATTCATTCGTATTGGGGTGCAACAGAATTCGGTCCATCGCCCACCCCGTTCGGATCAATGTGACTTTCACGCGCTCAGACGTACTGAATGGACCATTCATTCGTTCAGTGGGGGGCAATCAGAACGCCGAGCAGTGAGCGCGCTCTGGCGACGTCTCGGCAATTACACGACGGAGATCGCCCGGTCGAAGTCGTAGGGCCCAAAGGCGGCGTCGCCGACAGCTGGCATGCCCCGATCCAGCGAGTCTGCACAGACAACACTCATCCCGATCAATTTACTGTGCAGCCGGATTTGTTGATTTTGCTGGTTTGTCTCGACGTCCCGCTTGGCCGCTGCCTCGAACACCTTCGTCAGCTTTTCGAGGACTTCGATGTGCTGGAGCGCAATGGTGCCAGCGACCCGGTCTCGCACGAGATGGCACGCCGGCACACTTCGAGCCCAAGATTCGTCCGAGGCTAATTCTCGACGGAACCTAGTGCGGTTCGATGGAACCGACTGGGCTTGGCCGACGTCCAAGTCCATGAGCGTCCATTTTCGGCGAGCAGCGGCGGCGCAGACGGGGGAGCACATGTCGGATGACACGAGGTCAGCGCCAGCGCTGGTGGTCGAGTCGCAGCAGATCGCCGAGTACGCCGCGTTCGTTCAGGCGACGGCCGATGCGCTGTCGAGCGGAACGAAGAAGGCGGACCGCCACATAGAGGGTTTGCTCGAGTCGTGGCGTGGGCCCGCGGCCACCGCATATTGGGAGGGATGGAACGACTTTCACAGTGGCGCGGTTGCAGTCGCGGGAGCGTTGGCCAGAATGGGCGATCTGTTGAACGAGGCAGGCGTAACGTATTCCGACACCGACCTGGCCAATGCGCGCACCCACAGTTCTTTGAATCTGTAGGCGCGCAACGTGGGTCGTTTCGTGGTGAATTTTGCCGAGCTGGATAGTGCATTGGTCGAGCTGGAAGCCTTCCTCGGTCTTGTCGAAGACAACCTCGAGGCAATCGAGGCGAGAACCGTCCAACATCAACAGCATTGGGAGGGTGCCGCGGCAGCGCAGTACGGCTTCGCGCAGCGAGAGTGGCGGGCCGGCGCAGTCGAGATGGCCGCAGGGCTGATGGAAATGCGGGCCGCCGCGGCCGCCGCGCGCCGCTCGTACTCCGAGGCATCGAATGCCAACCTGCGATTGCTGGGACGCGGAACGACCGGATGAGCGACCTGGACCTCGATCCGCAGGGCTACTACGACGTGGCCGATGTCTGCGTCCGGGTAGCTGCCGAGTTTTTCGGTGCCGCCAATCAGCATCTCGAACAGCTGTACGGGTGTGGGAGCATGGCAGGCAGCTACGAGGAGGCCGCGGCGTGGGCATCGTCCTACGACGCTCGGGCCAACGAAACGCTGGACACGATCCGATTTCTGGCCGAAGCCATTCACCATTACGGCAACGTCGTCGCCCAGCTCGGATTCAACCACGCCATGGCCGACTACAACGCGGCTGTCGCGGCGGGCCACCACTCCCAGCTCCCGCCGGATCCACCGCCGGTCCCGTCGGCACCGATGTTCGTCTGCAAGGTCCCCGTACCGTCCGCCGGCGGCGACGGTGGACTCTTGGACAGTGGCCTCGGACTAGTGGAAAAGATCGGTGTCATCGTCCCGGACGGCGATACCGACAAGCTTGAAATCGCGATGGCCGCATGGGCCGCAATCGCAGCCGACGCCGCGTGTGCGGCAGTACCCGACGCGCTTGAACGAGCGGCGGCCGCGTTCGATAGCGTCACCGCACCCGACGCGGTTTTCGTGGACGAGGACTTGCGCGTATTGAAAGCTGCGGCCGATGACGTGCTCAACGCAGCCAACGAGCTCGGGGTGTCTTGTGAAGAGCACCGTGACGGTTTGAATGAGCTGCGCGGCGACCTGGTGGTCAAGTTGGAAGGTTTGCGCGATGATCTGCTGAAAGAGTTGGCGATAACCGCAGCTATCGGTGTCGCTGCCTCTTTCGTCACTTTCGGACTTGGTGCAATCGCCGCGTCTGCGAGGGCGGTGTCGATCGCCGCCCGGTTCGCTTCGCCGCTTCGGCGTGTGATCGATGTGTGGAAATCGGCCCGAAACCTTGGGAGAGGGGTGGAGCGTGAACGTGATCTCCAGCGGAGGCAGAAGGAACTGGATCGGATCAAAAACCTCGGGGAACAGAGCCCGTCGCCCAGTTCGGGTCCTGGGCTCGGCCCGGCGATCAAGCGGATCGATCCGGTAGATGTCACCTTCGACGCGGGCCAGATCGAGAAGAAGTTCAAGCACGCAGCTGACTTCGGCGTATCTGAACCGCGTGGTAGTGATGGCTTCCGGCATTTCACGGAGAGGGTGCGCGAGTTCATGGCGGATCCGAAAACCGAGCACATCTCCGGCACCTACAGGGGTGACGAAGTGCTTCTGAGCGTAAACCCAGACACCAAGCTTATTGTGGTTCAACGCCCAGACGGAAAGTTCGTCAGTGGCTGGGAAATGAGTGAGGACCAGATGGCGTCGGTTCTCAGTGAGGGGAGACTGTACTGATGAGTGCTATCGGGAGGGCGGCCGAGCAGGCCCTGATTTTCATTCCCACTATCGAGGCTTTCGTAGATGGGAGGAACAACGCGGATGTCTTTGAGAAGGCATATTTGAGGCTGGTGAAGCGGACGCCGGGGATACTCGAAAGGGAAGTGTCCGAGATCGTCAACGGTCTGTTCGGCGACGTGGACGCTTACGTTGCCGAGGACAGGTTGCGTGGTGATGACGATCTGGACGCAGGACAATTGCTTACCTGTGCGACCGCGGCGTTGGTTAAACTTCGTCAGTTGAGTCGAGATGGATAGTTTCGATTTCTCGTTGGTCCGCGTCCACAAGTCAGCGATGCGCTCGGGCACGAAGTTCTTGGGGGGGTAGTGACGGAGCAAGAGATCAGTCGAAACAATGCCGAGCCAATACAGGGAGATGATCGAGTCATTTGTGCGAGAAAAGATTTCGGCTCATGATTTCGAGGCGGAATATATTCGCACCTTCACCAACGATAAAAGTCAGGTGTAGGCTAGTGAGTTCATAATTCTAGAAAAGCTATTTTTCGATGTCGATAATTATCTTTCGGATCCGGTGCTTCGCGAGAGCCCGGAGGATCTTTCGGGCGAACAGCTCAGGGAACGTGCGGCGGCCACCTACGTGAAACTGTTCGGTCTCGAGTGAAACAGCTCGTCGCTTGCCAAGTGTCAGGTGCCATTGCACGCGCAGGCTTCCGGACATAAGGCTTGGTGCAGGGGGATCTGTAAACAGCAGCCGGTCGAAGAGCCCGTTTTGCCCACGGCCATGTGTACGCGTCCGAACTCGGAGAGTGTCACTCCAACTGCATTATTTGGTCGTGAGGGACCACGACAACCGGATACAACTGGAAGGTTCCGCTCATTCCTTTGAGTTCGACGTCTCGCGGTGTACCGAGAGTCAGATCATGCGCCGTGCCGATGGCATTGCGCACCGGTTCGCTGATCAGAATTTCGCCGCCGTCGGCCTGTCCCGCGACGCGTGCTGCCATGGCCACGTTGAGGCCGAACAGGTCGTCACCTCGCCGCACGGAACTGCCCACGTGTACGCCCATGCGTACGCGGATGCGGTCCCAGCGGTCGGGGTTCTTCAGCAACGCCTCTTGCACCTTCACTCCGCAGCGCACTGCCTGTCCGGGGTCGGAGAAAGCAATCATGTAGCCGTCGCCTTGGCTCTTCACCACGTGACCTCCGTGATCGTCGACGTGTTTGCGGATCAGCTTGTTGTGCTTCTCGAGCAGCTTCACCCAGCCGCGGTCGCCGAGTTCCTCGTTGCGTGCGGTGGACCCCTCGATGTCGGAGAACATCACCACGATGTCGCCGTCGGCCGTCATTCGTGCCAGATCGGGTCGTTCCACCTTGGCCCAGCCCGCCAGGTCTTCGACGGAATTGCGGACCGTCGCGCCGAAACCCTTGTTGATGAGTAGGTCCGTCGTATGGAAGGCGGTTCTGATCGCGAAGGGCACCAGGCCGCGTCGCTTTCGACGTTGCTGAGATTCGAGGGCGCGGTCGAGTGCGCGACGCGTGTGCTTCAACTTTCGACGCGAGACGATCAAGACCACACCGAGAGCAATGATGGCGGCGAGTTCGACGCCGGCAACTATCCACAGGATCACGTCGCTCATCCTTGCCTGTCGGCGATGCTCGTGGTTGCACAACCAACGGCGAATTGTCGTCGATACGCCGTAGGGGTCACCGCGAATGCCGAGCGGAAATTCTGACGCAGGGTGACTGCGCTGCCGAATCCGCAGAGGGCAGCGATGTTCTCGATACTGCGATCGGTCGTTTCGAGCAGGCTCCGAGATTCCTCCAGGCGTTTGTCCATCACCCAGCGCGCCGGGGTTGACCCCGTCTCGAGCTGAAACTGGCGGATGAAGCTGCGTCGGCTCATGCGCGCACGTTCGGCCAGTCGCTCGATGGGCAGTGGCTCGTCCAGTCGTTCGAGTGCCCAGCTCAGCACGTCGGCGATCGTGGTGTCTCCGGATGCCTCGATCACCGGGCGCTCGATGTACTGCGCTTGCCCGCCGTCGCGATGGGGCGCGACGACGAGGCTGCGCGCCACCCGCGTCGCGGCGGCCGAACCGAGGTGCTTGCGCACGATGTGCAGGCAGGAATCGATCGACGACGCAGTGCCCGCAGAGGTCATCACGTCGCCATGGTCGATGTAGAGCACGGACTCGTCGACGCCGGCGTGTGCATTTCGCTCCCGCAGCTCGGGCATTTTCGTCCAGTGTGTGACGGCGGGGCGTCCGGCGAGCAGGCCGGTATCGGCGACGGCGAACGAACCGAGACACAGTCCCGCGATCTCCGCGCCTCGCATATGCGCTCCGCGAAGCGCCGAGGAGAGGTCATTGCCGATGTGAGGCAACGACTCCGGCCAGGACGTCACGATGACGATGTCGGCCCAGTCGACGGTATCGGGCCCAGCGATCTCGCCGACCGGAAACCCCTCCTCGGTGCGGATCGACCCGGCTTCGTCGGACCACACTCGCGTCTCCCAGTCCGGGGCGAGCCCGAGTCGGGTCACCTCGCCGAACACCATCAACGGTGCCGCGAGGTGGAACATCGTGATGCCATCGAACGCGTAGAGCGCGATGCGCATGGCTGACTCCGATCTCGTACGTTGGCGCAAATCCATCGAAAGTATGCATCCGTGCCACTCGTGCGGGCAAGGCCGCCACCGCAGGATGAGAAGCGACCGAGATCGCCAGCCGAAGGAGAACACCATGACCGCACCGCGCAGAGCATTGATCGTCATCGACGTCCAGCAGGAGTACTTCGAGGGTGTCTTGCAGATTCAGTACCCGCCCCGTGACGAGTCGTTGGCCAACATCGTTCGCGCGATCGAAGCGGCTGCGGCGCAGGATCTTCCCGTCGCGATTGTGCAGCACGAGATGCCCGAAGGCGCGCCCGCATTCGTCAAGGGCACCCCGACGTACGAGCTGCACCCCGACATTCAGGCGCTCGTGCAGCCGTCCTTCGAGCGGGTCGAGAAGAAGTACAGCAGCGTGTTCGCCGGAACCGGCATCGCGAAGTGGCTGCAGAGCAACAACATCGACACCGTCACCATCGTCGGATACATGACCAACAACTGCGACCTCGCCTCCAGCGCCGACGCCGAGGTCCTGGACCTGACCGTCGAGATCCTGTCCGACGCGACCGGTGCGATCAACCTCTCGAACGAGGCGGGCACGGTTTCGGCCGAGCAACTGCACAAGGCTCTGATGGTGCTCTTGCAGTCGAACTTCGCGGCCGTCGCCTCCACCGACCAGTGGGTCGACGCTGTCAAGAACGGAAGCGGGCTGACTGCAAGCAATCTGGTGGTCTCCGCGGCCCAGGGCAACGACGCGGTGTCCTGAGTTTCTACACTCACCAGGTGACTGCGCGGGCGATTACCGATCGGACTCTCGGTGCGTGGGTGATCAAGTGCAATCCGCACAAGACCGACCTCGCGCCGATGATTGCGGCCAGACGTGCGCACGAGCACTGGTGCGTCGCAGACAACTACCGAACGCGTCTTATGGCACCCGGGCAATCCGTGTTGTTCTGGGTCGGTAGCCATCCTCGACGCGGGATCTGGGGTGCGGGTCGGTTGACAGGCACCCCGGTCCCCGGCCCGCAGTGGAAGGTCTCGACGAACATCACGCTGTTCGATGAGCCCATCCTCGCGTCGACCATCCAATCCATCGCGGCACTGTCGATGCTCGAGGTGTTCCGATCCCCGCAGCAATCGAACCCGTCGTGGGTCGACGCATCCGCCTGGGACGTGCTCGGTCCGATGCTCCCGATCCGGGCGTGACGCGCCGGCCGGACGAGCCGTGCAGCCGAGAAGTATCGATAGGTAGACGACTGGTCTACTAGCGTGTACCGTTGCCGTCATGCCAGAGATCGAAACGACCGACACGCGAGAGGCGATCATTGCCTGCTCGCAGCGCCTGATGGCCCGAAAGGGTTACACAGCAGTCGGTTTGAGCGAGATTCTGGCTGCGGTACATGTCCCGAAGGGGTCGTTCTACTATCACTTCGCATCGAAGGATGCGCTCGGGGAGGCGATGTTGCAGTCGTACTTCACGGACTATCTCACGGATTTCGATGCAATATTGAGCCGTAGCGACCGGACGTGGGCGCAGCGGATAGAGGAGTATTTCGAGTCCTGGATCGAATCGCAAAGCAGTTTCGACTGCCAGGGCAAGTGCCTCGCCGTCAAGTTGGGTGCCGAAGTCGCAGACCTGTCGGAATCGATGCGTGTTGCACTCGGGGATGGCATCACTGCGATCACCGAACGAATCGAGAAGGCTGTCCGAGGTGGTGCGGACGATGGATCGATGACTGTCGGCGGCGATCCGCAACAGGTTGCGGCCTCGCTGTACGACCTCTGGCTCGGAGCAAGCGTCGTAGCAAAGCTGAGTCGGACGACAGTGCCGATGGACAACGCTCTGAGGCTCACCCAACGCCTGCTGGGCATCTAGCAACACTTCACACAATCGCACACGTCGACACATTCGTGCCGAACACTAGTCGACCGGTCTACTGGTCGAGAGATGAAAGGTAACCGATGAAAATTCTCATCGTTCTGACTTCACACGATGTGCTGGGAAACACCGGACGAAAGACGGGCTTCTGGCTCGAAGAACTGGCCGCACCGTACTACCGGTTCAAGGATTCGGGTGCCGAGATCGTGTTGTCGTCACCCCTCGGCGGGCAGCCTCCGCTCGACCCCAAGAGCAACGAACCCGATTTTCAGACAGCGGACACGCACCGGTTCGAGGCGGACGAGGACGCGAGAGCGCAACTCGCGGAGACCGTCGTCCTGAGTACGGTCGACATCGCGGAGTTCGACGCAGTCTTCTATCCCGGTGGACATGGGCCGCTGTGGGATCTCGCCGAGGACCGCACCTCGATCACGCTGATCGAAACTGCACTGCAGCAACATATTCCAGTTGCACTGGTATGTCATGCGCCGGGTGTTCTGCGGCACGTGAAGAACTCGGAGGGCAGTCCGTTGGTCGAGGGTCGCAAGGTCACCGGCTTCACCAACACCGAGGAGGAGGGCGTTGCTCTGACCGAGGTGGTGCCGTTCCTGGTGGAAGACGAGTTGATCAAGCTCGGTGGCGACTACAGCAAGGGCCCCGACTGGGCCTCCTACGTCGTCCGTGACGGCCTGCTGATCACCGGCCAGAACCCCAACTCGTCGGCCGCCGCGGCGACCGACCTCATCGAGCTGGTGAACGGGTAGGGGTCCAGGCCCGAGATGAGTGGAAATGCTTACTGCACTGCGCTTGTGAGGGCAGCACACGTGCTGCAGTGCGCATTTCCACTTACCGGTGTTGCGTCGGTATCTCGATGGATCCTCTTGTACTGAGATTCCGCATCGCGCAGTCCGAGCTGGGTCGGAGCAGGCGATCATGACGCCGCCGTGGGGTGCCGCGAACGCAGACTTCGCCGACGATGCCCTCGGTCGATCTCGATGGTGCATGATCGAGGGGTGACTTCCTTCCCGATCATCGACCTGACTCCAGACGAGCTGCTGACCACGACGCGCACCGTCCGCAAGCGCCTGGACCTGACGCGGCCGGTTCCGATGGAGCTGATCAAGGAATGCCTCGAGATCGCTCTTCAGGCTCCGTCCGGCTCGAACAAGCAGGGGTGGCAGTGGATCGTCGTCTCCGATCCCGATCTTCGCGCCCGAATCGGCGCGATCTATGGCGAACTGTTCACCGCGTATCAGGCGTCGAAGCACTCCGCGTCGGCGCTGTTCGCCGACGACCCGGAACGCGCCTCGGTACAGAAGCGCGTCGGAGACAGTGCCGGATGGCTCGGCGAGCACATGGGTGAGGTTCCGGTGCTGCTGATTCCGTGCATCCAGGCCGGCAAGACCCTCCCGGCCGGAAATCAAGCCGGTCTGTGGGGTTCACTCCTGCCCGCTGTGTGGAACTACGCCCTGGCTGCGCGGGCGCGTGGTCTCGGAACGGCCTGGACGACAATCCATCTCGCCAAGGAAAGAGAGATCTCCGAGCTGCTCGGCATCCCCGAGGACTTCCATCAGGGTGCGCTGATTCCCACGGCGTACTACACGGGTGAGACGTTCAAAGTCGCTCCGCGGGATCCGATCGAAACGGTGCTGCACGTCGACCGTTGGTAGGCGGACCGATCACGTACGCAAGTAGGCCACCACAGCCATGACGCGTCGGCTCATGCCGGTGGAGTTCGCCAAACCGAGTTTGTCGAACACGGCGTTGATGTGTTTCTCGACCGAGCTCAGCGAGAGGTACAGATCGGCTGCAATTCGTGCGTTGGTCAGACCTTGCGCCATCAGCTCGAGCACATCGCGTTCGCGAGGCGTGAGTCGTTCGAGGGGATTCGATCGGGTCGTGCGGGACAGCAGTGCTCGCACCACCTCCGGATCGAAGGCCGTCCCGCCGTCGGCCACCCTGTCCAAGGCGTCCAAGAACTCGTCGACCTGGGCGACGCGGTCCTTGAGCAGGTAGCCGACCTTGCCGCCGGATCCGCTGATCAGCTCTGCCGCATAACGGTTTTCGACGTACTGGGACAGCACGAGCACCGCCACCTCCGGCCATCGATCGCGAATGGTCAGTGCTGCCCGCAGGCCGTCGTCGCTGTGACCGGGTGGCATTCGCACGTCGGTGACGACGATGTCCGGACGATCTATTTCCACGGCAACCAGGAGCGCATCGGCGTCGCCCACGGACGCGATCACGTCGTGGCCCTCGTCGACCAGCAGACGGACCAGACCCTCACGCAGCAACGTCGAGTCCTCCGCGACGATCACCCGCACGGAACGCTCGCCGTCACGACAGTCGGGCCGCCGACCGGGCTGTGCACGCTCAGAATGCCGTCCACGGCGGCGACACGGCGGGCCAGCCCGGACAAGCCGGTGCCGGACGGATCGGCACCGCCTGGCCCATCGTCGGTGACGGTCGCTAGCACGCGGTCGAACCTCTGCTGAGTGACGCTGACCTCCAACAGTTTCGGGAACGCATGCTTGGCTGCGTTGGTGACGGCCTCCGAGATGACGAAATAGAGGACCGACTCCACAGCGGGTCGCAACCTGTTCGTCAGTTCGTAGGTGACTCGAACGGGAGCACTGGTTCGCTCGGCCATCGCCTCGACAGCTGCTCGCAGGCCGTCCTTGTCGAGCGCAATCGGGTACACCCGGTTGGCGACCTCGCGTAGCTCGTTGATCGCCTCCTGCGATGTGGCCTGGGCTTGGGCGAGGAGTTCGTTCATCTTGTCGGGCTGCTCGGCGCGACGGGCGCGGCCGATGAGCATTCCCAGAGCGACCAGATGCTGCTGTATGCCGTCGTGCAGGTCGCGCTCGATGCGGCGGCGTTCGTCGTCGATGGCATCGACCACGTGATCGCGGCTGCTCGTCAGTTCGGTTACTCGCTCTTGCAGCAATCGATCCGACTGTCTTCCGAGTACTTGGACGGCGAACCAGCGGTCCAACGATCCCACCCCTGCTACTCCGACGATCGCGACGAAGATCAAGAGGATGCCGGGCAGCGACACCAGTGCTACGAGTCCACCGTCGACACGGTCGGAGTTCTCGATCAGGCCCCAGCCGCCGCTGAGGACCCATGCCGAGACCATCGAGCCGGCCACGGCGAGACACAGCGCCAGCAGCAGGACTACGCCTAAACCGAGTAGCCCGATCGTCCAGCGCATTCCGAGATACCAGCGACAGCGGTGAGGGGTCGCGACATCTGTGTGGAGAGTGCCGTGAAAGCGAGCGATACGACGAATCTCCAACTCGGACAACGCTAGTGCACTCTGATCGACTGTCCTACGAAGTCGCGCTCCCCACCGGCCGAGGAGGCGCACCGACGCGAGGGCGAATACCGCTGCCACGGTGAACAACAGGGCAGAGACCGCCGTGACACCGCCGAGAATAACCCCGGAAAGCGCCTCCAGCCAACGCCGAGCAACCGACCTCACGGCAATCCGATCTGCCAGGTCAGGTGGATTCACGACGTCGTTTCCCTGCACCCGAGCAGCGTAGCGAGGTATGTGGTCGCTGGTATTGCGGTAAACCGCAGGATTTCGGCGGGGGAGTCCGGATGAATGGTCGACGGTTTACCTCGATGTCCCCCATTCGGAAAATTTCTAGCGTTCTCAGTGGCCGTCTCGACCGGAGACGTCACTTACGAACAGGGGAATGAATATGTCCGACTTGCTGATTGCTGCAGCGGCCGAAACCGAGCAACTCGACGGGCTGGCCGGATGGGCGGTCGGCGTCATGGACGCACTCGGCGGGCCCGGTGCCGCCGTCGTCGTCGGCGCCGACAATCTGTTTCCGCCGATCCCGAGCGAACTCGTTCTGCCCCTTGCCGGTTTCTCGGCCAGTCAGGGCGTGTTCTCCTTCGGTGCTGCTCTCTTCTGGACGACGCTCGGCTCGGTACTGGGCGCGATCATCGTCTACGCGGTGGGCGCACTCATCGGGCGCGAGCGCACGCGGGCACTGGTGGCGCGGATTCCGCTGATCAAGGCCACCGACTTCGACCGCTCGGAGGCCTGGTTCGCCAAGCACGGCTCGAAGGCGGTGTTCCTCGGCCGGATGGTCCCACTGTTTCGCAGCTTCATCTCCTTGCCCGCCGGCATCGAGCGAATGGGGTTGCCGAAATTCCTCGTACTCACCACACTCGGCAGCCTGATCTGGAACACCATCTTCGTCACCGCGGGCTATCAGCTCGGCGAGAACTGGCACCTGGTCGACGCCTACGCCGAAATCCTGCAGAAGATCGTCATCGTCTCGGTCGCAACCGCTTTCTTTGTGTTCGTGGCGATGCGGCTGCGATCTCGCCTCCAGACCAGGCTGTGACAACGCCTGATTGGAACTACCTGGGCAGCCCCATCTTGTACTGCAAGGCGTAGGCCAGCTTCCCGGGCTTGTCGTCCGAGTACGGTGCCGAGAGCTTTCCGAATTCACCCTTGGTGGCTGCCTTGCCGTCGTTCCAGGCGTCGAGCGCACCGAGTTCTGCTGCGGTTCGGCCACTGTCGATCACCGCGTCTTTCGGAGCCGCGACCTGTGCACGCGACACTGACTCGACGGTGCTCAGGTAGCTTGTCAGGTTGTTGGCGTCCCAGCCGCTGATGTCGACTGAGCCGGAGTCGCGAACCCATGCACCCCAGTAGAATTCCTGGAACGGAATGGTTCCGGGAGTGAAGCCGATGTCGCGGGCGAAGTACGTCAGGCTGCGGTACTTGTCGTTCTGGAACTTGGCGAGCCCCACTCCCGAGGGCAGCTGTTCCACCGGAACCTCGTTGCCGTCGACGTCGTAGTTCCACACCCACTTCTCGGCCTTCATCCGCGCCCAGAAGTCAGCGGGGCTCAGGTCACTGAGGTTCGCGACCACCCGCAGGCGCAGATGCAGATTCGGTCCACCGTCGGCCGTTTCGTAGAACGAGGTCAGCGTGTGGTGTCCGTCGGTCAGGTAGGGCACGCCACCCGGTCCGATGACGACTGTCTTCATCGGTGCGATGGTGTCGGGCGTTTCCTGACCGACGGGGACGGTGCAGGTGAACGACGACGGATTGTCCAGTCGTGCATTGGGCAACGCCGAGGCCGCCTCTTCCTGGCCGTTGGCCTCGCACC
>NZ_NOYD01000010.1 GCF_002258315.1 Rhodococcus sp. 06-462-5 | reverse complement strand
GGTCGGAATCGCGTCGACGCGTGAGCTGGGCATCGATCCCGAGATCGTCAACGTCAACGGCGGAGCGATCTCGATCGGGCACCCCCTCGGCATGTCGGGAGCCCGCATTGCCTTGCATCTGGCTCTCGAGCTGCAGCGACGCGGCGGCGGAGTGGGCGCGGCCGCACTGTGCGGCGGCGGTGGACAGGGCGACGCCCTCATAGTGCGCGTCCCGGCACGAACCGAATAGTCGCTGATCCTCTTTTCGATGCCATCGGTCCGCAGCCAGGCACTCGGGCACTCAGGACTCAGGCACTCAGGCACTCAGGCACTCAGCACTGTGTCGACCATACTTTCCGCGTAGACACGATCGTTTTCAGCAGTCTGATCGGCAACCTGGCGATGCGAGAAGATCACGTGACTCAGAACAGCACCGGTCACCAGATCGAGGATCCGAGTTGTGTCGGTCGACTTGGGCGCTTCGCCTCGTTCCTGCGCGCGGTGAACGATCGAACGAGCGGCGACCAGTCGACTCCGATTGAGCGTGTCCATCATGTGCCCAAGTAGATCAGGATGCACCCGCGCATCCAGGGCGACACGTAGGCTCACCAGGCCTGCGGTACTTCGATAGCCCACAAGTAGCTGAACTGCGAGTTCGACGAGGTCCGCCCGGAAAGTGCCGAGATCGATCGGTTCCGCGAGCGGACTCCGTGCCTCCAGGGCGTCGACTAACAGGTCGCCCTTGGACGCCCACCGCCGATACAGCGCCGCTCGGCCGACCGTGGCCTTGCGCGCCACTGCGTCGAGAGTGAAGCCTGACCATCCTCGTTCCCAGTACACCTCGAGAACTGCGTCGTACACGCGCTGCTCCAAGTGAGGGTCGCGTGGCCTGCCCCGTCGAAGCGAAGTTTCGTCGTTCACGGAGATAGTGTCGCACTCCGGCTATTGCGGACAATCACTGTCTGTAATAGGTTGCTTCAATGATCTACACACGGAAGCGCCCATGAGCGACCCCGACCGGATTCCCGTGATTGTGGCCGTCGGCGAAGCCAGCGGGTGCGGGACAGCCCTGAATCTCGAGCCCCTCGGTCTCATTCGCCGAGCAGCCAAATCGATCTCCGGGGTGGCCGCGGCACCCTTGCTCAGCCGCGCGGACAGCATCGCTGTCTGCCATATCGCCAGCTGGTCCTACGAACATCCGTCCGCATTTTTGGCGACGAGTTTCGGCGCGCAGCCCTCCGATTTGTTCGACGCACCGATCGGCGGGCAGTGGCCCGCCAGGCTTCTGGATCGCGCCGCAGCACGCATCGCGTCAGGAGAATCGACGATTGCGGTGATCGCCGGCGGTGAAGCGCAAGCCTCGGTGTCCGCCATGACGAAAGCCGGGCGAGACCCAGCAGACGCGGGATGGACAACCAGCCCGGGCGGGCCGCCGAGCTTCGACATGAACCAACTGGGCAGTGCAGCAATGCAGCTGGCAGGTCTCATCACGCCGGTACGAATCTATCCACTGTTCGAGAACCGCCTCAGGTTCGAGACAGCGGAGAGTCCGCGTGCGCAGATGGAGCGCTGCAGCGATCTCTATGCAGCTTTTTCTCGTGTCGCCGAGAGCAATCCGTACTCGTGGAACGGTACGGCACGGACCGCCGCGGACATCGGCACCCCTTCGCCGTTGAACCGCATGATCTGCGAGCCATATCCGTTGTCCATGAACGCAATGCCGTTCGTCGACCAAGCAGCATGCGTGATCGTGACGAGTCTGTCCAAGGCGCGAGAGAACGCTGTCCCGGAGAGCGACATCGTCTACGTCTGGGGCGGTGCCGGAGCCGAGGACACCTCGGACATACTGGACCGCAACAGCTTCGGTCGCTCACTCGCGATGGAATCCACCCTGGACCGCACACTGAACGCTGCATCGATCGGCGTCGATCGGATCGATGTTCTGGACGTCTACAGCTGCTTTCCTATCGTCCCCACATTGGCCACCCGACATCTCCGAGCGCCGGCATCGTTGATTCCCAGCGTCACTGGGGGTCACTCGTCGTTCGGCGGACCGCTGAGCAGCCATTCACTGCATTCGATCGCCGCATCGGTTCGTGCCATCCGCGGCGGTCAGCACTGCGCTCTGGTGCATGCGAACGGCGGCTACATGACCTATCAGCATTCGATACTGCTGGGTGACGCCGAACATCAGGGCGGATACATCGGCGACCCCGAACCCACTGAGATCGCACACGATTCGCCGGTCCGGGCACGCGCCGAGAGCGGAGAAGTCGTGGTCGAGTCGGTGTGCGTGGAGCATTCTCGGCAGCAGGAACCAGCTCAGGCCTTCCTGGTGGCCAGGGACACCGACGGCCGACGTATCGCGGCCCAGACCGCAGTCGGCGACATTGAAAGCGCCCGGATGTTGTCTCTGTATCGAACCAGCACACCCACCGAAACAGTGGGCACCACAATCGCTATCGAGTCAGTCGAAGGGCACATTCGTGTACAAGAACGACAGCAGTGAACAGGTAGTCACGATCGAACGCGACGGGCACGTACTCGTTGTGACCATCGATCGCCCCAAGGCTGCGAACAGCATCGACGCGCGTGTGCACACGCAGTTGGGCGAAGCCTGGGACGCCGCCGAGTCGGACCGTGAGATCCGAGCGATCGTGCTCACCGGAGCCGGTTCGGCGACGTTTTGCGGCGGAGCGGATCTCAAGGCCCTCGGCGCCGGCGGACCCGACGCGGTGACCCCGCCGGAAACGGCACACTGGGGATTTGCAGGCATAGTCCGCCATCCGATCTCTGTGCCCATCATTGCGGCGGTGAACGGTTCTGCTCTCGGAGGGGGAACAGAGCTCGCACTCGCGTCCGACATGGTAGTAGCATCGACTACCGCCAGTTTCGGATTACCCGAAGTTCACCGTGGTCTCATCGCGGGGGCAGGCGGAACCTTTCGCCTCATGTCTGCAATACCGGAACACATCGCGCTTGAGCTTCTGCTTACGGGAAAGCCCATGACTGCGCAGACTGCAGCGAACTGGGGACTGGTCAACCGAGTAGTCGAGCCAAACGACGTCATGAGCACGGCAATGGAACTTGCCCACCTGTGCGCGGCGGGCGCACCGCTGGCGGTCCGCGCGTCCAAACGACTCGCCAGACGCATCGTTGCCAACACACAGGCCTACGAGGAGGATTCGTGGTTGCAAAATCAGCAGGAATTGGACCGGCTCACAACCACCCACGACGTGGTCGAGGGGATCACCGCGTTCCTTCAGAAGCGCAATCCGGAATGGACTGCGCAGTGAGCCATACGGTGTGCGACTTATTGACGCTACGGGCAGAATCCGATCCCGAGGCTCTCGCCTACGTGGACGGCGATCACGAATGGTCCTGGTCCATGGCGCACTCGGTAGTTCGCGAGGCCGCGGCGGGATTGATCGCCGCCGGAGCAGAGCCCTCGAAAACCGTTGGCCTGCTACTCACCAACAGAGTTGAACACATTCTCGGAGATCTTGCGGCTTTGCACATCGGTGCATGCACAACGTCTGCGTACACCACGGCTTCCGACGATCAGCTACGCCACATTTCCGACGATTCGGATATCGGTACCCTGATCCTCGATTCGATCGGCCTCGAACGGTTTCGAGCCACACTGACCTCGATGAAGTCACTCCGTGTCATCGTCCTGACCGACGACGTGACCGAAGCTCCAGAAATCGAATGCCTCGTGATCACCTGGAGCCGACTTCTGGAATTGGGCCGTTCCTCCGCAGAAGAGGTAGCGGTGCAGGTCGATCCTGATGCACCTGCCGTCCTCATCTACACGTCCGGCACAACAGGCCCCTCGAAAGGCGTGCCCCTTACTCACCGCCAACTAGTCGCCGCGGTTAAGTCTGCGTCACAACACTTCTCGCTCCCCGCCAACCCCCGTTTCCTGTCGTATCTGCCGTTGGCACATATCGCGGAACGCGTGTGCTCGTTGTACCTCCCACTGCATTTAGGTGGCACAACGGCTTTCTGTGGGGATATGAACGACCTGCTGCCGGCGCTCCAGCGAACGAAACCAACCATGTTCTTCGGCGTGCCCCGCGTGTGGGAGAAAATTCGGTCCTCGCTCACGGCAAAACTGAGCGAGGTCGGTGAAGAACAAAAGCGCGCTGTGGACACCGCTATGACGAACGCGCGCGCGGTGGCCCTAGCGCGGCTGAACAACGAGTCTATCGACCTCGATATGGAGTCTCGTGCACGCGAGGCAGATCAGGGCCTGTTCGCGATGATCCGCTCCGGACTCGGCCTGGATCAGTGCGCACACGCCGTGACCGGTGGTGCCCCAGTGTCGCCTGACGTCGAAGAATTCTTTCTGAGCCTGGGAATACCTCTGCATCAGGTGTACGGATTGAGCGAGACCTGCGGTGCAACCGTCAGCCATCGGCCTGGTCGAATCAGGATCGGTACGGTCGGTGAACCTCTGCCCGGCGTCGAGATTCGGATCGATGACGACGGCGAAATCCTCATCCGCAGCCCGTTCAACACGTCCGGATATCGAGGGCTGTCGAACGAGAATCTATTTACCGATGACGGTTATCTCCGAACCGGTGACGTGGGAAAACTCGATGACAACGGTTTTCTCAGTGTCACCGACCGCAAAAAGGAACTAATCATCACGGCGGGGGGGAAGAACATCGGACCGAACAGCATCGAAGCTCGTCTGGCGACGAGCCCACTGATTGCACAGGCACTTGTGTACGGCGACAATCAGCGATATCTGGTCGCGCTTTTGACACTCGATTCGGAGGCAACGCGTCGTTGGTTGACCTCCAGAGGGGTACCGACTTCCAATGACCTGAGTCATGATCCGCTTGTCACAACGGAGGTGGAGCGCGTAGTCGAAGAGGCGAATCAAGCCGTCTCACGCGTCGAACACATCAAGAAGTGGGTGGTGCTTGGGTCCGAGTGGACAGTGGACCGCGGCGAACTGACGCCGACTATGAAACTCAAACGCCGAACCATACATTCAAACTACCGAGACGAAATTGAGACGATGTACGACCGCAACTGAAGAGTCGCAGGGGTTGAAATAGACAGGTTCGAGCCATTCTCACGTTCTAAGCTTTCCTATCAGGTGTTCGCGCTACGGTTCTTCGACGTGCTGCAGTCACGCGCGTAAACCGTCAGCGGTGTTGCCTCTATGTCGCCCGCGACAGTCAGGTAGACGATGAATACTGCTGCTGCGCCCGCAAATGAAGCTTGAGGGTACTTTTGGGGTTTTCAGTAAACACACTGTCAAGACGCCTCGACGAGAGTCGCGGTCCGCAGTTCAGGTGCCACACGCCGCCAGGCAAGATATGTCCGGTCGAGCGGCCCTGCATTGGTCCAACGGCTTGTTGGACAAATGCTGCTCCAGGCGAGGCGTTAGCCATCCGGTGATGATGCTGACGGAAGCGAACAATTGCCGAGTTGCCAACAACAGACACGATGCCGCCGACGACATCGCGCGGAAACGGCAGCTTGCGCGCTTCTATGTCGTCGTGATCTTCGCGCGAATTGCGCCCGAGGACATCTACAGCGGCGGCGAAACTCGGCCGAGCGTGAGAGTCGAAATCGCCCACATCGCAAGACATCTACCCGATCCGCGTAGTCGTCGGAGAACAGCACAATCGGGAGTGACATCCTCGCCACGTATCTGACCCAGTATGACCGGGTGCACTGGGAGTTCCACATCGACGAAACGAGCGAAGAATTGTGGATGATCGATGGCCTCATCCCACCACCAGGACGATCCGAGGCCGAGATGGCGTGGGCAGAGGCCAACGCACCGCTGCCGTATTGACCGCGACCTGTTCTCAAGGACGCCGACAAAGGCCGATTGCGCCCCGTACGACTCCTGTCAACCGCCCGGCGACGTCGTCGTCCCGCGAGTTCGAGCACAGGAAGGTGCACGATGGCCTGATCGCCCTCTCGGTTCTAACTGCCGTTCCAACTATGTCGGTTCTCTCGGGGTCTGATCGAGGGTGTACTCGAGTGCGCAGCCCTGTTCGACGTCGTCGTCGATTCCTGGGGGCGGGATGGGGCGCACACGATCACACACTTCCATCCCCGCTGGCCTCCCGCCCAAATCTGGTGTGAACAGCGCTACGCCATATCTGTTGTTTTTACTGCCACTACTACCGCGACCCCTAGTCGGCCCGCGCGAGCTGCAAGAACAACGGTCACCACAGTGGCGGCAACGGCGACGAGGAGAGCCGGGAACGTTCCCGGCCGTAGGTACGGCGGTTCCAACAGTGCGATCGCCTGTATCGGCAAAGCACCCTATGCGCTGGCGATGACCATCGTGGTGCGGGTGTCCCACCGAGAAACCGACGCGGCACCCACATTTGCTGGCCACGATTTCGCAGCCACGATTAGCGGTACCGCCCTTGGTTCGGCTATCCGAGACCCCTCGATGCAAGGCGTACTGCGGCCGTGAAATTCGCAGAAGCAGTGGGTTCTCGAAGGGGGTAGCTGCCCGAGGCGCGTTGTCTAGGTGCGAACGGCAGGGCTGTACGCCGCAAGGATTTGCTGTTCGGCGTCGCTCAAGTAATCCGACAACATTCGCTCCGCGGCTTCGTGCTGCCCGTGCATGACCAGATCGTAGATCGCGTGGTTTCTCTCGAGGTACGGCTGGTGGAACGTGTGTGGATCGTCCATGACGTGAAAGACGAGTCGAAGTTCGTTCCATACGTCGTTCATCAGCCTGTCGAGCCGCGTGCTGTTGTTCAAGGCAGCGATCGATTTGTGGAAAGCGATGTCGGCATTTCCGACTCCGGTCCAATCCTGCTGTGCTGCATGAGTATCGGCATCGTCGAGTGCGGCGTGCAACGTATCCAAGTCGGTCGAGTTGCCGTCGAGGCCGCGGACCGCTGCGCATTCGATGACGCGTCGGCAGCTGTACAGCTCGGTAACATCGGCCGGGGTGGGTACGCGAACGAACACTCCTCGGTTGAGTTCGTGAACTACCAACCGTTCTTCGACCAGCGACTTGAACGCTTCCCGGAGCGTGTTCCGGGATACGCCCAAAGCCGTGCATATCTCAGGCTCGGACAGTCGAGATCCAGGCTTGAACGCACCGTCGAGGATGCATGTCCGCACGATGTCGGCAATCTGCGTACTTCTGCTCCCTCGATCGAGGTAGCTGCGCTGCGCGGCAAGCACCGAGTACGTCGTTTCCGACGCCTGCGCAGGTGTGGTCATCGTGAGCAGCTCCATTCTCGATCTTGCTCGACAGCTTAACCGCTCGAATGACGTTATGTGTTCTCCATGTAAACAATTCTCTCAAAGTATTGAAGGATCGTTCAACGATCCTCTACTCTCTGGTGAGAGCTGGATCACTCGAACTCAACCGTGAGGCACATGATGGATGACAAACCAACGATCGAACCGGCGGTGCAACCCGTAGCGCAAGAAGGTGCGGGCAGGCCGTTCGACTGGTTCCGAACTATGAGCGGTAAAGGCCGTCGTGCGTTCCTCGGAGCGTTCGGTGGCTACGGCCTGGACTCGTACGATTTTCAGGTTCTACCACTGGCCCTCGGAGCCATTGCCTCGTATTTTGCAATCAGCAGTGGCGAGGCGGGACTGCTGACCACCGTCACGTTGGTGGTGTCGGCGCTCGGTGGAGCGTTGGCAGGAATCCTTTGCGACAAGATTGGCCGGGTGCGAACGCTTCAGCTCACGGTCGCCACATACACGATATTCACGGTGTTGTGCGGCTTCGCGCCGAACTTCGAGACGCTGCTGGTATTCAGAGCATTCCAAGGACTGGGGTTCGGTGGCGAGTGGGCCGCGGGCGCTATCCTGGTCGCCGAGTATGCGAAGCCGAAGTACCGCGGACGGGCGGTTGCATATGTTCAGAGCGCCTGGGCTGTGGGTTGGGGACTCGCTGTCCTGGTGTACACCATCGTATTCCAGGTCTTCAGTGAAGACATAGCCTGGAGGGTGCTGTTCTGGACCGGTGCGATGCCCGCTCTGCTGATCATCTGGGTTCGTCGCCACGTCACAGACACCGAAGCGGTTACCGCCAAACGTGAATCCGCTGGGAAACAGCGCGGTTCCTTCAGGGCGATCTTTCGCCGCGACCTGCTTCGCACTACGTTCTTCGCGTCATTGCTCGCCACCGGAGTTCAGGGGGGCTACTACACACTGGCATCCTGGTTACCGACCTACTTGAAGAAAAGCCGTGACCTCGACGTAGTGGGCACCGGCGGCTATCTGTTCATTCTGATCAGCGGCGCATTCCTGGGTTACATCACCGGCGGCATACTCTCCGACAAACTCGGCCGCAAGCGCACGATGCAGCTGTTCGCTTCGCTTTCAGTGGTCTTCATGGTCGGTTACACACAGGTCCCCGAAGGCGCGAACACCGTTGTGATGTTGCTCGGATTCCCACTGGGATTCTGCACGTCGGCGATCTTCTCCGGCTTCGGCTCGTTCCTGTCCGAGCTCTACCCGTCCGAGTTCCGCGGAACCGGACAAGGTTTCACCTACAACTTCGGGCGTGCCCTGGGTGCAGTGTTTCCCACCGTTGTCGGCTTCCTGGCATCGACCACACTTGGACTGGGCGGGGCCATGATCTTCGGCGCGGTGGGGTACGTCATTGCTGTCATCGCTCTGTTCGGTTTGCCCGAAACACGCGGAATCGAACTGACATGACACCACCGACAGCCGAAACGCAGGCACTTGCACCCACAGAGGCCAGAAAGTACTTCCGCGCAGGCAATATTGCTCCGACATCCGGTTGGGCGAGCGGCTTCACGCAGACCAACTTGATATCGATTCCCGAAGAGTGGGCCTACGACTTCCTCCTCTTTGCACAACGCAACCCCAAACCGTGCCCGGTCCTCGATGTCAGTGATGTAGGTTCTCACACAACGATTCTCGCTCCTGGTGCCGATATTCGAGCCGATCTGCCTGCCTACCGCATCTGGAAGGACGGTGAACTCGTCGACGAGGTAGTCGACGTCACCGAGTTCTGGCGCGAAGATCTGGTGTCCTTCCACATCGGGTGCTCCTTCACGTTCGAGGATTCACTTGTCGGTGCAGGAATTCCGTTACGCCACCGCGAACAGGGCGTCAATGTCCCGATGTACATCACGCAACGGCAATGCAGACCTGCCGGACGGATCAGTGGACCTCTGGTGGTGTCGATGCGGCCTATCCCCGCATCGATGGTTGCCAACGCCGCCACGGCATCGAATGCGATGCCTGGCGTGCACGGAGCACCCGTGCACGTCGGCGACCCCGAGTCACTGTTGATCGATGACATCGACAAGCCCCAATTCGGTGATGCCGTCACCTTCGAACCTGGTGACGTGCCTGTCTTCTGGGCGTGCGGGGTGACGCCGCAGGCGGCAATCGTGGCCTCAGGCATACCCTTCGCGATCACCCACGCCCCAGGGCACATGCTCATCACCGATCAGCCGGACCGGCATCACATCTCGGGTGATCATCATGGCGCATGACATCAATTGCGACCTCGGAGAAGGCTTCGGTCCATGGCGTCTCGGTGACGACGCCGCACTATTGCGGCTCGTCACCAGCGCTAACATCGCGTGCGGATTCCACGCCGGCGACCCGTCCATCATGCGTCGAACATGCGAGCTCGCGGTGACGAACGGGGTTCGCATCGGTGCACACATCGGTTATCGCGACCTCGTGGGTTTCGGGCGGCGTGCGATCGCTATGAGTGCGGCGGACCTGCGCGATGAGTCCTTGTATCAGATCGGTGCTCTGGACGCGATCGCCAAATCGGTTGGCGGTGACGTTTCCTATGTCAAACCACATGGTGCGCTATATCATTCGGCATCGTCACAGCAGGACGCTGCTCATGCGATTGTCTCCGCTGCGATCAGCAGCAAACCGGGACTGGTCATCATGGGTCCCGCAGAGAGCAGTTTGCATCACGCAGCTGTTGCCGCCGGCACCCCCTTCGAGTCCGAGGGCTTCGCCGACCGCGCATACCTGTCCACCGGTTCGCTCGCTGCGCGCGGTGATTCGTCGGCAGTGCTCGGAATCGATGCCGCGATCGAGCAGGCACTTGCACTTGCAACCACGGGAACGGTACAGACCGTCGACGGCCGTGCAATCACCGTCCGCGCCGACAGCATCTGTGTCCACGGAGACTCGCCGAACTCCGTCGAAATCCTGCGAAGAATACGAAAGCGACTGCAGAGCAATAGCATCGAAATCGAGGCCTCACGATGAAACAGAATTCGGCAAATCGAAGAATTGTGATGCGCCCGGCAGGAAGTCATGCACTGCTGTTGGAACCTGCCGATCACACCAGCGTCGATGCCTTGACGCACCTGCTCCGGCGTTCGCCTGTGGACGGTGTCACCGACGTACTTCCGGCAGCGCAGACAGTGCTGATCACCACGGATTCACGGTCCGATCTCGGTGAGGTCGAGCGCCGCCTGCACGAACTGTTCGCCGATTTCGAGCCGACTTCTCACGTCGAAGACGCCGAGGTGGAGGCAATCCGCATCCCAGTCGTATACAGCGGTGGCGATCTCGGTGAAGTGGCCCGAATCCTGGGTATCTCGACCGACGATGTGATTGCGGAACACACGCGCAGAACATGGCGCTGTTCTTTCGTCGGATTCGCGCCGGGATTCGGCTACCTCGCGTCCAGCGAGCCTGGGCTGGCAGTTCCAAGGCGCGAGGAATCGAGAACAGCAGTTCCGGCGGGGTCCGTTGCTCTCGCGGACGGCTACAGCGCGGTGTACCCGCGCCGTTCACCCGGCGGATGGCAACTCATCGGGCGAACAAGTGTGTCGACCTGGGACACACACAACCCGCAGCCTGCTCTCATCACGCCCGGGTGCTCGGTGCAGTTCGTCGCAGAGGATATTCGATGACCGAACGACCGGGTCTGCTGGTGACTGCAACCGGCCCACTGAGTACGTTCCAAGACTTGGGGCGGGTGGGGTGGTTCGCATCCGGTGTCGGAGTCTCCGGCGCCGCCGACAGGGGCTCGCACGCACTCGCCAATCGTCTGGTCGGCAACCTCGATTCCGCGGCATCGATCGAGTGTCTGCTCGGTGGGCTCGAATTACGCGCCGGCGGCGCGGTGACACTTGCGGTGACCGGCGCGGCCGCACCGATCACCGTCGACCAAACTGCTGTAGGGCATTCGACCGTAATCCATCTCGACGCGGGGCAAACTTTGCGAATCGGGATGGCAGAGGCAGGTCTGCGGGTCTACATCGCGATTCGAGGCGGTTTCGATATCGATCCGGTGCTCGGTTCGCGCAGCCGGGACACACTCTCCGGAATCGGACCTGAACCGCTGAGCGCAGGAATGTATTTGGGGGCGGGGGCAGACCGGGGTCGCAGCGCATCGATCGATGTAGCACCGGTGCGCGCGATGACCACCGCGCCGGTGGTTGCGCGAGTCGTCCTCGGACCGAGAGACGACTGGTTCGCCGAACCCCATGATCTCTTCGTCGGCTGGTGGGAGATCAGCGACCGTACCGACCGAATCGGAGCTCGATTGATTCGGCATACCGATTTCCCACCACTCACTCGGTTCAACGACAAGGAGCTGCCCACCGAGGGTATGCCGCTGGGGGCAATTCAGGTTCCACCGAGCGGTGAGCCGGTCGTGTTCTTGGCCGATCATCCGATTACCGGAGGCTATCCGGTGATCGGCACCGTTGTCGACGATGATCTCGATTCGCTCGCGCAAGCCAGACCCGGGCAGTGCGTCATTTTTCGTGCCGCACCCGGCGCACGCGCACACCACCATCGACCCCACGAGGACAAGCGGACACCGTGACCGACCAGACATACATTGACGAAGCGCGAATCAGCAAGTGGGCCCGCTCTGTACGGGAACACGCCCACTCGGTTCCCGCCGATGCGCTCGACGACTATCTCGGGCGCATACCAGCGTCGCTCGTCGACGACTGTGCTCCTACCACCGCGGCCGCAGACTTGGTGGCAATACACAAGCTCGAGCGAGGCGGCATCTCCGTCCATATCGGATCGGAACTGTCCGACAAGGAAACCGGGCAGCCCACTCATCATGTGCGCATCCGAACAATCGACTCGGCAGCGCCGCTGCACCGTGTGCTTCCCATACTCCAGAGCATGGGAATCGACGCCGTCGACGAACGCCCGTACCTGCTCAATACGCACGAAGGATACCGAGCCCGGATCTACGATCTCACCATCACCATGCCCACGGCAGCACTCGACAGCATCGACGTCACGGACCTGATCGCAGACGCCTTCCGTGCTGCATGGTTCGGTCATCTCGATATCGACAGCTTCAACAAGCTGATCCTCACCGCCGGGCTGACATGGCGTCAGGTCACCATCGTTCGGGCCTACTCCGCATACCTCCACCAAGCCGGCCTGCCGTATACCCGCACACACATTCAGTCTGTGCTCGCAGCACACCCAGGTGCCGCAATGGCTTTGGTGCAGTTGTTCGAGACGCGACTCGACCCACGCCGCGCCGGAAGCGTCGATCAGATCCAGAATGTCGACGACGCCGCAGCGCGCATCATCGAAACAGTGGCCGGGCTCGATGCCGACAGAATCCTGAGCTCCCTGCTGACCACTATTCGAGCTACCACCCGCACCAATATGTACAGCGCTCCGAGGCCGCGGAAGGCACTGAGCATCAAACTCGACGCCGACGCCATCGACTTCCTCCCCAAACCGCGCCCCCGGGTGGAAGCATTCGTCTTCGGGTCCGATGTTCACGGTGTGCACATGCGATTCGATGCAATCGCCCGCGGCGGAATTCGATACTCGGATCGACCGGACGACTTCCGCACAGAGATACTCGGATTGGCAAAAGCCCAATCGGTCAAGAATGCAGTCATCGTTCCCGCCGGCGCAAAAGGCGGATTCGTTGTGAACCGACCGGACCCAGGCCCGGAACAGATCCGCCGATGCTACCGAGAGTTCATTGCCTCGCTACTCGACCTGACCGACAACCTCGCAATCGAAGACGGCACCGTCGTGCCGGCCCCCGGGGTGATCCGGCGTGACCAGGACGACACCTACTTCGTTGTGGCAGCAGACAAAGGAACAGCGTCCTTCTCCGACCTCGCGAACGAGGTCGCTCTCGAACGCGGATATTGGCTCGGTGATGCGTTCGCATCAGGAGGCACCGTGGGATACGACCACAAGGCGATGGGAATAACTGCGCGTGGAGCGTGGGAGAGCGTCACACGACACTTTCGTGAAATCGGCATCGACATCGTCAGAGACACTTTCTCCGTCATCGGTATCGGCGACATGAGCGGTGACGTCTTCGGCAACGGAATGCTGCTCAGCGACAAGATGGCCTTGATAGCAGCTTTCGACCACCGTCACATCTTCATCGACCCGACCCCCGACCCGACACGGTCGTTCACCGAGCGTCTGCGCCTGTTCGAACTGCCCACATCGAGTTGGAACGACTACGACCGCTCGATGCTGAGCGAAGGCGGCCTGATCGTGTCGCGCACCGCCAAAGCCGTTCGACTCACCCCGCAAATTCGTGCGACTCTCGCGATCGACCCTTCGGTCACACAGCTTTCTGCCCAAGATCTCGTTCGAGCTGTCCTTGCGGCCCCGGCGGACCTGCTGTGGAACGGCGGAATAGGCACGTACGTCAAAGCGAGTACCGAATCTCATCTGGCCTGCGGTGACAAAGCCAACGACGGTGTGCGTATCGATGCTGACCAGCTCCGGGTGAAGGTAGTCGGTGAAGGAGGAAACCTCGGCATCACCCAACGTGGACGAATTCAGTTCGCCCGCGCAGGAGGACATATCAACACCGATGCACTCGACAACGCAGGCGGCGTCGACTGTTCGGATCATGAGGTCAACATCAAAATCGCCTTGGCTCCCGCCCAGCACGAGCGGTTGATCACCGACGCCGAACGCGCCGAACTGCTCGTTGCGATGACCGACGATGTGAGCGCAGCAGTGTTGGCCGAGAACAAGAGCCAGAACGATCTGATGGGCAGCAACCGCTACACCTCGGCCTCGATGATCGGGTTTCACTCCAGGATCGTCGAGCAGCTTGAAGCCGACGGCATCGTGGACCGCGACGTCGACAATCTACCCACTGCAGCAGAATTTGCGGAGATGTCCACGGCGGGAACCGGTTTGACCAGCCCGGAACTGGCACAGCTGACAGCGCAGGTAAAGAATGGGCTACGCCGTCCGCTTCTCGACAGTGCGGTCCCCGACGAACCACCGGCTACCGAACGCTTGATGAGTTATTTCCCGCTGCAGCTCACACTTCGGTTCGCCGACAGTATCGAAGCTCACCCGCTGCGACGCGAAATCGCGACCTCGGCGCTGATCAACACGATGGTCGAGTACGGCGGTATCAGCTTTGTCTCCAGACTTCGGGACGACACCGCGAGTACAGTCGCGGACTGTGCCCGCGCGTTCGAGATAGTGAATGCCACCTTTGGGTTGGATTCGATCTACGCGGCCACACATCACCCGGATTCCGGCATTCCGGCAGATGGCACGAACGCCCTCGTCGGGCAGACTCAGCGACTGCTGGACCGCGCGAGTCGATGGTTCCTCACTCGACGTTCACTGCCACTGACCGTCGCCGATGACGTCGCCCGCTACCGCGAGAACATCCGCACCTTCGGCCCGGTAGTGCGGCGATGGCTCCGCGATGACGAACTCGAGGCCGTGCAGCGGCGCACCGCAGTGCTCGTCTCCCACGGTGCACCGGAGAGTCAGGCTGCCCGTGTAGCGGATCTGCTACATATATATTGCTTTCTCGACATCACCGATCTGGCGGCGGCCCTCGACAGCACCTTTGCCGAAGTTGCAGAACTGTATTTCGCTGTCTCGGCACACCTGCACATCAACACACACCTGACCAATGTGTCCGGACTCGACCGACGCGACCGATGGCACTCGCTGGCACGGTTGTCATTGCGTGAAGATCTCTACACGTCACTGAGGGCAATCACCGCCGACATCGCCAGGAATACCTCGCCCGCGGCACCGACGGACGCCCGACTTATCGAATGGGAAGAAGCCAATGCGTCGACTCTCGAGTCCACGCGCATCCTCCTCGCCGAAGCCACAGCCGGCGGCGCCGTGGACGGAGACAGACTGGCCAACCTCTGTGTTGCTGCCAGGCAGATCCGGGTGATGGGCCGATGAACGACAGAATCGGTGCTCGGATCACCAAGGTTCTTGTCGCCAATCGTGGTGAGATCGCGGTGCGGGTGATCCGGGCGGCCGCCGATGCCGGGTTGGCCAGTGTCGCTGTCTACGCCGAGCCCGATGCCGATGCCCCGTTCGTCCGCCTCGCCGACGAAGCGTTCGCCCTCGGCGGGCAGACCTCGGCGGAGTCGTATCTGGTGATCGACAAAATCCTCGACGCCGCCGCCAAGTCCGGTGCCGACGCCATCCACCCCGGCTACGGATTCCTCTCCGAGAACGCCGACTTCGCCCAAGCTGTGATCGACGCCGGACTGATCTGGATCGGACCGTCCCCGCAATCGATCCGCGACCTCGGCGACAAGGTCACCGCCCGCCACATCGCCGCCCGCGCCAAAGCCCCCTCCGTCCCCGGCACCTCCGAACCGGTCAAGAACGCCGACGAGATCCTCGCCTTCGCCGACGAACACGGCCTCCCGATCGCGATCAAAGCCGCATTCGGTGGCGGCGGACGCGGCATGAAAGTCGCCCGCACCCGCGAGGAAATCCCCGAACTGTTCGACTCCGCCACCCGCGAAGCCGTCGCCGCGTTCGGTCGTGGCGAATGCTTCGTCGAGCGCTACCTCGACAAACCCCGCCACGTCGAAGCCCAGGTCATCGCCGACCAACACGGCAACGTCATCGTCGCCGGCACCCGCGACTGCTCCCTGCAACGCCGCTTCCAGAAACTCGTCGAAGAAGCCCCCGCCCCGTTCCTCACCGACGCCCAACGCAAAGAAATCCACTCCTCCGCCAAAGCCATCTGCCTCAAAGCCGGCTACTACGGCGCCGGGACCGTCGAATACCTCGTCGGCCAAGACGGACTCGTCTCGTTCCTGGAAGTCAACACCCGCCTGCAGGTCGAGCATCCCGTCACCGAGGAAACCTCCGGCATCGACCTGGTACTGCAACAATTCGCGATCGCCAACGGCGAGGAACTGTCGATCACCGACGATCCCGAACCCCGCGGGCATTCGTTCGAGTTCCGGATCAACGGCGAAGACGCCGGACGCGGGTTCCTGCCCGCCCCCGGCCCGGTCACCACCTTCACCGCCCCCTCCGGGCCGGGTGTGCGGGTCGATTCCGGTGTCGAATCCGGCAGTGTGATCGGTGGCCAGTTCGATTCGATGCTCGCCAAGCTCATCGTCACCGGAGCCACCCGTGAGGAAGCCCTCGCACGCTCGCGTCGGGCACTCGCGGAGTTCACCGTCGAGGGGTTGGCGACGGTGATCCCGTTCCACGCTGCGGTGGTCTCCGATCCCGCGTTCATCGGCGACGGGGACTCCTTCGACGTGCACACCCGCTGGATCGAAACCGAATGGGACAAACAAATCCCCCCGTTCAGCGCCGACAGTAATTCTCGGCCAGAAAGAGCAGAGCCCGTGATGGTGGAGCTCGGCGGGCATCGCGTCGAAGTATTGTTGCCGCCGGGCTTGCTCACCAACGCTCTGGCAATCACCCATATGCCCGCCGAGTCGGAACAGCGCGCGTCACGATTGAGTGCTGCACACGAAACTGTTTCTCCCGACGCCGTTCTCGCCCCGATGCACGGAACCGTCGTGAAGGTCCTGGTCGAAGAAGGACAAGTCGTCGCCGAAGGCGACCTCATCGCTGTGATCGAAGCGATGAAAATGGAGAACTCTGTGCATGCACACAAGCGCGGCACCGTGGTCCGCCTGACCACGCAACCGGGATCAACTGTTGCGCAGGGTGACGTCATCGCTGAACTGACCGATTCGACGCCCTCAGTGCCAGCCCGACAGGAGCCACAATGCTGACCTCCCAGCGAGCACATCTTGTGCTCGATTCCGCCCGTAGAAACAGTGCGATTCAAAACGTCGATCTCGCAGCAGCTGTAGTGGACGAACAAGGGGACCTCGTCTGCTGTAGCAAAACCGATGGAGCAGCACCGGAGCTGCTCGGTGCGGTGTTGACGGCCGCCGCACACCGGAAATGCGCGCAACGATTCGACCACCCGGTTACATTCGACGACATCGAAGAGGCGGTCGTCATCGAATCATTGATGCCGAATCCCATTCCAGTCGAACATGATCGGCTCGATTTCGGTCACGGGACGTGGATCGTTGCGGCCGACGACCAACATAACGTGTAACTGATAGTGGGGGCCGTCTTTGCCGAGATCAGCCTGGTCGACCAGGTGCACCGATTCGACCTGTCCTGACGTGCTGGAGCGCACCAACGTTTCCGTTGGCGGCATTCTGCCTTCGAATGGCATGTCCAGGCATCGCTACGGACAGACCGCTTAGCCTGTATGACAGGCTCTGGCTAGGGCTCCAATGCCCGACATTCCTGCAGGGCATTTCAGCAACTCGCTAAGAGGTGCGTTGTGCGTCATAGTCTTCCAAAAGGCTCCCTCCCGACCCGCCCGCTCAGTAATGGGATTGGCAGTTACGAGCACGGTGTCGATCACTGCCGATTGAGATGTTCTTTCCTACATTCAGGCTTGAACCAGGTCTCCATCAGATCCAGGACGGTTCACTTCATCACTTCTGCCGTCCGGGCCGGCAAATTCCTCGATGTCGTGGAAGTCCTCAAACACGCGCAGCACTCCGCGCACGATGCGACCCGCGGCCGCAGCCTGTTTGAGGTGCGCGCGGGCCTCGATGGCACCGAACGGGACGGTCACGACCATTTTCGCGAAGTCCTCGTCGAGTCGCTCTCGGCGGCCACGTCCGCATAAGGGGTCGTTGGACCCCACAACGACCGCCACAACCTCGTCGGCCCGCGATCCGATCGTATCCAGAACCGGGAGTTTCTGAACGATCACATAGCGCACAACGCCCGCGGTGAACCTGTCCTGGAACGGTTCACTCCTCGGATGATCAGGCGGACAATTCGGTGCGCCTACCATCGTATCCTTCCGGCGGAGTTGATTCTGACTCGGCGCGAGGCTCAGCGTGACGCCGTGAGCTTGTCCCATAGCGAGCCGGCGTTCTGGGTGTGAATGTGCTCCTTCATGCTTTCAAGCCCGATGTCGACGGGCAGACCGGCGCCGGGGTCGATTCGCTCGATGGTTTCCTCGCGCGTCCACCCTCGTGCCACGGCGTCGGCGACTGCCGACATCCACTCGAGGAGGGTCGCTCGCTGAGTACGCAGATACGCCGGGGTGGTCACCGGACCGTGACCCGGAACGACGAAATCCACGTCGAGGCCGGCGATTCGGTCGAGCGCCACCAACCATTGGTTGAGATCGGACGTCATCAGCCACGTCTGGCAGCCGCTGAACACGGTGTCACCGGTGAAGACGACTCGCTCCTCGGGAACGAAGACTGCGGTTTGCCCAGGAGTGTGTCCGGGAGTGTGCAACAGCTCGAATGTGTGATCGCCCAGCCGGATGACGAGGTCATCGCTGAACGTGACCGCAGCCTTGTTCGGATCCTGGAAGTAGGTGTCCCGGTCGGGAACCAGAGCGTAGCCCTTCGGGTCGTGAACCCGCGCGGCCTCACGCACGTATTCGTACGGATCGATGGGCGGCTCCGGGACCATGAAGCTGTCGAAAATCTCCTGATGATGCACTACGAGGCCGGCACCTTTGAAGAAGTAGTTCCCGAAGATGTGGTCTGCGTGGTGCTCGGTGTTGATCAGGTATTCGATCCGGCCCATGCTTTCCGCTCTACTGCGCAAGGCGATTGCGTCGGAGGGTAGCTGAGCGGTATCGATCACCACGACACCGGCTGTCGTCGCGACGATCGACGGGTTGGAACCTCGTTGACCTGTCTCGGATAGAACGTGGGCGCTGACTTGCTGCATAGTGTGTCCTTTCGAAAGCAGTGGGGCCGCGACGCTCAATCGGTCATCGACGGTCGGAGCGGTATCACCGGGTCGCCGGCCCGCACTCTGTTGCTCAGCTCACCGAGTATCTCGACTTCCATCGTCACGACATCTCCAATGCCTATGGATTGCAGACTGTCCCGACCGTTACGGCCCCACAGCTCGGCCAGACTCCCGCCTCCGCAGGTACCGGAACCGAGTACGTCACCCGGAAGCACTCGGGTGCCACGACTGGCGTAGGCAACGAGTTCCTCGAATGACCAGTACATGTTCGAGAGAAGATCGGACCCGATGACGGTGCCGTTGACCGACGCCGTCATGGTCAGGTCGTAGGATGTTCCGCTCCGCCGAGGCTGCAGCTCGTCGATCGTCACGAGAGCAGGGCCGAGGGTGGTGGCGGTGTCCTTGCCCTTCGCCGGGCCGAGATGCAGCTTCATTTCTTCGAACTGCAGGTCTCTGGCCGACCAGTCGTTCATGATCGTGAACCCGACGATGTGGGATGCGGCTGCTTCCGGTGAGAGGTTGCGGCCCTCACGCCCGATCACTGCCGCGACCTCCAGTTCGAAGTCGAGCATCTCGGAGCCCGGAGGCATCGGAACTTCGTCGCGTGCGCCGGCCAAGGTGTGGGGGTTGGTGAAGTAGAAGGTGGGGATGTCGTACCAGAGCGGCGGGACGCCGCCCCCGGCCCACGCCAGCTTGGCGGTGCCGGCCATGTGCTGCTCGAAGGTGACGAAGTCGCGGACCGCAGGTGGTTGGACGATGGGGGGCGCCAGGTCGGCGTCGGCGAAGGCCAACACAGTGCGCGGGTCGGCGAGGGCTGCTTGCCCTGCCGTAGCCAGTCTTTCTCCGTCGTCTCCGAGAAGATCGATCAGCCGCGTTCGCGGGGCCATCGTGTGAATGGTGCCGTTCTCGACTACACCTACCGTCTCGTTGCCGTCTGCGCGGACGGTGACAAACCGCATGACTTCTCCTTAACTTGGTGGCGTGCATGAACTGCGGCCGCCGGGCACTACTGCCAGTCGCGCGTCACGACGTGACTCGTGACGCAAACATGGCAGGATTCGAGCTATCACATAAGGTCCGTCGTACGAATGCGACTGATCGATACTGTCGATATATCAGTGACGAGGTGGCTTCCATGCCTGTGAACGATCCCGAACGATTGGGCGCCATGGATCTCAATCTGTTGGCGGCTCTCGATGCGCTGCTGACGGAGCGGAGCGTGACGGAAGCGGCGGCGCGGCGCAGAGTTCGTCAACCCGCCATGAGTTCGAGCTTGTCCCGGTTGCGACGACTGTTCAACGATCCACTGTTCGTTCGCGACGGCTCACGGCTCGTGCCCACTCCCCTGGCCGACTCCTTGGCGGGACCAGTGGCCGACGCGTTGACGATGGCACATGCATTGCGCACACGGAGTGAGACATTCGATCCCGCTACCGACGAGCGCGCCCTGTCCGCCATCGCCAGCGACTACGTCAGCGTCGTCCTACTCCATCCGATCCTGAAGACACTCCAGGCCACCGCGCCGGGGGTGACGATCGATGTGCGGTCGGTTCCCACGGACATCGATCGCCAACTGCGACGAGGAACGGCCGACGTGGCCGTCGCCCCCCGTTCGGTGATCGGATCACCGGCGGGACTCGAGTCGAGCGACCTGTTCACCGACCGCAATGTCTTCGTCGTCGATGCTCAACGAACCGACGTGGGAGATCGGCTGACCCACGACGACCTGCAGTCGATGCCTCTCGTGACCTACCGCGGCGGGATGATGGCCACCGTCAGCGTGAGGGAGCTCGGTCGACCGCCCGCCAACCAGGGCATGGACCTGACGACGCGCAGCTTCGTCTCGGCGGCCTTCATGATCGCCGGCACCAGAACGGCCGCGCTGATGCCCGCGCGCTTGGCCCACCGACTCGCCGGCCCAGCTGGGATACGAATCGTCGAAGCACCGAAAAGGCTTCCGCCCTTCGCGGAAAGCATGTATTGGGCGCAGCACCGTCGCAGCGATCCAGCACTGCTGTGGTTACGTGAGCAACTCGATCGGGTGAGCGCAGCCCTGGCGGAGGAAGAACAGTGAGCCCAGACGCCACTCGGGACCTGGACCTGAACCTCCTTGTGGCCCTTCACGTTCTGCTCGAGGAGCAGAACGTCTCGCGGGCGGCAGAACGTCTTCGGGTGGGGCAGCCGGCCATGAGCTCGACGCTCAAACGACTACGTACAACCTTCGGGGACCCCTTACTGGTGCGCAAGGGCCGCGGCCTCGTGCGCACACCCGCCGCCGACGACCTCGTCGAGCCGGTGGCCGAGGCTCTCGGTCGATTCGAGACAATTCTCGGCCAACGGCATGTCTTCGACCCGGCGACGTCGCGCTCCACGTTCACGATTCTGACCAGTGACTTCGTCGCGCTGATACTGTTGCAGCCGTTGATGCAACGGCTGGTCGAGATTGCGCCGCACATCAGACTTCAGACGCGTGACCTGTCCCCCGACTTCGCCGACCGTCTCAGAGGCGGATCCGCCGAACTTGCCATCCTCCCCAGCGCGGTCGCGAGCGACACAGCGGGCCTTCACGAGCAGTTCGTTTTCCGCGATCGGTATGTCTACCTCGCCGATCCCGACAACGAACGTGCGAGAGGTGCGCGAACGTGGGAGGACTTCGCACTGCTGTCACACGTCGGATACTCCGGGGAGGAACTGCCTGCGGTTGCGCAAGTCGAGTTCGACCGGTTGGCGGGCCTTCACGGCCACGACATCACGACCGAAACCTTCTTGCTCTCCGCCTATCTCGTTCAGAAGACCCACTTCGTGTGTCTGGCCCCCAGCCGCTTGGCTCGACTGGCCGCCGAACGCTTCGATCTGGTCACGTTCGAGCCGCCGGCGAATCCGACAATGATAGACGAAACCGCGTTCTGGAGCGAACGCACCGCTCGCGACCCAGCGAACCGTTGGCTCCGAGCTCAGATTCACGAGGTCGGCAAGAACATGGTCTGAGCACGGCTCGTCGAGCCAGGACTCAGAGGTGGTCCGATACCCAGTCAGAGATGAAAGATGCTGCGACAGGCAAGTTGTCAGCACTCGCATGCATCGCGCCGCCTTCTTCTGCCGTGAAGAACTTGAGCTGACGGACCGGACTGTTGACGGCAGCCTCGTACTGCGCGTACGCATACTCGCGCGGAATTTGGGTGTCGAGATCACCGTGCGTGATCAGGAAGGGCACGTCGATCTTCTCGACCACGCCCTCCAAGGTCATCAGCGGAGCGAACTCCATGAATTCCTCGAGGCTCTCCTTGCCGAACACCCACTGCACGTGATCCCAGTAGTGCGGCACCGGCCTGTCACCTTCCTTCGCCAAGCGACGCTTCTGCAGCTCCCCCCAGTTGTAGTTGGCACCCCACGCGACACACAGTTTGAACCGCTTCTCGAATGCTGCGGCGCGAGGCGCGTAGTAGCCACCCAGTGACCACGCGACGACACCGATGCGGTCCGCGTCGACATCGCTTCTCGTCTCGAGATAGTCGATCACGGGTGCCGACCACCGCTCGCTGTCGTGGTAGCCGGTCAGACCGCGCAGGCGAAGGGCCTCGCCCGAGCCAGGGTGATCCACGACCAGCACCGAGATCCCGCGGCGAGCGAATTGGTCTCCGATGCCGCCTCCGATCACCATCTCCTTGGTGCTGTCCAAACCGTTGTAGAACACCATCACAGGCGCCTTGTCGACTCCGCGGGCCTTGACTAAGTACGCCGGCAGCGTCACTCCCTCGTACGGAACTTCCACCAATTCGGCGTTGACGTCACCGACGTCGATCGCGCGGTGCATCGAGTCGAGACCGAGCTTGTAAGCCTCCCACCGGGGTGCGTAGCTCCGAGACTGCATCCGCTCGGCCGTCTGGTAGTAAACCCAGGACCGCAGGTAGAAGTCGCTGGCCGACAACGGATGACCCGCACTGTCGGCGCGCTCCGCACGCGCTCTCAATTTATCCGCCATGTCGCACCACGCACGGAAAAACTGCTCCGTGCCGTCGTCGTCACCGAGTTCGGAGGCGTCGACCAGCGAATCACAGATGCGGACGACTTCATCGATCAAGCCGCCGGTGTTGAGGGCGATGTTGGCCGAGAGGTTCCAGACATAGTTGTTGGGGAATGCTCGAAACACAGGGTTCTCCTCGAGTTGCTGCGGTGGAGTGAAGTGGCAGAGAGGATAGAAGCGCTAGCGGGCCGAAGGCAGTCGCAGCAACCGGGACGCGTTCGCGTTCAATCGGTCAGCGATCGACGCGACCTCGCGCGCATGCCCGGTGTCCCATCCGCCGAAGTTCGAGCCGTAGACGAGGTGGTGCGGGTTGGCCACGGACTCGAGCAGCGTCAGCGACGCCTCGCTGTGAACATGGGTGTCGAACCACAGACGTCCGACCGCTGAGTCGAACTGCTCGAGACCCACCGGGGCGGCCAGGGAGTGTTTGACCCAGTCACGCAGACGACCGCAAATCATCGGAAAGCCGCCGCCGCCGTGCGGGAGCACGACGTCGAGCCGCGGATGACGCTCGAGCACACCGCCGAGGACCAGAGCTTGGACGGCCAAGGTCTCTTCGATGGGATAACCCACGGTGACCTGCCCCAGCCAGCGTTCGAGTCGAGGGTCGCCCGGTGGTCCGTCGACGCCGCTCACCGTGGAATGGATGAACAACGGAAGATCGAGCGCGACGCACGCCTCGTACACGGCGTCGAGTTCGGGGGCGTCGAGGGTGTTGCGCGCATCCATCCCGAAGTACGCACCCACCAGCGAGGACTCCGCCGCTCGTTCGAGTTCTGCCACAGCGGATTCGGCGTCCTGTGCCGGTATCGCCGCGAGGCCCAGAAGCCGACCCGGCGCTCTCGCGCAGAACTCCGCGACCAGCTCGTTCGCCCGCCGCAAGAACGGGCCGGCGACGTCGACCGACGTGTGATGGAAGAACCACAGCGGCGACAGCGAGACCACCTGCATGTCGATGCCGGCTTCGTCGAGCGCCGCGACTCGTTCGCTGGGGTCGATGCTCAGCCGCGTCAAGCCGCCCATGGGCCACCGGTACGACCCGGTCACCAGTTCGTTCCCACTACTGCTCGACGCGAGCGCAGGTCCGTAATCGCCTGCCATTCCAAGTAATTCGTCGAAGAAAAGATGAGCGTGAACGTCGATCATGAGCTCGCTCCGGCGGTCTCGGGCGGCCATGGATGCAGGGAAGACTGGGGAGAGAGATGTTGCCAGTGATGACCCCACACCTCGTTGGGCGCGCCGGCAGCAGGATCGAAGTAGCGCATGGTCCACTCGGACTCGATGACATCGATTGAGTCGCAACCAAATTCGAGATCGAACCCGCTCGGCGTGCGGGTGTAGAACGAGAGTTGCTCGTCGCCCGTGTGACGCCCCATCGTCGAGGAGACCTCGTAATCCGAGGCCTGCACCAGGTCGTAGGCCTTCCCCACATCGTTCAGGTCTGCCGACTCGACCATCAGGTGTTGCAGCCCGAGCAGACCGGGCCGCTCCCACAGGGCGGCGCTGTGGTGGCGCCGATTGCAACGCATGAACATCATCGTGCCGAGCGGGCCGAGACCGACGATGTCCGAACACCTAAGTCCGAGAACATCCTCGTAGAACGGCAAGGCCGTTTCCAGACTCGGCACGTTGATGACTGCGTGACCCAGTCCCTTGTCGCCCGTGACGAACGACGACGTGCTGCGGCCGCCGCGGAAGGATCGGTCGAGCGACACAGAACCCTGAAACATCTCGTGGCGAAGTCCGAATGGATCTTCGAACCAGACCATGTCGCGGACCTGCCGGGCGCGTCGCTCGGTGTCGGTACTGGCTTTGACCGTGGCGCCGGACGATTCCAAGTGAGCGAGCATCGCGGAGTATGCCTGCCGCGTCGGTGCCTCCCAGCCGACGTAGGCGATGGTGTCCTCGGGGCCTTGATGAACCGCTAGGCGGAAGGGTCGATCATCCCAACGAATCCGCACCGGGTCGTCGTCCCAGCTTCTCTCGGTCACCTCGAGTCCGAAAATCGAAGTTCCGAAGTCAGTCCACTGATCTGCAGCAGGACTGGTCACGCCGATGTAGCCGAGGCTGTGGATGTACACGGTGTTCCTCTCGTAGAGCCGTCCGCCAATCTTGGGTTCAGCTCATTTATCGGGGAAGGCACCGTGATCGTATGTAGCGCATCGGCCAGATCGATGTATCGAGATGCCGGTGACGGTGCCGAACTATGATTTCGATCAATGACCGGCATTCCACTTGGTGGGGTTCCGCCAATGCCAAATGCGGCCGACCATGGCATCGTGATGTCCGTCACGCCAGCGGAATCGCTGCGCCGATCACCCAAGGAGAGCCATGACCACAACGGACCCCGTTGCGACCACTGTCAGCAAGCTGGCCCGAGGTCTGGACGACGGCCTCATACCCCCAGCGTTGTTCGGGGACGCCGATGTGCACGCAGCCGAGCTTCGGCGAGTGTTCGCGCGCTCATGGCTCTTCCTCGGACTCACAGACGAGGTGAAGGAGATCGGCGACTACGTTCTGCGCCGCATGGGCGAGGACGAAGTGATCATGTCTCGCGGCGCCGATGGCGAGATCCACGTCCTACTCAACAAGTGTCGGCACCGCGGAACCATCGTCTGCCGCGACGATCAGGGCAATTCGTCGCACTTCCGGTGCCCCTACCACGGCTGGACCTACGCAAGCGATGGATCGTGGACCGGTGCACCCAAGCGCCCAAGGGCGTACCGCGACCTCGACCCCAAACAGTGGGGGCTACTCGAAGCCCGCGTCGAAAAGCGCTGGGGGCTCGTGTTCGCCTGCTTGGATCCGAGTACACCCAGTTTCGACGACTACGCAGGCGACGCCCTGTGGTATCTGGAAGCGTTCTTCGGGCTCGACTCTCGGGGACTTGTCAGTCTCGGTGAACCCAACCGCTGGAGCGCGAGCACCAACTGGAAGTCCGGTGCCGAGAACTTCGGTGGCGACAATTATCACGTCGCCACTGCCCATGCATCGGCGGTCGAGATCGGGGTCATCCCCGATCCGCGCGACGGTAACGAGACCAACGCGCAGTTCATCGCGGGTCCCGGTCACGCGTTCACCGCCACAGCCGCGTTCGCGCCGGCCTACGGTTTGGGCCCGTTCGGCCACTCCCCCGAGGTGTGGGCGAATTTCGACCAGGCCCACGTCGACGACAGCCATCTCGAACTCCACAAGACCCACTACCTCTTCACCGGCACTTTCTTCCCCAACTTCAGCGTCTTTCGCTTCCTCGGGGCGCCGACGGCGACGGGTCTCATCCCGATCTACCTCATGCTTCGCGTGTGGCAGCCGGACGGACCGCACAAGACGGAAGTGTGGAACTGGCTCTGCTGCTATTACGCCGAGCCCGAGGAACACCGGGACGGAATCTACGCTGCGGGACTGGCCATCCTGGGCCCAGCTGGGCTGCTAGAGCAAGATGACATGGCAATTTGGGAGGGCAGCACCGTCGCAGGTCGAAGCGTGATGGCCGAGACCCTGGATATGCGCTTCAACTATCAGCTCGGTCTCGGGAACATGTCTGTCGGTGGTGTGGTGGACACTCTCGCTGGACCGGGACAAGCTCACGACAAAAGCTACAACGAAAGCAACCAACGCGCCTTCATGCAGCACTGGCTGACGATGATGGAGACGGAGATCAACCCATGAACCAGTCCTCGCCGAACTCACTTCTCAACGTAGACGGTGACTCCCCCCCACCCGCCATCGGCTTCCACGTCGACGAACGAACGTTGTTGTTGCTCTCGACCTTTCGAGCCTTCCTGGACCACGAGTCGCGGATACTCGACGACTCGCGCCGACTGTGGGAATGGTTCGCCCTGCTGACCCCCGACATCACGTACTCGGTTCCGGTTCGACTCTCGCGCGAGCGACGATCTCGATTCGGAGAGTTCTCCCCGAAAGCGCGTCACATGCAGGAGGATCACGCGTCACTGCGAATGCGCATCGAACGTCTCGACACCGAGCACGCGTGGGCGGAAGAGCCACCATCTCGGCTACGTCGCGTCGTCTCGGGCGTGGAGATCCTCAACCAGACCGGTTCCGGCGAGTACGAGGTGGCAAGCTCGTTCCTGCTTTTCCGTGGCCGAGACCGCCTCGAGCCGGACCTTCTTGCCGGTCAGCGCCACGATCGATTGCGTTTCGACGGTAAGAACGTGCTCCTGGCGCGCCGAACCATCTACCTCGAGCACACCGTGCTGCCCACGGCCAACCTCGGCATCTTCCTATGACCGAGGACGACGAGACACTCGTCGAGTTCCGCGTTTCCAACGAGTTCGCCTTCGTGGACGTAGCCCTTCAGAAGTTCGGCAACGGCGAGCGTCTCATGGTGCGGTCCCACTCACGCAATACGTCGATACTTCTCGATCCGGTCGTCTTGGAGGTCCTGTCGTCGCTGACGCCCCCCGACCTCGAAGCCCTGGTCGCCCGCGATCTCGACCGCTGATCACCGTACGAAAATTCTGCCGAGGAGACACCGTTGTTCACAGTAAAAGCCGACAGGTCGATATGCCAGGGGTATGGCAACTGCGCCATGGACGCACCGGAGTCGTTCGATCTGGACGACGACGGTTTGGTCGTAGCCCTCAAGGCTCAGTTCACCGAAGACGAGCGAGAGGTTGTCGCGGCGGCCGTGCACTCGTGCCCGGTCCGAGCGTTAAGCTTGGCTGAATGAGCGGCGGCGGCAAGCACCTTGTGGTGGTCGGAACAGGAGTTGCCGGCTTCCGCACCGCCCAGGTTGCCCGCCAATCGGGGTGGGTAGGAGACATCACGATCGTCGGGGATCAGCACCACCTTCCGTACGACCTGCCCCCGTTGTCGAAACAAGTCCTGCAAGGCATCTGGGACTCGTCGCGTTCTGCACTCGTCACGGCCGACGAGTTGGCGGCCTTGTGCATCGAGTACATAGCCGCCGATCCTGCTGAGAGACTGGGTATCGCAGCAGGCACGGTCGTGTTGAGGAGCGGACTAAGACTGACCTACGACGCCCTCGTCATCGCCACGGGCGCCTCCGCCACGAGTTGGCCAGGCGCGGAGGGCGTTCACACGCTACGCACGCTCGACGACGCCGAGCGACTGAGAGATCACCTCGCGGGTGCCCGAGACGTCGTCGTCATCGGCTCCGGATTCGTTGCAGCAGAGGTGGCGGCGACCGTTTCGTCGGCGTGGTCAGCTACCGTCCACCTTGTCTGCCGTGGAGATGGCCCGTGCCACCGCTCTATTGGCGCGCCCGCTGCACGCTGGCTGCGCACCGTTCACGAGGCGAACGGGGTGGTGGTCCATGCCGGCTGCTCAGCCCAGTCCGTCGAAAAGCTCGATGGTCTACGCCACGAAGTCACACTCGACGACGGCACCCGCATCGAAGCCGACGTGGTGGTCGCGGGGTTGGGCGCAGCACCGAACATTGGATGGCTGAGGGGATCTGGAGTTCCTATAGACGGAGGAATACTGACGGACGATGTCGGCACGGTGCTGGGCGCGGCGACGGACCGCCCAATTTACGCCGTAGGAGATTGCGCCCAGTGGCAGTGGCAAGGTCGACGCGAACCTCGCGGACAGCACTGGACACGCGCCACCGAACAGGCACGTGCCGTCGGCGGCCTGCTGGGGAGCGGCGAGGCGGGTGATGAGAAAAAACCACTGCCATACGTGTGGTCCGACCAATTCGGCGCAAAGCTCCAGATCATCGGCGACATCGACCAGAGGGACGACGTTGCCAGGGTCACCTCGACGGCGACCACCTTCCTGTCCGTACACGCCAAGGACGGTGTCGTGATGGGCGTGGTGGTGGCAGGGCAACCGCGTCTCGCAATCCAGCTCCGCCGCATGGTGCGAGAGGCTGCCGATCTCAAAACAGTTCTCGACGCTGTGCCGCCAGTTCCGACCGCGTGAAGGCGCTCGAACTGAACTCCCCAGACGCGGCTTCCCGCCTTGCCTGTCAAATCGGTTGCTGAAGTTGCCGATTCGATCAGCCAACGAGTTCCGCGCCGCGATGACGCTGCCAGCAGACCATCGTGAAGGCGCGTGGTCGGTACTCTGCGCGAAACCGCTGACACAAGCGGTGCCAACTGAAGTTGAGATCGGTCACATAAACGTCCACCGCACAGCTTGCGTATAACAGCAGTTCGGGGGTTGTCTCCTGCGCCCGAAGGGATTCGAACCCTTAACCTCCTGGTAGTAACTAACACGGATTCACGGACCGGCATGCATCCGTATACACTCTGAGCTGCCGATATGGGAGTCCAAGTATCCACCACAGTTCAGGTGGAACCACCCGAACCGACGATATAGGTCGGATATAATGCGAGGTTTCTGCGCCCGCACGACTGAGCAACGAGTGCAAGGAAGATGGTCTGGCGCGGGAGAGAGCGGTACGATGAGGCACTGCTGTCGGTCTCGCCTGGGCGTCCGCGCTTGTGCGAAGTGCATCGCGACCGAATTCGCTGACGCTGACGCTGCCGTTATCCAAGCACTGGAGATGCGACATGTCGGCGTAACCATATTCTTGAGTACATGACATCGTCAGCGCAGCAGGGCCTGTCTCTGGAAGAAATCCGACAGTTTGCAGTGGCGGCTTCTAACATCGGTCAATCCGTTGCCCACTTCGCGCTCGATACAACACGATTCACCGCTATCTACCGTGAGCCGAACGAGTCATCTCTTGACGAGATCGACCGATATGTCGGTGATGACGGGGATGTCGTCGACCCACTCTTGTCTTCGCACCGCCTCGCAAAGTTCTACTTGATTTCAGCAGGTGACGCCCTGTTGTCGTGCTGTGAGCTGGTTGGCCGGGACTTTCCCATGCACGTCGGGTCGGGCGCACTGGCGCGCGTCACTGCCGAACATGCGTCGAAAGCCATGTTTCTGGCGGACCCGTCGATCGGATGGAGGCTGCGAATTTTACGTGCGCATGCGTTGATCGTTGCTTCCCTTAGCGAGTACAAGTCATCAAATGAGCTTGGTGCTCGTCAGCTTATCGCCGCATGGCAGGGTTGGCGTGCGCGGACGTCCAAGACGTTTCAAAATCTTCCCAAACAATCAGCTAGCAGCTCACGAAAGTTGATCGAGAGTCAGTTCAAGGACGTTCTCGCTTACGACGAGCTAAGCCGCCCTACTCACGGCAACGCTGTTTGGCTGACTCTTTCGGTGATTCAAGAGCAGAAAGGTACCAATTACGCCCGGGTCGTCACGCTCAGAAATCTGAGATTCGCGCTCGATGCGACACTTTCGGCGAGTCGGCGATTGTGCGAGCTGTGGGCCCTCGATCCCGCGGATGTCCTTGCTCAGACAAACCGTCGACTCGGCGCAGGCCAGGAAGGTCGGGAATGGTCGGACTTACTGGATTCGTGCGGCTATGTTCGTTCGACTGTCGACTATCTGTCACAAACAGTGACGGTTGATTCGACGCCGGACCCGCAACCGAACAGGTGAACCTACTTCCTAGGGTGGGATGTCGATTCACTGACCGCGTGATGGTGGTGGACTGGCTATAAGCCAATTTCGTTGACGGCATTCCCAACGAGAGGAGCGTGTTCCCGCCGGTACACCTTGACGGAGTCGAGGCTGGCATGTCCGGTCTGGCGGGCGAAGGCGGTTCCGTCTGCACCGTTGCGAGTGCCTTGGGTGACGAAGCCAGCGCGGAGGGAGTGCCCACCTAGCTTGGCTAGCTCGGCGGGGTCGAAGCCGGCTTGTTCGGCACGGCACCGGATAGTTTGATGGATCGCGGCCCCAGACAGTGCGGTGATACCGAGGTTGCCATTTTTGGCCACCGCCCGAAGCAGCGGTGCGCAGGCGGCGGTACGGGGTACTCCCCCGCGGCACACGTGCTCGGTGAACGCTTCAGGCTTTCGGAGTAGGCGGATGACGGATGGCCTTCCACCAGCGTCGAACGCGGCCACGACCTGGACCCATCGGACGTACGCGCAGGGTGGGCAGGTCTCACGGGACTCGGTGTACGGCAGTGCTTCACCGCTCCCCTGCCCTCTTGGTCGGTCTTCGATTTCCGTAACTGGATGTGGAGGCCGTCGTGCCGATGCACCGTGACGTCCCCGCACACCATCTCCGACAACTCGCTGCGGCGGTAAGCGCCGGCGAACCCGAGGAGCAGGATCGCGGAGTCGCGGCGTTCGAGGACCTTATCGGCCCAGCCTCGGCATCGTTCTCGGGCGGCCCCGACGAGGAGTTTGATGTCATCGACGAGGAGCGGATCGCGTGGTCCGCGGGGTCGGTCCCCCGCGGCGGCGTACTCACGCCGAATCCCCGACAAAGTCGCGGTGACCAGTTCGTGCGCGGACGGCGAGAGATGCCCGGTTATGGGGTGTTGATGGTTGATCGCGGCGATCCACGTGCCGAAGGTGGCAACGGCCTAGGCCCGCTCTCCTGCTTCGGTTCGGGTGTCGGCGGCATCGACGAGATACGCGGCAACAGTGATGGGGTGCGCCGGCAGCGTCACGTGACCGTTCGTTTCGCACCAGCTAGTGAAGGGCCGCGTAGGTCCTGCGCGTACGACTCCACGGCACTCACGCTCCGCTTCGCGAAGGCGGGCGGAATCCTGGCCGACAGCAACGATCTGCCGCCCACGGTGCCCTCGACAGTGCTCACCGCAGGTGCGCGGCCTGGCCGGAAGTCCATGGAAGCAGCCTAGCGCAGGTCACCGACACGACTGCAGAGCAAAACTGTGCTGACCGGGCGTTTTAGCTTGCATGGTGCGGAAAATGCAATTTACGAGGCTGACATCGGCCATTGCAAGGTCGGTCGAATTACCCGGCATACGGGTCCAGATCGGTCGACGCGAACGCGGGTGGCTGACCGCCGTCAGGGATCGAACGGTTCCCACAAGAGGTTGATCCGGGATTCGAGATTCACGCCGGTCGAAGCGTCCGAAACCTCGGCTCAGTTAGGGCGGTCGAGGCGGACATCTGTGGACTCCGAAAATCAACTAAGGATCGAGTAGTGACACTGAGCGGCACGGAGCCCTATTCTGGGCCCAAAAAAGCGGCCCCGAATTTCTTCGGAACCGCTTTTAAACTGCAATGTGTCGGGCTGACAGGATTTGAACCTGCGACCACTTGACCCCCAGTCAAGTGCGCTACCAAGCTGCGCCACAGCCCGCCGCGCCTCGAAAGGCGCTTGCTGAGATTACCCCAGCCCTACCCCTGAGAGGAAATCGCCTGCTCAGGGGCGGGGCCGGGCTACATCAGCGGTTGTTGCCCTTGCCCGGCCGTTCCCGCTTCTCGCGGATACGCACCGAGACGCGCACGGGGCTGCCGTCGAAGTTGAACTCCTCACGCAGTCGCCGCTCGATGAATCGGCGGTAGCCGGCCTCGAGGAAGCCGGTGGTGAACAGCACGAACGTCGGCGGCCGAGTGCTGGCCTGCGTCGCGAACATGATTCGTGGCAGACGTCCGCCACGCATCGGCGGCGGAGTGGCCGCCACGACCTCCTTGAGCCACGTGTTGAGGCGTCCGGTCGGCACACGCTTGTCCCACGACTCCAGAGCCGTCTCGAGCGCAGGCACGAGCTTCTGCACCGCACGGCCCGTCTGCGCCGAGATGTTCACTCGTTGCGCCCAGGGCACCCGAGCGAGATCGCGGTCGATCTCCTTCTCGAGCTGCTGACGACGATCGTCGTCCACCAGGTCCCACTTGTTGAACGCCAACACCAACGCTCGGCCGGCATCGGCGACCATGCTGAGCACGCGCATGTCCTGCTCCGAGATCACCTCGGAGGCATCGAGAAGCAGAATCGCGACCTCGGCGGCCTCGATAGCAGACTTCGTCCGCAGCGACGCGTAGAACTCGGCACCACTGGCATGGCTGACACGCTTGCGCAGTCCAGCGGTATCGACGAATCGCCATGTCTTGCCGCCCAATTCGACCAACGAGTCGACGGGATCGACAGTGGTTCCGGCAACATCGTGCACCACCGAGCGCTCGTCACCCGAGAGCTTGTTGATCAGCGACGACTTGCCCACGTTCGGCTTGCCGACCAGTGCGACACGCCTGGGTCCCCCACCGGGGATGCCCTCACGCGGCGTCTCGGGCAAGGCCTCGAGCACACGGTCCAGCAGATCACCGGTACCGCGGCCGTGAGTCGCGGAAACCGACAACGGCTCCCCCAGACCCAGCGACCACAGTGCGGCGACCTCGGACTCGGTGCGTCCGTCGTCGACCTTGTTGGCCACCAACAGAACCGGAGTCTTCGACCGGCGCAGCACTCGCGCCACTGCCTCGTCCGTCGTCGTCGAACCTACCCGCGCGTCGACGACCAGCAGGATCGCGTCGGCGGTGTGCATGGCCAATTCGGCTTGGCGCGCAACGGATGCCTGCAGGCCCTTGGCGTCGGGTTCCCAACCGCCGGTGTCCTGCACCAGGAAGCGTCGACCACTCCAGTTCGCCTCGTACGACACCCGGTCGCGGGTGACGCCGGGAACGTCCTCGACCACTGCTTCGCGTCGCCCGATGATGCGGTTGACGAGCGTCGACTTGCCGACGTTCGGTCGGCCCACCACGGCGAGAGTCGGTACGGCTACGGCATCTTCGCCGTCTTCGCCCTCGTTGAGGTCGACGTACTCCCACTCGCCCTCGTCGCTCCATGTTCCGTCGCCCGCGGCTTCCGCTGCGCCTGAGAAGAATTCTTCACTCACTGCACTGCTCCACTTCTGTCGTTCACCACGAGCAGCAAACGCTCGATCACGCCGTCGAGATCCAGCTCGCTGGTATCGACGATCACCGAATCCTCGGCGGGACGAAGCGGTGACACTGCTCTCGTCGAATCTGCGTGATCGCGGCGTTGCACGTCCGCGAGCACGGATTCGTAGTCGTCTACGCGACCCTGTTCGATGTTCTGCTTGTTGCGACGCTCTGCCCGCGCTTCCGGTGAGGCAGTCAGGAACACCTTCACGTCGGCGTCGGGAAGAACGACGGTGCCGATGTCGCGGCCCTCCACCACGATTCGCGTCGACGAGCTCGCAAGGTCGCGCTGCATCTGCACCAAGAGCTCGCGCACCGCAGGCACTGCGGACACGGCAGAGACGGCCTTGGTGACTGCATCGCCGCGGATTTCGCCGCTGACATCTTCACCGTCGAGCAGAACGGTCTCGGACAGCGGGTCCTTGCCGATCTCGAGGGGAAGCGCCGCAACAGCTTTCGCAACGGCGTCTGCATCGGTGGGCTCGACGCCCGAGCGCAGCACCCATACCGTCGCGACGCGGTACATCGCTCCGGTGTCGAGGTAGCTCGCTTCCAGTGCCGACGCGAGCCGGCGCGATACCGACGACTTGCCGGTGCCCGAGGGCCCGTCCATCGCCACGACGAGCGCACTCATCACAGGCCCACGGATTCGTAGAGCTTGCCGATCTCGCCGCGACCGAGAACACGCAGTGTTCCCGGACGCTGATCGCCGAGCACGATGTTGCCGACATCGGTACGCACGAGGCGTCCGACCGGGAAGCCGACCTTGTCGAACAGCCGACGCACGATGTGCTTGCGGCCCTCGTGCAGGGTCACCTTGACGAGCGACTTGCCGTCCGAGATGTCGAGCAGCTGGAAGCCGTCGACCTTCACCGGGCCGTCGTCGAGGGTGACGCCTTCACGCAGCTGCTTGCCGAGCGTGCGGGGAATGGTGCCCGACAACGTCGCGAGGTAGGTCTTCGACACCTCGAACGACGGGTGCATCAGGCGGTGAGCAAGATCACCGTCGTTGGTGAAGAGCAACAGGCCCTCGGTGTCGGCATCGAGGCGGCCGACGTGGAACAGTCGCTGCCCCGCCTGGACCCGCTCGGAGACGATGTCTCCGACGCACGGGCGTCCCAGATCGTCGGACATGGTGCACTGCCATCCACGCGGCTTGTTCATCGCGAGGTGAACCAATTCTTCCTTCACGACCACACGAGTGCCGTCGACACGGACCACAGCGATGTTCGGATCGATGCGGATGCCCTGTTCGGTGACGATTCGTCCGTCGACCTCGACGCGGCCGTCGGCAATCAGTTCCTCGGCGGCACGACGCGATGCGACGCCGGCCTGCGCGAGAACCTTCTGCAACCGAACGCCTTCACCGACGGGCACGTGCTTGCGCGGTGAGGAATCGGTGTGCTGATGCTTCGCCGGCTTGGCGTTGCTGATCGTGGTCGACGGAACCTGCTTCTTCTGCGGCTTCGGCGGCTTGGGACGCGACGGCTTCTTGCGAGGAACGGCGTCGTTGCTACGGTCGTTCACGCCGGTCTCGACAGGCTTGTGATCGAAGGATTCTTCCTGCTCGACGCCACGGCGAGGGGCAGGTCGGGCTCCCGTACGAGGGGCTCCGGTGCGTGGTGCGCCTGCGCGGGGTCCCCCGGTACGCGGGGCTCCAGTGCGAGGTCCCCCGGCGCGGGGAGCGCCGTCACGGGGCGCATCGTCGCGGGTGCGATCTCCGCGGCGTGCGTCACGCGGAGTGTCCGACCTACCTGCGGTCGGCTTCCTGCGTGGGTCTTGTCTCTTGTTACGGTCCGGTGTGCCATCACGGCGAGCGGGCTTGTTCACTTGTCTTACCTATCAGTCGTCCGAGTCGAGCTCGGCTGCCGGATCGGGTTTCGATCCGCGGTTCTTGGTGGAGCGGGTCATTCTCGGGTCGGTGTCCATGCTGTCACTGATCTCGTCGATCAGGTCCACACCCGGCAACAGCGGCGCCAGTTCGGGTAGATCACCGAGCGATGCGAGCCCGAGCCGTTCGAGGAACAACTCGGTGGTGCAGTACATCGTGCCGTTCGTCTCCGGGTCGGTTCCTGCTTCGGAGATCAGTCCACGGGCGAGCAACGTACGCATCACTCCATCGACATTGACTCCTCGCACGGCGCTGACTCGCGCGCGGGTCAACGGTTGACGATATGCGATCACGGCCAGGGTTTCCAATGCCGCGCGTGTGAGCTTGGACCGAGCGCCGTCCAGAAGCAGCCGTTCGACGTACGGCGCATAGGCGGTTCGGGTGTAGAAACGCCAACCGTCGCCGGCGTAGCGGAGGTCGATTCCGCTGGTTCGTTCGGTCAGTGCCGCGGCCATCGCCGTCAATGCCGCGCGCACGCGGGCGACCGACGCACCCACGGCCGAGGCGAGCTGCTCGTCCGAGGCCGGTGTGTCGACGATCAGCAACACAGCTTCCAGAGCCGAGGAGAGGGTCGCGTCGTCGAGCTCCTCGGAACTTTCGGCGTCCTCGAGCTCGAGTTCCGGGTCGACACTCATGCGTAGTCCTCTTCCGTGACCACGATGGGTCCTTCGTCCTTACCGGTCCAACTCACTCGAAGATCGCCGAGCGGCTCGGGCTGCTCGAAGGCGATCACCTGTTGCCGGAACAACTCCAGCAACGCCAGGAATCGCGCGATTATTTCGACCTGCACCTCGCAGTCCTGCACCAACTCCGAGAACGACGCCCACTCGTTGAGGCCTCGGCCCTGCAGATTCTCGAGCAGCCACGCCGCCTGCTCGGGAATCGAAACTGCGTGCTGATGGATGTGATCGAGCCCCACCTGAGGAATCGGCTTGGGCCGAAAAGCGGCAGCGGCGATGTCGGCGAACGTGGCCGGGTCGACGCCGAGCAGCACCTCGGGAATCAGATCGGCGTACCTGTCCTCCACCGACACCGATCGCGGATAACGCCGCAGCGCAGCAGCTTCCAGCTCACCGAACAGCAGAGCGACCTGTTTGTAGGCCCGGTATTGGAGTAGCCGCGCGAACAGTAGATCTCGAACTTCGAGCAGCGCCAGATCCTCGGCGTCCTCCACATCACCCGAGGGCAGCAACCGAGCTGCCTTGAGATCGAGCAATGTCGCGGCAACGACGAGAAATTCCGTCGTCTGGTCGAGGCCGACGTCGGCACCGAGCGACTTGGTGAACGAGATGAAATCGTCGGTGACGGTGTGCAACGCCACTTCGGTGACGTCCATGCGGTGCTGACTGATCAGCGACAGCAACAGATCGAACGGGCCCTCGAAGTTGAGCAGCCGCACCCGAAATTTCGACGGATCCGCGTCGGCCGGAACCTCGATCGGGGCCTCGTCGGTTGCGTCGACGGTCACGGACCCGACCGGTAGATCACCTCGCGCGCAAGGGCGCGGTACGCCTGTGCGCCGCCGGATTTCGGAGCCCAGGTGGTGATCGGCTCACCGGCCACACTGGTTTCCGGGAATCGGACGGTGCGGGTGATCACCGTGTCGTAGACGACGTCGCCGAACACCTCGACCACTCGCGTCATCACCTCACGCGAGTGCAGAGTGCGAGCGTCGAACATCGTCACCACGATGCCGGCCAACTTCAGACGTGGGTTGAGCCGATCGCGCACTTTCTCGACGGTGTCGTTGAGCAACGCCAGTCCGCGGAGGCTGAAGTACTCGCACTCCATGGGAATCAGCACTTCGTCGGCACACGTGAGCGCGTTGACCGTCAACAGGCCGAGAGACGGCTGGCAGTCGATGAGGACGTAGTCGTAGCGATCGAGAATCGGATGCAGCACCCGCCCGAGTGTCTGCTCCCGGCCGACCTCGGTGACCAGCTGAATCTCGGCTGCGGAGAGATCGATGTTGCTGGGCATCAGATCGAGGTTGTCGACGCGAGTGCGCATGATGATGTCGTCGGCAGAGACCTTCGCTTCGACGAGGAGGTTGTAGACCGTCAGATCGAGCTCGTGATGCGCGACGCCCAATCCCGCGGACAGTGCGCCCTGCGGGTCGAGATCCACGAGCAGCACTCGACGGCCGTAGCCGGCCAACGAGGCACCGAGATTGATGGTCGACGTCGTCTTGCCGACGCCACCCTTCTGGTTGCACATCGCGATGATCTTGGCCGGGCCGTGACCGGCCAACGGTTGCGGATCGGGGACGGCCCTGGTCTTGCGACCGGTGGGCCCGAGCTCGTTCGGCGCGGGGATGATGTCGCGTGTCTCCCGACTGGATTCCGGTTGACGCGTCTGGAACAGGGCGCCGTCGAGATGTGGATGATCCAAGCCTGACTCCGCCGCTGGCGGCTGCGGTGTCGACACGTTCCAGCGCTCCCCTGTCCCGTTCGTCTTCGAGTAGTTCACGCAAACGCTACCGCTTGACGCTCGTGCAATGTCATCGGACACGCTGACGCACGGTCGCCGGCCTCGTGCTAACGGGCCCGTGGATGCGCTCCCGCCCACACTTCACGCAGCGTGTTGACGGTGACGAGAGTGTAGATCTGCGTCGTCGTCACCGATGCATGCCCCAACAGCTCCTGCACGACGCGGACGTCGGCACCACCGTCGAGCAGATGAGTGGCGAACGAATGCCGAAGGACGTGCGGCGAGACCCCCGCGGTGATTCCGGCCCTTTGTGCGGAGTCCTGGAGCACCTGCCACGCACTCTGCCGAGACAACCTGCCGCCCCGGACGTTGAGGAACAGCGCAGGATTCGAGCGCGAGACCAGCCCCGGTCGTCCGCGCACCAGATACGCGTCGACGGCCTCGATCGCAGGTCGCCCGACCGGGACGACGCGATGCTTGCCGCCTTTGCCTCGCAGCAGCACCGAGCGGGCCTCGGTGTCGATGTCGTCGACGTCGAGCCCGACTGCCTCGGAGATACGAGCCCCGGTGGAATACAGCAATTCCAGCAGGGCCCGATCCCGCAGTCCGCGCGGGGCATCGGGACCGGCGATCGACGCCGATTCGAGCAACGCCACCACCTGATCGACGGGTAGCGACTTCGGCAATCGCTTCGCCGGCTGGGGCGGCTTGACCTCGCTCGCGACGTTGCGCTCGACCATGCCCTCCGCGAGCGCGAACCTGTGCAGACCCCGTACCGCGATCAACGTCCGAGCAGCCGAACTCGCTGCGAGAGCGGGGAATTCGTCATCACCGCGCCGCAGATAGAGCACGAACTCGGTGATGTCGTTCTCGGCGACCTTCGCCAGATCGGTGATGCCGTAGCCGCTGAGGAAGCGCGCGTACCGCACCAGATCGCGACGGTAGGACGACACAGTGTTCGGTGCCGACCCGCGCTCGACCACCAGATGGTCGAGATACGTCTGAATCTGCTGGCCGATCACGGTCGCTACTTTCGTGAACTCTTCCGCTTCTCGAATGCCGTCGGCAGATCGGGCCACGGGGCATCGGCCGGGCGCAGTTCGGTACCGGCGGCGCGCGCCGCAGCGAACGCGAGAACGCCCGCAACGGCGGACGCGTTGACGATCTCCCCTGACAGCGCGCGACGGACAGCCTCGTCCATCGGCACGTAGGAGAGTTCGATGTCGGCTTCCTCGTCGTGTGCCTCGGGCCGATCGACCTCGGTCAGGCCCTGAGCGAGGAAGATCCGCACGGCCTCGTCGGTGAACCCGGGCGAGGCGAGCACATCGACCAGAACCGACCACGTCTGCGCGGCGAGCCCGGTTTCCTCGGCGAGCTCACGCTGGGCCGCCAGCACCGGCTGCTCCCCCGGCTCGTCCAACAGACCGGCAGGCAACTCCCACAGTCGACGACCGACGGGATGCCGGTACTGCTCGATCATCACCACACGATCCTGATCGTCGACGGCGAGGATCCCGACCGCGCCGTGATGCTCGATCACCTCACGCTCGGCCTGACGACCGTTCGGCATCGAGACCTGATCGAGCCGGAGCGCAAGAATCGCACCGGAGTACGGCACCGTCGAGTCGAGGGTGGTGAACTCGTGCCGGGGCTCGCTCATCCGACGGTCTCGGCGGCGGCGTCCGCCTCCTCCGTCTGAACCGTATCTCCGTGCACGTCGACCGGCAGACGCTCCGCGGCCTTGTACTTCAGCGCCGCATTGATCAGCGACGCGAACAGCGGATGCGGACGGGTGGGCCGGCTCTTGAGCTCCGGATGCGCCTGCGTGGCCACGAAGAACGGGTGCACCGACGCAGGCAGCTCGACGAACTCGACCAGGTGGCCGTCCGGAGAAGTACCGCTGAACACCAAGCCGCTCTTGGCAATTCGATCCCGGTAGTCGTTGTTGACCTCGTAGCGATGACGGTGGCGCTCCGAGACGGTCTCGGTGCCGTACGACGCTGCGACGACCGAACCCTTCTGCAGGGTCGCCGGGTAGGCACCGAGGCGCATCGTGCCACCGAGATCGGCGTCACCGGCGACGGCGTCTTCCTGATCGGCCATCGTGGAAATCACCGGATCCTTGGTGTCCGGGTCGAACTCGGCGGAATTGGCGTCGGTCAGACCGACCGAACGAGCCGCCTCGATGACGACACACTGCAACCCGAGGCACAACCCCAGCAACGGAATCTTGCGCGTACGTGCGAACTCGATGGCACCGAGCTTGCCCTCGATACCGCGGATACCGAAGCCGCCGGGAATGAGGACGGCATCGACATCGCCCAACGCGGCCTGCGCCCCCGCAGGCGTCGAGCACTCGTCGGACGGAACCCACTTGATCTCGACCTTGGCCCGGTGCGCGAATCCGCCTGCACGCAGCGCCTCGGTGACCGACAGGTAGGCGTCGGGCAGGTCCACGTACTTGCCGACCAGGCCGACGCGCACGGTTTCACGCGGCTGGTGGACGCGCTCGAGCAGTCCACCCCAGATGGTCCAGTCGACATCCCGGAACGGCAGACCGAGCTGACGGACGACGTACGCGTCCAGGCCTTCCTTGTGCAGCACCTTGGGAATGTCGTAGATCGACGGCGCGTCGGGCGTGGAAATGCAGCCGTCGACGTCGACGTCGCACATGAGCGCGATCTTGTTCTTCAGTCCCGGCGGCACGTCCCGGTCGCAACGCAGGATCAACGCGTCGGGCTGAATACCGATGCTGCGCAGTGCCGCGACCGAGTGCTGGGTGGGCTTGGTCTTGAGTTCACCGGACGGAGCCAGGAACGGAACCAACGACACGTGCAGGAAGAACACGTTGTTGCGGCCGACGTCGTGGCGCACCTGACGCGCTGCTTCGAGGAACGGCTGCGACTCGATATCGCCGACGGTACCGCCGATTTCGGTGATCACGACGTCCGGCTGGTGCCCCTGCAGGTCCGGGCCGTTCATCGCGAGAATGCGACGCTTGATCTCGTCGGTGATGTGCGGGATGACCTGGACGGTGTCGCCCAGGTACTCGCCGCGACGCTCCTTGGCGATGACCGTCGAATAGACCTGGCCGGTGGTGACGTTGGCGAAACCGGACAGATCGCGGTCGAGGAATCGCTCGTAGTGTCCGACGTCGAGGTCGGTCTCGGAGCCGTCCTCGGTGACGAAGACCTCACCGTGCTGGAACGGGTTCATCGTGCCGGGATCGACATTGAGGTAGGGATCGAGCTTCTGCATGGTCACGCGCAGTCCGCGTGCGGTCAGTAGCTGGCCGAGGCTGGAAGCCGTCAGGCCTTTTCCGAGCGAGGACGCGACGCCCCCGCTGACGAAAATGTGCTTGGTGTCGGAACGCGACTGAAGGCGTGACAATGAGGCTCCCGTGACGAGTCTGCAGGGCTTGCTCCTATCAGGGGGCTGATAAGAGAGGTGAAGCGTGGAAATTGGGCCTGCTACCCACGGGACTTCACGGTAACACCAGTACCTACCTCACCGCCAACGACACGCTCGTTCCGACGACGATCAGCTCGCCGGCGCTCCGACGGTGACGGCGTTCGCGTTGGGTCCGGTGCCGTAACGGCCCGACGCCCCGTCCAGCTGCTCCGCCAACGCGAGAACAGTGGTGATCCGTCCTGCTTCACGGTCGACGTTGTCGACTGTGCTCAGAGCCGACGACAGCGCCGAATCGGCTCGCACGACGGCGATGGAACCGTTGCCCTCTGCTGCGCCGGATCGGCCCGCCAGTACCGCGCCTGCACCGCGTGAGTCGAGTGCGCCCGCGAACCGCGCGACGATGGCACCGCGATTGCCGTCCTCCACGTCCGAGGTACCGGAACCGGTGACGACCACTGCCAATTGAGCGGGCGCGACGGCACCGTTGTCGTAGGCGATGAACCCGCCGCTGCGCAGCGTCTCGAGCGCCAGCGAGAGCTCCTCGGGAGTCGACTGCGGCTGGGCTGTCTCTGCGTTGAGCAGCAGCACCGAACCCAGCAGGTCTCCGGCGAGGCTGCCCTGGTCCACCGCGCCGGTGCGCAACTGCACGCCGGCGGGAATGACGTTGGTCAGGCGAGTACGAAGATCGTCACCGTTCGCAGCGGAGACGAACGAATCGGTCAGCGACACCCGACCGGTGACGGTGGCACCCGACGCTCCGATCGACCGTGTGACACCGTCGACGTCACCAGGATCGGCGTCAGGAGTAGTGATGACCACGACGGAACGATCGACCAACGCGTCTCGCAGAACCCGGCCCGACACCGCAGCGTCGAAGCCGTCGGCAGAGTTCAGCTGCTCGCCGAGCTGATTGTTGGTCGCCTGCAGATCGTCCACCTGAGTTTCGAGACCGGTCTTGTCGTCTCGAAGGCCGGAAACCAGTCCGCTCGAGAGCAGACCCGAACCGAGCACGATGCCGATGGCCAGTGCCACGAAGACCGCAGCCAGCGAAATGGCATGTTGGCGAAGCGAAATCACGAAAGCAACCCCTGGAACCACAGAGCGAACCGGTTCCACAGATCGATTGCCCAATCCAGCGCTTCACCGCCGATGTTGGACACGGCCAACGCCACGATCACAGCAACGAGCGCAGCCAGAATCAACAGCGCGATCGCACCGCCGGACACCCGGCTGCGATACAGCGTCGCAACAGCTTTGGCGTCGACCAACTTGGCACCGACCTTCAGACGCGTCATGAATGCCGCCGGGTTGGTGTTGCGTCGACCACGATCGAAGAACTCGTCCAGGCTGGCCGGGCTACCGACCGACACGATCAGTGAGGCCCCGTGATGATCGGCCAACAACAGCGCGAGATCGGCAGCGGCACCGGTGGCCGGGAACGTCATGGCACCGATACCGAGATCCTGAATGCGTTCGAGACCCTGCGCATGTCCGTCGGAATCCGCCGGAAGAACCACCTCTGCACCGCATTTGAGCGTCTGCGCCGTGACGTCCTCGGGATCGCCGACGATGAGGTCGGGGCGATGACCCGCCTTCATCGCGGTGTCGGCACCCGCGCCGACGCCGATGATGACGGGCGAGTACTCCTTGATGAACGGCTTGAGGTTCTTCAGATCCTCGGCGTGACCGGGGCCGTCGGCCACGATCACCACATGGCGACCCTTGAGGTCGATGTCGATGTCCGGTACTCCGACGCCGTCGATGAGCAGCGGACTCTCGGTTCGGATGAACTCGATCGTATTGCCCGAGAACGCTTCGAGATGGTCGACCAGACCCGTCTTGGCCTCGATCATCTTGTCCGAGATCTCGGCTTCGCTCTGCTCCTCCCCCTTGGCGAGGCGCCGATCGCCGGTGTAGACACCGCCGTCGTTGAGACGAATCTTGGTGCCGTCCTTGATCTTCTTGAAGATCTCGGTGCCGGCCGAGTCGATCAAGGTGATCCCGTTGGCCACGATGGCCTCTGGACCCAGGTTCGGGTAGCGACCGGAGATCGAGGGCGATGCGTTGACGACCGCGAGCACCCCGGCCTCGACGAGTGCATCGGCGGTCAGGCGGTCCAGGTCGAGCTCGTCGAGCACGACGATGTCACCGGGGCCGACCCGTTTGAGGAGCTTGGCCGTGTTGCGATCGACTCGCGCGATACCGGTGATTCCGGGCAGCGAATCCTGACTACGTGACAGCAGAGCCGGCATCTTCATGAGAACCATGATGACCCGATCGACACGCCCGGCGATGGAGGCGCGCCGAAACAACTACCACACTGATCACATCAGCACCAAAAGTTACAGCGCGGCTCGATCGGCGTTTGCGGTGGCCAGCAGCTCCTCGGCATGCGCCCGACCGGTCTCCGTGTCGTCCAGACCCGCGAGCATCCTCGCGAGCTCGACAACGCGCTCCGACGAGGACAGCGTCCGAACCCCACTGTTCGCCGCACCCTTCTTCGCATCGGTCTTGTCGACCACCAGGTGCGTATCGGCAAACGCTGCGACCTGAGGCAAGTGGGTGACCACGATGACCTGGTGCGTGCGAGCCAATCGGCCGAGTCGGCGACCGACCTCGACGGCCGCCCGGCCACCCACCCCGGCGTCGACCTCGTCGAAGACCATCGTCGCGCCCTTGTCCGAGCCCGCCAGCACCACTTCGAGTGCCAACATCACCCGCGACAGCTCACCACCCGACGCACTCTTGCTGATCGGAAGCGCCTGGGCACCGTCGTGCGCGGACAGACGAAACTCGACCTCGTCGACGCCATTGCTGCCCGCATGCAGTTCGGCCCCGTCGACGACGATCGGAGCCGTGTCGGACGGCCCGGCGGCAAGTACGCGAACATCGATCTGCAGCTTGGCTTTTCCCATCGCCAATCCCGCCAGCTCGACGCTGACCGCCTTCGAGAGCTTCACCGCGGCCTTCGCACGGGCCGCACTGAGCTTCGACGCAGTCGCCGCGACGTCGACCGCAGCCGCGTCGACCTTGGCGCTCAGCACAGCGAGAGCATCGGCCGAGGTGTCGATGTGCGAGAGCCGCTCACGGGCGTCCTCCGCCCATGCGATGACCCCGTCGACATCGGCGGCGTACTTGCGCGTCAACGACTTCAGCTCGGCCTGCCGATTGAGGATCGCGTCGAGCGCACCCGGATCGGACGGCAGATCCGCCAGATACGAGGTGAGGTCTGCGCCGATGTCGCCCACGATCGCCATCGCGTCGTTCAGTCGCGGCAGCAGCTCGGTCAGAGCCGCGTCCTCGGCGTGTTCGAGGCGAGAGCGAGCCTCGCCCAGCAGGTACAGCGCGGACGCAGTGTCCGACGCCTCTTCGGTACTCCCGACGAGTGCAGCCGAGGCACCTTCCGCGGTCTCACGCAACGAATCGAGGTCGCCCAGCCGTCGCACGTCCTCGGCCACGGAGCGGTCCTCGCCCGGCTCCGGAGCCAGGGAGTCGATCTCCTGTAGGCCGAACTGCAGCCGGTCGGCCTCCTGCGCCAGTTCGCGGCTGCGTTCGGTGCGGTCGATCAACTCGTTGCGAGCATCGAGCCACGTCTTGCGCGCGGTGCAATACTTCGAGACCAGAGACGCCACCGTATCCCCGGCGAATCTGTCCAGGGCGGCGAGTTGCTGATCGGGACGCAGCAGACGCAACTGGTCGTTCTGACCGTGCACCGTCAGCAACGAGTCGGTGAAGTTCGACAGCACCGATGCGGGCACGCTGCGCCCACCGAGGTGCGCACGAGAGCGACCGTCCGAGTTGACGGTACGGACGGCGATGATCGAATTGTCCTCGTCGCGTTGACCTCCCGAGGACTCGAGTACCTTGTCGACGTCATCGATCACCTGCTCCGACGCGGTATCGGTACTGAATCGCCCCTCGACCACAGCACGCTGCGCGCCGAGTCGAACCCGGCCTGCGTCGGCGCGGGCACCCGACAACAGGTGCAGACTGGTGACCACCATGGTCTTACCGGCACCGGTCTCGCCGGTGAGTACGGTCAGCCCCTCGTGAAACTGTGCGCTGGCACCGGAAATGACTCCGAGGCTGTCGATCCGAATCTCTTCGAGCATTCCTACCTCGCTCTCCCCCGCCACCCGGTCACGGGCAGTTCGAATTTCTTGACCATGCGATCGGCGAACGGTGCCGAATCGAGTCGAACCCATTTGATCGGTGACGCTCCCCGAACCACCTCGACGCGAGCGCCCGCCGGCAGGCTCAATGTCCGCCTGCCATCGCAGAATACGAATCCCGCGTGTCCGCCGGCATCGATCTCGACCGCGACGATCGACTCGGGACTGGTGACGAGCGGCCGCGCGAACAAAGCGTGTGCGTTGCTCGGAATGACCAGGATCGCTTCGAGTTCCGGCCACACCACAGGTCCGCCGGCCGAGAACGCGTACGCCGTCGAGCCTGTCGGTGTGGAGATCAGCACGCCGTCGCACCCGAATGCCGACACCGGTCGACCGTCGACTTCGAGGACCACCTCGAGCACTCCGAGCCGGGACCCGTTCTCGATGCTGGCTTCGTTCAGCGCCCATCCGCGATCGACCACCTGGTCGCCGACGCGAATCGCAATGTCCAACGTCATGCGTTGCTCGATGCGGTAATCCCCGGCGATGACGCGGGCCAGTGCACCTTCGAGGTGGTCGGCTTCGGCCTCCGCCAGGAACCCGACGTGGCCGAGGTTGATGCCGAGCACCGGGATGGACGCTGCTTGCGCGAGTTCGGCTGCGCGCAGGAAGGTCCCGTCACCGCCGAGAACGAGAACCATCTCGCAGCCGACAGCCGCGTCCGGTCCGAAATCGACGACGTTGAGCTTCATGTCGGCGACGAACACGTGGTCGTGTTCCTCTGTTTCGGAGGCTTCGATCTTCGATGGCTCGACCTCGTCCACGAGCACGCGAAGGCAGATGCCCGCTTCGTCGAACACCTTGCCCACCCGACGCGCGGTTTCGGCGATGTCCGGTCGACCAGGATGGGCGACGAGAAGAATCTCTCGAGTCGACTCCCGTTCCGGTGCTGCGTGGGACGGAGTCACTGTGGTCCTTCCTCGATCGCGAGCCGGACGAGTTCCGTGATGTCGGCGCTCGGCGAGTCCTCGCCTGCACCTGCCCTCAGCCACAAAAAGTACTCGACATTGCCCGACGGCCCCGGCAGCGGGCTTGCCGCGACAGCTCGGACAGTGAGATTCAAGCCGACGGCCGAGTTCGCCACATCTTCGACGGCCTCGGCTCGCAGCGCAGGATCCCGCACCACACCACCGGCACCCACACGATCCTTGCCGACCTCGAACTGTGGCTTGACCATCAACACCATGTTCGTACCCGGCTTCGAGCAGGCAACGAATGCGGGAAGAACGAGCTTCAGCGAGATGAACGACAGATCTGCGACGATCACGTCCACCGGTCCACCGATCGTCTCGGCGTCGATCGACCGAACGTTGGTGCGGTCGACGACGTGGACGCGGTCGTCGGATTGCAGGCGCCACACCAGCTGCCCGTATCCCACGTCCACGGCAACCACCTCACGCACGCCGCGACTGAGAAGTACGTCGGTGAAACCACCGGTGGATGCCCCTGCGTCCAGACAACGAGCGTGCTCGACCGTCAAGCCGAGCGGCTCGAATGCGTCGAGAGCGCCGAGCAACTTGTGGGCACCGCGGGAGGCCCACGAGATCTCGTTGTCTTCTTCTGCCACCAACAACGGTGTGCCCGGTTCCACGGCGGTCGCGGGCTTCGAGGCGACGGTCCCGGCGATCTTGACCCGGCCTGCTTCGATCAACTCCGAAGCGTGCTCACGAGATCGGGCGAGTCCACGTCGAACCAGCTCGGCGTCGACACGTGCGCGACGAGCCACGTCAGGTCTTGTCGACGGTGGTCAGGGCGCGCACGAGTACCTCGTGCGCGCGGTCGAGCAGACTCGCATCGCGCGTGAGGGCGTCGGAGTCCACAGCCTGGGATCCCTCGTCGTCCGTCGACTCGATGGTGAGCTGATTCAGCAGCGAAGAAACTTCGGTGCGAACAGTGTCCGGATCTGCCGACGACTCATCGACGGCACCGCTCGGCCGGTGCTGTCCTGGTAGTGGAATAGACGCGCTCATCGCCTCTCACGCTATCGGATGGGTACGACGAACGCCCGATCGCCGCCGCCCTCCGACCGCTGCTGTCGAATGCGGTGTCAGCACCCGAGCAGCGAACGCAGATCGCCGAGCCGATCCCCCTCGAAGCGAACGTCCGAGAAGGCCGGGCCGGACCAGGCCACGTGCAGTGTGGCGAGCGCACCCTCGAACGCATCCGGCGTACCGTCCCCGCTGTACCGCACCGACAGCACCTCGTTGTCGATACCGACCGTCCAACCGGTCTTGCTGCCGACGCTCGACGCGATCTCGTCCCTGTTCAGGACTCCGAGATCGGGACCTATATGAGTCGGCCGCAAATGCCGAGGCGCACGGAGCAACTCGGCAGCGGTACTCACGCCGGTCAACACCAGCAGCGACGGCAAACCGATTTCGTTCGCTCCAGCGATATCGGTGTCGAGCCTGTCTCCGACAACCAGGGCCGAACGTGCTTCGCTGCGCTCGATGGCGTCGTGCATGATCGGAGCGGCCGGCTTGCCTGCCACGATGGGCTCGATGTCGGTGGCGTTGCGAACCGCCGCGACCATCGAGCCGTTCCCCAGCACGAGTCCTCGCTCGGTCGGCAAGGTGGCATCGATGTTCGTAGCCACCCACAGCGCACCCGCACGGATGGCGAGGACAGCCTCGGCAAGCATCTTCCAGCCCGTATCGACGGAGTGACCCTGCACCACGGCCACGGGATCATCGTCGGCAGACCTGACCGGCTGCAGACCGACCTTGGTGACCTCATCGGCCAATGCGTCGGTGCCGACGACGAGCACCCGTGAACCCGGGTCCAGCTTGCCCGCGAGTACCCGAGCGGCCGCCTCGGAACTGGTGACGACGAACTCTGCCGAGGTAGCGAAGCCGAGACTGCGTAGATGTTCGGCTACGTCCTCGGGGGCACGACTGGCATTGTTGGTGACGAAGTACTGCTTCTCGGAGCCACCCGACAGTGCTTCGACTGCACCGGGAATGGGATCCTTGCCGGCATAGACGGTGCCGTCCAGGTCGAGCAGTAGAACATCGTGGGCGTCGCGTAGCAACGTCACTGACTGCCTCCGGACAGCTCCTCGACCCGCTCTTCGGCGTCGGTCTCACCATCGACATCGGCTGCCGCAGCGTTGAGGAACCATTTCACACCTTCGTCGACGCGACCTGCCGCAACCAGCGCATCGGCGTAGACGTAGAACAGCCGAGCGGCAGCGGTTCCGGATCGCGACGCGTCGAGGTCCGGGGTCTGCAGCGTGACGACGGCCTGGTCGTACTGGTTCAGGTCCATCCGGGCACCTGCCACGACGATTCGAAGCTCCGACGCTTCCTCGCCGGTCAACTCGCGGGCCTCGTCGCTGCGACCGAGTTCGATTGCGCGCTCGGGACGTCCGAGTCCGCGCTCGCAGTCGGCCATCACCGCGATCAGACCCGGTCCGCCTGCCATTCGTCGGGCGGCGCGAAGCTCGGACAATGCCTCGGCCCACTCACCGGCGTGGTACGCCGCGATACCTGCGGTCTCGCGCACTACGGCGATGCGGCCGGCTCGCTGACGAGCAGCGCGCGCATGCAGCAGCGCCAACTGCGGATCGTCGTCGAGCAGTCTGCTGGTCATCACCAGGTGACGGGCCACTGCAGTGGCATTGTTCTTGTCCAAGCTCAGCAGATCCCGGCGCACTGCCGGCTCGAGCTGGCCGGCTTCGACCTCATCGGGCAGATCCGGCTCATCGGGACGCGGCGGTCGACGGTCGGACGACGCGCTGTTTCCGCGCCGGTCTCCGGAGAACCCACCTTCACCGCCACGTCTGCGGGGAGGACCGTCGGAACGACGCGGGTCTCCGCGGCGGTCCTGAGCGCGGGGGTTGCGGTCTCGGGACTCGCTCGGGCGGTTGCCGCCGTCCCCTCGGGAGGGGCGACGATCGTTGTTGTCTTCCGACACGGGCGTCCTTTCGGAATTTCGATACAAACGCAAAAAGGGGACCCACCAAGTGGGTCCCCTTCTTACAACGGGTGTTCGGCGGTGTCCTACTCTCCCACACCCTGTCGAGTGCAGTACCATCGGCGCTGGAGGGCTTAGCTTCCGGGTTCGGAATGGGACCGGGCGTTTCC
>NZ_NOYD01000045.1 GCF_002258315.1 Rhodococcus sp. 06-462-5 | reverse complement strand
CACCCGGGCAGCGGTGTACGTCTTCCCGGTCCCGGGCGGCCCCTGTACGGCAACGTAGGAGTGATCGAGATCGAGCAGCGCCGCCGTGACGGCCGTCGCGTAGTCACCGGCGTGCACCTCGGGAAGGCCGGTGCCGGAACGGGTTCGGGGTGGCGAGAGCGTCAGCAGATCGGCGACGGCCGTGCGCGGAAGGTGCGGCAGTGCCGCACCGACCTCGGCGGCGACGCCGGCGATCGCCTGCTCCAAATACTTGGTCGCCGGGGGCGGTTCGGGTGCGGTGGCGACGGGGAAGTCGGAGTACCCGTCCACTCCCTTGCGCAGGTTCTCCTGCACCACCACCATGTCGAGGTTGCCCTCGTAGCCGGCCTGCACGATCTCGACCGTCGTGGTCGCGCGATGGGTCGGCTGCTGCTTCGGCAATCCCTCCGGGGCCGGGTCGTCGTAGAGCAGCTTGACCTTCGAGCTCGACAGAACGCCGCCCGTCAGGTGCCCCAGCAGCTTGAGCTGCCGTCGTAGGACCCGTTGATTCGGTGCAGTTTTCATCCAGTCGTGCACCAGTTCGGCACGCTCGACCTTCAGCACGTCGGCGGCGTCGGCCCACTCGTCCAGTGGGTGGGTCAGACGATCGAAGTGCGCCCACCAGAACGGCTTTCGTTCGCGTCGGTGATATCCGATGGATCCGGCGAACAGTGCGACGGCCTGTTGCGTGGAGGTGCGCTCCCACGGCAGACCGGCGTAATCGGCCAGTTCGAGCTCGAGTGGGCTCGCGGTGTCGACGGCACCGTCTTCGAGCTCGAGGTGTTGCGGCGCGCGCGGGTGCACACCGGCATCCGACGCGCGTGCCAGCAACCAATCCCGCAGTCGCAGTGTCGATTCGCAGTCGGTGCGGTTATAGTCCGCGATGTCGGCGAGCAGCGCCGCGGCCTCTGCGTCCTTGCCCTGGTCTCGTAGATCGCACCAGTTCGCGTATTCGACGATCGACGCGGCCGCGTCGGTGACGTCTCCGTCGCGGGCGGCGGGCATGTACAGGGGTTCGAGCTTCTTGATGCTGTAGGACCTGGCTCCGATGCGTACCGCAGATCGCACGATCGGATAGAGGTCCACCAGAACGTTGTCTCGCAGTAGGTCGTCGACCGCGTCCTCACCGACGCCGTAGCGTCCGGCGAGGCGCAGCAGCGCGGTCTTCTCGTACGGCGCGTAGTGGTAGATGTGCATGTTCGGGTAGGCCGCGCGACGGGTGGTCACGTAGTCGAGGAAGTCGATCAGGGCGCGTCGTTCCTGCGCGCGATCGTGCGCCCAGAACGGCAGGAACTCACCGTCGGCGGTGTAGACACCGAACAGGTACTCGAGCCCCCATTCGGAACTGCCCGTCTCGGCCCACAGCGGGTCGCCCTCGAAGTCGAAGAAGATGTCGCCCGGATCGGGCTCGGGGATCACGCCGAGGGCGTCGGCGTCGAAGATCTCGAACTCGGCGTCGCCGCTGTTCTCCTGGCGCACCTGCAGCGCGGCCTGAGCTCGCAGGTTTGTAAGTGTGCGAGACGACATGCCGTCCACGGTCCCGGTCGACGCAGCCAACTCGTCCACCGTCGCGATTCCCGCGTCGAGCAGTCTGTCCCTGGTGCTCGCGCGCATACCGGCGACGAGAACCAGGTCGCGGTGCTGTTCCACCTCGATCGTGCATGCCTCGCACTGCCCGCAGCCGGAGTAGCGCGAGTCGAACCAGTCGACGACGGTGCCTTCGGCGCGGTGCTCGTCGAGGATGTGTTGCAGGTGTTCTCTTGACTGTCGGTAGACCGGAAGGATCTCGGCGAGCGAGTGCGCGGAGTCGCTGCCGTCGCCGAGCATCAGGTGCACCTCGTCGCTCGGAGTGATCCCGCCGGACCGCAACGCGTCCGCGTAGGCCGCCAACTGCAGCAGTGCCGGAACCTTGGCGTGTCGCGACAGCTTCGTGTCGTACACGGCGTACCGATCGCCTTCGGCCACCAGGAAGTCGCAGAAACCGAGAAATCGGCCGTCGAAGAAGGTCGCCTGATACACCACCGGTGTGCGCGCAGTCAGAGCGGTGAAGGTCGCCCAGGCGGCATCGGCCAGTTCCTGATCGGTGCGCCCCGGCCGGTCCATCGTCAGGACGCCGCCGGGGAACCGCTGCTGGAAGGTCTCGAGCTGACGGCGTTCGTGCTCGAATCCGAGTGCAGAGGTGCGGTCGAGCATCGGATCGGGGGTGGCAGTTGCCCGCGGGATCAGCCCGGTCAGCCCGTCGAGTCGGCGCAGCAGCCCGAATTCGCACGACGCTGCCGCGGCGAGGTCGCTGGCGCTGTAGATGACGCGATCGCCGATGAGGAACACGCGCCCACCCTAGTCACCAACGCGAGCGGTACCGGTCACGTTGCGCGCGGATGCCGTCGCGAGGAGGCAAAATGATCGAATGCCTTTTTTCGACGGAGCCACCGGTGCTGTCCATTACCGAAACTGGACTGTTCCCGATGCTCGTTTCGGTCTCGTTTTTCTGCACGGTCTCGGCCAGAACAGCGGCCACTACCACCGTTTCGCTCGGGTCCTCAACGGACGCGGAGTGGACGTGTGGGCGGTCGATCACGTGGGACACGGCCTCACCGAAGGTGAGTTGACCGACGCCGCTCAGATCCCCGGCCTCGCTCAGAACGCGCTGCAGTTGCTCGATATCGCCGAGGCCGAGCACCCCGAGTTGTCGTTCGCCCTGATGGGCCATTCGTTGGGGGCGGCGACGGCCATCGCGGCTCTCAGCGCGCATCCGAAGGCGGTGCAGTGCGCCGTGCTGTGCGGCACCCCGAAGTCCGTGACCGGCTCGGCCACCGATCTCGCGGACAACGTGATTCCGATCCTCGCCGTGCACGGAGTCGACGATCGCCTGGCTCCGATCGATGCGGTGCGCGAGTGGATCGGCAGTGTTCCCGACGCGTCCCTGCGTGAATTCGAGGACGGCGGCCACGACCTGCTGCACGAGAAGATCCACCTGCAGGTGACCTCGGTGGTGGCGGAGTTCCTCGACGACCACATGTCCTGACACGACATCGAGGGCCCGGTGCGACGATCGCACCGGGCCCTCGTTGTCGGGAGATCGATCTACGAGTAGATCGCCTCGATGTCGCTGCCACGCTCGGCGTGGATGATGTTGCGCTTGAGCTTCATCGTGGGGGTGAGCTCACCGGTTTCGACGGTGAAGTCGTTCTCGAGGATCGTGTACTTCTTGATCTGCTCGGGGTTGGAGACCTTCTTGTTGGCCTCGGCGACGGCCTTGTCGATCTCGGCGACGAGGTCGGCGTTCTTCGACAGCTCCGAGAACGGGATGTCGGCGGAGAGGCTGTGACGCTCGAGCCAGCCCGGCATCGCCTCGGGGTCGAGGGTGATGAGCGCACCGATGAACGGCTTGGCGTCGCCGACGACGAGGCACTGGCTGATGATCGCGTTCGCGCGGAGGGCGTCCTCGAGCACTGCGGGGGCGACGTTCTTGCCGCCCGCGGTCACGATGATCTCCTTCTTGCGGCCGGTGATCGAGACGTAGCCTTCCTGGTCGATCGTGCCGAGGTCGCCGGTGTGGAACCAGCCGTCGACGATGGCCTCGGCCGTTGCCTTCTCGTTGTGCCAGTAGCCGCTGAACACGACCGGTCCCTTGAGCAGGAGTTCACCGTCTTCGGCGACCTTCACCGAGTGGCCGTCGATGGGCTTGCCGACGGTGCCGACGCGCTGTTCCTTGGTGGTGTTGACGGTGATGGCCGCGCTGGTCTCGGTCAGTCCGTAGCCCTCGTAGACCGGGACGCCTGCACCGCGGAAGAAGTGGCCGAGGCGCGCACCGAGAGGTCCGCCGCCGGACACCGCGCGGGTGCAGTTGCCGCCGAGTGCTGCGCGCAGCTTGGAGTACACGAGCTTGTCGAACACGGTGTGCTTGAGGTTCAGGACGAGTCCGGCTCCGCCCTTCTCCTGGGCCTCGCTCCACTCGATGGCCGTCGCAGCGGCCTTGTCGAAGATGGACCCCTTGCCGCCGTCGTGCGCCTTCTGCTTGGCGGAGTTGTAGACCTTCTCGAACACACGCGGAACCGACAGGATGAAGTCCGGCTTGAACACGGCGAACTGATCCACCAGCGTCGTCACGTCCGAGGTATGTCCGACGGTGACCTTGGACTCGAACGAACCGAAGGACACGGCGCGGGCGAACACGTGCGCCATCGGGAGGAACATCAGTGTGCGGTTGCCCTCCTTCATCGAGTCGTGCAGCGCGATCTGGGTGGCCTGAACCTCGGCGTAGAAGTTGGCGTGCGTGAGCTGGACGCCCTTGGGGCGGCCGGTGGTGCCCGAGGTGTAGATCAGGGTCGCGGGCGATGAGGCGCTGACCTGATGGCGTCGCGCGTGCAGATCCTCGTCGCTGACCCCGGATCCGCGGGTGGTCAGTTCTTCGATGGCTCCGGCGTCGATCTGCAGAACCTCACGCAGATCCTTGGCACCTTCGGTGACCTCTTTGAGGTTCGACGCGTGCGCTGCGGTTTCGACGACGAGCAGCTTGGTGGCGGAGTCCTCGAGGATCCACTGTGCCTGGTCGGCGGAGGAGGTCTCGTAGATCGCGACGGTGCATCCGCCTGCGGACCAGATGGCGTAGTCGAGAACGACCCACTCGTATCGCGTCGCGCTGAGGATGGCGACCCGGTCGCCGAGCTCGATCCCGGAGGCGATCAGTCCCTTGGCTGCTGCCGCGACCTCTTTGGCGAACCGAGCTGCGGTGACATCGGTCCAGTTACCGTTCTCCAGACGTTGGAACGGTACGAAGTTCGGCGATTCCTTCTCGTACCTGTAGACGGTGTCGGCCATGGATGCGTCGTCAGGAATGGTGAACGACGCCGGCACAGAATATTCGCGCACTGCTGGACCCCTTACGGAAAAATAGCGTGGTAGTTGTGCATTTCATCACATTCGAGGCCGTGGCGCACCATCCGGGGTGTCCGGTTTGTCGACTTTGCCGCGAGTCCGGGGGAGTTGAGTGTGACTCGGGGTACAACTTAACCGCCTGCGGTCGCATTCGGGTGTCGGGTCGCCGGTGTGATGCCGCTCGCACCCCATGCCGTCTCGACCGTTTTCGTCACCTGATCAGCGTAGAAGGGTTCGCAGCGCCCGAGCAGGTACTAAACTCGTGCGACATATGAGCACTTCAGAAACTGAACAGGATGCCGCCGTGACGTCCGACGAGACGAATTCGACCCCTCAGGAGTCCGCCTCCGCTCCGGTACGCGCGAGCGAGTCGTCCTCGGCGACGGGTGACGACATCACTTTCGCCGATCTCGGCATCGACGAGCGGGTCCTGAAGGCCCTGCGTGACGTGGGGTACGAGACCCCGTCGCCCATCCAGGCCGCCACCATTCCACCGCTGATGGCAGGCAACGACGTCGTCGGCCTCGCGCAGACCGGAACCGGCAAGACCGCCGCGTTCGCGGTGCCGATCCTGTCGCGTCTCGACGTCTCTCGTCGAGTGCCACAGGCACTGGTGCTCGCCCCGACCCGCGAGCTCGCGCTCCAGGTCGCCGAGGCGTTCGGCAAGTACGCCACGCACATTCCGGGTCTGCACATCCTGCCGATCTACGGCGGACAGGCGTACGGCATCCAGCTCTCGGGCCTGCGCAAGGGCGCGCAGATCATCGTCGGTACCCCCGGTCGTGTCATCGACCACCTCGAGAAGGGCACCCTCGACCTGTCCGGCCTCGAGTACCTGGTGCTCGACGAGGCCGACGAGATGCTCAAGATGGGCTTCCAGGAGGACGTCGAGCGCATCCTCTCCGATACCCCGGAGTACAAGCAGGTCGCGTTGTTCTCGGCCACGATGCCTGCCGCGATCCGCAAGATCTCCAAGCAGTACCTGCACGACCCGGTGGAGATCACCGTCAAGACCAAGACATCGACGGCACCGAACATCACCCAGCGGTACGTCCAGGTGGCCCATCAGCGCAAGCTGGAGGCACTGACTCGAATCTTCGAGGTCGAAGAGTTCGAGGCCATGATCATGTTCGTGCGCACCAAGCAGGCCACCGAGGAACTCGCCGAGAAGCTGCGGGCACGGGGCTTCTCGGCCGCCGCGATCAACGGCGACATCGTGCAGGCTCAGCGTGAGCGCACCATCGGTCAGCTCAAGAACGGTCAGATCGACATCCTGGTCGCCACCGATGTCGCAGCCCGCGGTCTCGACGTCGACCGCATCTCGCACGTCATCAACTACGACATCCCGCACGACACCGAGTCCTACGTGCACCGCATCGGTCGTACCGGTCGCGCGGGCCGGGCGGGGCAGGCTCTGCTGTTCGTCGCACCGCGCGAGCGGCACCTGCTCAAGGCCATCGAGCGTGCGACGCGTCAGCCGATCACCGAGATGCAGCTCCCGAGTGTCGACGACGTCAACGCACAGCGCGTGACGAAGTTCAAGGACTCCATCACCGAGAGTCTGGGCAACGAGAATTTGGCGCTGTTCCGTCGCCTCATCGAGGACTACGAGCGCGAGCACGACGTGCCGTTGGTCGACATCGCAGCGGCGCTGGCGATCCAGTCGCGCGACGGCGAGGCGTTCTTGCTCAAGCCGGAGCCGCCTGCCCCGCCGCGCGCACCCCGTGAGCCGCGCGAACCGCGGCCGCCGCGCACGTTCGACGAGGATGCGGCCAGCTCGCATCACCGCAAGACGGGCCAGGAGATGGCGACGTACCGCATCAGCGTCGGCAAGCGGCATCACGTCGCTCCCGGTGCGATCGTCGGTGCCATCGCCAACGAGGGCGGTCTGCGTCGAAGCGACTTCGGGCACATCAGCATTCGCCCCGACCATTCGTTGGTGGAGCTGCCCGCAGATCTCGCCGACGAGACGGTCGAGGCGTTGCGCCGCACCCGCATCAGTGGCGTGTTGATTCAACTGCAACCCGATTCCGGTCCTCCCGGACGCAGCGGCGGCGGGAAGTACAAGGGCAGGCGCTAGAGCGCTACGCGCACGTGCGCGGCGGAGCCTGCGGTCGTTCCGCAGGCTCCACTCCGATCTCGCAGTGGGTTACGAAGGTCCGTGCACGACCCCAGCGTTAGCGTTTGGCGGGCCTGGCCTCGGGTATCCGCCTGTGCATGACCAACGTCACCCTCCGTGTCAACGGGATCGATCGCGAGATCGATTGCGATACCCGATCCACCCTGCTCGACGCTCTCCGAGAGAACCTCGACCTCATCGGTGCCAAGAAGGGTTGTGACCACGGGCAGTGCGGAGCCTGCACGGTGTTGGTCGACGGCCGACGGATCAACAGCTGCCTGACGTTCGCAGTTGCCCAGCAGGATCGCGACATCATCACGGTCGAGGGATTGTTCGACGGCGACACACTGCATCCGGTCCAGCAGGCGTTCGTCGATCGCGACGCGTTCCAGTGCGGGTACTGCACCTCCGGGCAGATCTGTTCGGCGGTGGCGGTGATCGAAGAGGCCAAGCAGGGTTGGCCCAGCGCGGTCACCGAGGACATCGAGGCCGCCGACGTCGAACTCGATTCCGACGAAGTACGAGAACGTATGAGCGGCAACCTCTGTCGTTGCGGTGCCTACTGCAACATCGTCTCGGCCGTACGGGACGCATCGTGAAGACCTTCGAGTACGACGCAGTCACCGCCGTCGACGACGCCGTGGCCCGCCTCGCCGACAACGAGAACGCGATGCTGCTCGGCGGGGGAACGAACCTCGTCGACCTGATGAAGCTCGGTGTCGTCGGCCCGACGACGTTGATCGATGTGACGCGACTTCCGTTGCACGACATCGACGTATCCGACGACGGCTCGCTTCGTGTCGGTTCCGGGGTGAGCAACAGTGATCTCGCGGTGCACCCGGTGGTTCGTCAGCGTTATCCGGTGCTCTCACGGGCCGTCCTCTCCGGTGCCTCGGGTCAGTTGCGCAACATGGCCACCACCGGCGGAAACCTGTTCCAGCGCACCCGATGTGTGTACTTCATGGATTCGTCGAAGCCGTGCAACAAACGCGAACCCGGTTCGGGGTGCCCGGCACGAACCGGTGAGCACCGCAACCTGGCGATCCTCGGAGCTTCTCCATCGTGCATCGCCACCCACCCCTCGGACATGGCAGTCGCGCTGTCGGCGCTCGATGCTCGCATCGTCGTGCGTGGGGCCGACGGTGAGCGCACCCTCGCGATCGATGACTTCTACCGGCTCCCCGGGGACGCGCCCGAGCGCGACAACACCGTGGCCCGAGACGAAATCGTCACGGCCATCGAGATTCCGGCACCGGCGGACGGTACCGTCTCGACCTACCGCAAGGTTCGGGATCGGCAGTCCTACGCCTTCGCGATCGCCTCGGTCGCCGCCACTCTCGATGTCGAGGACGGGATCGTGCGCGGGGTGTCGATCGCGCTGGGCGGTGTCGCGCACAAACCGTGGCGGGCCCGCACGGCCGAGCACACGCTGCTCGGCGCGGCTGCCGACGAGGCGTCGTTCCGGCGGGCGATCGCACTCGAACTCGATGCAGCAGAGCCGTTGCGCGACAACGCGTTCAAAGTCCCACTGGTGACCAACCTCGTCGCCCGCACCCTGGTCGAACTCACGAATTCGGGAGATCGGTCATGACTGCATCCATCGGACAACCGATTCAGCGCACCGAATCGATCGCAAAGGTCACCGGCCGGGCTCGGTACGCCGCCGAACAGGCGCCGGCGGTCGGGCAGCTGTTCGCCTGGTACGTGCCCGCGACAATCCCCGCCGGCACGGTCGAACGTGTCGAACTGGACGCCGATGCCGCGATTCACGCAGTCCTGTGGCACGGCAACGCCGAGCAACTGGGCAATCTCGAAGACGCCGAACTGCACGTGCTGCAGTCGAACACCGTCGCCTATCGAGGTCAGATCGTGGCCGTCGTCGTGGCCGACACCCTCCAGGACGCCCGCGCCGCCGCGGCCCGAGTGCACGTGCGCTACGCGGATGTCCGTTCGCCCGACAACGGTCTGACTGCGGAGCACAGCACGCTGTACGCACCCGAGTCCGTCAACGCGGGGTTTCCCACCGACGTCACCGTCGGCGATCCCGATGCGGCGTTGGCATCGGCCGAGCACCTCGTCGACAACTGGTACTCCACCGCGCCGATGCACAACAGTCCGATGGAACCGCATGCCACCACGGCGCAGTGGTCCGACGGCGTTCTGACGGTGTGGGATTCGACGCAGGCGCCGTCCGGTGTTCAGGGCGACCTCGCCACGGCCTTCGACCTCGAGCCCGAGAACGTTCGCGTGATCGCGGAGAACGTCGGCGGCGGGTTCGGAGCAAAGGGCAGTACTCGGCCCAACGTGATCCTCGCAGCGATGGCCTCGCGAGCCACCGGCCGCACCGTCAAGTTGGTGTTGCCGAGGCAAGCTCTCTTCGACGTAGTCGGCTATCGAACCCCGACGCTCAATCACGTTCGGCTGGGCGCTGATTCGACAGGAACTCTGCAGGCGATCGCGCACGATTCGTTTCAGCAGACCAGCACGATCTTCGAGTTCTGCGAGCAGACCTCGGAATCCACTCGCCACATCTACGCGTCCCCGAACCGTCGCACCACCCACCGACTCGCACAGCTGGACGTCGGAACTCCGCGGTGGATGCGGGCACCCGGCGAAGCTCCGGGCATGTTCGCCGTCGAGACGGCCATCGACGAACTGGCCGTGGCCACCGGTATCGATCCGATCGAACTGCGCATCCGCAACGAGCCCGACGTCGATCCCGCGAGCGGCAACCCGTTCAGCTCACGCAGCGTGGTGCAGTGCCTGCGCGAGGGTGCCGAGAAGTTCGGGTGGGACCGCCGCGACGCCACGCCCGGTCGGCGTCGCGAAGGCAACACCCTGATCGGCATGGGAGTCGCGACGGCGAGCTACCCGGTGCTGATCTCACCGAGTACCGCGTCGGCGCGGGTGGAGCAGGACGGCACCATCTCGGTGTCCGTCGCCGCGTCGGACATCGGTACCGGCGCGCGCACCGTGCTGCGTCAGATTGCGGCCGATGCTCTCGAGGTGGACGCAGATGCCGTCACACTCGAACTAGGCGACAGCGCTCTGCCGAAAGCACCCGGAGCCGGTGGCTCCTCGGGTACCTCGTCCTGGGGCTGGGCCGTCACAAAGGTCTGCCACTCCTTGAAGGCTCAGGGTTCGTACGAGCCGGGAAACTCGGCCGAGGCCGACACCACCGACGACGTCGAGGGCCAGAAGGAACTGGCGCGCATGGCATTCGGCGCTCAGTTCGCGGAGGTCGCGGTCGACATCGACACCGGTGAGGTGCGGGTGCGCCGGATGCTCGGTGTGTTCGGCATCGGCGCGGTGATGAATCCGCGGCTGGCCAGGTCTCAGCTCATCGGCGGTATGACGTTCGGACTCGGCATGGCACTGATGGAGAACGGCATCACCGATCACGAGTTCGGTGGGTTCGCCAATCACGATCTCGCGGAGTACCACATCCCGGCGTGTGCGGACGTCACCGACCTCGAGGCCGTATGGATCGAGGAGGTCGACACCGAACTCGCGCCGATGGGCGGCAAGGGAATCGGTGAGATCGGCGCAGTCGGATCCTCGGCGGCCATCGGTAACGCGGTCTACAACGCCACCGGCGTCCGAGTCCGCGACCTGCCGATCACCCTGGACAAGGTGCTGACGCAGTGGAGTGTTTAAGTGCCCCAGGCAGCACTTAACCACTCCACTGGCCGCTAGGCCAATATCCGCTGCAGGAACTGCCGGGTGCGGGGCTCGGTCGGGTTGACCAACACCTGCTCCGGCGTGCCGCGTTCGAGGACGACACCGTTCTCGATGAACAGCACCTGATCGGCGACCTGCTGGGCGAAGCGGATTTCGTGGGTGACGATCACCATCGTCCAGCCCTGCGCGGCAAGGCCTTTGATCACGGTCAGTACTTCGCCGACGAGTTCGGGATCGAGTGCCGAGGTGGGCTCGTCGAACAGCATCAGCTTGGGGCGCAGCGCCAGCGCTCGGGCAATTCCGACGCGTTGTTGCTGGCCTCCGGAAAGCTGGAACGGGTACTGGTCGGACTTGGCGTCGAGACCGATCTGATCGAGGATTGCGTGCGCGTCGCGAATGGCGTCGTCTTTGGCGCGCTTCTGCACGATCACCGGTCCTTCGATGATGTTCTGCAGCACCGTCTTGTGCGGAAACAGGTTGTGGCTCTGGAACACCATGCCGCTCTGGGCGCGGAAATGTCGGAGCTGCGGTGCGCCGACGGGCTGAGCGAAATCCACCGACACGTCCCCGATACGGATGATGCCTGCGTCGGCCTGATCGAGTGCGTTCAGTGTGCGCAGCACCGTGGTCTTGCCGGATCCTGACGGTCCGATGATGACGGTGACGGTGCCGGACGGCACGCCGAACGAGATGTCCTTCAGCACCTCGAGTGGCCCGAACGATTTCTTCAGTGCGGATACTTCCAGCAGGTCTGTCATTTGGCCACGTACCTGTCGAGTCGGACTTCGAGTTTGCCTTGGAAGAACGAGAGAACGATGCAGATCGCCCAGTAGTACAGCGCTGCAACGGTATACAGGGTGAAGAAGTCGAAGGTCGGTGCCGCCGCGAGTTGCGCGACGCGTAGCAACTCCGTCACCAGAATGGTCGAGGCAAGTGAGGTGTCCTTGACCAGTGAGATCAGTGTGTTCGACAAGGGCGGTACCGCGGTGCGCAGTGCCTGTGGAAGCACGATGCGCTGCAACGTGGTTCGGTATCCCATCCCGATGGTCTGTGCGGCCTCCCACTGGCCCTTGGGCACGCTCAGTATCGCGGCACGGATCACCTCGGCTGCGTAGCCGCCGACATTCAGCGAGAACGCGACCACCGCGGCCGGGAACGGCGAGATCACGATGCCGAACTGAGGCAGCCCGTAGAAGATGATGAACAGCTGCAGCAGCAGGGGAGTGCCGCGAATGATCGAGACGTAGAACCGGGCAACGGCGGCGAGCGGTGTGATCGACGAGATGCGAGCGAGCGCCACCGCGAGGGCGATGACGAGTCCGATCACGAAGCTGATGGCGGTCAGCGGAATCGTCATGGTCACCGTGGCTTTGAGCATCGGCCACAGGTTGTCGAGCACCAACTGCATTTTCGACGGTGCAGTGGTTCCCGCGTCCTCGCTCTCCGGAACCACGGTGTCCGCGGTCGGTGCGGCGACGTCGCTGCCGAAGTACTTGTTCGAGATCTCGGCGATGGTGCCGTTCTCGCGCAGCGTGTCGATGGCCGTGTCGACCTCGTCCATCAGCCCACTGTCCTTGCGGGCCACGAAGGATTGCAGGGTCGTGTCTCCGGTCTCGCCTGCGATCTTCACGCCGGTGTCGCCGGTCTGCTGCAGGTATTCGGCGATGGCGAGGGAGTCGTTGACGGTGGCGTCGACGCGGCCGTCCTTGACGAGCGTGACCGCCTGAACGAATCCTTCGACGGCCTCGACGTTCGCGCCTGCGTTCGCCGCGACCTCCGCCCAGTTGCTCGTCGAGGATTGGGCGGTGGTCTTGCCGGCCAGGTCGGCGAGAGAGGTGATGGTGGAGTCGTCTGCGGCGGTGAGGATCTGGCCTTCCGACACCGTGTAGGGCGTGGACAGGTCGTAGGCCGACTGGCGCGCAGGGGTGATCGAGACCTGGTTGGCGATGAGGTCGAAGCGCTGGGACTGCAGGCCGGCAAAGATCGAGTCGAACGGGGTCTGCACGAAGTCGACGCGTACGCCAAGTTCTGCACCGACCGCGTTGATGACGTCGATGTCGTAACCGGTCAGTTGTCCGTCGTCGCCCTGATAGCTGAACGGACTGTAGGTGCCCTCGGTACCGACGACCAGTACGCCCTCGTCCTTCACCCGGTCCAACAATGACTGCGAGGACGAGCTGCAGCCGGACAACCCCAGGATGGCGATCAGAATCGCGACCAGAGCAAGAATCGATCTGCGCACCATCTGCGCCCGCTTTCGCCGTATGTACGAGTGGAGCAAAACCTACCCGTCGATCTCCAGTTCCGCTGACACCACGACGGTGTTGTTCATCGGCAATGCAGCCACCCCGAGTGCGGTGCGCGCATGGGCACCGATCTCGGGACCGAAGATTGCGAGCACCAGATCGGAGAAGCCGTTGACGACCGTGGTGGTCTGAGTGAAACCGTGGTCGGCGTTGACCGATCCGGTGACGGTCAGCCACGCGCTGATTCGATCGAGGTCGCCGATCGCACGGGCGAGGCTGCCCAGCACGGCAAGAGCCGCGTCGCGCGCGGCATCGGTGGCGGCGTCGAGACTCACCTCCGACGGCACCGCGCCGAACGGGCCTGCCAGGGCACCGTCCTGCGCAAGAGGCGAATGGCCCGAGGCGAAGACGCGATTGCCGCGCACGCGAACCCACTCGAACGAGAACTCGAAACCGGGTGGGGCGGTCGGTTCGCCGGGCAACGTGAAGCCCAGTTCGGTGATGCGACGTTCGATCTCCATGAAGGAAAACTCTGTCAGACCGGGATGCCGTTGATGGTACGAACGGTCCAGCGAGAACCGTCGTGTTCGAGGGTCGAGACGCCCGCGTTGAGGATGCGCGGGGAGTGGCGTCGCCGGATCGCGTCGAAGATCGCCCGGATGACGCCTCCGTGCGCCACGGCGATCACCGCGGAGTCCGGATAGCGCGAGGCGATCTCGTCCACGCCGCGCACGCCACGCACGATCAGGTTCGAGCGCGGCTCCAGGCCCGGATACCGGCCGTCCGGCCAGTGCGAGTACGCGTCCCAGTCGGTGAATCCTTCGGCCTCACCGAAGTGTCGCTCGGCCAGATCGGGGAATTCGGCGGTGCGGGTCAGGCCCAGATGCGCGCCGATGATGTCCGCGGTTTCCGCCGCTCTGATCAGCGGGGAGCTGACCAGGTGGTCCCACGTCCGGTACTCGAGTTCGTGGCCGGCCTCGCGGGCCTGGGCACGCCCGGTGTCGTTGAGAGGAATGTCCGAAGAGCCTTGCAGACGCCCGTGCAGATTCCAGTTCGTTTCACCGTGCCGAACCAGTGCCAGAAGAGTCATAGTGAGCGGAGAATATCCCAGAGTTACCAGGGAGTACGGTCGATACGAAGATACGCGAACGAGCTTGGAGGATTGTCGATGAATCTTGCCCTCACTGAAGAAGAGGCCGCGTTCCGTGACGAGATGCGGACGTTCTTCACCACGAAGGTCCCCGCCGAGATTCGTGAGAAGAGCGCGACGGGTCAGGAGTTGAGCAAGGACGAGGTGGTCACGACCATGCGAATCCTCAACGAGAACGGCTTGGCGGTGCCGCATTGGCCCGCCGAGTTCGGTGGCCGCGACTGGACCGCTGTGCAGCGTCACATCTGGCTCGACGAGATGCAGTTGGCGTCGGTGCCCGAGCCGCTGGCGTTCAACGCCTCGATGGTCGGCCCGGTCATCGCGACGTTCGGCTCTCAGGAGCTCAAGGAGAAGTTCCTGCCCAAGACGGCGAACCTCGACATCTGGTGGTGCCAGGGCTTCTCCGAGCCCGAGGCCGGATCGGACCTGGCGTCGTTGCGCACCACCGCCATCCGCGACGGCGACGACTACATCGTCAATGGACAGAAGACGTGGACCACGCTCGGCCAGTACGCCGACTGGATCTTCGCGCTCGTGCGCACCAACCCGGATGCGCCGAAGAAGCAGGCCGGAATCTCGTTCCTGCTCATCGATCTGAACACTCCCGGCATCGAGATGCGCCCCATCAAGCTGATCGACGGCAGTGTCGAGGTCAACGAGGTCTTCTTCGACAACGTCCGCGTTCCGGCGGAGAACCTCGTCGGCGAGGAGAACCAGGGCTGGAGCTACGCCAAGTTCCTGCTCGGCAACGAGCGCACCGGCGTCGCCCGTGCCGGACACACCAAAGTGCATCTGGGACAGGCGAAGAAGCACGCAGCACAGACCAAGGTCGGCAGCGGCACGCTGCTCGAAGACCCCTTGTTCGCGGCCAAGATGGCCGAGGTCGAGAACGAACTGCTCGCCCTGGAGCTGACTCAGCTGCGCCTGGTGTCGAGCTCGGACGACGGCAAGCCGAATCCGGCGTCGTCCATCCTCAAGCTGCGAGGATCGGAACTGCAGCAGGCGACGACCGAGCTGCTGATGGACGTCGCCGGGCCGGACTCACTGCCCTACGAGGCGGGCGAGGACATCGAGAGCGAGGGCTGGGCGCAGCGCTCGGTACCGGGGTACCTCAACTACCGCAAGGTGTCGATCTACGGCGGCTCGAACGAGGTTCAGCGCACCATCATCGCCTCTGCGATTCTCGGACTGTAAGGGAGCATCTGAAAGACATGGATTTCGAACTCAACGAAGAGCAGAAGCTGCTGCGCGACACCACTCGTGAGGTGCTCACGCGGGCCTACGACACCGAGAAGCGCAACAAGATCGTTGCCGGTGAGCTGGGCTGGAGCACCGACGTCTGGAAGCAGTTGGCCGAGGTCGGTCTGCTGGGTCTGACGTTCAGCGAGGAGGACGGCGGGATGGACGCCGGTCCCGTGGAGATCATGGCCGTGATGACCGAGGTCGGACGACGCCTCGCACCCGAGCCGATTCTCGACGCCGTGCTCGTCCCGGGCGGGTTGATCTCCGAGCTCGGCAGTGCCGAGCAGCGCGCGCGGCTCCTGCCGCCGGTGGCCGAGGGATCGTCGATGTTGGCGTTCGCGCACAACGAATCCGGCAGCCGCTGGCCCAACATCGAGGTCGCCACCGCCGCCACCGAGGACGGTGGATCGTGGTCGATCAACGGCGTCAAGAACCCGGTTCCGCACGGCGGTAGCGCCGACGTGATCGTGGTCAGTGCCACGCTTCCCGCCGGTGGAACAGGACTGTTCGTCGTCGACGCCGACGCGACCGGTCTCACGCGCAAGTCCTACGCCACCCACGACGGTCAGCGCGCCGCGCAGATCGAATTCGTCGATGTCGCAGCCGAACCGCTCGGCACCGCCGAGAACGCGGCAGCGGCGATCACCGGGGCCGAGGTGCGTGCTCAGGCCGCACTGTGTGCCGAGGCGATCGGTGCCATGGAGGAGGCACTGCGGCTGACCACCGACTACCTCAAGGCGCGCAAGCAGTTCGGGGTTCCGCTGGCCAAGTTCCAGGCGCTCACCTTCCGCGCCGCGGACATGTACGTGCTGCTCGAGCTCGCCCGCAGCATGAGTCTGTACGCCACGATGTCGTTGGCGGACGGCAACGTCGACCCGACCATCGCCTCGCGCGCCAAGCTGCAGATCTCGCGGTCCGGTCGCAAGATCGGCCAGGAGGCCATCCAGTTGCACGGCGGAATCGGCGTCACGGCCGAATATCCCGTCGGGCACTACACCAGTCGGCTGGTGGCCATCGAGCACACTCTCGGTGGTGCCGACGAGCACCTGCGCATCCTGGCGTCGAAGGTTGCCGATCACGATCTCATCGGGATCTGACTCTCGTCGTAAGACGCCTCGGGCCCGGCCACCTTCGAAGGTGGCCGGGCCCGAGGTCGTTTCGGGGGAGGTGTCAGCTGCCCGCATCCGCCGCGGCGACGAGGTCGGCCACGGCCGTGGGGTTGGAGACCAGGATCGCGTGCGAACCCGGCACCTCGGTCACCTGAGCGCCCGCCCGCTGCGCCATGAACCGCTCGGCGGATGTGGGGATGATCTGATCCTGCTGGGGGATCAACGCCCACGACGGCGTGTGTGCCCACGACGGCGGACCACTCGGCTCGAGCAGCGCACCGGCAGCGATCGTCTTCTGATGCGCGGCCATCCGAGCGGCCTGCGCCTCGGAGACATCCGGGGCGAAGAACGGACGGAACAGCGCGGGAGTGATGTACGAGTCCACGTTGCGACCGATGATGTTCGACGCGTCGTCGACGATGGTGAGGCCGATCACCGGCGGTACCAGCGCGGTCACCGGGAATCGGATGGGGTCGAGTTCGAGGGCGACGGGTTCGCCCTCGACGGGCATGAATGCGGCGACGTAGACCAGAGCCTCCACGTTGTCTGCGTGCACGTTGCTGATCACCGTGCCGCCGTACGAGTGGCCCACCAGGATCACCGGCCCGTCGATGCTCTCGACTACATCGGTGACCGAGGCCGCGTCGATTGCGGGCCCGCGCAGCGAATTGTCCGCCGTCACCACGGGGTAGCCGCGGCCGCGTAGGTTCTCGGCGACGCCGTCCCAGCTGGTGTTGTCCGCGAAGGCTCCGTGCACCAGCACCACGGTCGGCAGCTCCTGCGCGGCAGCGGGCGCGACGCCGATGCCGACCATCGCTCCCACCGTCAGTCCTGCAGTTGCCAGAAGGGTGGTCAGCTTCGGTTTCGTCATGCTCACAACCTGTCACACGCCGGAAGTTCGTGCGGTGTTCACCGCCGAGATCCGACCAGCTTCCTCTCAGTGAACGCTCGTATGCTTGGCTTGCAGCAGTGGCGTTCGTCCGACCCGGGCGATCGCAAAACCGTAGGTGATGATCGTGAGCGAGAGTTCGATGAAGTCTCGGATGGCCGAGTACCCACGCCCCCATCACTGCTTGTTGCACATCAGCGACACGCATCTCGTCGACGGTGGCGGCCGGTTGTACGGCGGCGTGGACAGTGAGTTGCGGCTCGAACAGGTGATGACCGACGTACGCAACTCGGGTGTGCGTCCCGACGCGTTGGTGTTCACCGGAGACCTGACGGACAAGGGGGAGGCCGGTGCCTACGAGAAGCTGCGGGCGTTGGTCGAGCCGGTGGCCGAGGAACTCGGTGCGCAGATCGTCTGGGCGATGGGCAATCACGACGACCGGGCGACGTTCCGCCAGAAGCTTCTCGACGCCGAACCGACCGTGCAGTCCATAGATCGCGTCCACGACGTCGACGGTCTCCGTGTCGTCACGCTCGACACCACGGTTCCCGGCCGCCATCACGGTGAGCTCGGCGACGAGCAATTGGCTTGGCTGGCAGACACTCTCGCCACGCCCGCCGAGTTCGGCACGATCCTGGCGATGCATCATCCGCCGGTGCCGACCGTGCTTGACCTCGCAGTGCTGGTCGAGCTGATCGATCAGCCGCGCCTGGCCGACGTGCTGCGCGGAACCGACGTGCGATCGATTCTCGCTGGGCACCTGCACTATTCGACGACGGCCACGTTCGCGGGTATTCCCGTCTCGGTGGCGTCGGCCACGTGTTACACCCAGGATCTCAACGTGCCCGCCGGTGGACTGCGCGGTCGCGACGGTGCCCAGGGCTACAACCTGGTCCACGTCTACGAGGACACCGTCGTGCATTCGGTGGTGCCGACGGGCTCGTACGACACTGTGGGAGAACCGGTCTCGGCTCAGGAGACCGCACGCAGGCTGAGCGCAGCGGGAGTCACCATCGCAGACAGTGCGAGACGGAAGACGTTCAGCGACGCCTGAGCGTCAGCGTTCGTCGGTTCTGGAGTGTTCCCAGGGTGCGACGATGGGGAAGTACTTGTCCAGGAACTGCGTCACCGTTCGGGTGCGCAGGTCGAGGTCGACCTCCGGGAAGCTGCCGTCGTTGAGGCAGAAGAAGTCCACCGACCTTTTCGGGAGCAGCTTCTCCATGGCGTCGAGGCCCGCGACCGTGGTGGTGTCGATGTACCGAACCTTGGCGTCCTTCTGGACCACTGCGCGTCCGCTCATCAGTGCGTAGTAGTGGTACAGCGAGTTCGTCACCGAGATGTTGGTGCTCGCGCGAAATGCACTCGCCGCTGTGGACGCGAACTCGTCCGGAAACTCGTTTTCCATCTCCTGCATCACACTGCGGCGCAACGGAGTTGCTGCATGTTCGAGATGTCGCGTGGTGGTCATACCGAATCTGTCCTGCAGGATTCGACGGTTCACCCGCGCCGCGTTCTCGAAGCCGCTGCGATCGGCGTCGCTGTAGCCCAACCCGATTCGCGTCGTAGCCTCGATGAACATGCTGATTCCGCCGGGGGAGAAGAACATCGACGGGCTCACCGGACGACCGAAGAACATGTCGTCGTTCGAGTAGAGGAAGTGCTCGGACAAGCCGGGGATGTGGTGCAGCTGGCTTTCGACGGCCTGCGAATTGTGGGTCGGCAGCACGGATGTGTCGACGAAGAAGGCCTCGCTCGGCACGAATGTCACCTTGGGATGGTCGGCGAGCCACGCCGGCCTCGGCGAGTCGGTGGCCACGAAGATGCGCCTGATCCACGGTGCGTAGAGGTGAATCGACCGCAGGGCGTACTTCAGTTCGTCGATCTGCCGGTAGCGGGCCGCTGAATCGTCACCCTCACCGACGACGTAGTTCGCCATCCGGCGCGCCCGCTGAGCCTGGAATTCGGCCGAGGAGCCGTCGACCCACGAGAACACGATGTCGATGTCGAAATTGATGTCCGACGCGTGGTCGGCAAACATGTTCTCGATGGTCGGCCACGTTCTGCCGAAGCGTTCGACGGTGCCGCGGACGGCCTCGTCGGGCCGGATGTTGCGTCTGGTCAGGGAGTTCTCGATCGGCAGCACGATTTCGGCCGGGGAGAACGACCACAGTTCGATCTGCACCGCCGTGGACGCACCGTAGTACAGACCGCTGAACGGCTCGACCCGCGGGCGGTACAGGCGCACGATGCGTGCGTTCGCGGACGGCGACAGCGACCCGTCGGCCACCAGCACTGCCTTACCGCGGGCGTCGACGGTCTTGGAGTAGAACGGCTCGGCGCGGCAGGCGTGCACCAGTGCCGTGGTCAACGCTTCGCGTGCGGCCAGTTCGATGGCGATGACGGGCCGTTCGTCGTTGCCGCGAACGAGCAGGTACTTGATGTGTGCGGCGTCGAGTACGGCGCGCACGAACAGCAGATCCTCGACCATCGCCTGGTGCGGGGTGGTGGAGGTGATGGTCAATGCGTAGCGGCCGTCGTGGCTGACGACGTCGGATCGTTCGCTCAGTCGCGCTGCGGATGCGGCAGATTCTCGGGTGACGGCATCGTTGGTCTCGTGCTCCGGTGGAACGAGGTAGATATCGTGCGGGGCAGAAGACGAGGTGATGACGTTCCTTCCGGAGTCGCGCGCTGGCCGAGGGACCCCGGTGCAGGGTCAGTCTAGTGCAGGCCCGGGGCGCGTTCGACGCGCTGCGGTAGAACCCGACTCGCTGCGACCAGGCCCACAGCAACTCCGGTGGCGTCGGCGAGAGCGTCGGCGAGCGATCCGGAGCGTCCCAGAGGCAGGATCGCCTGCAGGACCTCCGAGATCGCCGCGAACGCCAGTACCCACAGTGCGGTTCGGATCCAGTCGATTCCGGCCATGCGTGAGGTGTACGCCAGGGCTGCGAACAGTACGAAGTGGATGATCTTGTCGCTGTGCTGAAATCCCGAGGGCACCCCGGATGCGGGGGTGAAGAGCACGATCAGCGCGACGACGAAGGTGACGGCCAGGGGAATTCGTAACGTCGTCGGCGTGAACACCGTCCGAGCCTACCGACGTTGCAGCACCACGACCGTGTCGATGCGATCGTCGCCGTCCGGCGTCATGCGGGTGCGGTGTTCGGCGTGGATCACCTCGAACCCGTCGCCCGCCGCAGCGACGACCGGTTCCGGCGCGAAGAGTCGGTGCTTGGCCGGATGCTGTGAGGCGTGGCTGTCGCTGGGACTGTGGCCGACGATCAGCAGACGCCCCTTCGGTGCGACGGCTGCGGCGAACCTGCGGGTGGTCAACTCGAGCTCGTCCGGTGGCACCTGAAGGAAGTGCACCGACACCAGATCGAACGAATCGGCCGGGGGAGTCCAGTCCAGAACGTCTTGCTGCTGCCAGTTCACCGCGACTGCCTTCGGCTCGAGTCCCTGTTGTGCCGCGCGGGCGCGGCCGAGGGCGACGTCGGAGATGTCGACGCCGGTCACGTGCCAGCCTTCACCGGCCAGCCACAGGGAGTCGGCACCTTCCCCGCAGCCGATGTCCAGGGCGCGGCCCGGAGTCAGCTCGGACGCTTCCTGTACCAACACGGCATTGGGATTCCCGCTCCAGATGGTGGTGCGCTGGTTGTAGAGGTCGTCCCAGAATGCTTCGTCGAAGGCACCGTTCTCGAAGTCCGGCTCTGCGGGGGTCCGGTCGGCGGCATGAGTGTGAGCGTGCGTGTGGTCGGCCATGGTTCGAGAATGCCCGCTCACGGACGGGTGCGCAAATAAATTTGCTCGATTGGCAAAATCGGGTTCTGGGTAGAGTGGTCCTTCGTGAGTGATCAGGAACGTGAAGTACTGACGTGGGCGACGTTCGGGGATGCCTCGCGCGAACTCACCAGGAAGATCGTCGACGACGGCTTCGTCCCGGACATCGTCATCGCGATCGCTCGCGGCGGACTGATTCCCGCGGGAGCGATCTCCTACGCGATGGGCGTCAAGGCAGCGGGCACCCTCAATGTCGAGTTCTACTCCGACATCGAGGAGACCCTTCCCGATCCCGTTGTCCTCGAACCACTTCTGGACACCGATGCGATCGTAGGCAAAAAGTTGCTCGTGGTCGACGACGTCGCCGATTCCGGCCGCACCCTGGCGCTGGTGATCGACCTGCTGAAGGCGCATACGCCCGACGTGCGGTCGGCCGTGATCTACACCAAGCCGAGAACCATTGTGCAGCCGGACTACTCGTGGCGTGAGACCGACAAGTGGATCAACTTTCCTTGGTCCACGTTGCCGGTCATCACCTGATTCATTCGCTGGAGACGTCGATCAGCACCTTGCCGACGGCACCGTTCTCCACGGCGTCGTGTGCTGCTGCGGTTTCGCTCAACGAGTAGCGGTGCAGCGGCAGGCCGGTGGCGTCGCCCACGTCGAGAACGCCTGCTTTCGCAGCCGCGCTGACGTCCGCCTCGGCGTTACGCAGAGCCTCGTCGCCCACGGTGTAGAGCAGCACGAACTGGTAGCGAGTGTTCAGCACCATGTTCGGTCGGACGTCGAGCGTGACGGTGTCGCCGCCGTTGTTGGCGTACACCGCGATCGAGGCGCGGTTCGCTCCCACAGCAGCATTGAGCGCGGCGTTCTGCGCGGGAGCAACCTCGACGACGAGATCGATTCCGGCGGGGATCAATTTGCGAATCTCTGCGGCGGCGTCGCCGGTCTTGTAGTTCACGACGTGGTGCGCGCCCGCAGCGGTCGCCAGTGCGCCCTTCTCCGGTCCGCTGACCGTCGTGACCACGGTCGCGCCTGCCCAGCGGGCCAATTGGATCGCGGCATGGCCGACGGCACCGGCACCACCGGCGACGAGCACCGACTTGCCGTCCAGTGCACCCGGGTGCAGCCGCGTGGGTCCGTCCTCGGAGACGGTCAATGCGCGGTGTGCCGTCATCGCGGGCACGCCGAGGCTCGCGCCCACGTCGAAGCCGACGCCGTCGGGCAGAGGGACCACCCGGGAGGCGGGCAGGACTGCGAAGGACTGTGCTGTTCCGGTCGGCCGCTGATGCTGGGCCAGGTAGACCCAAACTCGATCTCCGACGGAGATGCCGTCGACCTCGGGGCCGACGGCGTCGATCACTCCGGCACCGTCCTGGTTGGGTACCACCTCGTCGAAAGCCAGCTTCTCACCCGGTCCGGAACCGGTTCGATTCTTCCAATCCGTCGGATTGACGCCCGAGACCACGATGCGAACACGCACTTCACCTGCGGCGGGCTCGGTCACCACACGATCCTTCAGTTCGAGGACGGACGAGTCGCCGGTGCGGGTGTACACAATTGCTGGAGCAGTCATGTCAGGTCCAACGCGCTCAACCCGCCCCGATGTTCCCTGCGGCCCCATCGGGGTATGCATGAGTGGTCATCAGTGCTGTCACAGAAGAGATGGATCTTTCATGAATCACAACGACCTGCTCACCGACACGTTCGATCGAATCAAGGAACTTGTTCATTCGGTCCTGGACGACATCCCCGCGGCTGCGTTGACCTATCGACCGGACGCCGATGCCAACAGCATCGCGTGGTTGGTGTGGCACCTGACTCGGGTGCAGGACGACCACATCGCGGGTGTGGCCGGGAGCGAACAGGTCTGGACGTCGGATTCGTGGTTCGAGCGTTTCGGCCTCCCGTTCGACAAGTCCGACATCGGGTACGGCCAGTCATCCTCCGACGTCGCCGAGGTCGCCTCGAGTGCCGAGCTACTACGCGAGTACTACGACGCAGTGCACTCGAAAACCATTGCGTACCTGGGCAGTGTCGGGGTCGACGATCTGGACCGGATCGTCGACGAGAACTGGAACCCGCCGGTCACCCTGGGCACCAGGCTGGTCTCGGTCCTGTCCGACGACCTCCAGCACGCGGGGCAGGCGTCGTACGTGCTCGGGATGTACTCCAGAAACGCTCAGGCGTAACGCTTCTGCAGGTTCTCCAGCGTCTTACGGATGTTGCGACGCTGGAACTGCGGGAACGTCTTTCCGCTGGTGACGATCTTGTCGAACACGAGGGCCAGTGCGTCGGGCCACTTCGTGCGGTCGTCGGTCCAGGTCTCGGTGACTTTCGTGCCGCCCTCGACCGGCTCGAAGTCGTATCGCCAGGTTGCGTTCGCGCCCTTGATCTTCGGGGCGCTCTTGCCGATGGCGTGGACGCGGAACTCGAAGGTCTTGCCCGGGTCGGCCGCGGTGACGGTGCAGCGGGTGACCCACGTAGCCGGGCCGCGTTTGTTGGTTCCGTCGAACACCATTCCCACGTACGCGGTGTCGCGGGGTTCGTGCACGGTGGCACCGGTGTTCTCGGGGCTCCACTGACCCATTTTCGTGGGGTCGCTGATGGCAGCGTAGAGAGTGTCGGCGTCGGCATCGACGACGATGCTGTCGGAAACGGTGAGTTCGCGCTTCACGACGACGCACCCTTCTTCAGGCCGGGATGAACACGACTGAGCATCGGGACCAACAGTGTGCGCGGGGTTATCTGCGCGAAGATCGATCCGATTCGATTGGCGGGCCCGGGGATCGACACCATGCGTCCCTTGGTCATGTCGTCGACGGCAGTTCTGGCCACCGTCTCGGCAGAGACCCACATGATCGACGGAAGTGCTTTCTCTGCATCGTCTTTCGCGAAGCCGGCGGCTTCGCCGAACCCGGTCTGCACCGGGCCGGGGCACAGTGCAGTTGCGGTCACGCCCGTTCCCTTCAGCTCGCCGGTCAGGGACTGGGTGTAGGAGAGCACGAACGCCTTGCACGCGCCGTAACCGGCCTGTCCGGGCAGAGGCTGAAAAGCAGCCGTCGAGGCCACGTTGAGCAGTGCGCCGCGTCGTCGTTCGATCATGCCGGGGAGAAATCGGGTGCACAGGTCCGCGACGGCGACCACGTCTACCTCGATCATGTGCATCTCGGCGTCCGGGTCGGATTCTGCGACCGGTCCGAGGGTGGAGAGCCCGGCGTTGTTGATCAGGATGTCCGGGATGAGGCCGAGTTCGGTGATGCGGCCCAGTAGTTCGGCGCGAGCGCTGCGATCGGACAGGTCTGCGGCGAGCACTTCGGCTCGGACTCCCCGTGCGCGGATCTCCTGTGCCAAGTCTTCGAGCTTGTCTGCCCGCCGGGCGACGAGGGTGACGCCATGGCCGCGGGATGCGAGCACGCGGGCGATCGCGGCTCCGATTCCCGAGGACGCTCCGGTCACGACGGCTGTCCGATCAGGGGCGGGACGAGGAAGGCTCATGGCTCCCACCGTAGCGAACATGCGTTGCGCAGCGCATTTGAATCCGTACTGAAGGTTAGCCTACTCTTACTTCACGCTTCTTTGCTTGTCGAAAGGTAACCATGTTCTCTGTTTCTTCGCCCGGTCCACGGACTGCCCGCCGCGCGTCCCTGCTGTCCGTGCTCGCGGTGTCGGCCCTGGTGGTCGGTGCATGCTCGTCCTCCGACACTACCGAGCCCGAGCAGTCGGGAGGCGGTGATTTCGCGGCCGTCACCATCGAATCGGCTCTGGGGCAGGCCGTCATCACCGAGAAGCCCGAGCGCATCGTGACTCTCGGTCAGGGGTCGTCCGAGACGGCGATCGCACTGGGCACCGTCCCGGTCGGCGTCGAGGAGTACTCGTGGGGTGCCGACGAATCGGGGTATCTGCCGTGGGTTCACGACGCAGTCACCGAGTTGGGTGCCGAACTTCCCGAACAATTCACCGGTGGAACCGAACTCAACATCGAAGCCATCGCCGCCCTCGAACCTGATCTGATCCTGGCGCCGTGGTCGGGAGTGACGCAGGACCAGTTCGACAAGCTCAGTGCGTTCGCTCCGGTGGTCGCCTACGAGGAGCAGCCGTGGACGATCACCTGGGAAGATCAGATCACCGTCATCGGCAAGGCCATGGGTGAGGAGCAGAAGGCAGCGGAGGAGATCGACAAGATCAAGGCCCGCTTCGCCGACGCCACCACCGATCATCCCGAATATGCCGGAGTGAGCTTTTCGTACATCTACAACACCGGTCCGGGGACGCTGGGGGTGTTCCTCGCCGACGAGCAGCGCGTCGCGATGGTACGTGCGCTCGGGTTGCAGGTCGATCCGGTAGTGAACACGCTCGACGAGACCGAGGGCACAGACTCGGCGGTCATCGGTTTGGAGAACGCGAATCTGCTGAACGATTCCGACTTGATCTTCACCTTCTACTCGGATCCCCAGAACCGCACCGACACCGAGAATCAGCCTGCGTACAAGCAGATCCCGGCCGTATCTCGCGGTTCTGTTGTGGCACCGACGGATCAGTCCTTCGTCACCGGGTCGTCCATCATCAACCCGCTGACGGTGCCGTGGGCACTCGAGCGATACGTGCCGATGATCGACGAGGCGGTGGCGACGCTCGACGCGAACTAGGCCAGTAGACCTCGCGCTGTCGTTCCTGTTCCAACACCTGCTCGAGGTGATGTGGCACGACCGCGGTGTCTGATCCTTGATTCGACCGAATCAGCTTGTCGAACAATCTCTTCCAGCCCCGCACCGGTGTTTCGGTGCGGGGCTGGAGTGGTCTTTGGGCGGGTTCAGGCGATGTGGGGGCCTGCTCGGGCGTGGGATGGTCTGGGTTGTCGGTACGGGTCCACGGACGCCGGGGGTACGAACCAGGGGTGCTGATCGATACCGATGAACACTTCCCAGTCACTGTGGTGGAGGAGTCGGTGGTGGAATCCGCAGAGTAGGACGAGGTTGTTCATGTCGGTGGGGCCGCCATCGGCCCAATGCCAAATATGGTGCGCCTCTGTCCAGGATGCGGGTTTGCCACAGCCGGGGAAGGCGCAGGTGTGATCTCTCGCGATGAGGGCTTTGCGTTGTTTTGCGGTGACGGTGCGTGCGGTGCGGGCGAGGTTGATCGGGGAGCCGTTCTCGTCCATGACGATCGCTGTCAGGACACAGTCGCAGGCGAGTTGGCGGGAGGTGTTGCGGGACAGTGGTCCCATCCAGGGCAGCCACCCAACCGAAGTGCCGTCGCCGAACAGGTCGCGATACGCGCCACGATTGGCGGCCGCTCCGGCAGCACTGCCGCCCTCGGGTTCATCCGCCGCGTCCGACTCTGCCGTGTCGGGGTGGATCGGGTTTCCGGTGTTGATGTCGACCGGATCGACGGTGTCGGTGCCGGATTCGGCTGCTGCGCGTGAGGTTTCGTCGTCGGTGATGTCGTCGGCGTCGGCGCTGTCAGCACTGTCGCGGAGGTCGGTGAGGTCGCGCAGGCTGATGTGCAGGTTCAGGTGCGGGCGTTCACCGCCTTCGATGGGTCGATCACTGGAGGCGAGGTACTGGTCGAGGATGTGTCCGAAGGCGTCGGCTCTGCGCCTGGCGGGGCTGCGTTCGTCTTGGGTGCCGTCGGCGGCGGGGTGGGGTTCGGTCAGCGGTGAGAGTGCGGTGAGCAGCTTTTCTCCGGTGATCGCATCGAAGTCTCCTTTGAGTACCAGCCGCCCGTTCAAGGTCTTGGAGGCGAAGAGTTCGTTGCGGTCGGTGTTCTCGGGTGGTGGGGTCTTGCCGCCGAACTCGTCCTCGAGCTTGGTGATCGCTGCCCGGATCCGGCCGGTGCGCGCGTCGGGCCCGGTCGCGGCGGCGATCATCGCGGTGCGGGCCATAACGCGCCCCTCTTCCGGGAGGTCCTTCGGTGGGGTTTCGGCGAAGGTGAGGATCAACGCGGCGTGGTCGACGGACATGACTCCGGTGTTCACGGCGTCGGCGATGTCGGGGAAGTTCTTCAGTCCGCGGGCGAGGGCGACGATCTTGGTGGCCTTGGACGGCGAGAGAAGGGTGGTGGAGGTCAGCCAGCCGGCGGGTCCGGGGAAGCCGAGCTTCTCCCGGCTCACGCGGGTGTCGATGTCGGCGACGAGGGCGATGCGTCGGGCTTCGAGCAGTTGGATCTGGTGGGAGACCGCGGCGGCGTCGGCGAGGAGTTCACTCTCGCTCAGTTGCCAGATCGCTGCGGTCATGGGAGCAAGTGTATCGAACGCGCGTTCGATTGACAACCATAGTTGATTCGAAAACTGTTGCTCTGCTTAATTATTCGCGATCCTGAACCTGTCGGTGCGTCGTGGTAAGGGACCGTCGGCACCCGAAGATCGCAAGTCTCGGTCATTGTGGGCGAAGAGTGCACACCCGATTTTTGGTGCGTTTCCTCTGGACCGTCGATCCTGACGGTCGTCCGCATGCGGGTTTGGGCGAGGCGCCGAATTTTCTGATTTATCAGTACACCTCGCGCTGCCGTTCCTGTTCCAATACTTGCTCGAGGTCGCTCAATCGGTTCATCGACGACACCTGCCGCGCCGTGCGGTGATTGAGCGCCAACATCTCTCGATGCCGGTGCACGAAGGCCCAGTAGCCGGCGGTGAAGGGGCATGCGTCGTCGCCCAGTCGCTTCTTCGGGTTGAATTCGCACGGCTTGCAGTAGTCGGTCATGCGGTTCAGGTACGCCCCGCCCGAGGCGTAGGGCTTGGTGGCGATCACGCCGCCGTCTGCGTGCTGGCTCATGCCGATCACGTTCACCGGCATAACCCAGGCGAACCCGTCGACGAAAGCCGTTGCGAACCAGTCGGTCAGCGCTCGTGGGTCCCAGGCATGTTGCAGCGCAAAGTTTCCCAGGATCATCAGGCGGGGAATGTGGTGCACCCAGCCGCGCTCGCGCACGCCGTCCACCGTCGACGACAGGCATTTCGCGACCACCGCGTCGCCGTCCAACTCGAGCAGCCAATCCGGTAGTGGCTCATGGGCTTCGAGTTTGTTGCGCTCGAGATACTCCGGACCCAGATGCCAATACAGGTGCCACACGTATTCGCGCCAGCCGAGGATCTGCCGAACGAAGCCCTCCACGCTCGCCAGCGGGGTGCCGTCGCGGTGGGCGTCCTCGGCGGCGTGCGCCACGTCCAGCGGTTGCAGCAGGCCGAGGTTCAATGGCACCGACAGCAGCGAGTGAGACATCGTCCAGTCGTCGGCCATCACCGCGTCCTCGTACTTGCCGAAGTTGTCCAAGCGGTAATTCACGAAGTGCGCCAACGCGTCCGATGCCTCGGCCGCGGTCACCGCGAACACGCGAGGTCCGTCCACTCCGACGGTGTCGAGGTCCCAAGAGTCGAGGTCCGCGCGCACCTGATCGTCGATGGCATCCTCGGTCGGCCACCACGGTTCTTCGACTCCGAGTGTCAGGCGTCCCTTCGGGGGCGGTGACTGGTTCTCGGCGTCGAGGTTCCACTTCCCGGAGACCGGTTCGGAACCGTCCATCAACACCCCGAACTTCTTGCGCTGCTCCCGGTAGAACGTCTCCATCCGGAAGGTGCCACGCTCGGCCGCCCAGTCCGCGAACTCGGCGCGGGGGAGCGCGAACATCGGCGTCGGCAGAATCTCCGTGACCAGTCCCTCCTCGTGCAGCGCGGCGACGAACTTCTCGGCCGCATGTGAGGTGGGCTCGAACACCACCACGGGCTTGCCGTACTCGGCCAATCCTTCCCGGTACGTCTCGGTTTGCAGGTAGGTGACGCGGTCGCCCAGCTCGTCGGCAAGATGACGCATCCCCGACAACACGAGATGGAGCTTCTGCCGGTGGTATCGCCGACGCCGGAACACGCGCCGCGACTCGATCATCAGCACATCCCGATCGGCATGCTCGTCGACCGAGTGAAAGTGCGGACCGAGCTGATCACCGAACAACCACAGAGCGTCCATTCCCGGAGTGTTCTCCCGCAGCGACGAAGGCAAACCAGCATCCGGCGCATGACCGTCCGGTGAACACTGTGGCCGACCCAGGCGCGCCTTACTTGACCACCGACGATCCATCGCATGAACTGACCCGATGCACGCTGAGTCTGCGCTTTCCAGAAGGACGTTTCTTCGCTCGTCGTCGGTGGCCGTCGCGGTGGCCGGAGTCGCCACGACGCTGCCCGCAATCGCACACGCGCAGGGCAGCGATCAGGGCTTCCTGCACGGGGTGGCGTCGGGAGATCCGTTGCCCGACGCGATCGTTCTCTGGACCCGCGTCACTCCCACGCCCGACGCCACCCCTGGCTCCGGCGTCGGACCGCAGGTATCGGTGACGTGGCGGATTTCCCGCAGTGCAGACATGGGGGACGTCGTGTCCTCCGGAACTGTCTCGACCGGCCCGGACACCGACCACACCGTGAAGGTCGACGTCGACGGCCTGGCTGCCGACACGACGTACTTCTACGATTTCCGGACGAGCGACGCGGCCTCGGCCGTCGGGACCACTCACACCGCTCCGCGCAACGATGCCGATATCGACGCGATGCGCTTCGGCGTCGTGTCGTGCTCCAACTGGGAGTCGGGGTACTTCGGTGCCTACCGGCATCTGGCCGCCCGGGGAGACCTCGATGCCATCGTCCATCTCGGCGACTACATCTACGAGTACGAGACGGGCGGTTTCCCGGGCCGCGACGGGGTGATCCGGCAGCATTCGCCCACCCACGAGATCGTCTCGCTCGCCGATTACCGCCAGCGTCACGGACAGTACAAGTCCGATCCCGATCTGCAGGCCGCGCACGTCGGCGTGCCGTGGATCTGCACGTGGGACGATCACGAGTCGGCCAACGACGCGTACGACGGCGGTGCCGAGAACCACACCCCGGCCACCGAGGGTGATTGGTACACGCGCAAGGCCAATTCGGAGCAGGCGTACTACGAGTGGATGCCGGTCCGCGCCGCAGGCACCGCGACCAACCGTCATCTGTACCGCAGGCTCCGGTTCGGCAACCTCCTCGAGCTGTCGATGCTGGATCTGCGTACCTACCGCTCGCAGCAGGTGTTGCCGTTCAACGGGCCCGAGGTCGATTCTCCCAACCGGACCATCACCGGCGCGGAGCAGATGCAGTGGCTCACCGACGGCATCGTCTCGTCGCCGACGCAGTGGAAGATCGTCGGCAACCCGGTGATGATCACGCCCACTCTGATCCCGCCGCTCGACCGGGACGCAGCCAGGGCCGTCACCTCGCTCCTCGGGATCCCGGAGGGCGGCCTGCCGTACAACGCCGATCCGTGGGACGGCTACACCGCCGACCGCCGCAAACTGCTCGGTGCCATCGTCGACGCGGGCGTCGACAACACGGTCTTCATCACCGGTGACATCCACTCGGCATGGGCCTGCGAGGTGCCGCTCGATGCGGCGCACTATGCCACCACCGAGCCTGCCGCCACCGAGCTAGTGGTCACCTCGGTGAGTTCGGCCAATATCGACGACCTGACGCGTACTCCGCCGCACACCCTGGGCCGCGTCGCCGAGGAAGCATTCAAAGCGCTCAACCAGCACGTGAAGTTCGTCGACCTCGACAGCCACGGGTTCGGCGTCTTCGAGGTCACCCGGACGGCGGCTCGGATGGACCACTGGTTCCTCACCGCCAAGGAGGATCCGCAGACCGGCGTGTACTGGGGAGCGGGCTTCACCGTGGACTCCGGCACCCAGCGCGTCCGGGCGGCGGCACCGCCTGCCTGACAACGCGCCATACTTATCGGTGTGGCTGTACCGAAAATCGTCCTGTTCTACGTGTTCACTCCGCTACCCGATCCCGAGGCGATCCGGTTGTGGCAGCAGACGCTGGCCGCGTCGAACAATCTGACCGGACGCATCCTGATCTCCGAACACGGCATCAACGCGACGGTCGGCGGTGACGTCGACGACGTCAAGAGGTACGTCCGCGGCACCCGTAGCTATCCGGCGTTCAAGGCGGCCGACATCAAGTGGTCCGAGGGGCTCGGTAACGACTTCCCGCGGCTGTCCGTTCGAGTCCGGGACGAGATCGTCACCTTCGGTGCCCCCGGGGAACTGAAGGTCGACGCCGACGGGGTTGTCGGCGGCGGAACTCACCTGAGCCCTGAGCAGGTGCACGAGCTCGTCGATTCCCGCGGCGACGACGTCGTCTTCTTCGACGGCCGCAACGCCTTCGAGGCACAGATCGGCAAGTTCAAGAACGCAGTGGTGCCCGACGTCGAGACGACAAGAGATTTCGTCTCCCAACTCGACTCCGGTGCCTACGACCATCTGAAGCAGTCCCCTGTGGTCACGTACTGCACCGGGGGAGTGCGGTGCGAGGTGCTCTCGTCGTTGATGGTCGCGCGCGGATTCGAGGAGGTGTATCAGCTCGACGGCGGAATCGTCCGGTATGCAGAGACTTTCGGCGACGACGCGCTCTGGGAGGGTTCGCTGTTCGTGTTCGACAAGCGGATGGCACAGAACTTCTCCGATCACACCGCCGTCATCGGTCGCTGCAGTGCCTGTGGCAATCCGACATCCCGCTATCAGGACTTCGACGGCGACGCCGGCCGTGGTCTGCGGTTGATCTGTCTCGACTGCGCGTAGAGACATGCTGCCCTTCCGGGACGGTCTCGCACCGCTGAGACTGCTGTTGCCGCACGGTGATTCGGCCACCACCATCGTGGAGTATCTCGAACGTGCGATGCCCGAGGATGACTGGCGACGAGCGATGCGCGACGCCGAAGTGGTCGACGAGAAGAGCAGGCCCATCTCCGACGCGACGCGTTACCGCGCCGGCAGCCAGGTGTACTTCTATCGCGTTCCAGCGCAGGAGGTTCCGGTTCCGTTCGAGATCGGCATCCTGCACGAGGACAACGACCTGTTGGTGGTCGACAAGCCGCACTTCCTCGCCACCATCCCACGTGGCCGACACGTGACGGAAACGGCGACGGTACGGCTCCGCAGGCGGTTCGACTGCCCCGACCTGACGCCCGCGCACCGACTCGATCGCGCCACCGCCGGGGTGTTGCTCTTCACCAAGACCAAGCATGCCCGACGGCCGTATCAGGAACTCTTCTCGTCCCGTAATGTCACCAAGGAATACGAGGCGGTTGCGGGATTCGATGCAGCGCTGGAGTTTCCACGCGTCGTCCGGAGTCGAATCCTCAAAGAACACGGGGTCATGACGGCATACGAGGAGCCGGGGGAGCCGAACAGCGAGACCTCGATCGACCTGGTCGACACTTTCGGCACATCCGCCCGATATCGACTCTTCCCCAAGACCGGTAAGACCCATCAGCTGCGAATTCACCTGTCGTCGTTGGGGATTCCCATCGTGAACGACCCGTACTATCCGGTGTACACATCGGTCCCGGCCGATGACTTCACCCGGCCGTTGCAACTTCTGGCCCGGGCTCTGAATTTCACGGACCCGCTCACCGGTGAGCCGAGACGCTTCGTCAGTGCCCGAACCCTCGAGCGCTGACGGCCCGGCATCGTTCGATCGGACGATTGCGACAATGGGGACGCGAGGTTAGCGTGTCGAGCGAACCATGTCCGACGGAGTCGAAGAGGAGAACAGCGTGAAGCGTCGTATTGCTGTTGTGTTGGGAGCGGCCGTAATCGCCATCGCGTCGCCGGCAGTCGCGGTGGCAGATACCGGAAGCGCGAGCACCGGTAGCGCGAGCGGAGTGTTGGGTGGTTTCGACATGCTGTCGCGGCTCTGGGAGGCCTGCGCGGTCACCATTTTCACCGGTCAATGCACCGGTGTCGTCGCCACAGACGTGACCTACTGGTAACGCGGCCTGAGCCGAACCGACAAACGCGCGCGCATTCGCCAGACGCTCGCGGAACAGGTAGCCGTTCCGCGAGCATCCAGCAAACGCGCGCGCGTTTGCGTTGAGCGAGCCCAGGCCCTACTTGGCCAACGACCGCGCCATTCCGCGTTCGATGGCGGCGACCAACTGCGGACGCAGTTCGGCGGCGGGGACGATGTGGTGCACCGATCCGACGTTCTGCGCACGCTGGATGTTGTGGATGGCCTCGAATTCGGCTGCCACTTCACCCAGTTTGGCGTTGCGGGCGTTCGCTCGCACGGTGGCCAGTTCCACGCGCAGGGCCGAGCGGGCAGCGTCGTCCTCGGCTGCGTTCAGCGCAGTCTCGAGTTCCTTGACGGTCGGGTCCGCTGCGGTGCGGGCGTTGACGTCGCGGGTGAACACCACTGCTGCGGCGGGGGCACCACCGAGCACGGAGGCGAAGGAGCCCTCCACTGCGAGGACCTCCATGTTGTCGTTGAGCGCTCCGGAGAACACCACGAACGCGCCGCCGTGGTAGCGCGATACGACACAGAACACGACCGGTCCGTCGAAGTTGACGATGGCGCGGCCGATCTCGGCACCGTATTCGAGCTGAATGTTGCGCAGCGATTCCGGTGATCCGTCGAAGCCGGAGAGGTTGGCCAGCACCACGATCGGCCGGCTTCCGCTGGCGGCGTTGATGGCACGTGCCGTCTTCTTCGACGAGTTCGGGAACAGGGTGCCCGAGGTCCACTGATCGGGGCCGTCGGACGGGAACCAGCCCTTGCGGGGGATGGCCCGCGATTCGATGCCGATCACGGACACCGGAATTCCGGCGAGGTGGGCGTCGAACACCACGGAGGTGTCGGCGTCGGCCATGTCGGCCCAACGCTCGAGTACCGAGTGGTCCTGGTCCACCACGGCGCGCATCACGGTGCGAATGTCGAACGGCTTCTTGCGGTCCGGGTTGGTGACCGAGGAGAAGATGTCGCCGACGGTGGTGAAGTCGCTCGACGGGTGCACGTGCGGGTACGTGCGTACGTCGCGCTCGGTCGGGTCTGCGGTGGCTGCGCGGCGCGGGAAGCGTTCTCCCGGAGCGGCATACGCGTGGTCGTAGTGCGCGAACAGGATGTCGCACGCGGCCCGCAGGTTCGGTGCCCAGTACTGCGCCTGGCCGTTGGGGCCCATGACGCGGTCGTAGCCGCCGATGCCGAAGTTGTCCTCGGCCGAGACACCGCCGGAGTAGTCCAGTGACTGCTTTCCGGTGAGCACCATCGCACTGTCGGGGGTCATCACCAGGATGCCCTTGGTGTGGGTAAGCATCGTGGCTTCGGCGTTCCAGTACGGCTGCGCGCCGACGTTGATGCCCGCGACCACGATGTTGATCTCACCGCCGGCCTGGGTGAAGGTGATGATGCGACGCAGTCCGCGCGAGACCCAGTCCATGTTCTCGGTGCCCGATTCCATGGAAATCGTTGCTCCGGAGGACAATGCGAACCATTCGACGGGTGCGCCGAGTTGTTCGGCGAGGTCGATGGCCGCAACGATTCGCGAGCACTCGGCCTCGGCGACGGTGCCCAGTGCCTTGGTCGGGTCACCGAACAGCGCGACGCGGGTGATGCCCTCGGGGTACTTGGCGGTCGGTGTGGTCGCGACACCGACGATGACGCCCGCGGTGTTGCGGCCGTAGGGGCGATCGACCGGTGCGAGCACGCCGTCGGCGTCGAAGTCGTACTCGGTGAACGTGCCGCCGTTGCTGCTGAGCAACGGAATCAGCTCGTACGGGTACACGGTGCCGCGGGCCTGCGAGCGTTGCACCTTCTGGGTGTACTCGTCGAGCGGACGCATCGGCTCGGTCGGCGGCGGCGTCACCTTGGCGACGATGCCGGCACCGGAGCGGTACGACAGGCGCAGTGCCACCTCGCGTGGCGTCGCGCCCGGTGTTTCGGCCAGGCGGGCGATGAGGGTGATCTCCTCGAGGCCTGCACCGATCGTCAGCGGCGCGATGTGCCGGGCGATGGTGGCGATGCGGTCGGCGGGAACGTTGAGTACCGGCCAGACGTAGAGCACGACGCGGTTGGCGTCGAGTCGCTTCTTGCCACGTCCGGCCTGAGCGCGGCGGATGCCGTCGAGGCAGGCCGCGACGGTGCGTTCGATCTCCGGTACCGCGACGATGTTGCCTGCGTCGTCCAACTGCGTTGTGACGCCGCGGATCTCGGCCAGGGCAACCAGACGCTCGTCGGACGGGTTGGCCTTCGACGTCAGGTGGAACAGGTACGTTCCGGCGCTGGCGGGCAACCGAACTCCGTCGAAGTTCTTCAGTCGCCACAGGTCCAGTCGCTGACCGGTCAGCGGGTGCATGTCCCGAATGATCGTGTCCTCGGCGAGAGGCTCGGACCCCTCTACCGTGGTGCGACGGTAGGTCATCTTTCGCGCTGCGGAACCGAACGCGGTCACCGTCACGCGGCGCCAGCGGCCCGTGCCGGGGTGCGCGGCCAGCACAGCCTGGAGCTGGGCCGAGAGCTCGTCGCCGTCGGTCGGTGCGTCCGGCCACGACAGGTAGAGGTCGACGGCCAGGTTCTCCGGCGCCGGTCCGGCGATGTCGTCGACCGAATCCAGAGTTGCTGCGAGCGAATCGAAGTCGGTTGCCGTCGACACCAGATGCAGCCGTTCGCCCGAGAGCTCGAAGTTGCCGGTGACGAAGTGCCTGCCGTCGCGGTCGAAGGCCTTGACGTCTTCGAGGGTGCGGATCTCGTAGTACTGGCGAGTGATCACTTCGAGCAGGGCACCGGGATCGGTGATCCGTTGTGCCAGTAGCTCGATCAGCGGTTCCGGGGTGGCGACGAGAGCTGCGATGCGCGCCGAGTAGTCGGCTGCGTCGGGATTCTCGGCGAGGTACTGCAGGCTGCCGCGGACTCCGTCGTAGATCTTCTCGCGTGCACTGCGGATCTGTGGCTCGTCGAACAGCCGGAAGCGTAGGTTGCGGGCGACGTCGCCGATGACGGGGTAGCGGGCCTGGGTGGCACCGATGAGTCGCTCGAGTACCTCGGCCATGGCCGGGGTGGCCTCGGGCTGTGCCGAGCAGTCGCTGAGCCAGTGGCCGAGCAGGGCCGCGATGACCGGAACCTGGTTCTCCATGCGCTGCAGTGCCAGGAAGACGCGGTAGACGGCTTCTTCGAGTTCGGGGGTACGGCCCTCGTCGATGGCGGCATCGTAGTGCGCGAGTGCGCGAGTGAGCTTGGTGCGGAACGAATCCGGGAGCCCCTGAACGTCTGCGTCGAGCGAGTGCAGGAACGAGTGGAAGTGCTCGCGAGGGGAGTGGACGCGTTCGTCGGTGCTCTCCTCGTCCATCGTCGGCCGGTTGCGGGAGAGCTCGCAGATGTCGGCGAAGGTGTTGAGCAGATCCAGCTCGGCCGAGACCAGTCCCGAATCGTTGCGCGGCACGTCGGCACGCAGAGTCTCGTAGGTGGACAACAGGTTTCGAGCCCGAGCTCCGCTGACGTCGAAGCCGGTGATGAGGGCGGCGAGTTCGTCGAGTCGGTCCAGTGCGCGACGCTGCGGTGAACGCTGCTCGGCGTCGTCGATACCGCGGAACTGCACGCGCGGCGCTTGCTCGGAGACCTTCTGCTCACCGGCCTGATCTACGCGCAGCAGTGCCGCTCCGGCGTCGACCTGTCCGTTGACCGAGGCCAGTACCTCACGCACGGTGCCCGCGTAGGGGGACCGGACGGCGGTTTCCATCTTCATCGATTCGAGGACGACGAGTGTCTGTCCCGCTTCGACCTCGTCGCCGATGGCAACGGGCACGGCAACGACGACGGCGGGAGCCGGTGCGCGGACCAACCCGGCCTCGTCCTGCGAGATCTGGTGGCTGATGCCGTCGACCTCGACGAGGAAGTGCGCGGCTCCGGCGACGGTGACCACCTGGTATCGACGGTCGCCGATCACCAGCCGGCTCTCGTACGTGCCGAGGCGTTCGACGTCGACCTGAAGGTCTCCGATGCCGTCACCGTCGATGCTGTAGCGGTGCGTGCCGGTCTGGCCGACCTCGAGCTTGTAGGCCTGCCCCTGGTAGTTCAGTTCGACCGTGCGGCCGATGGCGTGGGTGGCGCGTGGACGGCCGCCGCGGGCGGAGTTGAGGAACGCGGTGCGCTCGCGGCCTTCCTCGGCGTCGTAGGCATCGATGGCTGCGGCGACGATGGCGATGTCGGCAACGGCCGTCGGGCCCACCTGGGAGCCGGCCTCGGTGCGGTCGAGCCAGCCGGTGTCGGCGGAGGCGGAGATGACTTCCTCGCGGTCGAGCAGGCTCAGCAGGAACGACTTGGTGGTGGTGCCGCCGTCGATGACGACGGTGGTCTCACGCAGTGCGTTGCGCAACCGCGCCAGCGCTTCGCTGCGGTCACGTCCCCAGGCGATGACCTTGGCGACCATCGAGTCGTAGTCGGGCGGGATCACGTCGCCCTGGGCGATGCCGGTGTCGACGCGGATGCCGGTGCCGAGCGGGAACTTGAGGAGTTCGACGGTGCCGGGAGCCGGAGCGAAGCCGTTGTCGGCGTCCTCGGCGTTGAGGCGAGCTTCGACGGCGTGGCCGAATTCGGGCGGGCATTCGCCGGGCAGTGCCTGGCCGTCGGCGACGAGGATCTGCAGCTTCACCAGATCGATGCCGGTGGTGTATTCGGTGATGGGGTGCTCGACCTGGAGTCGGGTGTTGACCTCGAGGAAGGTGAAGATCTTCTGCTCGGGCTGGTACAGGTACTCGACGGTGCCTGCGCCCTGGTAGCCGGCGGCCTTGACGAGCTCGGCCGAGGCGGTGCGCAGCTGGTCGGCCTGCTCCTTGGTGAGCAGCGGCGAGCTGGACTCCTCGATGACCTTCTGGTTGCGTCGCTGGATGGAGCAGTCGCGCACGCCCGGGGCCCAGACGTTGCCGTGGCTGTCGGCAATGACCTGAACCTCGACGTGGCGGGCATCGGTGACGAGCCGTTCGAGGAAGACGACGGGGTCGCCGAACGAGCGCTCGGCCTCACCCTGGGTGCGCTCGAGGGAGAGTTCGAGTTCGTCCTCGTGGAAGACCTTGCGGATACCGCGGCCACCGCCACCCGAGCGGGCCTTGATGATCAGCGGGTAGCCGATCGCCGCTGCGTGACGCCTGGCGTCGGCGCGGGTCTCGACGGGGCCGCCGGACCACGGTGCGACGGGGACGCCGACCTTCTCGGCGAGGATCTTCGCCTCGACCTTGTCACCGAGCAGACGCATCGCGTCGGCCGACGGGCCGATGAAGGTGATGTTCAGGCGGGCGACGAGATCGGCGAACGTCGGGTCCTCTGCGACGAAGCCCCAGCCGACCCACACCGCGTCGGCACCGGACTCGACCAGGGCGGCCTCGAGGACGCCGTAGTCGAGGTAGGCCGATCCGGGCGCAGGCTTGCGCAGCGTGACCGCTTCGTCGGCCTGGCGGACGAACATGGCCCGCTTCTCCGCCTCGGTGTGCAGCGCTACGGTGCGGATGCCGTAATCGTGTTCGGCGTTGAGCTCTCGGACGGCTCGGATCAGGCGTACTGCTGCCTCGCCTCGGTTGACTACTGCAATCCGCTTGAACAACGTATCTCTCTTCGCTCGGTGTGGGCGCACCGCGTCGGTGCACTCGATGGAACGTGGATTGGTGCCGGGCATGCCATTTTCTCGCTCGTCGTGCGGCACTCCGATCGGCTCATTCTAACGGTAACGAGGCCCTGTGCATCGCCAACGGCGTTCGGCGTGAGTGTGATTGATCACCAACAAGTGAATCATATTCTGTGGCAACCACTTTGGCTGCGTACCGGCTGTCGAGTTCCGTTCACCTCGCAAACGTACTCGCGAGTAGCGTTGGCGCGAGGCGTAATTCGCCATTCGGCGACTTTCGTTGCTACCGACGAGTACATTACTGACGGGTACAACTCGAGCCGATCGGCTCGAGTTGCTTCGCTCGTCGCCGAGTGCGGTCTCCCTCACCTGTCGCTCTCGCTCGCAGGCGGCAGTCTCAGCGCATTGACCCACAGCCTCGTGGCCGTTGCGAGCAGTTCCTCGGAGTCCTCGGGCGGACGGCCGTCGGCGGCGTCGACGACGAAGTGATTGAACGCCAGCCTGCTGATCATCGACGACAGTGCGCGGGAGGCCAGCAGAGGATCGAGTTCCGCGTCGGCCAGACCGCGGCTCTGCAGGCTCTCGATGCTTCGGGCGTTGCGCCTGACGAAGGCATCGGCGCGTTCACGGCGCAGGCGTCGGAACTCGGGATCGATGTTCGATACCTGCTCGAGCAGCGCCATCAGCTTCGCGTTGCGTCGGTAGGCCTCGAAGTACGCACGGTTGCTGGCGGCGATCACGGCAACCGGATCGTCGTGCGGGTTCACTCGCTCGGTACCGGGATGCAGCATGTCGTCCCTGGCCTGCTCGAGCACAGCGGCCAGGATCTCTTCCTTGCTGGTGAAATAGGTGTAGAAGGTGCCGGCCGAGCATCGAGCGGCGCTGGTGATGTCGATCAGCCGGGAGTCGAGGTACCCACTGTCCTCGAAGACTCGACGGGCGGCCGCCACGAGCGAGGATCGAGTTCGCAGCCCGCGCGGGGTGATCGGCAGCTCCCGATTCGGCAGCACAGGGTCGGACTCCGGCGCGGCAGGCATTCAGTCTTTATACGTCATTCTCCGCGAGCTTCCGGTCGGATGAACCGGGTGAATCTCACTCCGCTCTCGAACTGGCGCGATTCGAGGTGCGCGAACCGCTGAGCGGGGAACGGATCGACACCCGTCCCGGACGAGAACAGGCCGATGCCCCGGCCGAGTACGACGGGATTGACCTTGAGGAACAGCTCGTCGATCTCGGGCAGCAGTTGACCGGCGAGGTTTCCCCCGCCGCAGATCCAGACGTCGAGCTCGGAGTCCTCGGCTTTGAGGCTCCTGACGAGTCCGATCGGATCGTCGTTCACCACGGTGAGGGTCGGGTCGTTCGACGGGGCGAGGGTGCGAGAGAACACGTACTGGCGCAGGTGGGGATAGGGGCTGGCGATCCCGACGTCGAGTGCCGGTTGCAACGTCTCGCGCCCCATGACGAGGGTGTCGAATCGAGCGGGCGGACCGTCCAGGCCGAACATGGCCCGCACGTGCACCGGCAACGTCTCGGGCAGCTCGGCCACGATGGCATCGAGGTGATCGCCTTCGGCCACGAAACTGTCGTAGCTGCCGTCCGGCGCGGCGATGAACCCGTCGAGAGTGACGGCGATGTAGTAGACCAGCTTGCGCATTCGGTTCCTGTCGTGGTCGACGGGGTGAGAACCCGTGGTCAGGGCGGGTCGGTCCGCTGTGGGGGATCCAGCGACCGAAGTGGGTCTTTGTGACCCAGCACTAGAACGTATTTTGTGTTCTCAGGACGCGATGAACAACTTGTTTTCAGCGGCTAGTCTGGCCCGGGTGTGCAAACACCGTCCCTGAAACGGACGACCATTCGAGTATTTGTGGGGAAACTGTGACGGCTGCAGCGGCTACCGGTCGTGAACACGACGACGAGCTCAAGAGCAGGGTGCAACGCCTGCTGCGCTTCCTTCGCGAAATCGTCGAGGCGCGCTCGAACCCGGTGCTGCGTTTCGACGACCACATGCAGATCGAGTGGGTCCACGCCGGGGACGTTCCCATGCAGCTCGACCCCCGAGCCAAGCAGGGTGGTGTGGTGCTCCGTGCACCTCGCATCGCGGTCGACGAGCCGCCCGAGCCGCCGGCGCTGCTATCGGGCTGGCTCGATCCTCAGGTCGTCGCAGACAGCCGCTACCGCGAGCTCGAGCTGGCCGACGCATCCTCGGTGACGTCCCGCCGTCGAGAGGAGGCGCAGGAGTCCGACGCCGACTTCGACATCCGCAAGGCCTACGAGATCAAGCAGGCCTTCGAGGAGTACTCCGAATCGTGGAAGGAATGGGCGCAGGAGGATCGGGAGCGGCGACCGCAGGCCGCTCTGTACCAGGCTCTGCAGCTGATGATGCAGGAGCTCGCGTCGCGGCCGGAGTCGATCGAGCTCGTGGTGGCGTCCGGCCTGTTGACGTCGAGCAACACCGATCCGCAGCGCAGCGTGCGCACTCACCTGATCACACAATCGGCGAGCATCGAACGGGACGTACGCACCGGTGACCTGCTGGTTCGCCTCGCCGCGAGTACCACCCCGAGGCTCGAGGACGGCCAGCTGCTGACCGGGTCGGACGATTTCGACACCTCCGGCTCCGTCGCGCTGGCTCGGGAACTGCGTGAGACTGTCAGCTCGCCGATCGGGGACGGCGTCGAACAGTTCTTGAGGAACTGGGCGGCGCGGGTGCCACGCCACGAGATCGAGGTGCTCGGTCGTCTCGGGCCGCCCGGGGCTCTCGCGTATATCGACGACGACCGCACGCTGACCGTCTCGCCTGCCCTCGTTCTCCGCGTTCGAGACTCGTTCGCGCTGGTCGAGTACTACGAACAGATGATCGCCGACCTCGAGTTCGCCGACTCCCCGGTACCGCTGGGACTCGCGCAACTGGTCGATGCCATCGAGCCGGCAGATCGGATGGCGTGGCTCGAACGCACGGGGGCGGGGGAGTCGGCGGCACTGGCGGAGGACCCGCTGTTTCCGCTGCCGGCCAACGCCGAGCAGTCGCAGATCATCGAACGGCTGGGGCGTGACAGCGGCGTCGTGGTCGAGGGGCCGCCGGGAACGGGCAAGACCCACACGATCGCCAACCTCATGTCCGGGCTGTTGGCGCGCGGTCAAAGGGTTCTGGTCACTAGTGAAAAGTCACAAGCTTTGCGCGTGCTGCGCGACAAGCTCCCGCCGGAGCTGCAAGAGCTGTGTGTGTCCATCACCGACCTCTCTCGCGGTGGTTCGGACGAGCTCAATCGCAGCGTCGCGAAGATCGCCGAGCGCAAGACCTCGTTCGACGAGGCCAGTGAGGTGCAGAAGATCGAGGCGCTGACGACGCAGCGCGCAGCGGCTCTTGCCCGCCGGGCCGAGCTGCTCGATCGTGTCAGCGCGCTTCGTGAGTCCGAAACCGTTGTGCACGAGTATGTTTCCGACGGTTACGACGGCACCGTGTCGTCCATCGTGCGCAAGGTCAAAGCGGCCGAAGGTGCCCACGAGTGGCTACCCGGCCCACTGCTGGCCGATCGGCCACCCCTCGACGGTGCACAGGTCGATCAGCTTCGCAAACTCATTGCCGGCTCCGACGGCACTCGCGAACTTCGCTCTCGCCAGGTACTGCCGCGTCCGGAGACCATGCTGCCGAATTCGGCCGAACTCGCCTCGCTCTGCCAGCGTGCAGGTGCGCAGATCGACACTCTCTCGCCCCAGGCCGCGGACCTCGTGGCGTTGCTCGACGGCGTCGAACCCGGCGTGTCCTCGGAGATCAGGCAACTGTGCGAGGAGCTCGCCGCCCGAGTGCGAGCGGTCGTCGAACTCGACGGCTCCTACCCGCGGTTGACCGATTCCGTGCTGTCCGGCGAGGCCGCCCACCTGTGGTCTCGGGTCAGCGGAATCGACGCGATGGTCGAGACGGCAGCTGCGTCCGATCGTTACGTCGGTGCCCACGATGTGCAGTGCTCGTCGAGCTCGCCTGCGGCACTGTCGGCCATGGATGCGTTCGCAGGCGCGCTGGAGTCCGGTATCGAGTGGAAGCCCCGGTTCCGTCGCAGCGAGGAGCAGAAGGCAGTCGAGGCGCTCGACATCGTCGCCACCGTCGACGGACAACCCGCGACGACGGCGAGGGCCGCACGTTTGGTGGCCGAGCACATTCGCGCACTCGAGACCGTGCAGACCGCAGCGGTGCTGCTGGCCGACCTCACGATCGTCGTTCCGCTCGACGGCACGCGTTCGATTCGCGTCAACAACGTGGCGCGAATCGCCGATCGGCTGGGCCTGGTGTCTGCCGTCGTCGCTGCCCGTGACGCCCTGGTGCAACGGCTGTACACCATTTCGCCTGCGGCACCGTGGATTCGGAGCCTGGCCGAAGCACAGGAAATCGCCGGGGCGGCCGACGCCATCGCCACGCGCATCGACATCGATGCCGCACGCGCCGAGCTCGACGCCCTGCAGTTCGCGGTCGCCACTCGGATCGATGCCGGGCCGTCGCCCGAGGGCTCGAATCTGGTGAGCGCGTTGAGCACTGCGGATCCGTTGGAACTGGCTGCCGCCGTTGCGGCCTACTCGCAGGCGTGTTCCGAGCAGGAGGATCAGCTTCTGCTCGAATCGATGTCGGCGTCGCTGTCCGAGGTCGCACCCGCATTGTTCGACCTGGTCGAGGACACCGCAGGCGATGTCGAATGGGACGAACTGAGCTGGCAGATGTCGAAGGCCTGGGCGTGGCGTCGGGCACGCGAGTGGGTCGGTGAGCAGCACCACGGTGGTCTCGAACAGCAACTGGAAGCGGAGCTCGCCGCCGCCGACACCGACATCGCTTACCTCACAACACGTCTCGCCGCCGCCAGCGCCTGGCGTAACAGTCTCCAACGAATGACCGCCGTCGAGGTGCGTGCGCTGCAGACCTACCGCGAGCACATCTCCAGCATCGGCTCGGGAGCCGGTAAGTACGCCGAAACCTACCGCAGTGCAGCACGATCGGCGATGCGTGAGGCGCAGAGTGCGGTCCCCGCATGGGTCATGCCACTGTCCCAGGTGCTGGCATCGATTCCGCCGGTGCCGGGCAGTTTCGACGTCGTCATCGTCGACGAGGCGAGTCAGGCCGACATCACGAGTCTCTTCCTGCTGTACCTCGCACCCCGCGTGATCGTGGTGGGCGACGACCGGCAGTGCGCACCGGCGGACGTCCCGCAGACCGGCACGCTCGAGGACGTGTTCGATCGGTTGGACGTCTATCTGCCCGATCTACCCGAACACGTGCGAGCGACGCTGACCCCGAGGTCGAGCCTGTTCTCCATGCTGCGCACCAGATTCGGTCAGGTGGTGCGGTTGCGTGAGCACTTCCGCTCGATGCCCGAGATCATCAACTGGTCGAGTCAGCAGTTCTACGGGGACTCCCCGCTCGTTCCCGTGCGACAGTTCGGTGCGGATCGGCTACCGCCGTTGCGGCACACGTACGTTCGCGGAGCGACGGTGACCGGAAAGAACGCATCACTGGTCAACCGTACCGAGGCCATCGCGATCGCCGACCAGATCGCCGACTGCCTCGAGGACTCCGCATACGACAACCTGACCTTCGGAGTGGTTGTGCTGCAGGGTCAATCGCAGGTCGACGAGATTCGCAACGAGTTGATCAAGCGGATCGGTATCGAGCAGTGGGAACAGCGTCGGCTGCGTGTCGGTACGCCACCGGACTTCCAGGGCGACGAACGCAACGTCGTGTTTCTGTCGATGGTGGTGGCACCCGATCAGAACTTCGCAACCCTCACCGCCAATCAGTACAAGCGGCGGTTCAACGTGGCGGCCTCACGGGCACAGGATCAGCTGTGGCTCTTCCACTCGGTGACCGTCGACCGACTCAAGCGAGCGGACCTGCGCAACTCGTTGCTGAGCTACGTCACCTCCGTCTCGCCCGCTCCGGCCGATCCCATGCCGGTCGATGTCTCGCGCGAGGTCCGGAAGGCACCGTTCGAGACGCTGCTCGAGCAGCAGTTGTGGAACGACCTCGTCGAGCGAGGTTTTCACGTCAATCCTGGTGTGGAGGTGAACAACAGGCGTCTGGCACTGGTGGTGACCGGCGATTCCTCGCGCCTCGCCGTCGAGTGCGACGGTGACACGTTCCTGTCGACCCCCGCGCAGCGGTTGGCGGATCTGCAGCGCGAGCAGGAGCTCAAGCGGTGCGGTTGGACGTTCTGGCGGGTGCGTGAATCCGAGTACTACCTGGACCGTGACGCGGCGTTGGAAAGCCTCTGGGCCACGTTGGCCCGTCTGGGAATCAAGCCCAACAGCGTTGTCGTGGACGGTCTGGAGAGCTCGGACGGGGCCTGGACCCCGGTCCCACTCGAGTCCTCGCAGTTCGACGATTCCGGGGTATTCGAGACGTCCACGTACGCGGACTCACCCGCGCGCCACGAGTCGGTGCTGTCTCTGTGGACCATGCCGCGCATAGATATCCCCGCCGAGGAGCCGGCCGTCTCGGAAGCGCGAGGAGCCGACCGCGAAGGATCGGCACCGAAGACCGAAAACGGATCCGGAACCACCAACGGAGCCGGAGTCGAGAACGGCTCGGGCACCGCGAACGGGTCGGGGCCGACCAACGGCTCGGGTATGACGAACGGGTCGGGGCCGACCAACGGCTCGGGCATGACGAACGGATCGGGAAGGACCAACGGCTCCGCCGCCACCAACGGCACTGCTCGGCCGGTCGAGTCTTCGGCGTCGAGCCGCTCGGCGATGACCAACGGATCCGCACCGGCAAAGGATGCAGAGAGCGATGCGTCCGCGCGGGTGCGCGAGGCCGAGGTGAGCAGCAGCTCGGCCACCGAGCTCGGCGAAACCGCGAACAGCACGACTGCGCCCACGGACCGGATCGGGGAAGCCGACGAGACGGTCGCACAGGACGAGGCCGGGGCAAGCGTCGAGGCTGCCGAGCTCGACGGGTCCGATTCGGCCGAGGCGCAGGGCGATTCAGCGAAAGAAACGGATGCCGATAGCGAGCCGAGCGGCCTAGAGGCAGCCGAGGACGAGGACATCGCAGAGCACGAGTTGCCGCTCAACGGACTTCGCGGATACACCACCCGCCGTCGTCCGTAACTCCCGCTCACGTCAGGCAGGTTCAGCGCCCGCGCCGAACCAGCGAAGTCGACGTAGTCTTGGGCCTCGAATTGCGCGCACGTACGAGTGAAGAGGGTTCGACGCCGATGACGGATCGACAGACGCAGCAACCGGAACAGTCGGTCGCACCGAATCGGTCGCCGCGCGCTAGGCGGATCGTCGTGCCGACCATCGTCCTCGTCGTCTGCGCTGCGCTTGTCGCGCTGCCGACCTGGACCGTCGTGTTAGCCGGCGCGCAGTGGCCGTTGGCTGCACAGTTGGTCGGCTCCGCGGTTGCGGTCGCCGCATTCGTGGCTTTGCCTGCAGCGATGTATCTGGGCCACCGGCCGAGCGCGGAGGGTGCCTCCAAGGACGCGTGGGCTCGCGTCGGAGACGTGTTGTTGGGCTCGGTCTGGATCGCGTTCGTGTGGTCGGCACTCTCGCTGCTGCTGCGGCTCGGTCTGTGGGTGGCAGGTGTCGACGACCCCCTTCGGTCGCGGATCGTGTCGGTGACAACCGTGGTCGTCGTAGTCGTCCTGGCGCTGTGGGGTCATTACGAGGCGATGCGAACTCCCCGCGTGCGACACACGACCGTCAGGATCGATCGGCTCGGGGCTCGATTCGACGGTCTACGAGTGGTTCTCGTGACCGACACGCATTTCGGTCCGCTCGATCGCACGACGTGGTCGCATCGATTGACCGACGCCGTCAATGCGCTCGAACCGGACGTGTTGGCTCATGTCGGCGACATCGCCGACGGCTCGGTCGATCGGCGTCGAGCGCAGGCCGCGCCGTTGGAGTCGATGCTCGCGAGTGCGGCGCGCGTGTACGTCACCGGCAATCACGAGTACTTCGGCGAGGCGCAGGAGTGGCTCGATCACATGGAGAACCTCGGATGGAACTCCTTGCACAATCGCCACGTGGTGCTGCATCGCGGTGAGGACGCACTGATCATCGCGGGTGTCGACGACGCCACCGCCGCAGGGTCGGGTGCGCCAGGCCACGGTGCCGATCTCGCTCGCGCACTTGCCGGAACCGACCCCTCGATGCCCGTGCTGTTGTAGGCTCATCAGCCGAAACAGATCGGTGACGCTGTCGACGCAGGCGTCGACCTGCAGGTCTCCGGCCACACACACGGCGGTCAGATCTGGCCGTTCTCGGCCTTGGTTCGGCTCGACCAACCGGTGGTGCACGGTCTGAGCAGGCACGGCGAGCGAACTCAGCTCTACACCAGCCGTGGATCGGGATTCTGGGGCCCGCCGTTCCGGGTGTTCGCGCCCAGTGAGATTTCCGTTCTGACATTGGTCGCAGGCTGATCGATCGACACCTGGCAGTATCGGCGGGGTGAAGAGCACCGAAGAGGTCGTCGTTGTCGCAACCGATCTCGACGGCACCCTGTTACGTTCGGATCGAACCGTGTCTGCGCGGACGGCCGCCGCGATGGCTGCCGCAGACGCAGCCGGAATCAGGGTCGTGTGGGCCACGGCTCGCGCGCGCCACTCCATCGACGAACTCGCAGCGTCCTGCGGATTTCGCGGGACGGCGATCGGTGCCAACGGTGCTGTCGTCCTCGACCTGGCCGACGGTTTCCCGGCCATCGTCGGCACCAGATCGGTACCGGCCGAGACGGTGGCCTCGGCCAAGTCGGTCGTGCGCTCGCTCGTTCCCGGCGTGGCCTTCGCGACCGTCGGTGCAACGCGATTCGTCGCCGAGGCTCGGTACGCCGAGCTGTGCGTGTTCGCCGACCATCACCGGCAGCCGCACGAGATGGAGCTGTCGGAGCACGGGCTGTCGGCCGACGTCGAGCCGACGGTCAAAATCGTTGCTCGGCACAGTGATACGACGAGCGAGGAGTTGTACGAGCTCGTCGCCGCTGTGGGGGTGGACGGAGTGGAGTTGACGCATTCCGGTGCTCCGTACATCGAGATGTCCGCAGCGGGAGTCTCGAAGGCCAGTGCGCTCCAGGAATTATGCGAGCGATGGGGGATATCTGCGGGTTCGGTTGCGGCAGTGGGGGATGCGCGCAACGATCTGCCGATGCTGAACTGGGCGGGTACGGCGTTGTGCCCGTCGAATGCTGCTGAGCCCGTGCGATCCGTTGCCGATCGAGTCCTCGAATCCAACGACGACGACGCGGTTGCGCGCTATCTGGAGGAACTCACCGCGCGCCGAGCGAGACTGTAACGTCCGGTCTGCTCGTTGCGACGCCGTGTGAGAGGCTGGCCTCATCATCGGCAGAAGGACACCAGTGAGCTATCCAGGTTCGGGCGACCCCTCGCAGCGCGCGTACGGACAGTACGGCGCGCAACCGAATCCATCCGATCGAGTCATTCCGCCGCCGTCCTCCGGACATGGCGCACCACAGTCTCGTGCCACGGCGCAGCCAGGTGGGTACGGTGCGGTTCCCCGGTCACCGGTGTTCGGCACCGGTGGTGTCCCGGGTGCTCCTCCACCGGGACCGCCGAGACGCGGGAGCGGTGGCATCTGGATCGTGGTGGCCGTCCTGGTTGTGGTCGCGGTGATTCTCGGCGGGGTGTTCGCCTGGTCGGTCGCACGTGACGACGCAACTCCAACGGCGTCGTCGGCGGGTGCTGCACCGTCCTCGGCAATGTCCGACGGCAGTGTTCCAGGCGGTGAACCTGCACCCACGGCGAGCTCACCGCAACCGGGCGTGGCCACTCTGCCCGCGGGTGCGCAGACCTGCCCGGCGACCGTGGCGTCGAGCAGCGGCCTCCGAGGTTCGGCAGTGGGGTCGACGGTCACGTCGTGCCCGTTCGCCGAGGAAGTTCGCTTGGCATACACCCGGGCCGGTTCGGATCGGAATTCGCGGACGGTGGTGGCCAGCAGCCCGGTCACCGGCAAGCGGTACGAGATGAACTGCGTCTCGTCTGCGCAGTTGGTGACGTGTACCGGTGGCGAGAACGCTGTTGTCTACCTCTTCTAGTTCGGCGCGCGGCGTCGGAAGAGTCGGAGCGGTGGCCCTGACATTCTGTGTTCTGGTGTCCGGCTGCACCATCGCCACCGATGACGACCCGGCCTCGGATGCACCCGTCGTGTCGGACACATCGGCTGCTCCGATGCAGCCGGAGAGTCCGCCGACGTCCGATTCGGGAGTGTGGACCACCGCGCCGTCCGTCGAGACGCTGCCGGCCGAGGATCTGGCCGCGGAGTTCGGCGCACTGGAGGCGACGGCGGGTGGGCCCATCGGCCTCGCTCTGGTTCCGGTCGGTGGCGGCCCGTCGACGGTGCTCGGCACCTGGACTTCCGGTGTGGCGTGGTCGACGGTCAAGGTGCCGCTTGCTGTGGCCGCATTGCGTGGCGGTGGCGACGCCGCGCTCGCGGACGCCACTGCTGCGATCGAGAGCTCCGACAACACAGCAGCCGAGGCGCTGTGGGGGTCGCTCGGAGATTCCGCTGCCGCAGGTGCCGCAGTCGAATCGGTTCTGCGACAGGGCGGTGACGCTGCCACTGCGGTGCAGAGGGAGCGAATCCGGCCTGAATTCAGCGCATTCGGACAGACCGAGTGGTCGACGCAGGATCAGGCGACGTTCGCGGCGGGTCTGTCGTGTATCCCGGACGCTGCACCGGTGGTCGAGATGATGAACAGTGTTGTGCCCGAGCAGCATTGGGGTCTGGCGAAGCTCTCCGATGCGGCTTTCAAAGGCGGCTGGGGGCCGAGCGTCCGAGGTGGCTACGACGTGCGGCAGGTCGGTATCGTCACCACCGTTGCCGGTCGAGTCGGTGTAGCGATTGCCGCGCAACCGAATTCGGGTTCGTTCACCGACGGAACAGCCATGCTCGACGCGGTCGGTGCATGGTTGGAGTCGCGCAGCGCTCAGCTCCCCGCCGGTCACTGCCTCTAGGATCTACGGACGAGCGGACCGGCGCGGGTAGCCTCTGGCGTGTCGGTGAATCGTCCACCACGAAAGGCCCTGCTGTGAACGACGCCCTGTCGACGGAATCCTCCGAGCCCACCACGATCGCCGAGTACCTGAACGCACACGCGTTGCGCGTGTCGCCGCTCGACGGTGCCGCGGCGGCCGAGATCGGCATCACCGTGCCGATTCCTGCGGGATGGCAGACGCTCGATCCCGCGCAGTTTCCCGGGGCGACTCAGGTGATCGTGGAACCGAACCTGGTGGAGAACGGGTTCGCGCCCAACGCGGTGCTTCTGGTCGGTGCGTTGTCGCGCACGATCGACCCGGAAGCGTTGATGGCATTGGGTTTCGGCGACGGTCGTGCGATGCCCGGCTGGGTGGAGCGCGAGGCGAGCGCGGCGTCGTGGCTCGGCTGGCCGTCGCGATTCATTCGGGGTACGTACGTCGCGCAGCAACTCGAAGCCGCCGTGACGACGCGGTATGTGGTGGTGGGCGTCGATATCCAGTACCTGGTGCAGTTGACGGTGACGACGTTGGCATCTCAGCTCGATGCGTTGGCGTTCGACGTCGCTGCGATCAACGACGGTTTGACCACCGGTACTTAGAGAACCGCGACCCCCTGCGTCCGACGCACGGGTCCGACTAGGGTCCTGTTCATGTCGATGAGAACCGGTCGCGTCCGGCACCTGTCGGTGGTGCCGAATTTGTCCGACACCGACGAACCGGCCGACGACAGCGCGACAGAAGCCACGCGGCGGGGCCTGGTGAACTTGGTGCTTCGGGTGACCGTTGATCACACCCGTCCGCAGATCTGGCGTCGGGTGCGGGTGCGCTCGGATCTGCTGTTGTCCGAGCTGCACGCGGTGCTGCAGAGGGCTCTCGGTTGGGAGGACCGGCATCTGCATGCGTTCAGCGTCAGGACCGCCGGTGCCACGCGTCGATTCGAGATGGAAGAGACGCTCGACGACGAACCGGACGACGAGTCGTCGAGCGAGGAGCGAGTGCGGATCGACGAAGTACTCACGGCACCGGGTTCCACCATGACGTACGAGTACGACTTCGGTGACGGATGGACGCACACGATCGTTCTGGAGCAGATCGATTCCGATATCGACGACCTCCGATCAGTCTGCCTGGACGGGGAGCGCGCGTGCCCCCCCGAGGAATCCGGCGGGCCCTCGCGCTACGCACAGGCGTTGGAGATCGCGGCCGACCCGTCCGATCCCGAACACGCAGCTCTGCTGGCGCGGTGGGGCGCGGCGTTCGACCCGGCTCTGTTCGACGCCGATGCAGTCAACACAGTGCTGCACTCGTTCGACGTGGGGCGTTCGGTGCTTGCCGAAGCTGTGGCTGCTGCTCCGGCCATCGGAAAGCTGTTCGATCGAGTGCGTCCTACCGAGGTCCCTTCACTGATGGCGTTGCTTCCACGATGCGAACTCACCATCGAGAGCTCGGTCGATCTGCCCGTCGCAGAGATTGCGATGGCCAAGTTGTCGTGGTTTCTGGGCAGAATCGGCGACGACGGAGCCGACCTGACCGGTGCCGGCTACCTCAAGCCCGCATTCGTGGCGGCGATTCGCGAGGAGCTCGACTGGGGTCTGGGGTGGGTAGGGCCGAGCAATCGCGAGATCGACCATCACCAGGTGACCGATCTTCGCGAGGCGGCGCGACACCTCGGGTTGACCCGCACATCGAAGGGCAGGTTGCTGCGCACAAAGCTCGGTGCAGCTTTGGCCGACGACCCGGTAGGCATGTGGCGACATGCGGCTTCTCGTCTTCCCCTGGGTAAGGAGACCTACGAGACCGACGCAGCGACTCTCTTCCTGATCTCCCTCGCAGCATCGGCATCTGCGACGCATCGCAACGAGATGCTGATCGAGACTGTCGCCGAATTAGGTTGGGCCAGCGAAGATTCCGGTGTCTTCGACGCTCAGTTCGCGGCGCAGGCCACGGTGAGCTTCCTCGATCTCATCGGTGCACACGGTCCGCGGTTCTACTTCCGGCAAGGGGTATCGGACTCGCCGAGCTGGTCGCGCAGGTTCGCACGGGACGCATTGCTGAGCTGAGTGGTCGAGAAGCGGTCCCAGGAAGGCCGAATTGGGGCTCGAGCCGCGAAGGACCGCCGCTGAGCAGGCGATTTGCGTTGGTGTTGTCGGTGGCGTAACTTTTGTCGAGTCAGAGCGACGGACACCGACCCGGTCTTCACGGACTGGGATACGAGGTTGGACGTGTGGCCTGGCAGGTTTTATCCCCCAAGAGTCGGGCCTTGTGTCCGAGACCAAGCTGGGATAGGCTGGAACAGTTGCCCTTGAGGCCGACGGACTGTGTGTTCGTGGGGTGAGAGTGTGTGCGTGTTCTTTGAGAACTCAACAGTGTGTCGATGAATGTCAGTGCCGAAATATTTTGTTTTGGTGAAAGCATTCGATGTATCAGCCATCCGCTTGTGGTGGTTGTTGTCGGGTGTTGTTTGAAATGCTAGTTGAGTTTTTCTGCTAGTGATT
>NZ_NOYD01000058.1 GCF_002258315.1 Rhodococcus sp. 06-462-5 | reverse complement strand
GGAAGTCGGGTAACCGATGCAGGTGACTGGTACTAATAGGCCGAGGACTTACCACAAAGAAGCTACGCGTCCACTGTGCAATATCTGAAACAACACACGAGTTGATTCAGCACGCACAATCGAATACAGGTCCAAGAATGAAACACCACCCCAGACTGCACGTCGGGGGTCGTGTTCTCCGACTGAGACCGCTCGTGACTGATGTTTCGCAGAGTTACGGCGGCCATAGCGGAGGGGAAACGCCCGGTCCCATTCCGAACCCGGAAGCTAAGCCCTCCAGCGCCGATGGTACTGCACTCGACAGGGTGTGGGAGAGTAGGACACCGCCGAACACAACATTCCAGAATGCCCCCAGACCACCAGGTCCGGGGGCATTCTGCATTTCGAAACCACCCCGACAATTGCCTGCGATAGACCACCCCGTGCATTCCCGGCGAACGCGCGCACGTGCGGACACGAGACTCGCAGGCCGACTGCCGGCCCCCAGCCCCGAGCGTCCCTGCACCCCCACCACCCCGACAAACGCGTGCGCAGTCGCTATCCGCGCGCACAATCGCACCCCGACCGCTCCCCAATCTGCGCGCACCTGACAAATGCGCGCGCATTCGCGACGATCCGCGCCGAACTCGGATGCCGGCGCGCACACCGGCGGCCCCCCGAGCGTTTCGGCACCCCGACAGCCGCCCTCCTCCCACCCCCTCGGACAAACGCGCGCGCATTCGCCACCTGCACGCGGAATCGCACCCCGACCACTCACCAATCCCCGCGCACCTGACGAACGCGCGCGCATTTGCGGACACAGGAGTCACAGGCCGGATGCCGGCGCGCGAGGCGGAGGCGGACTGCATCGCACGAGAACAAACGCGCGCGCATTTGCGGACACAGGAGTCACAGGCCGGATGCCGTGCGCGAGGCACCTGCGGATTGCGCACCGAGGACAAACGCGCGCGCGTATGCGAGTTCGGAGTCTTGGCCTCGACTCAGGTGACGGTAGGTACGAATATCATCGCGCAGCGCAGGTGTTGCCGTCTGCCCACCACGCCGTCCGGAAGGTCGCATCTGTCGCGGAATAGTCTCTGCACCAAACTAATTGGTGCACGGACACTTCGTCTGTTGTGCTCGCAGAATTTAATCGGTGGAGTTCGTCGCGGCGTCCGTGCATGATCGTGGCACAGGCACATCGCAGAGACCGTGGAGGTGGACAATGGCAGCAGAAGCGAATTGCGCAGACCGTCGAGTCGTCTGCACGCGGTTTGCCATTGTCGCCGATCGTGCTCTCTGAGTAGGCCTTCGGGCGAATCGAAGCATTCCGTCCGATGATGTACACCCATCGATCCCATTCTTCGCCGCACGGTAATGCTCTGTGGGCGGCGTCCACTCTTGTTGTAGGAGAACAGATGTACCACTACGAAGAAATCCTGAACGAACACCGACAACGCGTTGCACGTGGTGTGCAGAACTACGAACGGCGTCGGGTTGCGTCGGAACGAGCTTCCGAAGAAACTGTCGCAGAACCGGATTCACGTGAGAGTGAGGCTGCGAAGGCGGTGGCCTCGAACGACGGCGAATCGGAATCCGAGATCAGCTTCGGGGTGATGTCGTCCCGTCGCTGATCGTCAAGGCTTCATCAGATGTGAATAGCGATCGCCCGCGGCTGCGATGAAGTCGCGAACGAACCAGCACGCAGGGACAACGCGCAATCCCTGTGTGCTGGTGTCGTCGAGAGCGTATTCGGTGAGGGCAGCGGCAAGTCCTCGGCCGCGAAACTGCGGAAGCGTCACGGTGTGATGAAACGTTCTGGAACTGTCCGATTCGAGGTATTCCGAGTAGCCGGCCAACTCGGAGTCGACGTAGATGACGAATCGATGGTCGGCACTGTCGTGGGTGATCTCGACCGCCATGGTGGTACCTCCTCGTCGAGTTCGGTGTCACCACGGTAACCGGAACTCGTCCTATGGGGTGTTCTGCGGTTACTCGAGCACGCATCGACGCAGTAGGGTGAGAGAAACCGAGTCGTGCAGGCGCCACCCGTCGCAACACCGCTCTTCATAAGTACGGGGCGCTCTCGAGGCTGAAGGTGGCAATCCGTGGAAGACACATCCGACCGGGGAATCAAGGCATTCATCCGAACCGTAGCTCAGCGCGGTGGACGCGCGGAGCGGCTGACGACGTCGCGTCGCAATCCCGTGCAGGTTTGGTCGATGGACGGCACGTCGTCGTGCATTGTCCGAGTGCGATCGAAGGTGACGGGTGATTGGAAGGCCCGCAGGCAGGACGAATCGCTCGAGAGCGACGACACCGGATCCTCGTATTGGGTGTTCGTCGATCTCGCGAACGAAGAGCCGCGCTTCTACATGGTCTCGTCGGAAGAGATGGCCACCGACATTCGCGGAGAGGTGGACCTGTGGGTCCAGGATTCGCCACTGCGTACCAGGACCGGGCACCACGCCATCGCGTTGGACAGAGTGCTGCACGGCAGCGAGCGCTGGGACCTGCTGGGTCTGAGTTCGACCTTGGACACGACGGTCGACCTCGGCCCCGAACAGACGTGGGTTCGTACTCCTCGGGTGAAGGCGCCTCGTAAATCGGCCAAGGCGGCCGTGGAAGAAGAAGTGATCGACAACCGGGTTCGGGTGGTCGCCGATTGCGAGGGCTATCGGTTGAGTGGCCGCTACGATCCCGAGACGCAGCGGCTCGAAATCACCGCAGGCCCGATGGAAGGCCGACGGTTCGACAATCCTTCCGTCGCTGCCAGTGCAGTAGCCACGCATATCAGTGGGGATGTCGAGGAGCGCGACGGCTGGCAGTTCTGGCAGCTGGACACTCCGGATCGCGCTCCGCTGGGATCGTTTCAGTAGAGAACTACAGCTCACGACTGCTTTGTTGTGACTCCTCACCAAATCGGCATTTCCGGTAAAAACGGGACAAAGGTCCGATTAATCTAGCCCTGGTAGGACGAGCTCCCTGTTTAGCCCCTGGGTCGAATCGATGTTCGAGAGTTCGTCCGTGCATCGAAATTCGAGTATCAGCGAGCTCAACGGTCGACAGTGCGAGGGGTGCTGTCGACCGTGGGGAGAGGTATTCACCATGGAACATTCCTTTCGGTTGGGCACAGCCCACGCATCCCGTTTCCTGTTCCTCATCGCGCAGTTCGTCGATCGAAGGATCCCTGCCGAGTTTTTCTCGGCCCAGTTTCGTGAACTGCAGAACACCCAGTCCGCGTATCTCGATGCCGACGTCTCGTCGGTCATCGGAATGTTGTCGGTCGACGTCGGTGCGTACCTGGGCGATGTCGAGATCCGAGGGGTGGACTACATCGACTCCGAGCAACTCTGGCTGGCTGCCGGGCAGGCGTTCCGTGATCTCATGACCGTCCAGTCCGAGCACTTCGAACGTGAGGCCGGGTGACGGCAATGCGCACCGTCACCGGAATCGATCACGATGCCGCAGAAGGTCTTCGAGCCGAAATCGTCTGTGAGTGCCGCGCATTTCGGTCGGTAGGTCGCCTGCATCGGCCAACCGTCTGACGTAGGTGTCGGAGACACCGAGGACCTCGGCAGCGTGCGAGGTGGTCAGCAACTCGTCCACGGTACCGATGGCCACCGCCCGTCCGGTCGAGAGCTGGGTGAGAAGTTCCAACACCGCATTGCGTGCTGCGTCGTCGAGCCGAACCTCCGAGCCGCCGATTCTGATGTCGACGTCTGCTCCGGTTTGGTCGTGAACGACCGCGGCCAACGAGTTGGCCGATCGCGACTCGAGGGCAGGCATGACGAATCGGAAGTCCATTCGTCCAGGATAGGAGCGGGCACGGGCGTCGGTACGCATAGGCTCGAAGCACCCAGCATGTGAGGAGTGTTCCAGTGCCCCAGTTGTTGCACCTCGATTCGTCCGCCGACCCGGATCGCTCGATAAGCCGCCGGGTGACGGCCCGATTCTCGGACGCCTGGCACGGCATGGGCACCGACCACTCGGTGATCCATCGAGACCTGCACTCGAGTCCGCTGCCGCACCTACCCACCTCGGCGTTGCACTGGGCACCTCGTCTGCGAACCGCCGACGAAACCGTGGATCCATCCGCCGAGGCGTTGCAGGTCGAACTGATCGAGGAACTGATCTCGGCGGACGCGGTGCTGATCGGCGCGCCGATGTACAACTGGTCGATCCCGTCGACCCTGAAAGCATGGATCGACTACGTACACGTTCCGGGTATCACCGTGCCATTCGACACGGACACGGCACCTCTCGTCGGCAAGCCCGTGGTCGTGGTGACCAGTCGGGGAAACGACTACACCCCCGGTACCGACAACGCGTCCGCCGACCACACCACCGCGCAATTGCGACAGGTGCTCGGGGTTGCGCTGGGGATGAACGTGCACTTCGTTCCGGTCGACCTGACGCTCGCCGAACGGGTGCCGGCGCTCGCACCTCAGATTCCGCAGGCACGAGCCAATCTCGAGGCGGCGTTTTCCGCCGTCGACGATCTTGCGCTGCGATTGGGTGCAACAACCGCAAGGTGAGGGCCGAGTAGCCTGGCGAGGTGCTTTCGAACGTCCCAGGCAAAGACACCACCCGCGGTGAACGTGGATCGGGGCGCCATCGCATCAGGACGCCGTCGCGCAACCGCGGCCTCGCGCTACGAATCGGCCGGATTTTCGTCGCCACTGCGGCAGTTGCCTCGATCGTGGTGAGTGGAATCGGGTTTGCGGTGTACCGCGAAGCCACCACGGGACTGACCACCTCGGACGCGCTCGACGGCATCGCGAACAACGATCCGAATGGCAACGGCGAGGACACCAATATTTTGTTGATCGGCCTCGACAGTCGCAAGGACATGGATGGCAACGACCTGCCTGCCGAGTTCGTCACCGATGCGCTGCATGCGGGCGACAGCGACGTCGGTGGTTACAACACGAACACACTGTTGCTGGTGCACCTTCCGGCCGACGGTGGACGGGCGACTGCGCTGTCGATACCCCGCGACGACTACGTCGACGTTCCCGGATACGGCAAGCGAAAGATCAAGGAGGCGTACGGACTTGCGAAAGCCGACGCCGATACCGAGTTGCTCGACGAGGGCGTCGCCGATCCGGCCGAACGCGAGCGTCGAGCGCGCGACGCGAGTCGACGATCGACATTGACCGCGGTTCGAGATCTGCTCGACGTGCCGATCGATCATTTTGCCGAGGTGAACCTTCTGGGCTTCTACGACGTTGCGACCGCCGTCGGGCCCATTCAGGTGTGCCTGAACAATCCGGTGCACGACAACTATTCGGGGGCGGACTTCGCGGCCGGCGCGCAAGAACTGAGCGCTTCGCAGGCGCTGTCCTTCGTCCGGCAACGCCACGGCCTCGACAACGGCGATCTCGATCGAACCAAACGACAGCAGGCCTTCGTGGCTGGAGTGATGGCCAAGCTCAGCTCATCCGGAGTCATGGCGAACATCGGCGAACTCCGGGCGCTCGTAGCAGGAACCAAGAACGACGTCGTGATCGACGCATCCTTGGATCCGGTGAAGCTCGCAGGGGGAGCGGGTGCAGTCATGCACGGCGACATCGATTTCTACACGCTCCCGATCACGGGCTACGACACGATCGACGGGCAGGACGTCAACCTCGTCGACGTCGATGCCGTCAGGGCCGAGGCCGCGCGGTTGATCGGCGGCGCGCCTGCGCCCGCACCGCCGATCACATCGGCACCTGATCCAGCAACGACGCCGCCCCCGCTCGAGGTCGTCGCACCGGATCGGTCCCTGGATCCGGCAATGGCCTCCGACGAGGGTGTGCACAGCGACGGCGGCATCCCCTGTGTCGACTGAGCCCTGTGTCACCTGAACTCGCGAGTACCGATCAGAGCGTCGGCGCGCTGAGCAGAACGTCCATCAACTGCTTCTCGACCGCCGCGAACTGCGGCGTCGTGACGATCTCCAGCCCGCGTGGGCGGGGCAGCGTCACCTCGATCTGCCGTCGAACGTGGGCAGGTCTGGGGGAGAGGACGATCACGCGATCGGAGAGATAGACCGCCTCGCGGATGTCGTGCGTGATCATCAGCACCGTCCACCGAAACTCCGACCAGACCTGCTGCAACCAGGCCTGCATGTCGCTTCGAGTCAACGAGTCCAATGCCCCGAACGGTTCGTCGAGCAGTAGTACCGATCGTCCCTGCACCACCGTGCGCAGCAGCGCCGCTCGCTGGCGCATGCCGCCGGAGAGCTCGAACGGTCTGGCCGACTCGTACCCGTCCAGGCCGAACACCGGAAACAGCTCGCGTGCCCGCGCCCGCGCCTCCGTCTTGGCAACGCCCTGCACTTCGAGCCCGAGGGTGGTGTTGTCCAACACCGAACGCCACGGAAACAGCAGATCCTTCTGCGGCATGTAGGCGCACGGCGGTACTCGAACCGTGCCGGAATCCGGCCTGTCGAGTCCGGCCAGCATGTTGAACACCGTGCTCTTACCGGAACCGCTCGGGCCGATGATCGACACGAACTCGCCGGGACGAACTCCGAACGACATGCCGTCGAGTACGGGCTTCTCGCCGAATGACTTGGTGAGATCGCGAACATCGATGCATGTGTCGGCGTCAGACATGAAGACCCGCCGAACCGTGGCGCGCCCAAGGCGCGACGAGCCGCTCCACCAGGAAGGTGGAGACGAACAGGACCACACTGATCACGGCCGTCACGGCAACCGCGGCGAGAACCAGATCGGTACGAAACGAGTTCTTCTGTTGGCTCATGTAGATGCCGAGTCCCGCACTGGCCCCGGCATACTCGGCAAAGATCGCACCGACGACGGCGTAGGTGATTCCGATGCGCAACGAGGTGAAGAACCGGGGAAGCGCCGACGGTAACCGCACGTATCGAAACTGTTGCCAGCGTGAGGCACCCATGCTGGCCAGCAATGATCGCGCATCCCGATCGGCCGCCGCGAAACCCTCGATGAGCCCGATGGCCATGGGGAAGAACGTGGCCAGTGCTATGACCAAAATTTTCGGAAGCAGCCCGAAGCCGAACCAGATGATCAACAGTGGCGCGATCGCGATGATCGGAAGCGTCTGCGATACGACGAAGAGGGGAACGAACGCGCGCCGCAGCCACGGCGAGAAATCCACCGCGACGGCCAGCAACCAAGCCAGGGCCAGGGAGACAGCGAAGCCGACGAGGGTCACCTGCAAGGTGGCCGCCGCGTTCTCGGCGATCGCATCGCGTTGCGCCCAACCCTGGACCACCACGCGGCCGGGGGACGGCAACACCTGGGGCCGGATGCCACTGATCTGTACGTAGAGCTGCCAGGCGGCGATGATCAGAACGACGACGGTCAGCGCAGGCCATGCCCAACGCAGCGAGGCTCGGATACCGCTGAACGAGAAAGATCCTCGGTCAGCGGCTACCGCCTCATCGATCGCCGAGGTAGTCATTGGTGAAGTAGGTCGACCAGTCCGGCTCCGCGGTCAGAGGCACGCCGTTCTGATCGGCCAACACACCACTGTCGTAAAGGAACTTGGAGTACGCCGTCCACTTGTCGATACTCTGTCGTCCTACTTCGCCGGACGAGTCCTTCATGTACTTCGCCGCGAGCATCTCCTGGCTCTCGAAGACGAGTGATTCGTCGGTGAACGTTCCCGGATTGGCGTCGATCAGATCCTGTGCGGCCTTGTCCGGATCGTCGGCAGCGAGTTGGTAGCCGCGCTGAAGTGCCTGGACGAACTTCTCGGCCTGGTCCGGATGGGCTGCAAGCCAGGGCTCGTTGCCGCTGATCGTGATGGCGTAGGCGTCGGGAAAACCGTAGTCGGTGTAGTCGAAGTACTTCATCGGGGTTCCGCTGTGCTCGGCCTCGATGCCTTCCCACGCGAAATAGGAGACGGTGAAGTCCGCGGTCCCCGAATACACCGCCTCGTACGCCGAGGTTCCCAGGACGACGGTCTCGTATTCGCCTGTGCCACCGTCGTTCTTGATGACCTGCTGGAGTCCGGCTTGCTCACCGGATTCGCCGAAGCCGGCGTAGACCTTGCCGTCGAGTGCCTTCGGGCTCGGGATGTCGTCTCGATCTGCGCGGACTCCGATGCCGGTCGCCCAATGTTGGAGCGGCGCGAGGACCGAGACGATCTGCGCGCCCGCCGAGGTGGCGAACACACCCGAACTCTGTGTGCTGATACCGAATTCGGCGTTTCCGGCATCGACGAGAGTGTCCGCCGCGGTGTTGTTGTACGGCAAAATCTCCACGTCCAGACCGGCGTCGGCGAAATAGCCTTCCTGCAGGGCCACATACAGGCCGGTGTGGTTGGTGTTCGGTGTCCAGTCCAACGCGAACCGAATGGTGTCGGAGTTGGTCGACTGCGAGCAGCCCACCAGTCCGGTCGTGGCAACGACGGCCGCCGCCAACGTGGCGAGGATTCGAGTGGTTCTCATGCGTACACCGCACTCTCGGCCAGGGGCCACGGGGTGGGATGTAAAGCGCTGTCCCAGAACATCAATTCGTACCTCGATGCCACCACGAACGCGTCGATCATCTGCTCGCGCTGTATCGGAGTCGCGGCAGCCGCCGCGTCGTCCACGAATGTTCTGGCGGCGTCGACGATGGCATGGAATTCGGGTGCGTCGTAAGCGGCTACCCACCGCGCGTACGGGTGGTCGGGATCGCGATCGAGAACCGCCTTCGCGGCACCGGCGAGTGAGCGGCCCACGTCGGCGTAGATCCAGAAACATGGCAGAACAGCTGCTGCTGCAACAGGATACGGTTCGGTTGCCGCAGTCGCGGTCAGGTAGGAGGTGTAACCGAGGCATGCCGGTGAAGGCTCGGGTGTCCGCGTCGACGCGGGCAGCGCTCCACCGGTCAGCATCTCTTCGTGCGAGGCGGCCTCGTCCATCGCGCTCGCGGCGGCGCTCGCCCAGAACGCTCCGGCGATCGGGTTCGGTGCGTGTGCTGCCAGTAGTGACAGCGACTTGACGTACCCACCGAGATAGAGCGAATCCTGCTCGAGGTACCGACGGAACGCATCGAGCGGGAGTGTTCCCGCTCCGAGAAGCCGGAGGAACTCGAGGTCGTCGATCGCGCGTCGAATGTTCTCGGACGCATCCCACAGTAGATCGGTGAAGCGGACAGGGTCCGCAGATACAACAGGCGTCATCGCCTTGACATCCCTTCGTCAGCATTACCTGCATCAGGTTCGGCGGGTTTGATCTCAGCATCCGCATCGGCGGACACACCCCGTGTCAGAACGAAAGCGACAGTAACACCGGTCACCCGGTGACGCTGCTGCCGCCCCTGTATCTGCGGTCCGGCGTCAGCCCAGCATGTCCTCGAGTTCCATGCCCTTGGTCTCCCTGATCTTGGCCTTGACGAAGAAGAACGACAGCGCGGCGAACAGAGCGAATCCTGCGTAGATCGCCCACAAGCCCACAGATGACGTCAGTGGCGGGAAAGCAAGCGTGACAGCGAAGTTGGCCATCCAGTTGGCTGCGGTGCCGATGCCTAGCGCCATGGCACGCATGCGGTTGGGGAACATCTCACCGAGCATGACCCACATGATCGGACCCCATGTCGAGGCGAAGAAGATGACGAACAGATTGGCCCCGACCAGCGCGATCGCACCCCACGGAGCGGGCAACGTGACGTCGTCGCCGCTGCCGGTCGCCTGCGAGAATGCCACCGACGCCATGACGAGTCCGCCGAACATGCCGATCGAGCCCGCCATCAGCAGCTTGCGCCTGCCGATTCGGTCGACGAACAGGATTGCCACAAATGTCATGACCACGTTGATCACGGCGGTGATGACCGAGGTGGTGAACGATTGATCCTCGGTGAAGCCGACCGAACGCCACAGCGTCGTCGAGTAGTAGAAGATCGCGTTGATGCCGACCAGCTGCTGCAGCACGGCCATCGTGATGCCCACCCAGACGATGGGTTGCAGGCCGAACTTCGGCCCGCGAATATCGGCGAACGACGAGCGGGACTCCTTGCGTAGCGTCAGCCTGATCTCGTGGACGCGCTCGTCCGGATGCAATTCACCGGTGATCTCGGCCAGGACGCGGGCCGCTTCCTCGTCGAGATGCTGACCGACGAGGTAACGCGGAGACTCCGGAATCAGGGTTGCCAGCAACCCGTACACGAGAGCGGGAATCACGCCGACGAGGAACATCCAGCGCCATGCTTCGATGCCGAACCACAGGTCGTTGGACGCGCCGTCGGCGGCACCGGCGAGAAGGGCGTCCGACAGCAGGGCAGCGAAAATGCCGATGGTGATGGCCAATTGCTGGAGCGAGGCCAAGGAGCCGCGCCACTTGGCGGGAGCGATCTCGGCGATGTACGCCGGTGCGATCACCGAGGCGATGCCGATTCCGAGTCCGCCGAGCACTCGCCAGAGCATGAGGTCGGGGACGCTGAACGCCAGTCCCGAGCCGATCGAGGAAACGACGAACAGGGCCGAGCCCAGCAGCATGACCTTCTTGCGTCCCCAACGGTCTGCGAGGCTGCCTGCGAACCAGGCACCCACTGCGCACCCGATGAGGGCGATCGCGACCACGAAGCCGGTGGTGAACGAGCCGAGGAGGAAGTGATCTTCGATCGAGTCGACAGCGCCGTTGATGACCGAGCTGTCGAAGCCGAACAGGAACCCGCCCACAGCAGCGGCGATGCTGACGCCGATGACCTTCGCTGTGTGGCGGTCCGAGGTCTGATTCATGAGTGATGCACCTTCCGGCCGCGCGCACGGGCGTCGGCCGCTGGAGAGACCGTACGGCAGGGATTGTCGTACCGTCCCCGGACATTACGCCTGGTAATTTGCCGCGCGAACGAGACCGTCAGCGAAGGTCGAAATCCTCGTCCGAGACGGTGAAACCGTGGCCGACCTGATCGGAGCACGTGACCCCGGTCTGCTCGTCGATGCTGCACTGCAGACCGTTGGTGGAGCCACTTCCGGGGACGGTGAGCACCTCGCCGTACGGCAAGGCCGCCGCAGGGCCGTCGAAACGGTGGAACTTGGGATCGCCGAGGCTCTCGAACTTCGCCGGGGACCCGGCAATCAGCTGCACGGCATTGGGTTTCACCGCCGATCCCGACGCCCCGCTACCGGGAACCTCGGGTGCCGAATCAGGGAGTGATCCGTGGCATCCGGCGATCGATGATTCGAGGACGGCGATACCGCACTCGAATTTTCCGCTGGGGCTGGAGAAGTAGTACCAGCCGGGTGCTTTTCCTGCGTAGTCCTGCGGCTTCGCCTGAGCTGCAGCAGGACTCGTCGACGTCGCCGTGGTGGACGTCGGCGTGGTGGTCGCCGTGATGGACGGTGATGCCGACGTAACAGAAGGGACGGAGGGAGCCGTGGTGATCGGGGTGGGGCGGTCGGTGATCACGGTGGCCATCGGACCGTTGCCTTCGCCGCTCGTACCGCAGGCTCCGAGCAGGCACGCCCCGACGACTGCCACTGTGGCACTTCCGATTCTCTTCATCGCCGATTCCTTGGCTCGCGGGCGTCGACGCTGTGCGTATCGTCGCCGAGGGGATGGTTGATGTTGGTACGTTGGGCAACGACCGAACGGGAGGTTCCATGGTCACTGCGTCCGATTCCGCTGCGTCCGATTCCACCGTGCTCGTGAGCACGCCCTACGGCGACGTTCTCGGCTATCCGGTCGCTGCCGATGCGTCGCCGATCGTGGCCTGGCGGGGTATTCCCTACGCCACGCCTCCGGTGGGCAAGCTCCGGTTCCGGGCACCGAGACCGTTGCAGCCCTGGGCGGGAGTGCTGGACGGCCTCGAGTTCGGTGCGATGGCTCCGCAGGGCCGCGACAGTCCGGTGCCGATCGACCCGTCGCTGTCGATTTCCGAGGACTGCCTCACGCTCAACGTCTGGGCTCCCCGTCCCGAGGCAGAACTGCGGCCGGTGCTGGTGTGGATCCACGGCGGTGCGTACTCGCTCGGATCGTCGGCCCAGCGGGTCTACGACGGAAAAAACCTCAGCGAGAACGGCGACGTGGTGGTGGTGACCATCAACTTTCGTCTCGGCGCGTTCGGGTTCCTCGACCTCTCGTCGTTCTCCACCGACGAGCACACCTTCGAGACCAATCTGGGACTGCGAGATCAGATTGCCGCACTGCAGTGGGTCCGCGAGTGCATCTCCGCGTTCGGCGGCGATCCCGATCAGGTGACGGTGTTCGGCGAATCCTCCGGGGGAGCGTCCGTCACCACCTTGATGACCTCTCCGAAGGCCGAGGGCCTGTTCCAGCGAGCGATCGTGCAGAGCGCGCCCGCGACCTCGGTGTACGGCCCCGAACGCGGAGCCGCGGTGGCGTCGAGATTCCTGGAATTGGTGGGTGTCGACCGGGAAGACATCGGTGAACTGTTCGAGATGCATTTCACCAGACTGGTCACGGCCGGCGACACGTTGTGCTACGAGATCCCGACGACAGTGCCTGGCACACTTGGTCTTTCGCCGGTCGTCGACGGGGATATCGTGCCGCGCTATCCCGTGGCAGCCTTCCAGAAGGGTCTCTCGCACAAAATCCCGTTGATCATCGGCACCAACCACGACGAGCCCTCGATCTTCCGATTCATGAAGTCTCCGTTGATGCCTATCACCTCCGACACCGTCTCCGAGATGTTCCGCGCCATCGCTCACGACCACGCGGACCTGCCTGCCTATCGAGTCGCCGAGATCATGGCGGCATACCCGGACCGAGACAAACCGGCTGGGGCACAGGCCATGTCGCGCGACGCTGGATTCCTCATGCCGAGCGTGTGGATCGCCGACGGGCACAGCAGGCACTCGCCGACATGGATGTACCGATTCGATCATGCGACGCCGATGCTCAAGGCCGCTCGAGTGGGAGCCGGCCACGCGACCGAACTGCCGTATGTCTTCGGCAATTTCGGAACGCTCAGCCGAGACCCCACCTTCTGGCTCGGTGGCCGAAAGCCGGCAATGGCGGTGTCGGCGCGGATGCAGAGACGCTGGCTCGCCTTCGCGCGGTACGGCGTTCCCGCGGCGCTGGACGCGTCCAAGCATTGGGCTCCGTACACCGAGAAGACTCGCTGGACGCTGGTGATCGATACATCCGACACTCTCGTCGACGACCCAGACGGCGACATGCGCGCTGCGTGGGGCGACCGCGTGCTCGGATTCAGCTGAGACGTCGTCCATGCGCTTTCTCGCACGGACGTGGCTGACATGAATCGAACGTAACAGCAAGAACACCAGTCGCTCGAGTCACACCGGTAACAATTGGATGTCAGCACGCTGTCGGTAGGGGCGGTTATGTTCGGTGTGTGTTGATGTCGAGGATCGTCGAAACGTCCCGTGCTGTTTCAGCGACGCGTTCGCGCAAGGCCAAGATCGAGCAGATCGGTGCCTTGCTGGCCGAGGCCGAAGTCGGTGACATCGAGCCCGCCGTGTCCTGGCTGTCGGGGGAGTTGCCGCAGGGGCGGATAGGCGTGGGCTGGCGCACGTTGGCCGATCTCGACGTTGCGGCTGCTGCGGACTCGACGCTGACGGTTGCCGAGGTGGACGAGGCTGTATCTTCGGTCGCGGCGACGTCGGGGGCCGGTTCTGCTGCTCGCCGGGTAGCGCTGCTGACCGACCTGTTCTCTCGGAGTACGGCCGAGGAGCGTCGGTTTCTGATCCGGCTCGTCACCGGCGAGCTGCGGCAGGGCGCGCTCGAAGGAATCATGGTCGACGCTGTTGCCGCGGCCACGAACCTGCCGCAGGCACCGGTGCGTCGCGCATTCATGCTGTCGGGTCGTTTGCCCGCGACGGCCGTTGCCGCCATCACCGGTGGTGTCGACGCGCTCGATGCATTCCGGCTCGAGGTGGGTCGACCGGTCCGGCCGATGCTGGCGTCGCCCGCGGAATCTCTGCGCGGTGCCTGGGAACAGCTGTCCGGCGATGTCACCGTCGAATACAAGCTCGACGGTGCGCGAATTCAGGTGCACCGCTCCGGAACCGACGTGAGCATCTACACCCGAACTCTGCGCGACATCACTGCGAGTGTGCCCGAGCTGGTGGATCTGGTTCTCGCGTTGCCGTGCGATTCGGTGGTACTGGACGGGGAGACCCTCGCGCTCGAGGACAGCGGCCGCCCGAGACCGTTCCAGGAAACGATGAGTCGGTTCGGTGCCGAGAGCGCGCACGAGCTGCTGCTGCAGCCCTATTTCTTCGACTGCCTGCACCTCGACGGTGTGGACCTGCTCGATGTCCCGCTGGAGCAGCGCCTGGCCGCACTGGATCGGGTGGCCCCGGGGCACCGAATTCCCAGTGCCGTCCGGCCCGATGCGGACGCGGCCGCAGCCCACTTCGACGCTGCACTCGACGCCGGTCACGAAGGGGTCATGCTCAAGGCTCTCGGTGCGCCGTACGCCGCAGGCCGCCGCGGAAAGAGCTGGCAGAAGGTCAAACCCGAGCACACCCTCGACCTCGTCGTCCTGGGAGCCGAGTGGGGATACGGGCGTCGCACCGGTTACCTGTCCAACCTGCACCTCGGAGCTCGCGATCCCGACGGCGGTGACCCGATCATGGTCGGCAAGACCTTCAAAGGCCTGACCGACGTTCTGCTGCAATGGCAGACCGACGAATTCCCGAAACACGAGCGCGAGCGTGACGAGCACACCGTGTACCTGCGCCCCGAGTTGATCGTCGAAATCGAACTCGACGGCGTGCAGGTCAGCTCGCGTTACCCCGGCGGTGTGGCCCTGAGATTCGCGCGCGTACTGCGGTATCGCCCCGACAAGAACCTCGCCACCGCGGACTCCATCGAGGCCGTGCGCGCACTCCTTCCACACTCGTGAACAGTTCCGACGATTAATACATACGAAACCGGCCGAACGATCCCGTAACACGGCGCAAAATATCTTGAGGGTGCAAGCCAGCGAGAGATTGGGTGCCAATGATGTCCACAGTTCGAGCTGCTCTGGTCCAAAGCAAGTGGACCGGTGACAAAGAATCGATGATCGCGGCGCACGAGGGGTTTGCTCGGTCCGCCGCCGAGCAGGGCGCGAAAGTCGTCTGTTTCCAAGAGCTTTTCTACGGTCCGTACTTCTGTCAGCTACAGGATGCGAAGTTCTACGAATACGCAGAATCGGTACCCGGGCCCACCGTCGACCGTTTCGCGGCATTGGCGAAGGAACTCGGAATCGTGATGATTCTGCCCGTCTACGAGCAGGAACAACCCGGACTTCTGTACAACACGGCTGCCGTCGTCGATGCGGACGGCACGTATCTCGGCAAGTATCGAAAACACCACATCCCCCACGTGAACGGATTCTGGGAGAAGTTCTACTTTCGTCCCGGCAATCTGGGGTGGCCGGTGTTCGACACCGCGGTCGGGCGTATCGGTGTCTACATCTGCTACGACAGGCATTTCCCGGAAGGGTGGCGCGCACTCGGTCTTGCCGGCGCCGAAATCGTCTTCAATCCGTCGGCCACCTCGCGGGGCCTGTCGAACTACCTGTGGAAGCTCGAACAACCCGCCTCGGCCGTCGCCAACGAGTACTACGTGGGCGCGATCAATCGAGTCGGAATCGAATCCGAATACGGTGACGACGACTTCTACGGCACCAGTTATTTCGTGGACCCCGAAGGCAAATTCGTCGGCGAGGTGGCGTCGGATTCGGAACCCGAAATAATCGTGCGTGACCTCGACATGGATTTGATCAAGGTGGTCCGCGACCGGTGGGCGTTCTATCGTGACCGTAGACCCGACGCATACGGCCCGCTGGTGCAACCCTGATGGCCACCACCTTCGTGCACGGTGGGACCGTGGTATCCACCACCGGCGCACAGGAATTGGATGTTCTCATCGACGGTGAGACCATCGTCGCAGTGATGGCACCCGGATCGGTTTCCTTGGCCGCGGACCTGAAGACCTCGGCGGACGTCGTCGTCGACGCGACCGGGAAGTACGTGATCCCGGGTGGGGTCGACGGGCACACGCACATGGAGATGCCGTTCGGCGGTACGTTCGCCTCCGACACCTTCGAAACCGGAACGCGCGCAGCGGCGTGGGGTGGCACGACGACGATCGTGGACTTCGCGATTCAGACCCCCGGTCAGCGCGTCCAGGACACTCTGGCGCAATGGCACGACAAGGCCGCGGGGCAGTGCGCCGTCGACTACGGCTTCCATCAGATCATCGGCGACGTCACCGACGACTCTCTGAAAGCCGTGAGCGAGTTGGTATCCGAGGGCGTCACCAGTTTCAAACTCTTCATGGCCTACCCGGGCGTGTTCTACTCCGACGATGGCAAGATCCTGCGCGCCATGCAGTCCGCAGCCGAAACGGGTGCACTGCTGATGATGCACGCGGAGAACGGCATCGCGATCGATGTTCTCGTTGCTCAGTCGATCGCGCGTGGAGACACCGCCCCGTACTTCCACGGCACGTCACGGCCGTGGCAGCTCGAAGAGGAGGCGACGCACCGAGCCATCATGTTGGCCAACGTCACCGGTGCACCGCTCTACGTCGTACACGTCTCTGCCAAGCAGGCCCTGGAACAGATCGCGCAGGCCCGGGGTAACGGGCAGAACGTCTTTGCCGAGACATGTCCGCAGTACCTGTATCTGTCGCTCGAGGAACAACTCGGTGCACCGGGCTTCGAGGGTGCCAAGTGGGTCTGCTCGACGCCGTTGCGATCGCGAGCGGAGGGGCATCAGGACGAGTTGTGGCGGTACCTGCGCACCGGTGACGTGGCGACCGTCAGTACCGATCACTGCCCGTTCTGCATGAAGGATCAGAAGGAGATGGGTATCAGCGATTTCTCCAAGATTCCCAACGGGATCGGCTCGGTGGAACACCGCATCGATCTGATGTTCCAGGGCGTCAAGAGCGGCAGGATCACGCTCGAGAAGTGGGTCGACGTCTGCTGCACCACCCCGGCTCGGATGTTCGGCATGTACCCGAGGAAAGGCGTGATCAGCCCGGGTGCCGACGCGGACATCGTGATCTACGACCCGAACGGGCACACCAGCATCGGTGTCGACAAGACCCACCACATGAACATGGACTATTCGGCATACGAAGGTTTCGAGATCGACGGGCACGTCGACACCGTGATCTCGCGTGGCCGGATCATCGTCGACGGTGGATCCTATTCCGGCACTGCGGGACACGGCCGCTTCGTCCGACGCGACCTGTCTCAGAATCTGATCTGAGCCATGGACATCGGGGTAGTACTCCAGTGCAATCCGCCGGCGTCGAGAGTTGTCGACCTGGCCAGGCAGGCAGAGACACACGGCTTCTCGCACGTATGGACGTTCGATTCGCATCTGCTGTGGCAGGAACCGTACGTCATCTACAGCCAGATTCTGGCCGCGACGAGGCGGGTGACCGTCGGTCCGATGGTCACCAATCCGGCCACGCGCGACTGGACGGTGACGGCATCGACGTTCGCGACGCTCAACGACATGTTCGGCAATCGGACCGTCTGCGGCATCGGCCGCGGTGATTCGGCCGTCCGTGCCCTCGGCGGGAAGCCGACAACCCTTGCCACGCTGCGGGAATCGATCGAGGTGATCCGCAGCTTGGCCAACGGGCGAAGTGCCCGGGTCGGGGAGACGACGGTGCAGTTCCCGTGGGCGGAGCGGTCCCGACTCGAGGTGTGGGTCGCGGCGTACGGCCCCAAAGCCCTCGAGCTCACCGGACAGGTGGCGGACGGGTTCATTCTGCAGCTGGCCGATCCCGACATCGCGGCGTGGACGATCGGCCGGGTCCGGGCTGCGGCCGAGCAGGCCGGTCGCGACCCGGATTCGATCTCGATCTGCGTTGCGGCTCCCGCCTACGTCACCGACGGCACCGACGCAGGGCTGGAACACGCCCGAGACCAGTGTCGTTGGTTCGGCGGGATGGTCGGCAACCACGTCGCAGATATCGTCTCGCGCTACGGCGGCGATGGCGGCGGTGTCCCACAGGCACTCACCGACTACATCGCGGCGCGCAAAGGGTACGACTACAACGAGCACGGTCGAGCAGGCAATTCGCACGCCGAATTCGTCCCGAACGAGGTGATCGACAGGTTCTGCCTGCTTGGCACCCCAGCCGATCACATCGCCAAGCTGAAGGAGTTGGAGACACTCGGAGTCGACCAGTTCTCGGTGTACCTCCAGCACGACGCCAAAGCAGCGACGCTGGAAGCGTACGGAGAGAGCATCATTCCGCAGATCCGACCGAGCGTGACGGCAACGTCGTGACGAGCGTTCTCGATCAGGCCTCGGTGGTGACACCTACTCCCGCCGGTGCGAGTCGAGGAGTACGACGTCCGTTGATGGCAGTGGCGGCCGTCGGCTTGCTGCTGGTGTTCTGGGAGCTGGTGAAAGTGCTCGTCCCCGAGAACGGGGTGAGTATCGCCGGAGTTCGGGTGCTTCCGCGCACCGACGACGGCGCGCTACCGCACGTGTGGTCGGTGTTGACGGCGCTGACCGAGCCCGAGGTGAACGTCGCCGGGGCCCGCAGTGTCGGTGCCGCGATCGTGTCCAGTGGCCTGTTCACCTTCGGGCTCGCAGTACTGGGGTTCGCGCTGGGGACGGTGGTCGGGCTGGTGCTGGCCGTGGCGATGCAACGATTCGTGTGGGTCGAGCGGTCCGTGCTGCCGTATGTGATCGTCTCGCAGACGGTTCCGCTGATCGCGTTGGCACCGCTCGTCGCGGGCTGGGGCGGGAAGATCGCCATCGGCGGTTACGCCTGGCAGCCGTGGATGAGCATCACCGTCATCGCGTCGTATCTCGCGTTCTTCCCGGTGGCGGTGGGGATGCTGCGCGGCCTGCGTGCACCCGATCGGGCCGCGTTGGACCTGATGCACAGTTATGCGTCCGGATGGTGGACCACACTCGTTCGACTACGCCTACCCGCCTCGGTGCCTCATCTGATTCCGGCGCTGCGTCTGGCCGCGGCCGCCGCCGTGATCGGTGCCGTGGTCGCCGAAATCTCCACCGGAACGACCGGCGGTATCGGCAGGCAGATCATCGTGTTCTCGCAGCAGGCAACAGGAGACGCATCCCGCCTGTACGCAGCCGTTCTCGGCGCCGCGGTGCTCGGACTGGTGGTGACCGGGTTGGTGTCACTGCTCGACATCGCATTGGGTCGGTACGCGGGCCGCTCACCTGGTCGAAAGGATCGGTCATGACCGAGCACGCGGTACTCGTCGAGGGCGTCGGGAAGACGTTCGACGGGGGAGTGACTGCGCTGGAGGATGTATCGCTGGCGATTGCCCCCGGTGAATTCGTCTCGCTCATCGGGCCTTCGGGGTGCGGTAAGTCGACGTTGCTCCGCATCGTTGCCGATCTCGAGCAACCCACGTCCGGTGCTGTGTCGGTGTTCGGTCTGACTGCTCGCCGAGCCCGTGTCGAACAGAAGTACGGCATCGCCTTTCAGCAGGCCGGGTTGCTCGATTGGCGCACAGTGCAATCCAACGTCGCATTGCCGCTCGAACTGCACAAGGTGCCCAAGAACGTACGCGCAGAACGGGTTCGCGAACTACTGGACCTCGTCGGACTCACCGATTTCGCAGAGAAGTTTCCCAGCCAGCTGTCCGGTGGGATGCAGCAGCGAGTGGCGATCGCACGAGCGCTGGCCCGAACGCCGGGACTGCTGCTGATGGACGAACCGTTCGGTGCCCTGGACGAGATGACCCGCGAGAAAATGCAGAACGACCTACTGCGCATCGCCGAGGAGTCGAGCGCGGCAGTGGTGTTCGTGACCCACTCGATTCCCGAAGCGGTGTACCTGTCCGATCGGGTGGTGGTGATGTCCCCTCGGCCGGGGCGGATCGTCGACACGCTCACGATCGGCAGATTCGACGCGAACTCAGATCCGCGCGAATCGGCGGAGTTCTTCGCCTCCATCACCGCGGTTCGGGATGCGTTGCACGGCCGTACGGTTCGTAGTGCGGAGCTGCGATGAAGCTCTGGCTGCCACCGGTGGTGTTCGGTGCAGCGGCGCTCGCACTGTGGCAAATGCTCACGGTCGTCGCGGGGGTTCCGTCGTTCCTGCTGCCGTCGCCGAGTGCCATCGCCGAGCAATTCGTGCGTAACCTCGGAAACATCGGATCGGCAAGTCTGGCAACGGGAACCAATGCTCTCGTGGGGTTGATCGCAGGCTCGGTCCTCGGTCTCCTCGCGGCAATGGCAGCGGTTCGCCTGCGGATCGTCGACGAATTGCTCACCCCGTTGGCAGCGGGTGCCGCAGCCGTTCCCATCGTCGCTCTTGCGCCGGTGTTCAACTCGATGTTCTCCTCGACCACCGATCTACCGCGCCGGCTCGTGGTCACCATCGTCGTGTTCTTCCCGGTCTTCGTCAGTGCGGCGAAGGGACTGCGTCAGGTCACGGCCGTGCACCACGACCTCATGACGTCGTATGCCGTGGGTGGTTGGCAGTTCACCCGAATCGTCCGCCTCCCGTCCGCCGTTCCGCACATCTTCACCGGGTTGCGGGTTGCCGCTCCCAATGCTGTCATTGCTGCCATCATCTGCGAGTACTTCGGTGGACTGCAGAACGGTTTGGGGTCGCGGATCACCTCCGCCGCGGCGAACACGGCCTACCCACGGGCGTGGGCCTACGTGATGGGTGCCATCGCAGTCGGGTTGCTCTTCTTTCTGGTTGTTCTGCTGCTCGAGAAGCTCGTGTCCCGGCGTCGTACCTAGGAGATGAACGTGAAGATCACCCGAACCCCTCGATCTCTTCTCGCCGCCGTGATGGCGCTGGCAGTGGTCGCCTCGGCGTGCAGTACCACCACGACCGACACCGAGACCGGTGCCGACGGGGACACCACGATCAAGCTGCAACTGCAGTGGTTCAAACAGGGCCAGTTCGCGGGCTACCTCGCCGCCGTCGATCAGGGCTTCTATGCCGAACAGGGGCTCGACGTCGAAATCCTCGACGGTGGAACGGATATCGTCCCGCAAACCGTGCTCGCGCAGGGACAAGCCGATTATGCCGTGGCGTGGGTACCGAAGGCCCTCGCGTCCCGTGAGGCCGGAGCCGGCATCACCGACGTGGCCCAGATCTACCAGAAGTCGGGCACCTTGCAGGTCTCGTTCAAGGATCAGAACATCGCCTCACCCGCCGACCTTCAGGGCAAGACCGTCGGAAACTGGGGCTACGGAAACGAATTCGAGCTGTTCGCCGGTATGACCAAAGCCGGGGTCAGTCCCTCCGACGTGACGTTGGTGCAGCAGCAGTTCGACATGAACGGCCTGTTGTCCGGTGATATCGCTGCAGCCCAAGCGATGTCGTACAACGAGTACGCGCAGTTGCTCGAGACCGTGAACCCCGCAACCGGTGCGCTCTACACCGCAGACGATTTCACATCGCTGAACTGGAACGACGACGGCGTCGCGATGCTGCAGGACGCGATCTGGGCGAACACGGACAAGCTGTCCGACGAGGCGTACCAGGAGCAGACCGTCAAATTCCTGGCGGCATCGTTGAAGGGCTGGATCTTCTGCCGCGACAACGTCGAAACGTGCCGCGACATCACCGTCGCTGCGGGCTCGACACTCGGCGCGAGTCACCAGCTCTGGCAGGTCAACGAGGTCAACAAACTGATCTGGCCGTCCGCGGAGGGCATCGGCATGATCGACGAGGCGGCCTGGCAGCAGACGGTCGACATCGCCAAGAGCACCAAGAATGCCGAAGGATCGACGGTGCTGACCGCCGATCCCGATGCCGAGGCGTACACCAACGAGTACGTCACGCAGGCGCTCGATTTGTTGAAGGCCGACGGTGTGGACGTCACCGGGGAGTCGTACGCTCCGATAGAGGTCACACTGGAGGAAGGCGGCAAGTAGATGGATCACGTGTTCTACTCCTGGGCGGCGCAGGCCGAACTGAACCCGATCACCGTCGAAGGTGCGGAGGGATCGTGGTTCTGGGACGACAAGGGCAACCGATACCTGGACTTCTCTTCGCAGTTGGTCAACGTCAATCTCGGCCATCAACACCCCGACGTGGTCGCCGCCATAGTCGAGCAGGCGCAGGTACTGACGACCATCTCCCCGACCGTGGCCAACAACAAACGCAGTGAACTCGCCGCGCTGATCGCCGATCGCGCCCCGGGTGATCTCAACCGAGTGTTCTTCACGACCGGTGGCGCGGAAGCCGTCGAGCACGCGGTGCGGCTGGCGCGGCAGCACACCGGGCGTACGAAGATGCTTGCCGCGTATCGCTCGTACCACGGTGGAACCGGAGTTGCGATCGGTCTCACCGGCGAGCCTCGGCGATGGGGCACCGAACCCACCAACGTCGACGTCGTGCGCTTCTTCGGGCCGTATCCGTACCGGTCGCCCTGGGGCACAACGACTCCCGAGGACGAGACGGCGGCAGCACTGGCGCATCTGGAGCAGGTCATCGTGCTCGAGGGCGCGCAGAACATTGCCGGCCTCATCCTCGAATCGGTCATCGGCACCAACGGTGTGCTGATCCCTCCGCCCGGCTATCTGGCCGGCGTTCGGGCGCTGTGCGACAAGTACGGAATCGTCTACATTGCCGACGAAGTGATGGTCGGATTCGGGCGCATCGGTGAGTGGTTCGCATGCCAGGCGTGGGATGTGACACCGGATCTGATCACGTTCGCCAAGGGAGTCAACTCCGGGTACGTGCCCCTTGGCGGAGTCGTGATTTCGGAGAGGATCGCCTCGCAGTTCGATCACAAGCCGTATCCAGGCGGGTTGACCTACTCCGGCCACGTGCTCGGGTGCGCCGCGGGCGTGGCATCCATCGGAGTGTTCGAGCGCGACAAGATCCTTCCGCACGTGCGCCACGTCGGCGAGGACGTACTCGGCGCAGGCCTGTCGAAGCTGGCCGAATCACATCCGAGCGTGGGTGAGGTGCGCGGCAAGGGATTCTTCTGGGCCGTCGAACTGGTCAAGGACGGCACGACGAGGGAACCACTGGTGCCGTTCGCCGCGTCGGGCAAGGACGCGGCGGCCATGGGCACGGTGACCGCCGCGGCGAAGTCCCGCGGTCTGTGGCCGTTCGTCGCAGGCAACCGCCTCCAGATCGCCCCGCCGCTGACGACGTCCGAGGACGAGATTCGTCAAGGACTGGAGATCCTCGACGAAGTACTGACGGTGGCGGACGGGTTCACCGGTTGACCGAGGTCGTGCACGAAAGTTCTACCCCTGCTACGAAGTTGCGCGCACGTGCGGCGTCAGCCGCTCTGCTCACAGCACAGCACCCGGGTTGAGGATGCCCGCCGGATCGAGTGCGGTCTTGATTCGGCGGGTCAGTTCCATGACGTCCTCACCGACCTGATCGGGCAGCCACGCCTTCTTGAGGCGACCGACGCCGTGTTCACCGGTGATGGTGCCGCCCAACGAAATTGCCAGATCCATGATCGCGCCGAACGCGATGTTGGCGCGACGGGTCATGTCGGCGTCCTCGGGGTCGAAGACGATCAGCGGGTGGGTGTTTCCGTCGCCGGCGTGGGCGATGACCGCCACCAGCACATCGTATTTCGTGGACAGCTCGGCGATTCCGTCCACGAGGGCGGGGAGTGCGGGCAGTGGAACCCCGACGTCCTCGAGCAGTAGACTGCCGAGTCGCTCGACCGCGGGAATCGCGAATCGCCGTGCGGCAGCGAAGGCCTCGCCCTCATCGGGGTCGTCGGTGGTGAAGACATCCGAGGCACCGGCCTCGGTGCATGCGGCCGCCATGATCTCGATCTCGCGGCCTCGGTCGGCACCGGGGGAGTCGGACCGAGCGATGAGCATCGCCGCCGCCTCGCGATCGAGTCCCATGTTCATGGCATCTTCGACGGCACCGATGGACGCACGGTCCATGAACTCGAGCATCGACGGGCGCAGTGTCCGGGTGATGGCCAGAATTGCGGCGGTTGCGTCGTGCACCGACGCGAACGAGGCGACCACCGTACTGGCCGGAGGTTGCGCCGGAATCAATCGAAGTGTGATTTCGGTGATGATGCCCAGCGTTCCCTCGGAGCCGACGAACAGCTTCGCAAGAGACAGTCCCGCAACGTCTTTCAGTCGTGGACCGCCGAGCCGGACGGCGGTACCGTCGGCCAGGACGACCTCGAGACCGAGAACGTAATCGGTGGTGACGCCGTACTTCACGCAGCACAGTCCGCCCGCATTGGTGGCCGCATTGCCTCCGATGGAACACATCTCGAACGAGGACGGATCCGGTGGGTACCATAGGCCGTGTTCCGCGACGGCCTTCTTGACCTCTGCGTTGAGCAGCCCGGGTTGTACGACGGCGATGCGAGTCACCGGATCGACGGTGATCTCTCGCATCAACTCGGTGGTGAGCACGATTCCGCCGTCCACGGCGGTGGCTCCACCGGACAATCCCGATCCCGCGCCGCGTGGGACGACCGCCACGTTGTGCTCGGTGGCCCACCGCATGACGGCACGAACGTCCTCGGTGGACTGTGCGCGCACGACGGCAAGAGGGGTACCGGCGTCGGGATCCTTCGCCCAGTCGCGTCGGTAGCCCTCGGTGATGTCCGGGTCGGTCACCACCGAGCCGGGCGAAAGAAGGGATTCGAGCTCGCTCAGGCGGGCATCTGCATCGGTCGTCACCGACATCTCGGTCTCCTCACTTCGAAAATGTGACCGTCGACACTCGAGTCTGTCACGGCCGCGCGTGAGGCGGAGTCGGGGTCGGTCGATGCTCGGTCACTGGTTGCGTTGCAGTGTCAGTTCTGCCAGTTCGGTGGCGGCGCCGCACGGGTCGGTCGGACTGGTGCCTCGGTACTGCACCCACCAGGTGATGACGCCCGAGTACGCCGCGCTGATTCCGCACGACAACGGGTCTGCCGGTCGTCGTGACAGGAACGCTGTGGTGCCTGCGACGTCGACGTCCTCGGTCGCGTAGTCGAGCCGATCGGCCAGGTCTCGCTCGCGCGAGAGTGCATCGTTCTCGAACCAGGCGAAGGTCACGTCGACGAGTCCGGCGGCACCGATGCCGGTCCACATGCACACTGCACCGTAGAAGTACTGATCGACCAGGTCGACACCCACTGTGTCGGCGATGGTGGGATCCGGGACGGCGATGCACTCCTCGAGCAGTTTGTCGAACTGTCCGCTGCCGCCTGATCGAGCGGGAACCGCCGTACCGGCCACGGTGGTGGTGCATCCGGTGCCGACGGCTGCAGTGACGACGGCAGCGGCGAGGATGCGACGGTAGGAATCGGTGCAGGGGAACGGCGTCATCGGGCTACTTCGCCTTCGAGATCGTGGTTCTGGCCAGATCCTCGACGACGTCGCAGGAATCGCGGGGGCCGTCGATCACGTAGTTGACGGACCAGTGCACGAAGCCGTCCCCGTTCTCGACCCCGGCCTCGCACGACGCTCCCGACGCCGCGGCGGTGAATCCCGGGTGACCGTCCACATCGATGCGCTCGATGGTGCGGCCGACGGCTTCGGCCACGGAACGCTCTCGGTCGATGGGGCTGCCGCGGTACCAGGTGAACATCGCGTACGCGCCGGTCGCGGATTCCCATCGACAACGAACGGCGTTCTCGGACACCGCCGTCAGGTCGGATACGGCCGTGAGGCTCTGCACTTCCGTGTCGTCCATCGACCCGCATTCACCGACGAAGAGTTCTTCGGTGACGGGCCGGTCGGCTGTAACCGACGAATCCGGATCGGCCTCGGTGCCCGGCGCGTTCGAGCATCCGGCCAGCCCGCATACGATCGCTGCGATCGACGCTGCGACGGCTCGGGTGCCCACGAACGCGGACTCTACCCACCCTGTGCGGAGGAGGGTGAGCGTTTTCCGGAAGCGAGTCACATCAGTAACACCAGCCTCAGGCGTTACCAGATCGATGCGTCGCCGACACGTAAATTTGTAGTTCGTCACGCTAGCGTCCAGCGCAGCGAACCTCGCACCCCATGCGGTGCGAGTCGACAAGGAGGCTGCACCATGATCGATCCCGGAAGTGACTCCTGGAACTACGTGGCCGCGATGTTCTCGTACGAATTCCTCGGGGGCGGAATCGAATACGACACCATCGAGCGCATTCACCGAGGCGAGATCGACGAATGGGTTCAGGCGTTGACGCAGTCCGGGCTCTTCGATCGAGCAACCGTCACGCAGATTGCCGACTCGTGGCATCAGGCCCCTCGGCAGTTGTTCGACATGCTGGTGCTCGACGCAGACGAAATGACCGCCAGGCGGTGCTCGCTGGCATGGTCCTCGCTGGACCGTCTCGCCCCACTGGCCCGCCTGGGTTGACCGAGGTTCAACTACCGAGCACACGCGTTCCCGACGCGTCGACGACAATGGCCTGGTCGTCGGTCAACCCATGGCAGTCGATACCGTCCCGGCGTAGGCGTTGCACCGTCGCATGCCCCGAATCGTTCTCGTCCAGAACGGAATCCAGGTGCGGGACAATCGAGAAATCGACCAGACCCAGCCCGGTCCATACCGGATCGACACCGGTGGCGGGCCGAACCTCGCCTGGGTCGTCCGCGTCCTCGACTCCGTTCAACGACGGTGCGGCCACACACGCGCCCGCACTGTATCCGCCGTACACGATCGATCCCCGCCGAATACGGTCGGCCAGAATCTCGTCCGCACCCGAGCGGGCGAGCTGAGCGCGCAGGACGAAGGTGTTGCCCCCGCGCACCCACACCGCACCGAAGCCGTCCAGTGCGCGCTCGAAGGCGGCGGCCCGACCCACGTACTCGCGCAGATCCAGCTCCGCGGGCCGGTACCCGAGCGCGCGCAGCGGACCGAACTCGCTGCGAAGCGAGGATTCGCGAGCGGCAGCAGGCCACGCGTCCGATGCGTTCGCGATGACCGCGAGATCGGACGGCGGCCCGGTCAGTTCGACGAAGGCATCGGAGTGACCGCCGAATCGGTACGACGACAGGAACAGCTTCATGCCGTCGATTCGCCGTTCAGCCGGGCCAACCCGACGCGAACGGCGTCCGCGACATGCTCGGGCTCACGCAGGCGACGCGTCACCAACCCGGTGGCGAACCGCAGCCGGTCGCGATGCCAGCGAGGCACCACGTGCAGATGCAGGTGGAAGACCGTCTGAAACGCAGCCTTGCCGTCGTTGATCACGAGATTGGCTCCGTCGGCGCGCAGGTCCGAGTGGCGCACGGCGCGCGCCAGCGTGTGCCCGACGCGAAACACGTCGACGGCCGCGTCCGGATGGGTCGAGTTCAGATCCATGGCGTGCTCGCGCGGGACGACGAGCAGGTGTCCTCGACTGACCGGCCGGATGTCGAGAAAGGCCATCGCGTGGTCGTTCTCGAACACGCGGTGTGCGGGGGCGTCGCCGGCGACGATGGCACAGAAGATGCAAGATTCCACGGTTGTCACTGTAGGGTCCGATCATCACCGATAGACCTGTATGGCGTGCATCACAATTGCTCGTCCTGTAGCTGCGGAATGCCGAACGGACTCGATTCAGAACGAATCGGACTGTGTTCCGAGTTACCCGCGGTCTGTTTCCTCTGGCTACTATCAGGGACCTTGTGCCTTTGTCGCATGGGTTCGTCCACTCGTCGCAAGCTCGGGGCCGTTGGCCGATCAGTGGACACCATTCAACGCAGGAAGACGGAGATTTGGATACATCGCAGAGCACTGAGAAGGGTTCGGGATCCACGACTGTGGTCGGTGTGGTTCGGGAATCGGGGGAGGGTGAACGTCGCGTCGCCCTGGTGCCCAAGATCGTTGCCTCCCTGACGGGTAAGGGCGTCGAGATCGTCGTCGAATCGGGTGCCGGTCTCGGCGCTCTGATTCCCGACGAGCTGTATGTCGCCGCCGGAGCGACCATCGGGGATCCATGGTCGGCGGACGTCGTGGTGAAGGTCGCGCCGCCGTCCGACGCCGAGATCGCCAAGTTGTCGTCGGGTTCGACGCTCATCGGATTTCTGGCACCGCGCAACGCGGAGAACAGCATCGGTGCGTTGAAGGCGGCCGGAGTGCAGGCCTTCGCCGTCGAAGCGATCCCGCGCATCTCGCGGGCGCAGGTGATGGATGCGCTGTCCTCTCAGGCCAACGTTGCCGGGTACAAGTCCGTGCTGCTGGCCGCGTCCGAGTCCACCCGGTTCTTCCCGATGCTCACCACTGCCGCGGGCACCGTCAAGCCCGCCACCGTGCTGGTACTGGGCGTCGGCGTGGCGGGTCTGCAGGCGCTCGCCACCGCGAAGCGTCTCGGCGGCCGCCCCACCGGGTACGACGTGCGTCCGGAGGTGGCGGACCAGGTGCGCTCCGTCGGCGCGCAGTGGCTCGATCTCGGGATCGACGCCGCAGGCGAGGGCGGATACGCGCGGGAGCTGACCGAGGACGAGCGGATGCAACAGCAGAAGGCACTCGAAGAGGCGATCAAGGGATTCGACGTGGTCATCACCACCGCGTTGGTGCCCGGACGCCCCGCCCCGCGACTGGTCACGGCCGCAGCCGTCGAGGGCATGAAGCCCGGCAGTGTCGTGGTCGACCTCGCCGGTGAGACCGGCGGAAACTGCGAGCTCACCGAGCCAGGGGAAACCGTCGTCAAGCACGACGTCACCATCTGCTCGCCGTTGAACCTGCCGGCCTCGATGCCCGAGCACGCCAGCGAGCTGTACTCGAAGAACATCTCGGCACTGCTCGAACTCATGTTGGTCGACGGCAAGCTCGCCCCCGATTTCTCGGACGAGGTTCTCGCCGGTGCCTGCGTGACACGTGAGAAGGAGAACTGATGTACACCCCGCTGCTCGCGAACATCGCGATCCTGGTGTTGTCCGGGTTCGTCGGCTTCGCGGTGATCTCCAAGGTGCCCAACACCTTGCACACCCCGTTGATGTCGGGAACCAACGCCATCCACGGCATCGTCGTGCTCGGTGCCCTGGTGGTGCTCGGCAAGGTCGAGGATCCGTCCATCGGCCTGCAGGTCATCCTGTTCGTCGCTCTCGTGTTCGGAACCGTCAACGTCATCGGTGGATTCGTGGTCACCGACCGCATGCTCGGCATGTTCAAGTCCAAGCCGGTTCCTGCCAAGACCACGAAGGGTGCTGACTCCTGATGGACAACCTCGTCAACATTCTCTACATCGTCGCCTTCGGCATGTTCATCTACGGCCTGATGGGTCTGACCGGACCGAAGACGGCGGTGCGTGGCAACCAGATCGCCGCGATCGGCATGTTCCTCGCTGTCGTGGCGACGCTGATCTCCATTCGAGACACCGGTAACTGGATTCTGATCGTCGTCGGTCTGGTCGTCGGCGTTGCGCTCGGTATCCCGCCTGCTCGCCGGGTCAAGATGACCGCGATGCCACAGTTGGTGGCTCTGTTCAACGGCGTCGGTGGTGGAACGGTCGCGCTGATCGCCTGGGCCGAGTTCCTCGACACGTCGGGATTCTCGAACTTCAAGCACGGTGAATCGCCGACGGTCCACATCGTCATCGGGTCACTGTTCGCGGCGATCATCGGGTCGATCTCGTTCTGGGGATCGTTGATCGCGTTTCTCAAGCTGCAGGAGACCCTGCCCGGTTCGCCCATCACCATCGGCAAGTTGCAGCAGCCGCTCAACGCTCTGCTGCTGATCGGCGCTGTGGCAGCTGCGGTGGTCATCGGCATCAACGCCACTCCGGGCGGCGGGGTGTCGCAGTGGTGGATCGTTGCGGTTCTCGTCCTCGCCGGAATTCTCGGTCTGACGGTAGTGCTGCCCATCGGTGGCGCGGACATGCCGGTCGTCATCTCGTTGCTCAACGCTCTGACCGGTCTGTCCGCCGCGGCTGCAGGTCTGGCGCTCAACAACACCGCGATGATCGTCGCGGGCATGATCGTCGGCGCGTCCGGCACGATTCTGACCAATCTCATGGCCAAGGCCATGAACCGTTCCATCCCGGCGATCGTCGCCGGTGGATTCGGTGGCGGCGACGCTGCTGCAGGTCCCGCAGGTGCGGGCGGCGGAACGGCGAAGGCCACGTCCGCAGCCGACGCGGCGATCCAGATGGCCTACGCCAATCAGGTCATCGTCGTACCCGGTTACGGACTTGCTGTTGCGCAGGCACAGCATGCGGTCAAGGACATGGCCAAGTTGCTCGAGTCCAAGGGCGTCGAGGTCAAGTACGCCATTCACCCGGTCGCCGGTCGCATGCCCGGGCACATGAACGTGCTGCTCGCCGAGGCCGATGTCGCGTACGACGCGATGAAGGAAATGGACGACATCAACGACGAGTTCTCCCGTACCGATGTCACGTTGGTCATCGGCGCGAACGACGTGACCAACCCGGCGGCGCGCAACGATCCGTCGAGCCCGATTCACGGGATGCCGATCCTGAACGTCGATCAGTCGAAATCGGTCATCGTTCTGAAGCGGTCGATGTCGTCCGGATTCGCAGGCATCGAGAACCCGTTGTTCTTCGCCGAGGGCACGTCGATGCTGTTCGGGGACGCGAAGAAATCGGTGTCCGAAGTGACCGAGGAGCTCAAGGCCCTCTAGTCCCGACCACTCGGCAGTACGGATGGGGCGCTCCGGTTGTTCATCACCGGGAGCGCCCCATTTTGCGTTGAACGGCCAGGGCCGCCGTGTCGAGCGGGTTGCGGGCTTCGCGAGCAGCGGCGTCGGGCGAATAGAGCATGACTATCGAGCACGCCGGCCACCACGCGAACACGATCGATGCTCCGGCCACGATCCCGGTCACGGACGCGGATCCGACGATGAGGGCAGCTGCCGCCACCGCGAGTGTGGCGACGGTTCCCAGACCGAGGATCACGGGCCGCCACGCTGTGGACGCAACCATGGATGCTGATCCGAGCAGAGAGGCCACGGCGACGAGTTGCCCATTCGGAAGGTCCGCGGACGGCATCGACGCTGCCAGGATCTCGCGAGCGAGCGCACTCGTCACGACGGCACCGATGGTGCAGGCGATCACCACCCCGATTCCGAACGGCAGCTTTCGTATCAGCGCCACGACGGCGAGCACGGCAACGGCGATCAACACCGAGGTCACATCGATCGCATCGAGTACACGAGCGGCCAGTGCCGACGCAGGGGTCGATTCTCCGGACATCGAGGGTGACACGTGCGGCACCCACATCAGGAAGATCAGCGACAGGACGGCAGAGGCGCCGGAGACGGCCATGCGAATGACGACGGCTCGCCGGCGTGGACGGGCGGTGGCGCTGGACGGCACCGCGGGCGTCTCGGCGTCGGGTGATGCGCGGATCGGTCCGGAGTCCAGGCTCGGTGGTGGCATGAGCGCTACCGTGCCCGATTCGGCTGAACGCCGGATGTGAGAAACATGGGAACCGGCTGATAGTTGCTCCGGTAACGATTCGATCACGCCAATATGCATGTCCAGAATCGTGCAGTTTGAGGTAGCGGTGCCTGCTGCGTCAAATTCCTCGAGCCGGTTATCGCGACAATTTCGGGGTGCAAGACCGGGTTCTATCGACCGAACGGTCTTCTGTCCTGGAATCGAATCGAGTCGGTCGGGTCGGCGATGCCTGCGCCTCGATTGTCGATGCGCACCGTCGGGCGGTCCTCGGCCCGCTCAACTGGGCATTTGTGTCTGGATTGTCTACCGTCACAGCATTTCGTGAAGCAAACTATGACTTCGTTGCAAGACGTTGATTGGATGGGCCCATGTATGTGACGATACTCACATAGTCCAGTTCGCCCTGGGCGAGACCGTCCAAAAGGGCGTAGTTTCAGCCGCATCGGAAACCCGCATTCGACCGTTACAGCCACATCGATAACGATCTGGAAACGGGCCGTGGTACCCGTCACAACCCGTTGGAATCGGGTACTCGACACCTACGGACGCCGGAAACTCGAAGGAGAAGAACATGATCGCAATGTCTCAGGGACAGCTCGACATGGTCCGCGCGTTCTTTTGCAACGAGTTCGAAGCGGATTCTCTCGACCGAACCACCGTGCCCGAGCCCACCGCCGAGGCGGTCGCCGAGTGGATCGACGCACTGACCAACAGCGGCCTCTTCGCACCCGCCGAGGTTCGCAACATCTCCTCGGTGTGGGCGGCCGAGCCGGGGACGTTGGTAGCAATGCTGGTCGGTGAAGTGGACGAAATCGCCGTCAAGCGTCACGGCGCGGCGTTGCCGGCCGCAGCAACTGCCGCTTCGGCTCTGGTTCCCGCGTTCGTGCGCGCCAGCTGACTCATCCTGGGGCCGGAGTCGTTCGCACCCGATCAGGTTCTGCTTCGCTACTATCGGTCGAATTCCGATGACGGCAGTCGACAACGGTGTCGCGCGGCGAAGTGAGGGTTCTTCTATGGGCGCAGTGGGACTGGACGAAGAAGCAGTAACGACCTGGATCGCAGGATTGGGAATCGGCGCGACCTCGCCTCTCACCTTCCATCGGATCGGCAACGGTCAGTCCAATCTCACCTACGCGGTCCGTGACGCCGGCGGCAGTAGCTGGGTACTTCGACGTCCACCACTGGGGAAACTGCTGGCATCCGCGCACGATGTCGTCCGCGAACACCGAATTCTGTCGGGCCTGCAGAACACGGCGGTGCCGGTTCCGAGAATGATTGCGATCACCGAGGACTCTTCGGTGTCCGAGGTCCCACTGGTGCTGATGAGTTTCGTCGACGGGATCGTCGTCGATTCCGTAGCGGTAGCCGAAGGGCTCGACCCCGATCACCGACGCCGAGTCGGGCTCGGCCTCACGGTGGCGCTGTCCGACATCCACCGCGTGGATCTGGATTCCTCGGGTCTGACCGATCTGGCCAGCCACAAGCCGTTCGCCGCTCGCCAACTCGCCCGGTGGACCAAGCAGTGGCAATCCTCGCGCACTCGCGACGTACCCGGTATCGACTCGCTGGCAACTCGATTGGCAGCCAACATCCCTCCGCAGCACGAGGTCACCCTGGTGCACGGAGATTTTCACCTCAGCAACGTCATCACGGCCCGCGACGACGGCCGTGTCGCCGCGGTCGTCGACTGGGAGCTGTGCACACTCGGAGATCCGTTGGCGGACCTCGGCGGCCTGCTGGCCTACTGGCCGCAAGCCGACGACGGGGTCGCCGGTCCGTTCATGGCGTCGACTCTGCCGGGCTTCCCCACTCGGGACGAGCTCGTCGAGTCGTATGCACAGCACACCGGGCGCGACGTCTCCGATGTCGGATTCTGGCAGGTGCTGGCGCTGTGGAAGCTCTCGATCATCGCCGAAGGCGTCATGCGCCGGATGGAAGCCGACTCGCGAAACCGGGCGGTGGCGGGCGGGCCGACCACGACGCTGATCGACGACATCGTCACCAGGGCACTGCGTACAGCCGACGAGATCGGCCTGTAGTCGGTCAGATCGACGCGGTCCCGATCACCAAGGTGCGAGCTGCGCTCTCGATTTCGGGCGGAATCGCCACCGGTCTGCGAGTGACCCCGTCGACGTACACGTGTACGAATCGACCTCTCGCTGCCAGCTCCAACGCATCGTCGCCGGCCTCGCGGAACAACCCGAGCGAGTACACGATGCTCCGGGTGCCGAGCTTCTCGACGGCCAGACCCACCTGAAGGCGATCCGGAAAGCTCAACTCGGACAGGTATCGGCACGAGGTCTCGGCGACGACGCCGATCGCAGGCAGTGTCCGGATGTCGAGTCCCGTCGTCTCCATCAGCCAACCGTTGACGGCGGTATCGAAGTACGCGTAGTAGGTGACGTTGTTGACGTGGCCGTAGTGGTCGTTGTCGTCCCATCGCGTCGTCACGGGCCACAGTGCCGGAAAGTCCGATGCGTGCGACAACTCCGGTGCTGGGTTCACCTGATCGGTCATGAACGTGACCCTAACCAGTGGCGTCGGTGGCGGGCGCTGCCGGGGACTGCCGACGCAGGATTGCTCGGACCACCAGACCGACGACCAAGGCCCAGAATGCGGAGCCGATGCCTGCGAATGTCAGGCCGGACGCAGCGACGAGGAAAGTCAGAACCGTCGCTTCTCTGTCCGATGCATGTTCGAGTGCGCCGAACAACGACGCCGCGAGAGTCCCCAGCAGGGCAAGCCCGGCGACTGTTTCCACGACACCTGCAGGAGCTGCGGCCACGAGGGTCGCCAGGCCTGTGGACAGCAACGCAAGCACCAGGTACGAGGATCCGGCCGAGAATGCAGCGACCCACCGTCGCTTCGGGTCCGGATGGGCACTGGGATTCGCCGAGAGCGCAGCGCTGATCGCGGCGAGGTTGATCGTGTGACCGCCGGCGAATGCGCCCAGGACGGTGCCGGTTCCGGTGACGGCCATCGAGGCACGCCAGGGAATTCGGAACCCGAACGATGCCATGACCGTGACGCCCGGGATGTTCTGGGACGCCATCGTGACGATGTACAACGGCACCGCAATACCTACGGTTGCCTGCCAACTCCAGTGCGGAACCGTCCAGTCGATTCGGGGGATCAGATCGGACGTTGCGATCGGAGTGCCGCCGCCGATCAGGTCCGCCGCGATCACCGCTGCTGCCGCCGCGAATGCTGCAGGAACCGCCCAGCGTGCGCTGAACCGCAGAACCACGAGCCAGACGAGCACCACCGGAGCTACCTGGGCGGGGGAGTCGGCGAAGGCGACCACCGGTGCCGCACAGAGAGGAAGGAGCACTCCGGCCAGCATGGCCTGAGCGAGTGGTACCGGAATTCTCGAGACGAGCGCGCCGAGTCTCGGCCACAGGCCCGTCAGGAGGATGAGCACCCCGACGGTGACGAACGCACCCACCGCGGCCGGCCATCCTCCGACGACCACGCCGGTTCCGGCGAGCAGCGCAGCGCCCGGCGTCGACCATGCCAGCGTGATGGGTTGTCTGTATCTGCGCGCGAGCCACATCATGCCCACGGCCTGGGTGACACACAGTGCCAGCAGACCGGAGGCCGCCTCGGTCGGGCTGGCACCTACCGCCCGCAGGCCCGTCAGCACGACGGCGAACGAGCTGGTGAAGCCCACCAGTGAGGCCACGATTCCTGCACTGACGGGGGTCGAGAGTGGCGTCGGTCCGTCGGCGGCGTCGGCAGTGGTCACGACTGACGATGATGCACTGTGGGCCGTCGCCTGTCGCGTCGTTTCCCCTCGAGCCGAGTCGGCGTCAGGCGTCGGTGGCCGAATGCTGTCGGGGCACCGCCGACGTGACGTAGTCTCTGGGTTGGACCGGACCAGTCCGTACCGCTGGTTCGGCGAGTGACGGAAAGGCCGGCGCGATGGTGATGCCCGTACATCTGAGGGACAGTCAGGTCCCGAAGCACGAACAGCTTCGCGCAATCCTGTTGCACCGCTGCACCAAGGAGCTGCAACCCGGCGATCTGATGCCCAGCGAGCGAAAACTGATGGAGGACTACGGCGTCAGCCGCATCACCGTTCGCGAAGCCATCGGCCAGCTCGTCAACGACGGACATCTGGTGCGGGTCCGTGGCAAGGGCACGTTCGTGGCCAGTCGCACGGTACAGTCTCGTCTGCACCTGGCGTCGTTCTCGGAGGAGATGCGCGCGCAAGGATTGACGCCAACGACGGTGGTGCTGTTCGCGCGGCTCGAAAGCCCCTCGGCGGCAACGACTCGTGCTCTCGGCCTGGCCGACGGCGAACAGACCTACCACGTCAAGCGTCTACGACTGGCCGATGCCGAACCGGTCAGTGTCGACGACGCGTGGTACCGGGCTTCCTTGCTGCCCGGTCTGATCGAGCACGACCTGAGCAAATCGGTGTACGAGGCCGTACAGATCCACTACGGGTTGACCATCGACCGGGCCGAGCAGACCGTCAAAGCCACTGCGGCCGACAGTGATACCGCCACCCTGCTCGGCACCAAGCGCGGTGCCCCCGTGCTGTATTTCGACCGCGTCTCCTTCAGCGGCGATCAGCCGCTCGAGCACACCGAGAGTTGGTACCGCTGCGATCGGTATCAACTGTCGATGGAAGTGGAAGGCGGGCGACGCACCTCGCAGCGCCGGTGAGATCAGGGCAGCTCGAACAGTAGGTCGCCCACTGCCACGGTGTGGTCGATGCTCGCACTCGTCACCGAATCCGGCTTCGAATCCATCAGGACCACGGGAACGACATCCGAGTAGCCCGCCGCCGCGATCGCTGCGGGGTCGTAGGTGACGACGAGATCGCCTGCCTCGACTCGATCACCCTCTGCTGCAACGAGTTCGAAGCCCGCGCCCTTCATCTTCACGGTGTCGATACCGATGTGCACCAACACACCCGCCTTGTCCTCGGTGAAGACGACGAACGCGTGCGGATGGAGTTTGAGGATCGTGCCCGCGACCGGTGAACGAACCTCGACCGACCCGTCGTTCGGGGCCGGGCGCAGCGCGACACCGGAGCCGACCATCTGCGCCGAGAACACCGGGTCCGGCACGTCGGCGAGCGAGATGACCTGGCCGGCAACAGGGCTGAGGATCGCCCTGGCGTCGCTCACAGGATGTCGCCGATGTCTTCTGCGAGCGTGTCCGCTTCGGGGCCGACGATGACCTGAACCGCGGTTCCCTTGTGAAAGACGCCGTGGGCACCTGCTGCCTTGAGCGCTGCCTCGTTCACCAACGACCCGTCCTTCACCTCGGTGCGCAGCCGAGTGATGCACGCTTCGATCTCGACGATGTTGTCGGCACCGCCGAGACCTTCGACGATCGCGTCCGCTTTGGACATGTGGGGTTCCCGCTTTCTGTCGGCGTATGTCTGTCGGGTGGATCACACGGCCGGGTTGACATGTGCTTGCCACCTGGCCAAACTACAACTGGTAATGACCGGACAGTACCCCTGATGGCACCCGGTCACAACAGCGAAGTCGCCCTCGAAGGACCAGCCTCGAAGAGAAGGTCGCCATGACCCCGAAGAAGACGGACTCGATCGATACCGAGCCGAAGAAGGAATCTCGATCATTGGCCGGGCTGCAGCGGTTCGGTCGCAGCCTCATGCTCCCGATCGCTGTACTGCCCGCCGCCGGAATTCTCCTGCGGCTCGGTCAGGACGACCTGCTGGGGAGATTCAGCGCACTGGAGACCACCGCGGCGGTCATCTCCGCCGCAGGGCAGGCGGTATTCACCTGGCTTCCCCTCATCTTCGCGGTCGGTATCGCCATCGGCTGGGCCAAGAAGTCCGATGGTTCGACCGCACTCGCAGCGGTAGTCGGCTACATGGTGATGAACGGCGTCTTCACGGCAATGTCGCCGGTCGTGCTCGACGGAGAGGTCGATGCAAACGGAGACCCGGCCGTCATCGACTACGGCGTACTGGCAGGCATCGTCATCGGATTGCTCTCGGCAATTCTGTGGCAGCGATTCTATCGGCAGAAGCTGCCGGACTATCTCGGCTTCTTCAGCGGCCGTCGTCTGGTGCCGATCATGACGGCAATCACCGGTCTCGTTGTCGCCGTAGTCATGTCGTTTGTCTATCCACTCTTCTACAGTGCTCTCCAATGGGTGGGTAACACGGTCGCCGACCACAGTGTGGTGGGAAGCGGAATCTACGGCTTCGCCAATCGAATGCTCATTCCCACTGGGCTGCACCACATTCTGAACTCCGTCGTCTGGTTCCTGGTGGGGGACTACCAGGATGCAGGCGGTCAATTGGTCCGCGGCGATCTGAATCGGTTCTTCGCCGGCGACCCGTCCGCCGGAGTGTTCATGACCGGATTCTTCCCGATCATGATGTTCGCTCTTCCCGCTGCGGCATTCGCGATCTACCGCAACGCGAAGCCGTCGCAGAAGAAGATCGTCGGCGGAATCATGTTGTCCACCGGCCTGACTGCCTTCGTCACCGGTATCACCGAGCCGCTCGAATACTCGTTCATGTTCGTGGCCTGGCCGCTCTACATCATTCACGCGGTGTTGACCGGAACCTCGATGGCGTTGACCAATGCCCTCGGGATCCACGACGGATTCTTCTTCTCCGCCGGCGGCATCGACTATCTGCTGAACTACGGAATCGCCACCAAGGCGTGGCTGCTCATCCCGATCGGCCTGGTGTACGCGGTGATCTACTACTTCTTGTTCAGCTTCGTCATCAAGAAGTGGAACCTGCGCACCCCCGGACGTGAGGACGACGCAGTGCTCGAACCCGATCGGGCATGACCGCATCCACCACGACCACGACCACGCACCGCGGGCGGGTCGTCACGCGCGAGCGGGTGATCGAGGACGGCGTTCTCGCGTCGACGGGAGACCGGATCTCGTGGGTCGGACCTGCAGCGGCGTGGCCCGGTGAGGCAGTACCGCAGACGAATTCGACGATCCTCCCAGGGTTGGTCGATCTGCATTGCCACGGTGGAGCGGGTGCCTCTTTTCCGGATTCACCCGCCGTCGATCTCATGACGGCGGTACGGCATCACCGCTCTCGCGGGACCACGACGATGCTCGCCTCACTGGTGTCGGCACCGCCGGAACGGCTGATCACGCAGACGTCGCTGTTGGCCGATCTGTACGAGTCCGGTGACATCGCCGGAGTCCACCTCGAGGGGCCGTTCCTCTCGGTCGCCCGTTGCGGCGCGCAAGACCCGACGTCGCTGCGCAGCGGAGATCCCGGACTCCTCAGCGACATACTGGGCGCGGGCCGGGGAGCGGTGCGGTCGATGACACTTGCACCCGAGATCGACGGTTTCACCGCCATCGCAGAGATGTTGCGGGAGAACGGGGTACTGCCGAGCATCGGACACACGGACGCCGATGCGCTCACCACCCGACGCGCTGTCGAGTCGTTGTCGGACGGTCCGATCACGGCCACACACCTGTTCAACGGAATGCCGACCTGGCATCATCGGGCACCGGGCCCGGTGAGCGAGTGCTTGGCGGCCGCGGCGCGCGGCTTGATGGTGCTCGAATTGATAGGCGACGGAATACATCTCGCCGACGAGACCGTGCGCGCGGTGTTCGATCTCGTCGGTGGTACACACATCGCGCTGGTGTCCGACGCGATGGCCGCGGCCGGTATGCCGGACGGTCGCTATCGACTCGGACCACTGGATGTGACCGTCCGTCACTCGGTCGCGCGGTTGTCCCGCGACGTCGATACCGAGACCGCTCCGATCGCGGGCGGGACCGCGACCGTACTGGACTTGTTGCGACGCGCCGTGCTGGACGCCGACGTGCCCTTGGTCGAGGCGGTGCGGGCTGCATCGTCGACTCCTGCGGCGTCGATCGGCCTCGGCTCCGACATCGGTTGCCTCGAACAGGGCATGAGAGCCGACGTGCTGGTGGTCGACGCGGCGTTCGAGCCACTGCAGGTGATCAGAGGCGGAACAGCAATCGGAGAGGACAGCTAGATGGAGGTCGTGATCCTCGAGGGGGCCGACGCAGTGGACCGATCGGCCGCCGACATCGTCGAACGAGTCGCACGAGCCGGCACCACTCCTGTATTGGGACTGGCAACGGGGTCCACCCCGGTGGGCACGTATCGCGAATTGGCGCGGCGGCATCGGGAGGACGGTCTGTCGTTCGCGCGATGCCGCGCCTTCCTGCTCGACGAGTACATCGGACTGGCGAGAACAGCAGAGCAGTCCTATTTCTCGTTCATTCGAGAGAACTTCGTCGACCACGTCGATCTGGACGACGCCGCGGTGTTCTCGCCCGACGGTGAAGCGGACGACATCGCGGCCGAGGCGCAGCGGTACGACGCCGCGATCGCAGCCGCAGGCGGCATCGATGTTCAGATCCTCGGCATCGGCACCGACGGGCACATCGGCTTCAACGAGCCCGGATCGTCACTGCGATCGCGGACGCGGGTGAAGACGCTGACCGAACAGACTCGCGTCGACAATGCCCGTTTCTTCGATTCGCCCGAGGACGTGCCGCATCACGTACTGACGCAGGGGCTGGGCACCATCGACGAGGCGCGTCACCTCGTGTTGATCGCCACCGGGGAGTCGAAAGCCGACGCGGTGGCGGCAGCCGTCGAAGGACCGTTGTCGGCGCACTGTCCGGCGTCGGCGATCCAATGGCACCCCCACGCAACGGTGCTGTTGGACGAGGCCGCGGCGTCGTCGCTCGCACTTGCGGAGTACTACCGGTACGCCTACGCCAACAAGCCCCGGTGGCAGCATCTGTGAGTCAGCTGCGCGAGAACTCCGATGCGCGTGCGATCTGTTCGTCCGACGGCCGCACCCCGGTGTAGAGAACGAACTGTTCTGCCGCCTGGAGCGCGATGACCTGAGCGCCGGTGACCACGGGCTTGTTCGCCGCCCGGGCGGCGACGATCAGCGGCGTCTCCGACGGCATGGCGACGACGTCGAACACGGCCTTCGCTGCGTCGATCTGCTGTTCGGTGAACGGTGCCGATTCGGCATCCGGTCCGCCGGCCATACCCACCGGGGTCACGTTCACGAGGAGGTCCGCGCCCACTGCTTCGGCCGACCAGTCGTAGCCGTAGGTCTCGGCGAGGGCCGGGCCGGTGTTCGCGTTGCGAGCGACGACGGTGCCCCGGGTGTAACCCGAATCCCGCAGTGCGGCAACGACAGCTTTGGCCATGCCGCCGCTGCCGGTGACGGCCACCGAGTAGTCGGTCGAGAAGCCACTCGCGGCGAGTAGGTTCGCGACGGCCTGGTAGTCGGTGTTGTACGCGTGAAGGACGCCGTTCTCGTTGACGATCGTGTTGACGGATTCGATCGCGCTCGCCGATTCGTGCATCACGTCGACCAGTTCGATCACATCTTCCTTGAACGGCATGGAGACAGCGCAGCCTCGAATGCCCAGCGCGCGAACGCCTCCCACCGCGGCGGCGATGTCGGTGGTGGTGAACGCCTTGTAGACGAAATTCAGGTCCAACTCGTCGTAGAGATAGTTGTGGAAACGAGTTCCGATGTTGCTCGGTCGGCCCGACAGGGACATACAGAGCTGGGTCTCACGGTCGAGGACGCTGCGCGGGTGTGCTGTTGCCATCGCTGAGACGTTACGCCGCGCACGTCGAGGCGACCGAAGCGAGAACACTCTGATCGGCCTGGGTGATCGGCAGCTCGTACTGGGCAGCGACCGACAGGTACTTACCTGCGTAGAAGCAGTGGTAGGCCGCGTTCGGCGGCAACCATTGCGAGGGTGTCTTGTCGCTCTTGCTCTGATTGTCCGCTCCGTTGACCGCGAGCAGATTGAACGCCACGTCGTTGGCGAACCGAACGCGCTTGTCGGGCAACCACGTGTTCGCGCCCATGTCCCACGCAGCGGACAGGGGGTAGACGTGATCGATCTGAATCTTTCCGGCGTCGGACTTGGTGAACTGCATCGGCTCACCGGAGTACGGGTCAGCGAGCGAACCCGACAGCACGACGCAGTCGCGGGTGCCTGCGCGGAACTCGACCTCGGTCATCGACAACGCCAAGACGTTGTCGCGGGTACCGCAGCCGTCGTGACCACCCGGCCCGTCGTAGTCGTCCGTCCACGCCGGGCCGAACACACATCCTTCGCCGCTCTTGCATCCGCGCTCGTAGCCGAGGGCATCGGGCCTGGCGGCGACCACGCGAACCTGGGCGAGCAACTGCTCGACCTGAGTGCGAGTGGGACTGCCCGGAGCCGGTTCGGCGGGGGAGAAACCGGGGATGACGGGCCGATCGCACGAGCCGAACACAGCCATCACTGCCGCACCGATCACCAGCAGTACCGCTACCCACAGCTTTCTCACGCACGCCCCATCATCGATCTTCGTACCCGGTTATCGGTCCTCGCGACAGCAGTGTGCCGGAAGGCACCGACAGTGATCCGCGCACCCGCACCCGGCGTCAGCGAACCTCGACGACGACCTTGCCGAGCACGTGTCCGTTCTCGACGAGGGCGAGAGCGTCACCCGCACGCTCGAGCGGGAAGACATGGTCGATGCGCGGACGAAGGACGCCCGATGCGGTCAGGTCCGCCAGTCGCGCGAATGCTGCTGTGGTGCGGTCTCGGTCGACTCCGGAACCGCCCCACTGCGCCGCGAGCATCGGGTCCGCGACGCTGACGACCGCTACCCCCGCCGTCACAGCGGTCGCGGCAGCGCGCAACGTCTCGCCTCCGACGAGATCGACGATGCCGTCCACCGGTCGCGAGATCGAATCGACGAAGTCGAGTCCAGAGGCGAAGAATTCGGCTCCGAGGCTCTCGATCCACTCCCGCTTGCCTGCACTCGCGACCGCGAGGACGTCGATACCGTCGGCTCGCGCGAGTTGCAGAACGGCCGAACCCACGCCGCCACCCGCGCCGAGCACCAGGATGGAATCGCCCGTGCCGACGGCGAGCCGGTGCAGCGCGTCGTATGCGGTCCCGGCGGCGACCGGCAGAGTGGCCGCGGCCGCCCACGAGACGGCCTCCGGCTTGTGGGCCGTGCTCGACGCGTTGAGCACGGTGTACTGCGCATAGCCTCCGTGTCCCGACGCGGTGGCTCCGAACACGTGGTCGCCCACCGAGAACTCGGCCACACCGGCACCGGTCGACACGACGGTGCCCGATACTTCCCGACCCAGAACCGCGGGCAAGGTGATCTGCACGGTGTCCTTGCGATTGCCCGCCCGCACCTTCCAGTCCGCAGGATTGACCCCGGCGGCGTGGACCGCCACGAGAATCTGCCCCGATCCCGGTTCGGCGACGGGTATGTCCAGAAGGTATTCGGTGTCGGGTCCGCCGTATTCGCTGAAGCCGTACGCGATCATGTCCATACTGTGCCTCATTCAGCGACTCGCTCGGGAGCGCCTCACCTCGAGTGTGTCGGTGCTTGCTGATTGGATGGACCGATGCTGCACGGTCTCTGGTCTCCCGGTGCCGGGCTGATGCTGTGGGACGAGAAGATCCCCACCGGCGAAGAACCGGATCTGCCGCCGACCCACGCGCACGTCCTCACCCGAACGTTCCGACACCGTGCCGAAGTCTCGTTTCCGGCGTCCGGACGGAGTGCCACCGCGCAGGCCCCGGTGAAGGTTCCGGCCATCGCTCTCGCCCCGCACGACGGTGCCGATCTGCTGTTGCGAACGCCGTCCGACCACCCGTCGATCTCCGGTGATCTGCGCTACCTGGCGCACGTCGCCCGCGGTATCGAACGCTGGGTCCGCGGCGGTCGCGTCGTTCCGGCCCTGAAATTGATGGACGGGCAGTGGTGGCCACGGTGGCGTCTGGTCGGGGGCGAACGGCAACGGGCCTGGCTGAGCGAACTCGCCGTCGCGATGCCTTCGGTGCAGCGTGCGGGCGAACGGCCGAAGAAGATTCTCGACGACATGGTGGAGGAACTCACCGATCCGATCGTCAGATCGGTTCTGGGTCGACCCGACTCGGAGCATCCGCTGTTGTCGGCTCTGATCCGCGACGACCCGTATGCAGATGGCACGCAACAGATTTCGACGATGCTCGAGAACTGGCGCGGAAGCCTCACCGTCGACGAGCCGTCCCTGGTGCTACGCCTGCTCGAACCCGATGACGATGATGAGGCCGTCGACAGTTCGTCCGAGGAAGCAGTCGAGTCGTTCTGGACGCTGCAGGTGTGTCTGCGAGCGGATGGTGAAGCTCCGCGTCCGGTTCCGATGAGCCGCAAGGTCGATGCCACCCTGCTCTCCATTGCCGTGCGCAAGCTCGGCGAGGCCGTGGCGGCGTACCCGAGATTGCGTGATCTGCCGTCGCAGGAAGGCACCCTCGATCTGCTCCTTCCGACGTCGGTGGTCATCGACCTCGTCGAACACGGAGCGACGGCACTGCAGGCCACCGGAACGACGGTTCTGCTACCGCGAGCCTGGACGAGGTTGGATCCGTCGATGAGGCTGCGCGTCGATTCGCCTGCGGTCACCAAAGCGGCGGCCGATCGGGCGGTCGGCATGGACGAATTGGTGTCGTACGACTGGCAGCTCCAACTCGGCGACATGGTGCTCACCGAGGCGGAGATGAACAGACTCGCCGTCTCGAAGGGTGATCTCGTTCGACTCCGCGGTCAGTGGGTGCTGGCCGACGGCGGTCAGCTCGCACGAGCCGCCAAGTACGTCGCCGAGCATCACGGCGACGGGACTGCGCTGAGCACGCTGATGCGCGAGATGACCCTGGCCGATCCGCCTCCTGCTCCGGTCCAGGATATTCGAGCCACCGGATGGGCAGCCACGTTGCTCGAGCCCGGTGCGGTGCCCGAGACGATCCCGGTACCGGCCGGTGTGAACGCGACTCTTCGGCCGTATCAGCAGCGTGGACTCGATTGGCTCGCGTTCATGAGTCGGCTCGGTCTCGGGGCGGTACTCGCCGACGACATGGGGCTCGGCAAGACTCTGCAGGTGTTGACACTGCTCGCGCACGAGAAGAGTTCGACTCCGACGCTGCTGGTGGCGCCGATGTCGGTGGTCGGCAACTGGCAGCGTGAGGCGGCGAAGTTCACTCCGGCACTGCGTGTTCTGGTGCACCACGGTCCGACGCGACTACGCGACGAGGAGCTCGATCGGGCGATCGCCGAGCACGATCTGATCGTCACCACGTACGCGTTGATGGCCAAGGACCGCGCGCAGCTGGCGGAGCAGACGTGGCGTCGCGTCGTCCTGGACGAGGCGCAACACATCAAGAACTCGGGCACCGTGCAGGCCAAGGCGGCGCTCGCGATCCCCGCGGATCACAAGTTGGCGCTCACCGGAACACCGGTCGAGAATCGCCTGGACGAGCTGAGGTCCATTCTCGACTTCGCCAATCCGGGCATGCTCGGTAGGCCGTCGGACTTTCGAAAGCGGTTCTCGGTTCCGATCGAGCGCGAGAACGACGAGAGCGCGGTGTCGCGTCTGCGCGCCATCACCTCGCCGTTCATTCTGCGTCGCGTCAAGACGGATCCGACGGTCATCTCGGATCTGCCCGAGAAGAACGAGATGACCGTGCGCGCCAACCTCACCGCCGAGCAGGCTGCGCTGTACAAGGCAGTCGTCGACGAGATGATGGCGCAGATCGCCGACGCGAAGGGCATGAAGCGCAAGGGGGCGGTGCTGTCCGCACTCACTCGTCTCAAGCAGGTGTGCAATCACCCCGCCCATTTCCTGTCCGACGGCTCGCCGGTGCTCAAGAGGGGGCAGCATCGCTCGGGCAAGATCGGTTTGGTGGAGGACATGCTCGACTCGATTCTGGGCGACAACGAGAAAGCGTTGCTGTTCACGCAGTTCCGGGAGTTCGGTGAGCTCGTGGCACCGTACTTCGCCGAACGCTTCGGGACCGAGGTGCCGTTCCTGCACGGCGGCGTGAGCAAGTCCAAGCGCGACGAGATGGTGGAGAAGTTCCAGAGCGAGAACGGTCCGCCGATCATGATGCTCTCGCTCAAGGCCGGCGGCACCGGATTGAATCTCACCGCCGCCAATCATGTCGTTCATCTGGATCGTTGGTGGAACCCGGCGGTGGAGAATCAGGCGACGGACCGGGCCTTTCGCATCGGGCAGCGCAAGAACGTCGAGGTGCGAAAACTGCTGTGTGTGGGCACCGTCGAGGAACGGATCGACTCGATGCTCGTCTCCAAACAGGATCTGGCGAATCTGGCCGTGGGCACCGGCGAGAACTGGGTGACCGAGATGGACACCGCGGAGCTGCAGGAACTGTTCCGCCTCAGCGAGGATGCGGTGGGGGAGTGATGGTCGACTTCTCGCAGTACGGAAAGCGTCGAAAAGCCAAGGGCGGCATCGAGTCCAGGAACAAGCGTGGTGCATTCGGGCAGACGTGGTGGGGCAGGCATTTCGTCGCCGCGATGGAAGACCTCGCGGATCCGGGCCGGATTGCGCGGGGCAGAACGTATGCGCGCCAGGGGCAGGTGCTCACTCTCGGTATCGAGCGCGGGCAGATCTACGGCGAGGTGCAGGGCAGTCAGCTCGAGCCGTTCTCGGCCTCGGTCACCGTCGATCCGCTCACGCAGGGCGAGGTTGCCGCGCTGGTCGGCAGGGTGCGATCGAACCCCGGCATGCTGGCCGAGCTGGCCTCCAATTCCATTCCGCAGGCACTGGCGTCGGTGTTGCTGCCGCACGACAAGGGTCAGCTCGATTTCGACTGCACGTGCCCCGACGACGGGTGGCCCTGCAAACACGCGGCGGCTCTGATGTACATCGCCGCCGAACACATCGACGCGTCCGCCGCCACCATCCTGACGCTGCGCGGGGTCGATCTCGATCAATTGATCGAGGGTGTCGGTGACGGGGACGACGACTTCGACCCCGACGACTGGTTCGCCGATCGCGCGTCGTTCCCCGAACTTCCCCAGGTGACGTTCGCTCCTGCGATGGACGATCTCGATCCGTTGATCCTGCGCCGAATCTTTCGCGCCGACGGTTCCACCGAGGCCGAGGTCAGTCGCGCCCTCACCGATCTGAGGCAGTTCTACGACCGGATGTGACCACTCCTGGACTTACATGGACATCCGACTATAGGATGGGCGTACTTCAATTCCACGCTCGAGGACGGACAAACCCCATGGCTCGCGAACTCACGCACTTCATCGGCGGCAAGCATGTCGCAGGCACCTCCGGAAACTACGGGGACGTCTTCGACCCCAACACCGGCGAGGTTCAGGCCCGGGTTCCCCTGGCCGACGTATCCGAGGTCGAGGCCGCTATCGCCGACGCCGAACAGGCTCAACGTGAATGGGCAACCTGGAACCCGCAGCGTCGCGCCCGAGTGTTGATGAAATTCCTTGCGCTGGTCACGCGCGACACCGAAGAGCTCGCCCGTCTGCTGTCCTCCGAGCACGGCAAGACGATCGCCGACGCCAAGGGTGACATTCAGCGTGGCGTCGAGGTCGTCGAGTTCGCCGTGGGCGTCCCGCATCTGCTCAAGGGCGAGTACACCGAGGGTGCAGGCGGCGGAATCGACGTCTATTCGATGCGTCAGCCGCTCGGCGTCGTAGCCGGAATCACCCCGTTCAACTTCCCCGCGATGATTCCCCTGTGGAAAGCAGGCCCGGCCATCGCCTGCGGAAACGCGTTCATCCTCAAGCCCTCCGAGCGTGACCCGTCCGTCCCGCTCAAGCTCGCCGAACTCTTCCTCGAGGCAGGACTTCCGCCGGGTGTGTTCAACGTCGTCAACGGCGGCAAGGATGCCGTCGACGTGCTCCTCACCGACGACCGCGTCAAGGCGATCGGCTTCGTCGGTTCGACCCCCATCGCGCAGTACATCTACGAGACGGCAGCCCAGCACGGCAAGCGCGCGCAGTGCTTCGGCGGAGCCAAGAACCATGCCCTGGTGATGCCCGACGCCGATCTCGACGAGGTCGCCGACGCACTGCTCGGTGCCGCCTACGGTTCGGCAGGCGAGCGCTGCATGGCGATCTCCGTCGCGGTACCGGTCGGAGAGGAGACTGCCGACGCGTTGGTCGCCAAACTGACCGAGCGAGTGGCGAAGCTGAAGATCGGCCGCAGTGACGACGAGAGCGCGGACTTCGGCCCGCTCGTGGGTAGCGATGCGCTGAAGAGGGTCAACGACTACACCCAGATCGGTGTGGACGAGGGTGCCGAGCTCGTCGTCGACGGACGCGGCTTCAGCCTCGACGGCCACGAGAACGGATTCTTCGCCGGCGCAACGCTGTTCGACAAGGTGACCACCGACATGCGGATCTACAAGGAAGAGATCTTCGGACCCGTCCTGATCGTCGTCCGTGCCAAGGACTACGAAGATGCCCTGCGCTTGCCCACCGAGCACGAATACGGCAACGGCGTCTCCATCTTCACCCGGGACGGTGACACTGCCCGCGACTTCTGCTCCCGCGTCCAGGTGGGCATGGTCGGCGTCAACGTGCCGATTCCGGTGCCGATCGCGTACCACACGTTCGGTGGTTGGAAGCGTTCGGGATTCGGCGATCTGAACCAGCACGGACCCGATTCGATCCGCTTCTACACCAAGACCAAGACGGTCACCCAGCGCTGGCCGTCGGGCACCAAAGAAGCTGTCGCACAGAATCACTTCGTCATTCCGAACATGGACTGATCCGGCGATGTTCACCTTGAACGAGGACGAGCGAGCGATCAACGACACCGCTCGCGAATTCGCCGACGAGTTCCTGGCACCGAATGCCATCGAATGGGATCAGCAGAAACACTTTCCGGTCGACGTGCTGCGCAAGGCAGCGGGACTGGGAATGGGCGGCATCTACATTCGCGAGGATGTGGGTGGATCGGGTCTGACCAGAGTCGATTCGGTGCGGATCTTCGAGCAGTTGGCCACCGGTGACCCGTCCATCGCGGCGTACATCTCCATTCACAACATGGTCGCCTGGATGATCGACACCTACGGCAACGACGAGCAACGGCAGCGTTGGCTTCCGGGCCTGTGCGCGATGGATCAGTTGGGGAGCTACTGCCTCACCGAGCCGGGCGCGGGATCCGATGCCGCGATGCTCGGCACCAAAGCTGTGCGCGACGGTGACGAATACGTGTTGGACGGCGTCAAGCAATTCATCTCCGGCGCAGGCACATCCGAGGTGTACGTCGTGATGGCGCGCACCGGTGCACCGGGGCCGCGCGGCATCTCGGCGTTCATCGTGCCGAAGGACTCCGCGGGACTCTCGTTCGGAGCCAACGAGAAGAAGATGGGCTGGAATGCCCAGCCCACCCGGCAGGTCGTTCTCGAAGGAGTCCGCATCCCGGCCGAGAACCTGCTCGGCAACGAGGGCGACGGGTTCCGTATCGCGATGAACGGACTCAACGGCGGGCGCATCAACATCGCGGCATGTTCGATCGGCGGCGCGCAGTCCGCTCTCGACAAGGCCGTTGCCTACCTCGCCGAACGCAAGGCGTTCGGGGCGCGGTTGCTCGATGCGCAGGCGCTCCAGTTCCGACTGGCCGATTTCAAGACCGAACTCGAAGCCGCCCGCACGCTGCTGTGGCGGGCCGCCGACGCGCTGCAGAACGACTCTCCGGACAAGGTCGAAATGTGCGCGATGGCAAAGCGTTTCGGAACCGACACCGGGTTCGAAGTCGCCAACGGAGCGCTGCAACTGCTGGGCGGCTACGGCTACCTCAGCGAATACGGCGTGGAGAAGATAGTTCGTGACCTTCGGGTGCATCAGATTCTGGAAGGAACCAACGAAATCATGCGGGTGGTCGTCGCTCGGTCGATCGTGGGTGCCGCATGAGCGACGTGATCCTCGAGGTCTCGGGCGGTATAGGTCGGATCACCCTGAACCGCCCCAAAGCCATCAACGCGCTCGATCATGCGATGGTGCGCGAGATCGCACCGGCGTTGGCGCAGTGGGCAACCGACGACGCTGTCGACGTCGTCCTGCTGACCGGAGCAGGTGAGCGCGGACTGTGTGCCGGCGGCGATATCGTCTCCATCTACCACGACGCCAAGGACGGCGGCAGTGGTAGCAAGGACTTCTGGCGCGAGGAGTACATCCTCAACGCCGCGATCGCTCGGTTCCCCAAGCCGTTCGTGGCCATCATGGACGGCATCGTGATGGGCGGAGGCGTCGGACTCTCGGCACATGCCAACACTCGCATCGTCACCGAACGATCGAAGATAGCGATGCCCGAGGTCGGGATCGGTTTCGTTCCGGATGTGGGTGGCACGTACCTACTCTCGCGTGCACCGGGCGAGATCGGCACCCACTTCGCGCTCACCACGGCGCGGATGAACGCCGCCGACGCCATCGCGGTCGGCTTCGCCGATCACTACATCCCGTCCGACAAGCTGGAGGACTTCTACTCGGCACTCGAGACGGTGAGCGTCGGAGAGGCCGTCGCGACGTTCAGCGAGCCGGCACCGGAGTCCACGATTGTCGGTCAGCAGGGATGGATCGACGAGTGCTACGCCCGCGACGACGTCCAGGGCATCGTGGACGCCCTGGCCGCCAGCACAGTGCCAGAGGCACAGAAGTCGGCGCAGGACATCGCGTCCAAATCGCCTGTGTCGCTGGCCGTGACACTGAGATCGCTGCGTCGGGCCGCGACGCTGCCGACGCTGGAGTCGGTACTCGACGAGGAATACCGCGTGTCGGTCGCGTCGCTGTCCAGCCACGACCTCGTCGAGGGAATCCGAGCACAGGTGGTCGAGAAGGACCGCAACCCGCAATGGCAACCGCGTACGTTGGCAGACGTCACGCCCGAGGACGTCGACCGGTACTTCGCACCTCTCGGGGACGCGGAGCTGGGCCTGTCGAACGCACACACAGAAGGTGAGCAGTCATGAGCGAGAAGACGATCGGCTTCATCGGCCTCGGCCACATGGGTGGACCGATGGCCGCCAATCTGGCTGCGGCCGGCTACACGGTGCAGGGCTTCGATCTGGTTCCAGCGGCGCTGGAGCAGGCCACGAAGGACGGCGTCACCGTCGTGGAATCGGCCGTGGCCGCCGTCGCCGATGCCGACGTCGTCATCACGATGCTGCCCAACGGCAAACTGGTACTGGGGTTGTACGCGGACCTGCTGCCTGCTGCCGCGCCGGGCACATTGTTCATCGATTCCTCGACCATCGACGTCGCCGATGCGCACACCGCGCACGAGCTGGTGCACGAGGCAGGGCATCGCAGTCTCGACGCGCCGGTTTCCGGCGGAGTCGGGGGAGCGGCCGCAGGAACACTGACATTCATGGTCGGCGGTTCCGAGGAGGATTTCGCCTCTGCTGCAGCGGTTCTCGACGTCATGGGTCGCAAGGTGGTGCACTGCGGTGCAGCGGGCAACGGCCAGGCCGCCAAGATCTGCAACAACATGATCCTCGGAGTGTCGATGATCGCCATCAGTGAGGCCTTCGTGCTGGGGGAGAAACTGGGGTTGAGCAACCAGGCATTGTTCGACGTGGCGTCGACTGCGTCCGGTCAATGCTGGGCACTGACCACGAACTGCCCGGTGCCAGGACCGGTCCCGACGAGCCCTGCCAACAACGAGTACAAGCCCGGCTTCGCAGCGGCTCTCATGGACAAGGACCTGGGTTTGGCCGCCAATGCACTGCGCGACAACGGTGTCGAGGGTGTCCTCGGTCTGCGGGCAGCCGAGTTGTACGCTCGATTCAAAGAAACGTCCGGGGGCGGCACCGATGTCGACTTCTCCGGCATCATCAACGATATCCGCGAGCGCTCGAACGGAGCAGGCCTGTGAGTGACTACGAGACCATTCTGCTCGAGCGTCGGGGACGCGTCGGCATCATCACGCTCAACCGTCCCAAGGCGTTGAACGCGCTGAACTCCGAATTGATGCGTGAAGTCGTCTCGGTGGTCGAGGAACTCGACGCGGACTCCGACATCGGTGCAATCCTGATCACCGGCTCCGAGCGGGCCTTCGCGGCCGGGGCCGACATCAAGGAGATGCAGCCCAAGTCCTACATGGACGTGTACCTCGACGATTTCTTCGCCGCGTGGGATCGACTGGCATCGGCTCGAACGCCGCTGATCGCAGCGGTCTCCGGTTACGCACTCGGTGGCGGGTGCGAACTCGCGATGCTGTGCGATGTCCTGATCGCTTCGGACACCGCGGTATTCGGACAACCCGAGATCAAACTCGGTGTCATTCCGGGAATCGGCGGTTCGCAACGCCTGACGCGAGCGGTGGGTAAGGCCAAGGCCATGGAGATGTGCTTGACCGGTCGCAACATGAAGGTCGAGGAAGCCGAGCGAGCAGGATTGGTCTCGCGCATCGTGCCGGTCGCCGATCTGCTCGACGACGCCATCGCGACCGCGACCACCATCGCCGAGATGTCGCTACCGGTTGCCCAGATGGCCAAGGAAGCGGTGAACCGATCGTTCGAGTCCACTCTGCGCGAGGGTGTTCTGTTCGAGCGCCGCGTGTTTCACTCGACCTTCGCCACCGAGGATCAGAAGGAAGGCATGTCGGCGTTCATCGAGAAGCGGACGCCGAACTTCCAGCACCGGTAGCGGCGGGCTCCACTCCCGGTGCTGCCCTACCTGTCCGGGGACAGGAGGGCGGCACCGCGGGCCGAGACCAACTCCGGCATCGACGGCACCAGCGTGGTCAAGCCAGTCCGTAGCTCGAGGGACCGCGCTATCGAAGTGATGTTCGCGCCGCCGCCGACCACGACGATGGACTGCGGTCGGGCACCGGACAATTGGATGGTCTGTTCCACCAGCATCCCCGCGTACCGCACCGGTCCGGCGATCAGATCGTCGAAGTCGCGCCGAGTCAGCACATGCCGGGTGGCACCGGATGGATCGGTGGTGCTGACGACGGAGTCGACGCTCAGCTGCTCCTTGATCGAGCGGCTGGCGTCGATTCCGACGCGAACGCCGTTGGACGAGAGCAGCCTGCGAACCGAGTGATCGAGATCGTCGCCGCAGAACGTGGCAGTGCGCCGCGTCATGAGGGTGCGAGTGGACGCGAGATCGATGACGGTGACCGTGGTGCCGGTGCTTCCGATATCGCACAACACGGTGACGCCGTGATTGGGTACCAGCCCGATGAAACGCAGATAACGCACTTGCGCAGCGGTTTCCGGGACGAGCGACGCCGTGCGGGCCGTACCGCGGGTGGCGACCGCGCCGGGGTCGGTGGCAACCCGGTAGGCGATGGCCGAGAACTGTACCGGCAGCGACATCGTCGCGGCGATGGAGTGGATGGCGTCGACACCGGTGGCGATCGTGGTGGACAACGATTGTCCGGGAGCGCGGCGCACCGTCCGCGACACGATGGGGGTTCGATGAGGGCTGTCCAGATACGTCAGAATTGCGCGTGCACCGTGCGCACCCGCCCCGACCCCCAACACCAGCACCC
>NZ_NOYD01000011.1 GCF_002258315.1 Rhodococcus sp. 06-462-5 | reverse complement strand
GTGAGGGTGCCACTCCCGCGCCATCGAGATGTGACGGTTCACATTGTCCTCGGCAGTGGGCACCAGCTCTTGCAGAAGCTCGAGCTGTGTCAGATCCCTCGCCATTAGATCGCCTCCATAGATTGCGTACGACCGGTCCAGCTTACGGCACCGTAGGTTCGGTGTGAACCTCGTCGCGGCTGTTCACTTGCTGTTCCGGCGGTCGTGATGTTCGGTGTCGATCGGCGCGAAGTCTCCCCGAAGCGCCGATCCTCCGGCCGGCCTTCGCGAGTTCACGACCGCTGCAGTTCCCCCTGCACGTCGCTCGGTCTCGGCCGATCGTTACTCCCGAGTGTACGTTCCGGACAGGTGTGATCACTGTTACCCGGACGGTGTGTGGTGCCCCCAGTAGGACTCGAACCTACGACCTGCGGATTAAAAGTCCGTAGCTCTACCAACTGAGCTATAGGGGCGCGGCTCGAAAGTGTAATGGGCCGCGCAGCACCGACGGGCAGTACCCCCGGCAGTGGTGTCGACCGGTCAGCGTCCGAAGCTGCTGCATCCTCTCGGCACCGGAATGCCGGCCAGCCGGTCGTCGATCCAGGCGTACGCGCCGGGAATGCCGCTGAGCGCGACGATCAGGTGTTCACCGAGATACTCCTCCAGTCTGACGTTCGCACCCTGAGCGCACCATTCGTCGTAGAGGGTCTCGGCTCCTTGTCGAGGAATCCAGAACTCCTGTTGTCCCTGGTAGATCATGGTGGGGGTGGTGGGCGCGAGGTCGCCGCCGAGACGGGTTGCGGCGATGACGCTCTCGGCGATCTCGGTGCGATCGACATTCGGAATGTCCGAGAGCGCCTGCGCCGGGATCGGGGCCACCACTCCACCGGGAGCGAGCAGCCCGACACACATGTCCTTGGCGATCGTGGCCAGACGCAGTCCGTTGGCGTTCATGAGCGAGAACAGTTCGGGGTACTCGCGGGCCACCCCGAGCGCTGCGGAGAGGAAGAGCGTCGACGCGGCCGTTCCGTTCATCGACGTCAGCAGAATCCGGTAATCGGTGGGCGGACCACCGAACGCCGCGCCCACCAGATTGACGTCGGGCGCGTACGTGGGGGCCAATTGTGCCGCCCATCCTGTGGCGATCGCCCCACCCGAGTACCCCGTCATGGCGATGGGAGACGACGCAGGCAGGCCGAGCTCGGGCAGTCGAACCATGGCTCGGAGGGCGTCGAGCACCGCGTGCGCGGCCATGCGTCCGGCGGCGTAGGCCTGCCGTGGCCCCTCGTGATCGGTGACGACGACGGCGTAGTTCTTGACCAGGAAGGCCTGCACAGCCGGTATCTCCCGGGCGAGCCCGCGAGGGAGCAGCCAGGACGGCGCACAGGTGTTGCCGAGTGAGTTGATGGCCATGTTGTATGCCACGACGGGTCGGGTCCCGGCGCCGGTCCACGGTGCGACCGGCACGATCACGGTGGTGGCCGCAGCGACGGGACGGTCCTTGGAATCGTTGGTGCGAAACAGGATCTGAGTCGAAGTGACCGGCGTGAACAGCGGTCCGACGGTCACTTTTCTGGTTGCGAGCACCGACCCAGGAGGTTGTTGTTCGTAGTCTGCGGGCGGATCGAACCAGGGCTCGCCCAAAGGGGTGGGCAGATAGAGGGCCGGGTCTGCGACGGGGGCCACGAAGTTGCCCAGTGGGTCTGCAGCCGCCGTGCCGGTTGTCGACAGAGCGAGCACGGACACCACGAACAGGGCTGGGATGGAACGAAATACGCGAATCGATACCTTCATGGCATTCACTCGTTTCCGATCGGCAGAACTCCCCATGTGGTGCATGTCACAGTAATTCAGCGCGGGCGCGAGCTCGGTGCAAGTACGGGAACGTGTCGAAAACGTTACCGACCGGTCCTTCTCATATCGATTACCGTGCAATGGATTTGACCGATGTTGCGTAGCGGTCCTGGTGTATTCGATTGTCGAACAATAGATTCGAAATGCTAACGAGCAAGGTGAAGTAGTTGTGGCTCGAGATCCCTTATCGTGAAATGTAATTCGGATTTCAACCGAAAGTGGGTGGTGTGCTCGACGCGACGCGGTCGATGCGTCGACCATTCGATTCGGGGAACTCGGATGCCGCCGACGGTGAGTCGGTCGGGGTGTGATCCGGCGCGGCCGGCCCCGAAGAAATACCGCCCTGCCGACGGTTGTGGACCGAGCGGAAAGCGGCTCGAGTGCGCACCCCCTGCAGCGCACTCGAGCCGCGCAGATCATACCATCCGGCTTGTTTCGGTTGCCTAATCGATTTTTCCGACGGGTGTGTGTGTCGAAGCGAACCGTAGGTGAGTCGACTCACGTGTCGTTCGGGTGAAGTACTCTCTATCTGTACTACCTGCGGATACGCAGGGCGCTTGGGGCTCGGAGGCACGGAATACATGGCACAACAAGAGCGCGCACGGCGGACCCGGGCTGCCATTGTGGAGGCGGCGGCGGCGGAATTCGCCAAGCGTGGATACGCAGCGGCATCCGTCAACACCATCTTGGAGGGCTCCAATGCCACCAAGGGTGCGATGTATTTCCATTTCCAGTCGAAGGAAGATCTGGCCCGAGCCGTTCTCGGGGCCGGACTGGATCGGTACGTCGCCATCACGGAGAAGTGGGCCGACACCACCGCTCATCCGTTCTACGTCATCCGCGGGATCGTGGACGACATCGCGCAGAACTTCCAGAACGACGTGATCGTGCGCGCCGAGTTCCGGTTGATCGTCGAGCCGGAGTTCTACGCGGAGGTGCACTCCGGGGGCGGTCGCGTCTGGGGAGCTCAAGGTCACAAGCAAGCCGAGCGCGCTCTCGCGATGGGCGACCTCAAGCCGGAGTTCGACGCAGCCAAGTTCGTGCGGGTGCTTGCCGCGTCGATGGCCGGTCAGCGGTACATGTCGGATCTGGTCGCCGACAACGCAGATCTGCGCGAGCGGTTCGAGGAATCCGTCGAGGTCGTACTGCTCGCCATGGCGTCCGAGCGTTGGCTCGCCGAGTTCAAACTGCACGGGTGGGAGCACTACGGCGAAAACTGCGCGAAAACCACCTCTGACCTGCCGGTTTGAGATTTGCAGCGAAAGTGTCCTAAGCTATCCCAGCTCCCAACGGAACGCCGTTGAGGGTAACGTCGAAGCAGTTCGGCGGGCCCCCTTCGTCTAGCGGCCTAGGACGCCGCCCTTTCAAGGCGGTAGCGCGGGTTCGAATCCCGTAGGGGGTACGTAGGAAGAGATCGGATTGACAATCCGGTCGGCAGTACAGCATTCTTCGTCTCGCTTCCCGCGTGATGCGGATTTGCAGTTCGGAGAGTTGGTGCGCTAGAAATAGCGCGGCAACAACAGCAAGGCCCTGTGGCGCAGTTGGTTAGCGCGCCGCCCTGTCACGGCGGAGGTCGCGGGTTCGAGTCCCGTCAGGGTCGCAACATCGGTACGAAGGTACCGACATTGCGATGGCATTGTTTCACCGGTGCCGCCCGGCCAGGTAGCTCAGTTGGTACGAGCGTCCGCCTGAAAAGCGGAAGGTCGCCGGTTCGATCCCGGCCCTGGCCACCACGGTGTTGGATCGACAAGCACGATGAAAGCCCCTTCCGGTTGTCCGGCAGGGGCTTTTTCGTATGCACGAGTTATTGTCGACGCGTGGACGTGATCGATCGAGCGCAGGAGGATCTGGCGCGCGGAGACAACATCGCTGCTCGCGATCGGCTGGTCGGTGCCTTGGTTCGGAACCCCACGTCGCCCGGCATTCTCGAATTGCTCGCGTACACGTATCTGGTGCTCGGCGATCGCGCGGCGGCCGGAGCGGCATGGTTCCTCACCGACAAGTCCGACGACGATCCAACGGCGTCCGCTGCGTTCGCCGCACTGGAGAAGCAGTACAGGTCGCCTCTGATGATGGCGCGGGCCCTGCCCATCCACGCGCCCTCCGACTGGTATCCCACCCGCGCTCGGATTCGGCTGGAGCGGCTGGGAGCCACGATCGAAGCCAACGGTCAGCAATGGGTGCCGCCGAGAGACGTCGTCTACTTCGACGAGGACGGGCTGAACTCGGACGACTTCTACGCCTCGGACGGCGATCAGGACGACTCGGAGTACGACCGCACAGGATCGAGTTACCGAACGGTGCGGCAGCGGGCCATCGCCGCGACCATCGTCATCGCCATTGCTGCCACGTCGGCATCGGTGGTCCTGGCACTCGTCTTCGGGTGACGTCGGTTCACGGACGAAGCGTTCGGCACCGAGCGTAGAGTCGCGAAAGAATTTCCGGCCGACGATCGAGGGTGACGAGTTTTCATGGGCACAGCGAACGGCGCGGCGTCACCGGCTCCGCGAGACGACAACTATGCCGTCAACCTCGAGCAGGCGAGGGTGTTCGCGAGAGGACTGGCCGAACACATCGAGACGTGTTCGGCGTCCATCGAACAGGCACAGTCCAAGGCGTTTCGAGCTCGCGCGGACCGCGCCGAATCGCGTGCCCGAGCGTTCGAGTCCGAGGCGTCGACGCTCCGCACCGAGCTCTACGAAATGTACCGACACATCGATGCGATGACGGCGCGCTTTCCGGAGCTACGCAGCGATCCATCCGTTCGCGGCTGAGTCCCGGTTCGATCAGACGGCCGCGGTATCTGTGACCAAGCCGAACGTCGTCTCCGCGCCTCGACGGCCGAGTGCCGAGCCCCACACCTCGTACACCGCGTCGGTGGCCGAGGATCGCTCGATATCGCGGCCCTCCGCGACGGTGATGAGCGTGCGAGAAAGCTCGAACAGACTGACCCGGTGATTTCTCGCGGTCGTGAACAGCTCGTCGATGGCGTCGGCAACGGATCCACCGTGGATCCCGATGAGCACACCGGTCGCGATGTCCACGTGAGTGCGAGATGCAGGCGATTCGGGCAGTCTGTCGGTCATCTTTTTCCTCGAGATGGTGTGGTCGGTGCGGATGACCGAAGTGGATCCTGGCGTCGAGCGGGCTTCACTGTCTCACACGGACATGACATTTCATACCGTCGGTTTCGCCCGCACGTGCATCCGCTCACCCTGGGGTCCGAACAGGCTCAGCAGCTCCACCGGCCGGTTCCCGACGGCACCGAACCAGTGCGGCACACGAGTGTCGAATTCGGCCGCCTCACCGGCCTTCATCGTCAGATCGTGCTCACCGAGAATCAGGCGCAGGGTGCCGTCCAAGACGTAGAGCCACTCGTACCCTTCGTGCGTTCTGGGGCGAGGCTCGGAGTCCTCGGGTCGGACCAGAAGTTTGTACGCCTGCAGGCCGCCCGGACGCAGCGTCAGGGGAAGGATCGTCACGTGTTCGCGAACGGTGGCCGTGGTGCGCACCCGAGGGTCCGCTACGGGCGGCGCAGTCACCAGATCGTCGAGTTTCATCTGATGGGCCCGAGCGATGGGCCACAGCAGTTCGAGGCTGGGCTTGCGATCACCGGACTCGAGTCGCGACAGGGTGCTGATCGAAATTCCGGTGGTGTCGGACAGCGATGCCAGGGTGGTGTTCTTCTCCATCCTGATGCGCTTGAGGCGGGGACCGAGGCCCGCGATGACCTCGTCCAGGCTGGTGTTCGATTCTTCCATGACACCATTGCAGGTTCAGCAACGAGATTTGTCAAACCCGGAAACAGTGACGTGCGAAAACCGCCCGTGAACGACGGCAGACGGCACATACTCGATCGATGACCGGTCGTTCGGGGGCCACACATCGCCGAGGCATGATCCGCGATGCCTACGGAAGTCCCGCATCCGAGGCGTTCATGGTCGTCGCCATTGCGACGATTCTGATCACCAGGGCGTACCTGGAGTTGACCCACTACCCCCAGGTGGGTGGTAAGTCGCTCCACATCGCTCATGCCCTGTACGGCGGCGCGGCGATGATGTTGGCGCTGCTGATCGGATGGATGTTCATCGGGTTCGGCGTCCGAGTGTTCACCGTGCTGCTCGGGGGAATCGGATTCGGGCTTTTCCTCGACGAAGTCGGCAAATTCGTCACCAAGGACAACGACTACTTCTACGGACCCTCGTCGGAGATCATGTACGTCCTGGTGGTCCTGCTGTTGGTGTTCAGCAGGATCGTCCGGGAGTTCCGCAAGCCCTCGGTCGACGAATCGCTGGCCAACGCGGCTGCGATCGCCGCCGATGGCGTCGCGCACGGCCTCCCCGAGCATCGACGCGACTGGGCGCTGCGGATGGTCACGCGGGCCGAGGCGGAGGGTGCCGACGCGGACACCGTGGCCGGAATCAGACTGTTGCTCGGTCGCTGTCGTCTGTCGACGTCGCGTACCCACTCGCTGCGGAACGCTGTTCCCCGGCTGATTCCCGCCTTCTTCACCAGCGCCCGGTGGATTCCCGTCGTCGGCTGGGGGTTGGTCCTGATCTCCGGGGCCGGGGTGGTGTTCGGGATCGTCGAGCTCGTCATCGGCGACCTGCACATCGATCGGCGCGACCTGACGATCGACATCGACGGAATGGGGATCGCAAGCGGGATCCTGTTCGTCAGTGCCTGCCTCACCTTCGCCACGGCGCTACCGGCGATGCTGTGGTTACGTGCTCGAGGACCGCTCTGGCCTCTGCGTACCCTCCGAGTGTCCGCGTTGATCTTCACTCTGCTCAACGCCCTCGTGGACTTCGCTCAGGAGGGATTCGCCGCGCTGGTGAACGTTGCGATCGGACTGTTCGCGCTCGCGGTCATCTCACATCGCATCACGGTCCGCACCGCCGAGATGGCCGAGGTCACGGCCGAATCTGCTGCAACGCAGGTGGATCGAGACTCCGACCGCTCTCGAACCGTCGAACCAGGCCGCTGAGCGGATCGACGAATTCGACCGAACGCGCCAGCAAGCGGAGCGGGTCGGTGTAGTCGTCGTCGGCGACATCTCGGAACGAGGGATAGAAATTGTCGCCGACGATCGGAATTCCCAACGAGCACAGGTGAACTCGAAGTTGATGCGTCTTGCCGGTTCGAGGATGCAATCGGTACAGGCCGTGGGCTCCGAACGTGTCGACGAGCTCGACGAGTGTTTCCGCGTTGGGCTCGCCGGGTACCTCGCGGGCCTGGAGAACGCCGCGCTCCTTGATGATTCGACTGCGTACTGTCAGCGGGAGTTCGAGGTCCCGGGCGAGTGGCGCGATCGCGTCGTACTGCTTGGTGATCGCGCGTTGAGCGAACAACTCCTGGTACGGCCGGCGAGCCTGCGCCCTGACGGTGAACACCAGAACCCCGGCGGTGAGCCGGTCCAGGCGATGCGCCGGACTCAGCTCGGGCAGGTCGAACCGGCGCCTCAGCAGGACCAGCGCAGAGCGCGCGACGTAGGCACCGCGCGGGGTGGTGGCCAGAAAGTGCGGCTTGTCGACGACGAGCAGGTTCTCGTCGCGATGAAGGACGTCGAGGGAGAACGGTACCGTCGGCTCCACCGGTGGGTCGCGGTAGAGGTATATGTCCGCTCGCGGTCTCGCGACGGTCGTCGAATCGACGGGTACGCCTGCCGCGTCGACGATCTCGCCGCCCGCCACCTTCTCGGTCAGCCTGGCCGCGTCCTGAGGGAACCTGGCACACAGGTACTCGAGCACCGTCGCCCCGGTCGCGACGTCGGGCATCCGCACCCGAGTGGGATCGAGGCCGTCGCGCAACGGGAGGGGAGCGGCGGGCATACACCGACTGTAATCGGTGGGGCATGGAAACACCCCGGCCGGAAATTCCGGCCGGGGTGTGGTCTGCGGTGACACCGTTCGGGGTCGACCTAGATGGTGACAACCATCTTGCCGGTGTTCTCGCCCTTCATCAGGCCGATGAACGCCGAGGGGGCGTTGTCGAGACCGTCGACGACCGTCTCGTCGAACTCGATTGCGCCGCTGGCCAGCCACTCGGTCATCTTCGCGCGGAATTCCTCGGTGAGGTGCGCGTAGGAGCCGACGATGAAGCCCTTGAGCGTCAGTTCCTTGCCGATGGCGAGGGCAAGGTTGCGCGGTGCCGGTGTCGGTTCGGTCGAGTTGTACTGAGCGATGGCTCCGCACATGGCAATTCGGCCGTACTTGTTCATCGAACCGATTGCGGCCTCGAGGTGCTCGCCGCCGACGTTGTCGAAGTACACGTCGATGCCGTCCGGTGCTGCCTGTCGCAACTGCTCGGCAACCGGGCCGTCGTGGTAATCGAACGCCGCGTCGAAGCCGAGCTCGAGCAGGCGAGCCACCTTGGCGGGGGAGCCGGCACTGCCGATGACCCGAGATGCACCGAGCGCCTTGGCGATCTGTCCGACGAGCGATCCGACTGCGCCTGCAGCGCCGGAGACGAAGACGACGTCGCCCTCCTTGAACAAAGCGACTTCGGTCAGTCCGGCGTACGCCGTCGTGCCGGTCATTCCGAGCGCGCTGAGGTATGCGGACGCCTTCGCTGCCGAGAGGTCGACCTTGCTTGCGCCCTTCGCCGGAACGACGGCGAGATCTCGCCAGCCCTTACCGTGCAGGACGGCGTCGCCGACAGCGAAACCCTCGGCCTTGGATTCGACGATCTCGCCGACGGCACCGCCGTCGAGTGGTGCGTCGATCTGGAACGGCGGGACGTACGACTTCACGTCGTTCATCCGGCCGCGCATGTACGGATCGACCGACATCACGATGTTGCGGACGAGGATCTGCCCGTCGGCGAGTTCGGGAAGGTCTACGACCTCCGCGCGAAAGTTGTCTTCCGTCGGCCAGCCTTGTGGGCGGGACGCGAGGTGAATTTCGTGTGCCTTCAAGGGATTTCCTCTACTCGTCTTCGGTGACTGTGACGGTGACGTCGATGTTGCCGCGCGTGGCGTTGGAGTACGGGCACACCTGGTGGGCCTTGTCGGCCAGAGCCTGGGCGTTCTCGCGGCTCAGATTCGGCAGCGTCACCTCGAGGGTGACGGCGAGCTGGAAGCCGCCCGCGTCGTTGGGGCCGATGTCGACGCGAGCGCCGACGGCCGAATCGGTGACGTCGGCCTTGTCCTGACGTGCCACCATCTGCAGTGCGGAGTGGAAGCATGCGGCGTAGCCGGCGGCGAAGAGCTGCTCGGGGTTGGTGCCGTTGCCGCTGCCGCCCATGGCCTCCGGGATGGCGAGGTCGAGGTCGAGCCGTCCGTCGGAAGTGCGGGCGTGGCCGTTTCGGCCTTCACCGGTGGCCAGTGCTTCGGCGGTGTAGATCGTCTTCATGATGCTCCTTCTGTCTTGCCGGAATCGGTGTGATGCAAGGCGCTCGTCAATGCGTCGAGCGACTCTTTGAGCTTGACCAGATCGTCGACGTTCATGCCGGTCTTCTCGGCCAGCTTGCGTGGAATGTCGAGTGCCTTTGCGCGCATGGCACTTCCGGTCTCGGTGAGGTGGATCTCGACGCGGCGTTCGTCGGTGCTCAGGCGTCGGCGCTCGATGAAACCGAGGCCTTCGAGTCGCTTGAGCATCGGCGACAGCGTGCCGGTGTCGAGATCGAGTTCGGCGCAGATGTCCTTGACGCCGCGCCCGTCCTGTTCCCACAGCACCAGCAACACGAGGTACTGCGGGTACGTGACGCCGAGCTCGTCGAGCATCGGGCGATACACCGCGGTGGTAGCCCGCGAAGCGGAGTACAGCGCGAAGCACACCTGACGGTCGAGTGCGAGTTCGTTGGTCACTCCAAGAACAGTAGTGCACGGTTAAGTTGTGCGCAACCTACCTGTCCGATGTGAGTGGAACTTCGTAGCCTGCTACGAAGTTCCACTCACGTGGGGGTCAGCTCTGCAGGGCGTTCTTCAGGCCGTCGAGCACGATGGTTGCCGCCGTCGGACCGGCGTTGAGGTACCACGGGTCGTCGTCGACTCGGACGATGTGGTTCTCGGTTGCCGCGCTCATTCCGGTCCACAGCGGGTTGGTGGTGTACGACGCGGCGCTCGAATCGGCTCCGGCGTCCTGGCTGGAGACGAACACCCAGTCCGCGTTCGCCAGTTGAATTTCTTCCTCGCTGAAGTCCTGCGAGGTCTTGTCGAACTGCTGGCTTTCCGGGCGCGCCAGTCCGGCGTCCCAGGCGATGTATCCCGCGAACGACGGGATACCGAACACACGTGCCCGATCGGCGGTGAAGCGGACGAACGAGACCGTCGGCGCGCCGCTGCCGGCAACCGAATCACCCAGTGCTGCAGCGTCGGACGTGAAGGTGTCGATGAAGCTCTGCGCTTGCTCGGTGCGGCCCAATGCGTCGGCGAGAAGGAGGAAGTCCTGCTTCCAGTTCACTCCGGTGCCCTCGGTGAGTACGGTCGGCGCGATGGTCGACAGCGTCGAGTAGATGTCCTCGGAGCCCGCCTTGTTCGCCAGGATGAGGTCCGGTTCGATGGCCGCGATCGCCTCGATGTCGACTTCCTGCCGGTTGCCGACGTCGACGAACTGCGACATGCGATCCGCGTACTGCGGGAACGAGAAGCTGATGTAGTCCGGGACCAGTGCGGCACCGTCTCCGTAGGCGACTCCGGTGGGTACGACGCCCAGAGTGAGGGCTGCGTCGAGCTGACCGGTGGCGATCACGACGATCTTCTTCGGTTCGGCAGGGATCTCGGTGGAGCCGCCGAAGTGGCCGACCGTGCGGGGGAACACGCCGTCCGCGGCACCCGAACCCATGCCGTCGGGGATGCCGGTGGGGCCGGGCGCATCCGTGGCGGTGTCGTCGGAGGAGGTGGCCGACGCCGTGCTGGTGGAGGGGGTGGCCGTCTGCTCGGCGGTGCCGCCGCAGGCAACGGTGGTCAGTGCGGTGACCGCGGCGATCGTGGTGGCCAGGAGTAGACGTTTCACTTCGTTCTCTTTCACAGATCGGACGTAGGCAGGTAACGCTAGCCTAAACCCCGGTTGGCGGTGATCCGTGATGTGCGCATCTGCTACGGTGCTCTCATGCAGCGCACGTATTTCTGGTTTAGCAGGCCGGCCCCGGGTGGGTCAGCCAGCGACGCCATGCGCTGACCTTCCACCCCACGAGCCGGATACAGACCGGCTCGAAGTGCGTGTGGAGCATGAAGAGTCGGCCTGGGAACAGGAACGCCCTCTCATGACACTCTCTCTCGACACCCCACCTCTCGACGATCAGCGGACCATCAGCATCAGTCCGCTGGTTGCTCCGTCGGTGCTGCGCCGCGAACATGCTGTGGACGACGCGATCTCGGCCACCGTTCGTACCGGGCGCGCCGGCGTGGTCGACGTGCTGGACGGCCGCGACGATCGGCTGATCGTCGTCGTGGGCCCGTGCTCGGTGCACGACACCGCCGCGGCTCTCGACTACGCCCGACGCCTCGCGGCCAAGGCTTCCGAACTGGGCGATCGCCTGCACATCGTCATGCGGGTCTACTTCGAGAAGCCGCGAACGACGCTGGGCTGGAAGGGTCTGATCAACGATCCGCACCTCGACGGCAGCTTCGACATCAACGCCGGTCTGCGCGTGGGACGTCAACTGCTGCTCGATATTTCCGCGCTCGGTCTGCCGGTCGGGTGCGAGTTCCTCGACCCGATCACCCCGCAGTACATCGCAGACCTGGTCAGCTACGGCGCAATCGGTGCGCGGACTGCGGCCAGTCAGGTGCATCGTCAGCTGTGCAGTGCGTTGTCGATGCCGGTGGGGATCAAGAACTCCACCGAGGGCGACATCCAGGTCGCGGTCGACGGCACCCGCGCTGCGGCCGCGAGCCACGTCTTCCCCGGCACCGATCTCGACGGCCAGGCGGCTCTGATCCGGACCGTCGGAAACCCGGACTGCCACGTCATTCTGCGCGGCGGCGTCGACGGCCCCAACTACGACGCCGAATCGGTCGCCGATACCGTTGCGCGACTGCGCAAGTCGGGCCTCCCGGAACGAATGATCATCGACGCCAGCCACGGCAACAGCCGCAAGGACCACAACAAGCAGGTCGATGTGGTCACCGACGTGGCAGCGCGGGTTGCGGCAGGCGAACACGGCATCGTCGGTCTGATGCTCGAGAGCTTCCTGGTCGCGGGCCGTCAGGATCTCGAACTCGGCCACCGGGACGAGCTGGTGTACGGGCAGTCGATCACCGACGCCTGCCTCGACTGGGACACCACGGCAACGCAATTGGACACACTTGCGGCCGCGGTGGAGAAGCGCCGGGCCTCGCGCTAACGGACGCCGCGCGGTCGGAACTGGACGCTGATGCGTGGGCCGATCGCGCGGGTGGACTTGGGAATCGCGTGCTCCCACGTCCGTTGGCACGAGCCGCCCATCACCACCAGGTCTCCGTGACCGAGCGTGAACTTCAGCGACGTTCCGCCGCCGCGCGGTCTGAGCATGAGTTGCCGTGTGGCACCGAGCGATACGATCGCGACCATGGTGTCCTCGGTGGCGCTGCGACCGATGTTGTCGCCGTGCCAGGCGACGCTGTCGGATCCGTCGCGGTAGTAGCACAGTCCGGCGGTGGCGAAGGATTCGCCGAGTTCGGTGCGGTAGTGATCGTCGAGGGCATCGCGTGCGTCGTACAGTGCTGCGTCGGGCCAACGCTCGCGCTCGGCGTAGAACCGAACCAGGCGCGGCACATCGACCACGCGGTCGTACATCTGCCTGCGCTCGGCCCGCCAGTCGACGGCGTCCACCAGTGAATCGAACAGGTGGGTATCGGCCAACCAGCCCGGGCGAACGTCCACCCACGCCCCGCGGGTGAGTTCGCGACGGGTGACGGACTCGAGCGAGCCGACGCCACCGTCGGCGTCACCGAACAGAGAGCCTTGCATCGCGAGCGACATGGATCGACTGTATCGAACAGGTGTTCCCATTGCCAGCGACCGGCGGTATCGTGCCGTCATGGGATACGGATTTCAGGTCGTCGTCGACAGTGCGACTCCGCACGCGCTGGCGAAGTGGTGGGCGCAGACACTGGGCTGGCAGGTCGAACCCATCGACGAGGATTTCATTCGTGAGATGGTCGCCGCGGGGCACGCCCGCGAGGAGGACACGATCACGTTCGAGGGCGTTCTGGTGTGGCAGGCGGGTGCGGGCATCGTCGATCCCGAGTCGCCCGGTTCCCCGCGCGTGCTGTTCCAGTCGGTAGCCGAACCGAAATCGGTGAAGAATCGGTTGCACCTCGACATCCGCGTCGGCGACGAGCGCGAGACGGTGGTCGCCCAACTCGAGGAACGGGGTGCGTCGGTACTGCATCGAGCACATCAGGGGCCCAGTTTCTGGATCACCATGACCGATCCCGAGGGCAACGAGTTCTGCGTCAGTTGAGTCGGTAAGCGCCGGGGGTCTGGCCGGTCCATCGCTTGAAGGCCCGTCGGAAAGCGCTGGGCTCGGAGAACCCCAAGCGGGTCGAGATGTCGTCGACGCTGTCGCCGCGGCTCAGCCCGGAGATCGCCGCATCGCGCAGTACTTCTTCGCGCAGTTGGTTGATGGAGGTGCCCTCCTGCCGAAGAATGCGTCGCAGGTGTGGTGGGCTGATGTTGAGCATCGCTGCGATTTCCTCGGTTCCCGGTGCCCCACCTTTGAACCCGGTTTCCAGAGCGCGGCGAACCTGGCTCGACGCAGTGCTGTCGTAATCTCGGGACGAGAACAGCAGATTGGGCGATTCCGCGAGATACTCCGCCAGAGTCGCCTCGGTCTGCACGATCGGTGCCCGCATCACCGCGCTGTCGAATTCCAGTGTGGCGCGGTCGGTTCCGAACTCCACGTGAGTTCCGAAGATGGCGTCGTACATCTTTCCCGCTTCGGGTCCCGGCAGCGGGTAGGGCAACTGCACCGACAGAAGTTTGACCCGGTTTCCGATGAGCCACGCCGCGAATCGGTGCAGCAGAATCAGCAGGAAGTCGGTCAGCAGACGCTCGGCGAGTTCGTTGCCTTCCGGGCTCAGGTGGGTGGTGGGGGTGACGTGCACCGTCAACACCGTGGATTCCTCGGTTCGGTCCATCGTCATCGGACGCACCGGGATCAACACCCGCATGGTCTCGGACATCCGAACCAGCGCAGCCCACAGGTTCTCGGTGTGTATGAGCGTTTGACACACCACGCGAAAGCTCCCGCGCCGCACCGGTACTGCTGCGAGGCCGAACAGTTCGTCGCCGGTCATCGTCCAGACCGCCTGGGTGAACGCGGTGACCTGCCGGGTGGTCAGCCGCTCCGCCGGGTTGTCGAGGATGGTGGCACCGATGCCTGCCATCGACAGCGGGTAGGTCAAGTCCACCCCGCTCTTCGTCGCGAGGTCGACGGCCTGCCTGACGAAGTAGGCCGGGATCGTCGGTTGTGCATTCACAACTTCCGTAGCCTCTCGGCCGCGTCGGCGAGAACCTCGTCTTGCTTGCAGAAAGCGAAGCGCACCAATGATTTCCACGGAGCGGGCTCGTCGACGAACGCCGTCACCGGAACCGCCGCGACGCCGACCAGGTCCGGTAGGGCGCGGCAGAATTCGTAGGCGTCACCGCGCCCGATCGGGGCGATGTCGGCACAGACGAAATACGTTCCCGCGCTGTACTTCACATCTGCTCCTGCGGCGGCGAGTGCGGCCGAGAGCGTGTCCCGCTTGCGTTGCAGGCCGTCGCGCATCGCGGCTATCCACGCCTGTTCGTGCTCGAGCGCATAGGCCACAGCCGGTTGGAAGGGAGTGCCGCCGACGAAGCTCATGAATTGTTTGGCGGCGCGGACGGCGTCGATCAGTTCTGCAGGGCCAAGAGCCCAGCCCGTCTTCCACCCGGTGGCGTTGAAGGTCTTGGCGGCACTCGACACGGTGACGGTTCGCTCGAACATCCCGGGCAGGGTCGCGATCGGCGCGTGTACGCGGCCGTCGAAGACGAGGTGCTCGTAGACCTCGTCGGTGAGAACCAGCAGATCGTGTGTCACCGCGATGTCGGCGATGCGCATCATGGTGTCGCGGTCGAAGACCGTGCCGGTGGGGTTGTGCGGAGAATTGACGATCAGCATGCGCGTGCGCGGCCCGATGGCGCGTTCGAGGGCGTCGGTGTCGACGGTCCACCCGTTGCCGTCGGCGACCAGCGACACGGCGGTCCGGGTGGCACCGGCGAGAGCGATGGCGGCCGCGTAGGAGTCGTAGAACGGTTCGATCAGCAGGACGTCGTCGCCCGGCTCGATCAGCCCGAGGAGGGACGCCGAGATCGCCTCGGTGGCACCGACGGTGACGAGTATCTGCGAATCGGGGTCGTAGCTCACACCGAATCGGGCCGACCGGTCCTCGGCGATGGCAGCGCGCAGCACCGGCATGCCGGGGCCGGGGGAGTACTGGTTCAGGCCGCTCGCGATGGCCTCACGCGCGGCCTCGAGCATGGCCGGGGGACCGTCGGTGTCGGGGAAGCCCTGCCCGAGGTTGACGGCCTTCTTCTGGACGGCGAGTGCGGTCATCTCGGCGAAGATCGTCGATGCGAACGGGCGCAACCGTGCCACTGTGCGCGAGGGGTACAACTCGGACATTCCTGCAGCGTAGTTCACAGACGGCAGCCGGTCGTTCGCCCTGCGTCTGTACTGTGCCTGTCATGCGATTCGGATTGTTCGTGCCACAGGGGTGGCGTCTCGATCTCGTCGGTATCGACCCTGCCCTGCAGTGGAGTGCGATGCGCGATCACGCGCTCGCCGCCGAGGCCGGTCCATGGGAATCGCTGTGGGTGTACGACCACTTCCACACCGTTCCCACCGCGACCGACGAGGCGACGCACGAAGCCTGGTCATTGATGTCCGCTCTGGCCGCAACCACCTCGCGGATCAGGCTCGGGCAGATGTGCACGGCGATGGCGTACCGCAACCCGGCCTACCTCGCCAAAGTTGCTGCCACCGTGGACATCGTTTCCGGCGGCCGCGTCGAGATGGGCATCGGCGGCGGCTGGCACGAGCACGAGTTCCGCGCCTACGGCTACGGGTTCCCCTCTGCCGGAGAACGATTGGGCAGGCTCGACGAGGGCGTGCAGATCTTCAAGCAGGCATGGACGGCCGGAGAGGTGTTCCTCGACGGCAAGTACTACGAGATCGACGGTGCCGTGGTGCGACCCCTACCGTTGGAGGAGGGAGGCATTCCGCTGTGGATCGCGGGCGGCGGCGAGAAGGTGACTCTGAAGATCGCCGCGAAGTACGCGAACTACACCAACTTCGACGGAACCCCGACTGGTTTCGCCACCAAATCTGCTCTGCTGCGCGAGCACTGCGCAACCGTGGGTACCGACTTCGATGCCATCGTGCGCTCGGCGAACTACAACGTCGCCATCGGCGCAACCGAGGTCGAGGTGGAAGACAGACTGCGCGCGCTCGAGAGTCGACTGACCGAGTACGTGGGTGCCGAGAAGGCGCACAGCGCTCTCGACGCGTACCGCGGCATGCCCGCAGTGGGAACTCCTGAGCAGATCGTCGAGAATCTGACGGCGCTGCAGGAACAGGGGATGACGTACGGCATCTTCTACTTCCCCGAAGCGGCCTACGACCGCTCCGGTATCGAACTCTTCGAGCGGGAGGTGATCCCTGCCCTGGCCTAGATCGTTGTTGCAGGCTTCAGTGCAGGTCGTCGGGAAGATCCGCAGGATCGATCAGCAACTGTTGGTTCTTGGCCGTGCGGACCTTCTCCGACAGACCGATGTTGGCGTGCAGCAACGCCCACTCGCCCTCGGTGATCTCCCGGGCGGCGCGTGCGAGGACCGTCGGATCGCTCGTTCCCCATGCGATGGGCATCGCCGAGGCCAACTGCCACGTTCGCCCGCCGGTGTTGCGGCCACGATCCGCGAGAACCGACACTGCAGGCACCTGCGCGCCCCGCTCGACGGCGTGGCCGGGGAGCGCGCGCACGACGCGGGTGATCAACACGTAGTGCGGCTCGTCCACCTCCGGCTTCGCGATGTCGACCAGGGCCAGCAGTATCGCTCCGACCGGTAGCTTCTCGGCCACCACTGCCGGCACCAGATCGCCTGCGGCATATTGCGATTCGATGGAACCCATCTTTCGGGGTGCCCACAGCATCACCCAGAGCGAGGTCGCTGCGCCGATCAGGAACACCGCGCCGAGGATGTACGACCACGGGGCCGCGATCCAGATGAACCAGGCACCCAGCGCGATGAGGAACACGGCGGTGAGTGCTGCGGAGGACCGCAGCCGACGAAGCTCGGTGAACGTCTCGTTGACCGACTTCGCGTGGGCTACGTCTACGGGGAACTCGAACTTGCGCACACAGGTATTCCTAGCACGGCCGTCGAGTGGACCCGAAGTCTCAGATCGCCGGACCGAGCAGATCGTCCGCGTCGGTGATGCGGTAGGCGTAGCCCTGTTCGGCGAGGAAACGCTGACGGTGAGCCGCGTACTCGGCGTCGAGGGTGTCGCGGGAGACCACCGAGTAGAAGTGCGCCTGACCGCCGTCGTGCTTCGGCCTGAGCAGTCGTCCGAGGCGCTGCGCCTCTTCCTGCCTGGAGCCGAACGTTCCCGAAACCTGCACCGCCACGGAGGCTTCCGGAAGGTCGATCGAGAAGTTCGCCACCTTGCTCACCACGAGCGTCTGGATCTCGCCCTTGCGGAACGCGTCGAACAGCACTTCACGTTCCTTGTTCTTGGTCGAGCCCTGAATGACCGGAGCGTTCAGCGCTTCACCGAGCTCGTTCAACTGGTCGAGGTACGCGCCGATGACCAACGTCGGAGCGTCCTGGTGTTTGGCGAGGATCGACTTCACGACGGCGATCTTGGTGTGCGCCGTGGAGCACAGCTTGTAGCGCTCTTCGGGCTCGGCGACGGCATACGACATGCGCTCGGCATCGGTGAGGGTGACGCGAACCTCGATGCACTCGGCCGGCGCGATCCAGCCCTGTGCCTCGATGTCCTTCCACGGTGCGTCGTACCGCTTGGGTCCGATCAGCGAGAAGACGTCGCCCTCACGGCCGTCCTCGCGGACGAGGGTCGCGGTCAGGCCGAGGCGGCGACGCGACTGCAGATCGGCCGTCATGCGGAACACCGGCGCGGGGAGCAGATGCACCTCGTCGTAGATCACCAATCCCCAGTCGCGGGAATCGAAGAGTTCGAGGTGCTTGTACTCACCCTTGGTACGACGGGTGATCACCTGGTACGTGGCGATTGTCACAGGGCGAATCTCTTTGCGTTCTCCCGAATACTCGCCGATCTCCTCCTCGGTGAGCGAGGTGCGTGCGATGAGTTCGCGCTTCCACTGCCGACCGGCGACGGTGTTGGTGACCAGAATCAGCGTGGTCGCCTTGGCTCTGGCCATCGCGGCTGCGCCGACCATCGTCTTGCCCGCGCCACAGGGCAGCACGACGACGCCCGAGCCGCCGGCCCAGAACGAATCGGCCGCCATCTCCTGGTAGTCGCGTAGCGTCCAGTTGCCGCCCTCGGTGTCGAGCTCGATGGGGTGGGCTTCGCCGTCGACGTAGCCGGCGAGGTCCTCGGCAGGCCAGCCGATCTTGAGCAACATCTGCTTCACGTGGCCGCGTTCGGACGGATGCACGATCACCGTGTCCTCGTCGACCATCGCGCCGAGCATGGGCGCAATCTTCTTGTGGCGCATCACCTCTGTGAGCACGGCGCGGTCCAGGCTGATGAGCACCAGACCGTGGATCGGGCTCTTGACCAACTGCAACCGGCCGTAGCGCGCCATGGTGTCGACGATGTCGACCAGCAGCGGCTGCGGCACCGCGTAGCGCGAGAAGTTCACCAGCGCGTCGACCACCTGCTCGGCGTCGTGGCCTGCGGCACGCGCGTTCCACAAGGCCAGCGGGGTGATGCGATAGGTGTGCACGTGCTCGGGGGCACGTTCGAGTTCCGCGAACGGTGCGATGGCCGCCCGCGCTGCGCCCGCGAGTTCGTGATCGACCTCGAGCAACAGCGTTTTGTCGGACTGGACGATCAGCGGGCCGTCGGTCACGGTTCCTCCTAGAGACATCTGCTGCGCCCGAAAGAGCGCAACTTCTCCATTGTCCACAGGTAGGGGCGTGCGTGCACGTGAGCCCGGTCTACTCGACCAATGCGACCGAGGTGATCCGGTGCAGGGTGAAGCGCCGAACCCCACCGGTGGCGGGGTCGAACGCGTCGAGTTGGCCGCCGCCGATGCTGATCGGATCGACGATGCGGTGGGTCGCCACGCCCTGGGCGTCGACGTAGCCGATGCTCACGCTCCGTTTGACCTTCGCCGCGGTCTGCAGCAGCGTCATCGTCGCGGTGCTGCTGGCCCGAGATCCGTCGGCGCGCACCACCGCGCCGCCGTTGCCTGCCGCCCTGTCGGCAGCGCGCATCCCGCGCACCAATGAACCCAGCTGTTCCTCGGTGGGGACGGCCGGGGTACGGAACGCCTGGCGTGGCCGCCTCGCCGATACCCTCGATCCGCGGGCACGCAGATCGACGATGGTGCCGGACGAGTCCTCGCCCGCAGGCGCGAATCCCGCTCCGGCCAGAACCGTGAGCACCTCGGCGAGCGGGGCCTGAGAGATCGCGACGGTCGGAGCCAGTGCTCGCAGGGCCAGCGATTCGGCTGCCGGGGACGCCATCACCTCGGCCAGCAAGGCCGGGTCCTCGCACCGAACGAACGACGCGGCGACGCCTGCTCGCAGGCGGCCGTGCCGACGAGCCACGTCGTCGATCAGATAGGTCAAGGCCTGCGGCACCGGAGTTCGCGAGTGGGTGGCGAACAACGAGTGCAGTTCGGAGGCGGTCAGTCCCACATCGAGGGCGCGGCGCAGGCTGGTGTCGCTGATCCGGTACATCGTGGCTGCGCCCGCGGACTCCACATCGGCGACCAGTTCGATTCGGTCCTGCAGGTCCGGTTCGAGCGGGCCCGGTGCCACCAGGGTGAGGTCGGCCTGCACCAGGACGTAGTCGATGGGCTCGGGCAGGGCCGCACGCATGTCGGCCTCGGCATTGCCGTCGTGCAACAGGGAGCGGCCGGGGGTCGAGATCGCTCCACGGGCGACGATGCCGAGAGCCGTTGCTTCGGCGAGAACGTGTCCGACGGGTGTGACGCCGAAGCGCCCGGACCACCGGGGTCGACGCCACGCCAGGGTGCGGGCGAGGTCGGCGGGCTGCGCTGCGTGTCCGCTGCCGAGTTCGGCGAGCAATTCCAGGATCATCCGTCGATCCCGCGGTGCGGCCGGAGAGCGGACCTCCTCGGACAGGGCGGCGATGGGTTTGTCGTTGGGGTCACGCATCCCGATGACCCACGGTGCTCGCGGCACTTCGAGCCAGGCGGCGGCGAGGGTGTGCCAGCGGGCCGCCGGGGCTGCGGTGAGCCATGCGTCGACAGCAGGGGTCGGTGCCCAGTAGTCGTCGCCGTTGTCGGACGCAGGCACCGGGTCCGGTGTTCCGCTCGAGATGAGGTGGGCGGCGGCCAGCAACTCGACGAGGATGCTCACTCGATCGTCGTCGAGGCCGGTCGCCTTGGTGATCTTGCGGAGCTCGCGCACGCCCAAGCCGCCTGCCTTGAGGGCGGGTGCAGGCGAGGCCGACAACGCCTCGAGCACGGCGACGCAGTGTCGGTTCAGCTCGAGTGCCTCTCCTGCGGCAGCGGCGTCGACATCGGCGAGCGTGTGGGTGCTGGTGGCGAGCTTGGGTTCGGCGAGCGAGCGCGGGTCCGACATCGGTTCGCCGCGCAGGATCTGCCCGACCTGGACGGGAAGCTCGACGGTTTGCTCGTCCAACCAGATCAGCAGGCCCGCGGCGAGCAGTTTCTGGACGGGTCGATCCGGCGGCGTGCCAGGCGCGGCGTCTCGGGTGCGGCCGGTCGGGGACGATCTGGCGAGGGTGTCGAGAAGGCTGCGTTCGCCGTCGCCGAGTTCGGCGAGAGCCGCGGTGATGTGCGTTTCGGTGAGGTTGTCCACCGGGTCGAGTGCTCGGCCGATGCGCCACGGCACCGCGTCCGCTGCTGTGGCGCTGATCCGGAAGCCTGCTGCGTCACCCCACACCAGCAAGCGTTCGCGCAGCTGGGCCAGTGCCTTGTCCACGCTCTTGGCCGGTGCGCGTTTGGCGACAACAGCCAGCAGCGCGGCGCGGGTGACGGGCCGCTCGTACGCCTCTTCGACGGCGAGGATCTCGAGGACCGTCAGGGCGAGGGTGTCGAGGGTGTCCGCGGTGTGCAGGATCGACCGGCGCTGCTCGGCCCGTCCGGCCAGGACGGCCAGGGATGCGGGCGGCGGCGCGGTCAGATCCGGACGCAGCGACATGGCCTTGATCAGCTCGGCGTCGCTGCGAGCTGCGATCCACTGAGGTAGATCAGGGGGCGTGTCGGTGTGTCGGTGCGCAGTCGTGTCGGTCATCGTCTATCAGATTAGAGACCTGGGCTGGTGCTTGCCGCAGGGCAGGTGTCAAAATAGGCGCATGGTGAACAAGTCGAAGAAGCCCTACGTCGATCCAGGCTGGCCGGAAACCGCTCGCGGTGACCACGCGGTGACCGAACTCTCGTCCGCGCGATCGGGTGGCTTGTCACCCTTCGGCGAGGACACCGAGTTCCCGCTGCCCGTCGAAGACCTGCCCTATGCCCATCCGGTGACCGTGGTCAATCGCTAGCTGCGGCCCTCGAACACGAAAAAGCCCCCGACGATCCGTCGGGGGCTTTTTTCGTACGAGCTGAACCGTCGCGGGCGTTTACTGGGGCAGGAATGCCTTGTTGGCCTGGTAGAAGTTCACGATCTGCGGATCGAGCTGGATGCCCTGGGCCGCGTTCTGCACGAACGAGGCGATCTGCGGATCGTTGGTGATGTTCTGGACGGCGGTGACGATGCCCTCGACGACCTCGGCCGAAGTGTCGACTGCCGGGATGGACGCCAGATCGGGCAGCGCGGGAACTTCCGGTGCCTTGGGGGTGACCGGAACGCTGCGCTCGGTGGGCGCGCTGTTCAGTCCGAGGCTCGAGGAGCAGGACGGCCATGCGCCCCAGCCCTGCGAGTCGAGGACCTTCTCTGCGACTGCGATCTGCTCTTCGCGGCTGGCCTGGTTGGCCGTGGCCGCGTACTGCTGGCCGCCGTGTGCGTTCCAGGTGCTGGGGGAGAACTGCAACCCGCCCTGGTAGCCGTTGCCGGTGTTGATGCCCCAGTTGCCGCCGGCTTCACACTGTGCCAGGCGATCCCAGTCGGAATCCGGTGCCGCGTTGGCGGTGCCGGTGAAGGCGATGCTTGCGGTGCCCATGATGGCTCCGGTTACTGCGACCTTTGCGACGGTCTTGCCAGTGGTGCTCGGCTTGCGATGACGTCCGCTCATACGAGTTGAAATCCTCTCCACACGCGCCTGCGAGGTCAGCTGTCGGGTTCGGGCTGAGAGGTAGCCCGGCCTTTTCGCTCACTCCTGCGAGTGGGCAATTGGGCTTCACCCCAAGGGAAGTCGGTGCGGCTTCGTGAGTCGCTACAACTTCCCGGTTGTCCGTGGAGGACGTGGGTCCCCCGTCCTCGTCCCCTGGGTGATCGTCGAGGGTGTTCCGGTTCCCGCGGGACGAGGTTTGGCGCTGCGGGCCGGAATTCGGCCGAACTTTCCGGCCGCTGCTGACCGTACTGAAATTCCCGCCTTACGTCACTATTTGGTAACTGTCGATTTCGGGGCGTCGTCGAGAGCGCATTTTGTACCTCTTTCGGGTGTCTCGAGTCGGCCCAGCTAGTGGACGTGCCGGGCATTGAACCCCTGTCCGTTGCCAGTCCGTTACCGGAGCGTGATGTGATGGAAGTCACATATGTGTCGGCCGGTTCGGGAGGTCACCGAACGGCAACGATGTCCTTGCCGAGGGGCATCAGGGATACGGGAATCATCTTCAGGTTCGCGATCGCCAACGGAATGCCGATGATGGTGATCGCCATCGCGACGGCAGTGATCACGTGAGTCAGGGCCAGCCACCAACCGGCCAGAATCAGCCAGAGCACGTTTCCGACGAGCGCGCCGGATCCGGACCCCGGCTTGTCGACGATGGTCGACCCGAACGGCCACAGCGCGTAGACGCCGATGCGGAACGACGCGATGCCGAACGGGATGGTCACGATCAGGATGCACAGCAGCAGTCCGGCGAGGAAGTAGCCCAGCGCCAGCCACAGGCCGCCGAAGACCAGCCAGATGACGTTCAGAATCAATCGCATGGTCTACCGCGCCCGTCGTCCGGATGTCAGCGCGTACACCAGGGCCAGCACGAAGCCGGTCGGCGCGGAGAACATCGCCGTCAGGTACAGCCCGAGTGGGGGCTTGGCGTCGGAGAAGATCGGAAACATCAGGATCGCGACGATGGCGACGAGGCCGATCGCGAACAGGGCCAGCGCGATGCGCAGCAGAGCGGTGCTGCTCTTACGGGTCGTTGTGTCCACGTACACCACGGTAGTGGGAAGCGGGGCACTGTGAAGAGCGTGGTGTGGGGAACAACTCGAATGCTCTATCCGGGCTCTCCGCGCTAGACTGATGTATTCGCGTCCTACGTTCTCGTGGGGCGCGAAACTTGTGCGGGCCGAACATCGGTCCCACGAACAACGCAACTATCGACAGCAACAGATGAACGGGTGAGCTCAGTGCCGACCGGCAAGGTGAAGTGGTACGACGTCGACAAGGGATTCGGATTCCTCTCGCAGGAGGAAGGCGAGGACGTCTACGTGCGTTCCTCGGCGCTGCCCGAGGGCGTCGAAGGCCTCAAAGCCGGTCAGCGAGTCGAGTTCGGGATGGCCGCGGGCCGTCGCGGACCTCAGGCGCTGAGCCTGAAGGTGCTCGAGCCGGCACCGTCGGTTCGTCAGAACACCGGCAGCACCCGCCGCGAACCCGTCGAGCGCAAGCACACTCCCGACGAGCTGCACGGGATGGTCGAGGACATGATCACGCTGCTCGAAGCGACCGTGCAGCCCGAGCTCCGCAAGGGCAAGTACCCGGACCGCAAGATCGCACAGCGGATCTCCGAGGTGGTCCGGGCCGTCGCCCGCGAGCTCGACAGCTGATCCAGGGAGCGACCTACGGGCGCGTGCCGATCGACCAGATGGCGTGGCTGACGAAGCCCTCCTGATTGGTATCGGTGTCGATGATGCCGGTGGGCAGACGAACTTCGATCCCCAGCAGGGTTCGGTCGTTGTCGTCCGTGGTGGGCACCGTGACGCTGAGCCTGGTTCCGGGTTCGTTGAACTCGCTGTTCTCGACGACGTTGCCGCTGTCGTCGCCGTAGACCATGGCGAGTACCCACGGTGCCGAGTAGACGGCCTCGGGGAGTGAGAGCTGCACCGTCGGGGCTTTGCCGACCCGAATCTCGGTGGTCTCTCCCACGTTGGTGCACAGCGGGTCGCTGACGGCGCAGTACAGGTACGGCTCCACGTCGACGGCCCGGCCGTTGGAGTACGCGGCGACGGTCGGCTCCTTCTCCGGTGCGTTTCCGATCAGCAGGGCGAGCACTGCAACGAACGCGACGGCGACGACGAGCAGACCCGTGGCAGTCAGGGCGGCGATCTTCTTGGTGCGGGGAGCGAGATTCACTTGGTCACGTTTTCGCCGAAGGAACCGTCGGACACTTCTTGTTCGACGTGGTCGGGGCGGTTGCCGCCGAAACCGGGTAGAAGCGATCTGCCGCGATAGGTGAGGAATGTCTGCACGAGCCCGATCGTAAGCAACACCGAGACCACCGTGAAACCGAGCCAGTACTCGGTGGGGAGCAGCACGCCGAGCGTGCCGCCGAGGACCCAGCACAGCTGCATGACGGTTTCCGAGCGGCCGAATCCCGACGCGATCGACTCCGGCGGCAGATCGGCCTGCAGGGACGCGTCGAGGGAGACCTTGGCGAGCGCACTGGCGCTCGATGCGACGAGCGCGGCCACCGCCGCGGTGAGCAGGCTGTCGGTGATCGCCGCGACGACGGCCACCACCGTGACGGCGATGGTGCACCGCAGGACCACCAGGGACGGCCGACCGAGCTTGATCCTGGCACCGAGCGCGTTGCCCGAGAAGTTGCCGAGACCGGCGGCGGCTCCGACGAGTCCGAGCATCGCGGCCTGCTGAAGCGGCTCGTGCTCGGTACGGGACTTGGCGACGAACGCGATGTAGAGCGTCAGGAAGCCGGTGAGAATTCGGATGGTGCCGTTGCCCCACAGACCGACGATGACCGCCCGGCCGAGGGGCTGTCTGCGGTTCTTGGTGCTGCTCGACGTCGGCGGGGACGAGGCCGTGCGGCGGAGGTTCTCTGTCGGAGCGCCGCTTCCGGCGTAGTCGCGTCCACCGTGCTGATCGGCGTGGTAGCTCAGGGTCGCAGGCACTTCACCCTCGGTGATCTCCACCCAGGACGGAATCCTCATGCTCAGGTAGGCACCGAACACGGTGATCGCCGCGACGAACCACAGGGCGCCGGGGGAGTCCGCGACGAACGCGATACCGCCTGCGATTGCACCGGCCGCGATGGTGCCGCCGAGCAGACCGAACACCGTCAGACGGGAGTTGACCCGAACGAGGTCGATCTCCGGCGGCAGTACTCGCGGCGTCACCGCGCTCTTGAGCACCGCAAAGGACTTGCTCAGGACGAGCATGCCGAGCGCGGCCGGATACAACACCCAGCTGTCGAAGTTGAAGACCAGCACCACCGCCAACACGGTGCGCAGCCCGAAGGACGTGGCGAGCGCGATGCGTCGCCCGTGCTGCAACCGATCGAGCAGCGGTCCGATGAGCGGCGCGATCAACGCGAACGGCGCGATGGTGATGACGAGATAGAGCGCCACCTTGGTCTTGTCCTCACCGGTGGCGGCCGAGAAGAAGAGCGTGTTGGCCAATGCGATCGCCAGCGCGGCGTCCGAAGCGAAGTTGGCCATGGTCGCGTAGGTGAGTGCCGTCAGACCGGACTTGTCGGCACCGTCGGCTTTCGCGGCTCGCTGGAACGATGCGATGCCCTTGCCGGTGAGTTCGCGTCCGCGCATGGCGGCGACGCGGGTGACGGTCAGCTTCTTGGGCATCGGCGGCGGCTTGCGTGCGCCGGACTTGCCGCGCGCTGCAGTGATCTGCTCGGTCCGCGGCGGGTGCAACGGCGGCAACGGCTGACGCCGACTCGGGACATGGGTCGACGTGAGGGGAACTGCGGTCGGGTAGTTCGCCAGACCGGGGTGCTCGAGCGGGTCAGGAGCGGAGCCTGCGGAGTGACCAGGTCGGTCAGGAGCATCGTTCTGCTCGGGGTCGTGAGCGGAGCCTGCGGAGTGATCCTGTTCTGAATCGTCCGCACCCGGTGGGGTGTGGGGGAGACGTGGATCGGTCACGTGGTCAATTCTGTCCTACCGGCGCGGTATCGGTGAATCGCACCTCGAAGATCTTGGGCCAGAATTTGCCGGTCACGAGGAACCGGTCGGTGCCGGGGATCTGCGCGATGCCGTTGAACACGTCGGCGCCGCCGCGTTCGGAGGCCGACATCGAATTCCACAGTGGTGTGCCGTCGATGACCGCGGTCACCGCGCCGGTTGCCGGGTCGATACGCATGATGTCGAACGTCTGCCACACGTTGGCGTACACCGATCCGTCGTCGGCGCATTCGAGTTCGTTCAGACGCTCCACCGGATTGCCGTCGAGCGTGACGTCGACGGTCGACTCGACATCGAACGACGCGGGATCGCGGAAGGTGAGGGTGGACGAGCCGTCGCTCATCACGAGGCGGTCGTCCGGACTCTGCGTGCACAGCCCCCAGCCCTCGCCGTCGTAGTTCACTCGGCGTCGCTCGGCGAGGGTGTCTCGGTCGCGGGCGATCGCGACGCCGTCCTGCCAGGTGATCTGCCACAGGGTGTCGCCGTCGACGGTGATGCCTTCGCCGAACAGGTCGGCCGGCAGGTCGACGCGATCGAGTTCGGTCATGTTCTCGAGCGATGTCCGCCTGACGAACGAGGAGCCTTCCAGCCCGGTGCCTTCGTAGAGCACGTCGCCGTCGATCTCCAAGCCCTGGGTGAAGGCGTCCTTGCCGCGGTCGTATTCGCGCACGACCTCGGTGGTCAGCGTCGGAACCGAGTCGGACGTCACCGGGGTCGGTTGCGTCGTCGACGAGCAGGCGGTGGCTGCCAGTACCGAGGTGAGGGCGGCGACGAAGGAGCGGGCGCGGGCGGTCATTGCACCCATGATGGCAGCCCGAACTGGGCGTCACCGAGTCGATGCGGCAAACTGAATGTGTGAGTTTCGTATCTTCTCCAGAGCTCGATTCCATCCGCCCCGTCTTGGCCGATGCCGTGGACCTCGCGCGGCAGGCTCTGCTCGACCTGGGAGAGGGCGGTGTCGGCGAGTACCTCGGGGTCACCGCCGAGGACGCCAGTGCGGCCACCCACCGGTTCGCCAGCGACCTCCAGGGGTATCGCGGATGGCAGTGGGCCGTCGTGGTCGCCGCCCCGGAGGACGCGGATCACGCCACGGTCAGCGAGCTGGTTCTGCTTCCGGGCCCCGACGCCCTCGTGGCACCGACCTGGGTGCCCTGGGACGAGCGCATCCGTCCCGGCGACCTGGGACCCGGCGATCTGCTGTCTCCGCGTCAGGACGATCCGCGGCTCGTGCCCGGGTACGTCCTGTCCGGTGACCCTGCCATCGACGAGGTGGCGGGCGAGATCGGTCTCGGCCGAACCAAGGTCACCAGCCTCGAAGGACGCCTCGACGCCGCCCAGCGCTGGCACGACGGCGACTTCGGTCCCGATACCGAGATGGCCAAGGCTGCGCCGTCGACCTGCGGGCTGTGTGGCTTCTACCTCCCCATCGCCGGCTCACTGTCCGCAGCTTTCGGGGTGTGCGGCAACGAATTCGCGGCCGACGGACACGTGGTGCACGCCGAATACGGCTGCGGAGCGCACTCCGACACCGAACTCCCCTCCGGAGCCGGATCGCCGCAATTCGAGCCGTACGACGACGCAGCACTCGACGTCATCGCATCGCCGGTTCCTCCGGCCGAGCCCGCTGCTGAGGCCGAGACGGTCGACGGCGTCGAGACAGCCGGCAGTGTCGAGACAGCCGTCAGCGTCGAGACAGCCGACAGTGTGGAATCGGCCGATACCGTCGAGCCGTCCGACACCGTCGAGACGACGGAAGAGGCCGAGGCTGCCCCGGCAGAGTCTGCGGCCGAGGTCGTCGAGTCCGACGACGTCGCTGCGTCCGACGAGGTCGACGAAGTCGCCGACGATGCAGCGAGTGCTACCGATCCTGCTGCGCAGGAAGAAGCTTCGGCATCTCCGAGCTGATCGATCCGTTCGATACCGGGTCGTTGCGGGAGTCGATTCTCGCAGCGTGGGGCTCGTCTCCCACCCGGCTTCGGGAGGATTCGGCGTCCGAGTCCGATCTGGTGCGCGGGGGCTACCGCGACCGGCTGTTGACCGAGCTCGCACAGAATGCGGCGGATGCTGCGCATCGCGCCGGTGTTCCGGGCCGGCTGGCCGTGTGGACCGACGCCGCCGGTGCCGTGCACGTGGCCAATACCGGTGCTGCGCTCGATGTCTCGGGTGTGCACGCGTTGACCGCGTTGAGGGCGTCGGGCAAGACCGCTGCGGATTCGGGCGTCGGGCAGTTCGGAGTCGGGTTCACCGCCGTGCGTTCGGTGTCCGACGAGATCGAGGTGCGATCCCGCAACGGCGGCGTGGCGTTCAGCGGGCGCCGCACGCTCGAGGCGTTGCGTGAGCGAGGCATGCCCTTGCCCGATGCCGGCGTTCCGGTGCTGCGGCTCGCGTGGCCGGTCGACGCACCGCCCGCCGATGGGTTCGATACCGAGATCGTGTTGACAGTGCGAGCCGACGTGGCTGTGGATTCTTTCGCCGCAGGCTGTGCAGACGAGGCGGTCGACCTGCTGCTCGAACTGGAGGCGTTGAACTCCATCGAGATCGATGGTGTCGTGATCGACTGCGTCAGAACCGATCTCGACGACAGCAGCGCCGAGATCGTGATCGGATCGCGAACCTGGCGGCAGTTCGTCACCCCGGCTGCCCGCTGGCTCGCTCCGGTCGTCGACGGTCTGCCCGTTCCTGCGCCGCCCGATGTGTTGCGCGCTCCGACTCGCTCGGACGAGCTGATGTCGTTGCCCGCGTTGGTCATTGCCGATGTACCGATGCAACCCGATCGGCGACGCGTGTTGCCGGGCGTCTCGTTCGACGCGGTAGCGCACGGATACGCGGACTTCGTGGCCTCGCTACCCGCCGAATCCAGGGTGTCGTTCGTGCCCGAGGTCGGATTCGCACGCAGCGAGGTCGACGGCGCACTGCGTGAGCTGATCTTCCGTCGATTGTCCAGTGCGCCATGGCTTCCCGGTGCCGACGGACACGACCTCGTGCCCGAGCGGGCGTACGTCGTTGCGGACGCCACCGAGGAACTCGTCTCGGCGCTGCTCGATGTCGTACCGAATCCGGTCGACGCATCACTGTCCGGTGCGCGGCATGCGTCGGCGCTCGCGGCCGTGGGTGTCCACCGGATCGGGTTGGCGCGGCTGGCGGAGATGGTCGGTGGGCTCGATCGCGAGCCGAGTTGGTGGCGACGACTGTTCGACGCGCTGGCCTCACTCGTGGTCGACGGAGTGGCTGCGGAAGAGCTTGCTGCACTGCCTGTTCCGCTCGCAGACGGTCGTACGGTGACCGGTCCGCGGACGACGGTGATCGGCTCCGATGCCTCGGCTGCGGTGACATGGGTCCGGTTGGTGCACCCGGATGCGGTGAGTCCGTTGCTGACGCGGCTGGGTGCCCGCGAGGCGACTGCGACCGAACTGCTCGGCGACCCGGCGCTCGAGGCGGCTCTGGACGATCTCGACTGGGACGAGAGCGAGGAGGTCGACGGGCTGGTCTCCGCCGTGCTCGCGCTGGCGGGAGAGGCGGGCGAACTACCGGGTTGGCTCGGCGGCCTGCCTCTCGCGGACGACGAGGGCGAATTGCGCAGCGCCGACGAATTGTTGCTTCCCGGAGCGCCGTTGGCGGATCTGTTGGTGGAGGATTCGCCGTTCGGCGTGGTCTCGACTGCGGTGGTCGACAGGTTCGGTGAGCGGGCGCTGCGAGCAGTGGGCGTCGGGTGGGGTTTTTCGGTGGTGCGCGACGAACTGCCGACCGGGCCGGATCACGATCTCGACGACGAGTCGGCGTGGTGGTCGGGTCTGGCCGAGGAGCCGGAGACGCTCCTCGCCGTCCGGGATCTCGACCTCGTCCGATCGGACGGATGGTCGGAGGCCCTGGGCGTGCTACTGGACGATCCGAGTACCGCTGCGGCACTGGGCGATCGCGACGGCTACACCGCGTGGTGGCTCAGGCGTCATGCGCGACTGCATGGTTCGCGTCCGATGGAGTTCCGGGCACCGTCGGACGAGACGTTCGCCGGGTTGCTCGATCCACTGGATCATCCGCGTGCCGACGAACTGCAGGCGGTGCTCAGCGCGCCGATCTGCGAGAACGCCGATACTGCTCGCGTGCTGCTGGCAGCGCTGTCGGATCCACAGCGGAGTCCGACGCCTGCAGTGATCGCGCGAACCCACACGCTCATCGCCACCGCTGTCGCAGAGAGACGCATCGAGCTGTCGGACATCGATCCACCGGATCGCGTCCGCACGCTCGGCGGCGCTGTGGTCGACGCATCGGATGCGCTCGTGATCGACGCCCCGTGGCTGGCGAGCGTGGTTCCATCGGAAGTCGCCGTGCTCTCGGACATGGCCACCGCTGCGGCGCTGGCCGATGTTCTCGACGTCAGGCAAGCGTCGGAGGCGATCAGCGGAGAAGTGCTCGGGACCGGACGCGTCAGCTCGTGGGATCGCGAACCCGGAGCCGTGTTGGCCTGTGCCGTAATGAGATTGCCGCTGCCCTCAGGAGGGGTGGTGGTGCATCGCGAACTCGTGGTGCGGTTGTCCGGTGATGTGCGCGGAGATCGAGCAGTGCCGTGGTGGGTGACCGCCGACGGAACTGTCCACTGCACGGAGAGTTGGGAGCGACCTCGTGGGGTTTGACGGTGTGATCCTGGAGTGGATGGTCGACCATCGAGTCGGGTGGGTCACGACGATGTTCTGGATCATCACCACGGTGGGCAACACGGTATCGATGTTTCTGCTGTCCACGGTGGGCGTCGTGGCTCTGCTTCGCGTCGGACGCAGATCGGATGCCGTTGTGGTCGCGGGCTCGATGCTGACCGGGTGGGGGCTGATGAATGCGCTCAAATTCGCGTTCGCGCGGGAGCGACCACCGATTCCGGAGCGGCTGGTGGATATTGCGAGCCATTCGTTTCCGTCCGGCCACGCGATGATGTCGATGTTGCTTGCCACGGTGGCGATCGCGGTGATGCTGCGATCGCCGCATCCGTGGCTGCATCGGCCGGTACTGCTCGTACTACCTGTGGTCGCGTCCCTGCTGATCGGATTCTCTCGGATCTACCTGGGTGCGCATTGGACCACGGACGTGCTGGCCGGCTGGGTGTTCGGTGCCCTGTGGGGGCTGGGGTGGATCTGTGCCGTCAGGCTGATCAGCGCGAGAAATCCGAGCGCTGAGCGATGACGAGCAGCTCGTCGCGCATGGCCGGGCTGGAGACAGCGTTGGCGCGTGCGTAGAGGGCGCGGAGCGAGCGGACGTGGTTGCGACGGTTGCGGTACTGAGAGACGAGCTTCATGGCCTGGCTTTCGTGGATCTAGTGGTTATCTGAACTGACATAACCCATGGTCCACGTTAACTTTGTGTTACTCAACCGGCTGACGGGTTAGTTTGCCCACGTCAGGGGACATGTGGTGACCGGGCTAACGTGATCCTGATCTCAATCGAGGCCGCGTTGGGCGGTTTTGCTCCCGCGACGTGACGCCGCTCTCTGCATCAGGAAGATTCCGAACCCTACGGCACCCACGGCGATACCGGACCAACACGTCGCCAGAGCGTCGCCGCCCCGATCTCCGGTGGCTGTGAACACCACCAGCGCGATGATCCAGCCGAGGATGCCGATCGCCAACACCGGCACCGGATCGGTGAGGCTGCGCGGAATCTGGGGGAGTTCGGCCACGAAATTCAAGCTACGCCACTGTGATGGTCTCGGCTGCGCCGTTGCGGTTACCCAACTGCTTCGGCGTGCTTTATCGTTCGCTCATGCAATTGTCGTCGCGGCTACTCGACAACTACTTCAAGATCACCGAACGCGGCTCGACGGTCGGATCCGAGGTTCGAGGTGGCGTGGTCACCTTCGTGGCCATGGCCTACATCGTCGTCCTCAATCCGCTGATCCTGGGCAGCTTCTCCGCCGACGACGCAGCGGCCAAGACCGATGTGCTCGGCAACATCCTGCCGGTCGCCCAGGTCGCCGCCGTGACGGCGCTGGTGGCCGGGTTCATGAGCATCGCCTTCGGCATCGTCGCGAACTACCCGTTCGGGATCGCGGCGGGACTGGGCATCAACACGTTGCTCGCCGTGACCATCGCACCGCAGGTGACGTGGCCCGAGGCGATGGGGCTGGTCGTCATCGACGGCATCATCATCGTGCTGCTGGCAGTGACCGGATTCCGCACGGCGGTGTTCAACGCGATCCCGGCCGAACTCAAGGCCGCGATCGCCGCAGGTATCGGCGCGTTCATCGCCTTCATCGGGCTGGTCGACTCCGGCTTCGTGCGCCGTATCCCCGACGCCGCAGGCACGACGGTTCCCGTCGGGCTCGGTATCGACGGGTCCATCGCGTCGTGGCCGACCGTCATCTTCGTGTTCGGGTTGTTGCTGATGGGTGTGCTGGTGGTCCGCAAGGTGCGTGGCGGTCTGCTGATCGGCATCGTGGTCACGACGGTGTTGGCGGCGATCGTCGAGGCTTTCACCGACGTGGGTCCGTCGAACGGCGTCGACCCCAAGGGCTGGAACCTGTCGGTCCCGCAGCTGCCAACGGAGCTGATTCAGTCTCCTGATCTGTCCCTGGTGGGCAACGTCGATCTGTTCGGTGCGTTCACTCGTATCGGCGTGCTCGCCGCGAGCCTGCTGGTGTTCACGCTCGTGCTCGCGAATTTCTTCGACGCGATGGGCACGATGACGGGTCTGGGCAAGGAAGCGAAGCTGGACAAGGACGGAAAATTGCCGAACATCGGCAAGGCGCTGGTCGTCGAGGGGGCCGGAGCGATCGTGGGCGGCGGTGCGTCGGCGTCGTCGAACACCGTGTTCGTCGAATCGGCGTCCGGAATCGCCGAGGGTGCGCGTACCGGACTGGCCAACGTCGTCACCGGATTGCTCTTCCTGCTGGCCATGTTCTTCACCCCGCTCACGGCCGTCGTTCCGATCGAAGCGGCTGCTCCGGCGCTGGTCGTGGTGGGTGCGCTGATGATCGGGCAGGTTCTCGACATCGACTTCCGCCGCTTCGATTACGCGCTTCCCGCCTTCCTGACCATCGTGGTGATGCCCTTCACGTACTCCATCGCCAACGGGATCGGCGTCGGTTTCATCACCTGGGTCGTACTCGCGGTCGGTTCGGGTCGGGCGAAGTCGGTCCATCCCCTGTTGTGGATCGTCGCGTTGTTGTTCGTCGCATATTTCGCCGTCGGACCCATCACCGAGGCGGTTACATGACGCGTGGTCGGTACCTAGGCGTATTCTCTGCGCTGTGACGTCGGGAAACGTAGTGAAGGACAATCGGGAATTGGCAAGCGACCTGTCGCTTGCGGTGGTGAGGCTGACTCGCCACCTTCGGGGTAGGCGAGTGGACTCGCAAGTCTCGCTCACTCAGCTGTCGGCTCTGGCCACGCTGAGCCGGGAGGGCGATATGACACCTGGTGCATTGGCCGCGCGGGAGAAGGTCCAGCCGCCCTCGATGACTCGGGTGATCGCATCGTTGGCCGAACTCGGTCTGGTGGCGCGCACGCCACACCCCACCGACGGGCGGCAGGTGATCGTCTCGCTCTCTCCGGCCGGTCGCGAGCTGATCGCCGACGAGGCCAGTGCCCGCGAAGCGTGGATGACCGCGCAGCTCGCAGGCCTCGGACCCGAGCAGCTGGACACGCTCCGTGACGCGGTGACGATCATCGGAGCCCTCGTCAGCGACTCCGAGTAGTTACCTAGGTTTATTATTTGAACGGTGGCCCCTGCTTCCCGTACATCCGGCTCGACGATGTTCGCCGCCCTGAAGACTCACAACTACCGATTGTGGGCATCGGGGCAGATCGTCTCGTTGGTCGGCACCTGGATGCAGCGGGTCGCCCAGGACTGGCTCGTTCTGACGCTGTCCGGCGGCAACGGCTTCGCCGTCGGCATCGTCATGGCCCTGCAGTTCGGGCCGACGCTGTTCCTCTCGGTCTGGGGTGGGGTCCTGGCAGACCGCTACGACAAGCGCAAGCTACTGATGATCACCCAGGTCTTCGCCGCGGTATGCGGTCTGGTGCTCGGCGTGCTCGACGTCGGGGGGATGGTCGAGCTGTGGCACGTCTACGTCATCGCATTCATCCTCGGCTGCTCGTCCGCGATCGACGCTCCGGTGCGGCAATCGTTCACGATCGAGATGGTCGGCAAAGAGACCCTCGCCAATGCGATCGCGCTGAACTCGATGACGTTCAACATGGCGCGCATCGTCGGACCTGCCGTGTCAGGAGTACTGATCACCCTCGTCGGCACCGGCTGGGTGTTTCTCATCAATGCCGTGTCGTTCGCGGCGGTCTTCGGTGCGCTCGTGGCGATGAACGTCGGTCAGCTCTTCCGCGTCGAACCTGCCCCACGAGCCAAAGGGCAGGTGCGGGAGGGCTTTCGGTACGTCTGGGGGCGCGGTGACCTACGAGTACTGCTGGCCACGGTCTTCATGGTCTCGACGTTCGGCCTCAACTTCCCGCTGAGTCTGTCGGTGTTGGCGCGCAACACGTTCGGTAGCGGAGCAGACGCCTACGGTCTGCTCTCGACAACCCTGGCAGTGGGCACGTTGGCCGGAGCGACTCTCGCTGCGCGGCGAGCGAGCGCGCCGCGCCTGCGGCTCTTCATCGGTGCCGTCATCGCATTCGGAGCCTTCGAGCTGATCGTCGGATTGATGCCCAACTACCTGCTCGTCGCACTTCTGTTGATACCCACCGGTGCCCTGACGTTGACGTTCACGACGTCGGCGATGAACATTCTGCAGATGTCGGTGCCGTCCGACATGCGCGGACGCGTGATGGGCATCTACATGCTGTGCTTCCTCGGCGGCACTCCGCTGGGCAGTCCGGTTCTCGGTTGGCTCGCCGACGCCCTGGATCCGCGGGCACCGTTGCTGTTCGGCGGGGTCATCTCCCTGGCGACCGGCGTCTTCGCGGCCGTGTATCTACTGCGGCACAACAATTTGCGGATCACCGTGGTGCCGCCCGCAGACGGTCACCGGCTCCCCACCCTCGACACCGTGGCCGTGAGCACGAAGGTGTGACGGTCGGTCAGATCCAGCCGTGGCGTCGGGCGAGAGCGCAGGCCTCGTGCCGGTTCGCTGCACCCAGTTTCGCTGCGGCAGCGGACAGGTAATTGCGGGTGGTGCCGGGCGAAAGATGGGCCCGCCGTGCGATTTCCGCGATCGACGCGCCGTCGGCGGCGAACTCGAGCACGTCGGCCTCGCGCGGTGTGAGGGGCGAGTCGCCGGCTCCGATGGCTTCCGCGGCCAGCGTGGGGTCGACGTAGCGCCCGCCGCCGTGCACGGTGCGCACCACTTCGGCCAGGGTCGCCGCCGAAGTGGTTTTGGGGAGGAACCCGCGCACGCCCGCTTCGAGCGCCTTCTTGAGGTAGCCCGGCCGACCGTGGCTGGTGACGATGATCGACGCGCAGGAGGGCAGCGTCTCGGCGATCTTCTGGGCCGTCTCGATGCCGTCCATCCCGCCCATCTGCAGGTCCAGCACTGCCACGTCGGGGGTGAGCGAGGCTGCGACGATCAGCGCCTTCTCGCCGGAGTCGGCTTGCCCCACGATCTCGATGTCGTCCTCGAGATCGAGCATGGTCGCCAGCGCCGCCCGAATGAGATTCTCGTCGTCGGCCAGCAGAACTCGGATCATGATGTCGTCCTTATCGGGTCGTTCCGCGGGCTCCACTCCTACCTCATGTTCTCGGTCGGTAGCGCCGCTGTGAGGGTGAACTCGTCGGTGGTCTGCTCGGTGTCCAGGGTGCCGCCGACGGCGACCAACCGTTCTCGCAGTCCGCTCAGGCCCGTGCCGTCGTCGCGGCCGGACGATGCTCTGGGCTGATCGTTGATCAATCGAATGCTGCCTGCGCTCAGCTCGATCCGGCAATAGGTGGCCGCGGAGTGACGCAGAATGTTCGTCACACCTTCACGGACCACCCAGGCGGCGGCCTCGGCCGCGCGTTCGTTCAGGATCGAGGTTTCACCGACGAGCTCGGTGGCGATGCCTGCGGCGGACAGCAGGGATCGAGCGCCGTCGAGTTCCGAGGCCACATCGACCGATCGATAGCCGCGTACCAGCCTTCTCGCGTCGGCCATGGATTCCTGGGCCAGAATGCGGACCTCGTCCATCTGGGCGGCCGCTCGATCGTCGCCCCTACGCGCCAGTGTCGCGGCGAGTTCGCTCTTGACCGCGATGGCGGACAGTGCGCGGCCGACGACGTCGTGCAGATCTCGGGAGAATCGCAGCCGCTCCTCGGCAACCGAGAGCGCGGCAGCAGCGTCGCGGGTGGCATCGAGTTCGGTGACGATACGCAGCAGCCACGCCGACAGTTGGACGGTGAAGGCCATGAAGGCGACGAAGAGACCGAGCACCAGAGTTTGCACTGCCGGGGTTCCCAGAGCTGCCGCCAGCCCAGCCGCGGCCACGGCCGCCGCCAGGCACCACCGCAACGGGATCAGCGTCGCGACCGCCGTGGTGACGAGCACGGCGGCCCACACTGCATCGTTCGTGGTTCCTCCGGCAACCAGTACAACAGCGGCGACCGCCACGATCGCCAACGGAATTCGTGGGCTGGCCTTGGACTCGCCGCCGAGCGCGGGGGTGCGCTGCACGACCACGAAGGTAGCTGCGGCACAGACTGCCACGGCCGCCATCGACAGATAATCGTCGAACTGCAGCGACGTCAGCATCGCAGCGACGGCAACACCGACGGCGATCAGCAGAAAAGACTGGCGGGTGTAGACGCGCACCTTGTCCACTGCACTGCTGTCGTTCCAGCCGTGCAGTGGATTGAGGTACTCGTGCAGCTTCATGATCTCCAGCCTTGCAGACGGCCGACGACAGGAGCGAGCTAGGACCGCGGTTCCCAGCGGAAGTGCGTGCGGGCGATCAGGAGGCTGCCGACGATCCAGGCGAGCATCACCAGCAGTGGCATTCCGGCTTCGGCGAACGTGGCGGCGAAGCCCATGGACGCGTCGCCGGGCGTGGTGGTGCCGAACCAGCCCAGGTCGAGCAGGTCCGAGACCGCGGCCATCGGGGTCAGCTCGATCACCCTGCTGAACGAATCCGGGAGGGCGTCGCGCAGCAGTGAGGAGCCGGCCATGGCAACCAGGATCACCGGCAAGCTGGTGATCTGCGCGGCCTCTGCATTGCGGGTGAACGCCGAGGTGATCAGTGCCAGGGCAGCGAACAGTGCAGCACCGCCGAACAGAGCCGCCACGACCAGTAGTGCGTTGGTGGGAACGGGTCCGCCGAAGGCCAGTACCACTGCGCCGACGATCAGGCCGAGAACGACGGTGAGGATCAGCGAGGGGATTGCCGGTCCGAGCAGAATCTGCACATCCGAACTCTCTCCGGTGCGAAGTCGCTTGAGTACCAACTCGTCTCGACGCGTGGCGTAGACCGAGAGCATGTTGTAGTACACCATGAACACCAGCAGGAACAGCGCGAAGATCTCGAGCGCAGCTCCGACGCCCGCATCGGTCAATCCGTCATCGCCGCGGCTGCCGACGATCAGCAGCGCGATGGGGAAGATCAACGGCATGACGATCGCGTTGAACAGCAGTACTCGGTTGCGTCCGAGCAGTGTGAACTCTGCTCGTGACAGTGCGGTCATCGTGCTCATGCGCTCATCACCTTCGTGTGTGTGAAGTCCGGATTGTCGAATTCGTCTGCGATGGAGAGGAATACGGTTTCGAGCGATGCCGCTCGGGCGTCGAGACCGTGCAGGGTCACTCCGTTGGTGCGGGCCCACACGAGCAGGTCGGTGAGCGTGTCCTGTACCGAGGACGTCTGGATCGAGATGGTGTCTCCCGAGACATCGATGGACGTACCGGGCAATGTCGGCAGCGCCGTGCCGGGGGCCTGCAGTTCGATCTTCGCCGGATGGTCGGCGACCACCTCGTCGACCGTTCCGCTACGAACGACCCTGCCGCGGTGCATGATCGCCAGCCGATCGCACAGTGACTCGGCCTCGTCCAGGTAGTGCGTCGTCAGCATGATCGTCACGCCGGAGTTCTTCAGCTCCTGGATCAGACGCCATGTGTTGCGGCGACTTTCGGGATCGAGTCCGGTGGTCGGCTCGTCCAGGAACAGCACTCGCGGACGGCTGATGATGGCGCACGCCAGATCCAACCTGCGCTGCTCACCGCCCGAGAGAAACTTCACCCGGGTATCGGCACGGTCGGCCAGGTCGACGCGTTCGAGGACCTCCGCCGTCGGCAGCGGATTGCTGCAGGTACCCGCCCACATCCGCAGGCTCTCCGCGGTGGTCAGATCCTGGGGCAGGCCGCCCTTCTGCAGCATGATGCCCAGAGACGGTCGCACCTTGCGGCGGTCGGACACCGGATCCATTCCCAGAATCCGCACCGTGCCCTCGCTCGGCCGCGAAAGTCCCTGAATCACTTCGAGAGTGGAGGTCTTGCCGGCACCGTTGGTTCCCAGCAAGCCGAACAGCTCACCCTCCGCGACCTTCAGATCCAGCGCCTTCACGGCCTCGAAAGCGTTCTTGCCCGAACCGTAGCGGCGAGTCATGCCACTGACTTCGATGATGGTCATGATTGCTTCTCCCAGTGCCGGAGTCCGATGACGAACCGCACGCCCATGAAGGCGACGATGACGCCGAGTGCGACGAACGCCGGGAGCGACGTGCCGACGATCGCGAACAACACGGCGATGATCGCGAGACTGATGACGATGACGACGATCTCACGCGCCATCGTCGGAGCCGGCCCGAGCTCCATGAGATCGGTGAACAGGTTTCCTTCGTCTGGTTGCTTCATGACTACGAGTCTGCTGCGCCCGAACCACCGAAAACAGTGCGGCGCATCATGACCTGAAGTGACACCGTCACAGTCCAGCCATGACAAAAGTCATGCGCGTACCGGTACGACGGCTGTTCGGCTCGCTCGAACCGAGAGCGGTACGGCCGCCGGCCGGGTACCTTCGGCTCGTGAATCGCACCGGGTCGGCGAGCCCCGACCGTCGTACGCAGATCCGCGCCATCCTGGCCGGTTCGGTGCCGAACCTGGTGCAGTGGTTCAACCTGTATCTCTACGCGACGTTCGCGCCGTATTTCCGGACCGAGTTCTTCGATCCGGCTTCGACCGATTCACTCGTGTACGTCTACGGACTCTTCGCTTTGACCTTCGTCGTACGCCCGCTCGGCTCGTGGCTGTTCGACAGGCTCGCGGACGTGCGAGGTCGACAGTTCGCTCTCGTTGCGGCAGTCACGCTGATGTCGGCCGGATCGGTTGCCCTGGCGGTCACTCCCACGGTCCACGACATCGGTGCCTGGGCAGCGGTGATCCTCGCGGTCGTCAGCATCGTCCAGGGCATCGCCACCGGCGGCGAATATGCGGCGGCGACGGTGTTGCTGTCCGAGTCGGGCACGCGCGGGCATCGCGGATTCTTCGCCTCGTTCCAGGCCGCGACCATCGTCGGCGGCCTCGTGCTCGCGCAGACGTGTCTCCTCGTGCTGCTCGCGAGCACCGACCGTGCGGCAATCTCCGAGTGGGGCTTTCGACTCGCGTTCGCCGCGGGCGGCGCGGCCGGCCTGGCGTCGCTGTGGTGGGCGCGCGGACTCGATCGCGCGCCCCGTGAACCGACGGCACCGCAGGCGGACCGAGACGCCACGATGGGGGCGCTCTTTCGGGAGCACTGGCGTCCGCTCGTCTGGGTGTTCTTGCTGACCGCGGGAGGGAGTGCGGCGTTCTACACCTACACGGTCACGGTTCCCTCGATCGTTCGCGAGACGTTCTTCGCTGCGGACGGCGCCAGGGGCGAGCTCATCGCGACCGGTCTCGTGCTCGCGGCCTTCGTGGTGCTGATGGTGCTGCAGCCGGTCGGCGGCGCACTGAGCGACCGTATCGGTAGAAAGCCTCTTCTCGTCGCGTTCGGGGCGCTGGCGATACCGGCCACCGGCACACTGGTGCTGGCCACCACCCGGGTGACGTCACCGCCTGCGGTGTTCGTCATCCTGGTGAGTGCGTTCGTCGTTCTCACCTGCTACCTGTCGGTGAACGGCATCGCCAAGGCCGAGGTGTTCCCCGCACACATTCGTGCCCTCGGCGTCGGCTTCGGCTACGCCGTGGCGAACTCCCTGTTCGGGGGCACGGCACCGTTGATCTACCACGCCACCAGCGGCCGTGGCAGCGCCGACTTCATCCTCTATACGACGGTGCTGCTCTCGGTGACGCTGTGCGCAGCCCTGTGGATGCGGGGTGGCTCGGCCACCGCGCTCGATGCGCCGAAGAGTCCTAGAAACCCCAACCCATGACGGCCGGGCGCGCAGTTCCGAACGTCAGGTCGAGTGCGTGCAGTGAACCGTCGTTGCGTGCGGTGAGGCGGTTGGCCGCGGCGAACAAACGGGCTCGGTGGGTGCCGAAGTAGATGCTGGCGAGCACGTCGATGTCGAGTTCGATGTCCGGTTCGGATTCGACCCGCGTGCAGGTGGCGCGGCCGTCGGTCACGGTCAGCGAGTAGGTGCCGCCCGCATCGAGGAAGGGATCTCGCACCGCGATGATCAGCGAGGTGTCGAGAGCGTAGGTGCGAGCCTCGAGCGCTGCCTCGACGTGCATGATGCGGCCCCACAGAGCGTCGTGGTGAGCCGTGACCTTCGGTAGCCGATTGTTGGTCAGCAGGAACGGCAGTGCTTCGTCCCGTGCTTGCCGTACCTCGATGGTGTCGACCAGGTCCACTCCGACGAGTATCTGCCACAGCGCGGCGTACGCGTCGTCGGTCACCGCGATGAATTCCTCCACCACCACTCGGCTCGGGTTGCGTCCGCGTCGATAGGCGACGTATCCGTCGGGATGAACGACGAAGAACAGAGCCGTCAGCCCGCCGCGTCGGTTCTCGCGGTCGGCGAAGAACCGCTCCCAGCGGATCGGCGGCTTGGGCTGAGCGCCTGCGGTCTGCTGCTGCCAGCGGTGGTAGATGTCGGGAAGCAGTTCGGCGGCCTCGGTCGATTCGATCAGCCGCACACCGGTGGCCGGGGGAGCGTCCTTGCGGAACTGCGCGAATCGACGATCGATCGAGACGCTGATCTCCTCGGTGACCGGTCCGTATCCGAAGCGTCCGTAGATCGTCGCCTCGCTGGCCGTGAGCAGCGAGAGCGGTGCGCCCGCGTCGTTCAGGGCGCGGTGCTGCTGGGTGAACATCGATCGCAGGATGCCGCGTCGACGATGCGTCGGCGCGACCGAGACCCAGGAGACTCCGGACGCCTCGACCTGGGCACCACCGGGAACGGTGACCGACATCGGGAAGTGCATGGCCACACCGACCGGGGTCTCGCCGTCCCACGCCAGGTACACGTGCTCGGACTGAGTCAGGATCTGCGTCTCGGCCAGGTCTTCGGCGTTCTGGTGCTCGCCGAATGCGTGGGCGTCGAGCAGCGCGACGGCATCCCAGTCGTCGTCGGTGGCGGTGCGGATGGTGATCGATTCGTCGGTAGTCATCGCTCTTTACTTTTCCATACAGGTGTGGAGCCCGCGGAACGACCCGAAAAATCTGCCATACAGAAGCAGGCCTTCGCCGACGGAGTCTCGAAATCGGTCGGGTGACAAGATGAGCACGTGGTGCATGTAATCGACATCGACGACCCATCGGACACGCGACTGGACGATTTTCGCGATCTCAACTCGTCGGATCGGCGGCCCGACCTGCCCGAGGGCAAGGGCCTGGTGATCGCCGAGGGTGTGTTGGTTGCGCAGCGCCTGCTGACCTCACGATTTCCGATGATCAGCCTGCTGGGCGTGGACCGACGGCTCGACGCCTTGCGCGACGATCTCGTCGATTCGGATGTTCCGTTCTACCGGACCTCCGCGGAGGTGATGGCCGAGGTCGTCGGCTTCCATCTCAATCGTGGAGTGTTGGCGGCGGCGAACCGGCCACCGGCCCTCGATCTCGACGAGGTGTTGGCCGATGCGAAGACTGTGGCGATTCTCGAGGGCGTCAACGATCACGAGAATCTCGGGTCGATGTTCCGCAACGCGGCAGGCCTCGGAGTGGATGCGGTGCTGTTCGGGGCCGCGTGCGCGGATCCGCTCTATCGACGTTCGGTGCGGGTATCGATGGGGCACGTGCTGCGGGTGCCGTTCGCCAAGGTGCCCGAGTGGCCGCGCGGCCTCGAGCGCGTTCGCGCGCATGGTTTTCAGCTGATCTCGCTGACGCCCAATCCGGCGGCGGTGTCGTTGGCGGCGGCGATGACGGGGGAGAAGGTGGCGTTGTTGCTCGGTGCGGAGGGTCCGGGTCTGACCGAACATGCCATGCGCGCCACGGACATTCGCGCGCGCATTCCGATGGCTCCCGGCACCGATTCGCTCAATGTGGCCACGGCCGCTGCGATGGGGTTCTACGAACGCGTGCGCCTGACGTGACCGACCACGACCCGAGCGTCCGCTGGACCGGAGTCCCGATCGCCGTGATCTCGGCGGCGCTCGTGGGGGTGGCACTGACGACCTTCGGTCTGGAACTGGCCAGAATTCATCCGCTGCTCGCGATCGGTCTGAACATCATCGTCGTCGCGGGTGCGGCACCGACGGTCATGCGGTGGCTCGCGATACCGGTGTGGCGCTGGGCCGTGTACGGAGCCGGTATCGGTTCCATTCTGAGCTTCGTGGCACTGGCGGCGCTGGCGTTCTGACGTTCGCCGGGCAACAGGTGCGGGCAGGGTTGCGCACTACCGGCGACAATCGGCGGAAACCCGTCGACAGGCGGTCGTTGCGTGCAACGGTGCCCGCCCCGAGCCGCTATTTGCGCGAGAACCAACGCTTCTTCGGCCGCGGTGCCTGCTCCTCGGGGGCGTCGGGCATCGGTTCCTGTGCGGCGCGGCCGTTCGAGCTCTGGTTCGGTGGTGGCGGCTCCTGCCCCGGAACGTACATCGTGAAGCCGCAGACCGGCAGGGTGTTCGGATCGAATTCGTCCGCGTGGGGAGCGCCGGTGTAGCGGAATCCGAGCCACTCGGCGTTGGCCGCCTCGGCGAATTCCTGTGGGTGGAACGGCAGCGACTGCGGATCCGGCATCACTCCGGGGGGATAGATCAGCGGATGCTCACCGGCCCAGAAGGATCGCTCCCACACCAGTGGCAGGCCCGCGTCCTCGTAGATGTACACCGGGGTGGCGCTGAAGGATCGGCGGAACTCGCCGCGCTCCCAGTACGCGAACGCACCCCACGCGTGTTGGGGATCCGAGGCGACGAGGTAGGTGTGCTCGGACGCCAGAGGGCGAGTGAAGGATTCGGGAAGCGTCGACGGTGTGGGCACCGCGAGATTGGACCCGCAGACCACGGTGACGCCCGGGTAGCAACCGATGAAGACGTGATCGTCGTCCACGCCCGCCGAAGTCGATATCGGACCCTGTCCGAGGGGCACTGCCGTCAGGTGGGGGTACAGACGTCCGACGAGTGCGCTGGCAGCATTCCAGTCCGAGGTGGTGGCCTCTCGGAGTACCGAAATGGGATCCGGTGCGTCCACGTACCAGATCGTTGATACTTTGGCCCCCACTACCGGCACCTCTCTCTCCGTTACCTCCTGGGAAGCCTACGGTGTGAGCGTCGGCGGTTCTGCACCGCGCGGCACATCGGTCACATCAGAACTCAGTTGTGACCGCTGCTGCGAACGCCGAGCAGGACGTCCTCCCACGACGGCATGGCCGGCTTGCCGCGCTTGTCCTTGCCGCTGGTGTGACCGGCGGCAGGCTTGGGTGCGGGCCTGGGCTCCCTGGCCACCGGTTCGCGTGGCTGCTCGGGCTCGGGAGTCGGCGCATCGTCCAGCTCGACCTCGATGGTCTCGGCGTCGATTTCGCTGTCGGCGGTGGTGCCGTAGTACTCGTCGAAGCTCTGCTGCGAGGCATCGTCGTCGGAATCCTCGGCGGACGTCAGTGCGCGCACCGGTGCCAGACCGCGCAGTTGGCGTCCGAAGTCGGGATCGATCAGTTCGTGTGCGGTGTCGTCGAGTGGCGCGATGGTGCCGCCGTGGCCGTCGGGCAGGAACTGCCAGTGCGCCTTGTTGGTGGTGCGGCCCGCCTGCCACTTCAGCTGCGCGACCCACTTGTTGTCCTCGTCGCGCCAGGCGTCCCACGCCGCGTCGTCGAGATTGTGGCCGCGAGCGCGGAAGGCGAGGGTGACGATCTCGAGCAGGGTCTGCACGGCCGGGCCGTCGTGGCGCAGCGGATGACCGGCCTGAGCCATCGACGCGGCCTGCGAGCGTTCGAGCAGCACCGGGTGAGCGAACACCTCGACGCGACTGATGGCCATTCCGGAGTCGGCGGCAACCTGTTCGATGGTCGCTCCGCTGCGGATACGGGCCTGAATTTCTTTCGGCCGAAGCAAGCTGTCCATTTCGATCTCAATCTGTCCTAGTCGAGCGATGTCACCGCGAGAGGCCGCGCGGAGCTTGTCGTCGGCTGGAAGCCGGAATCTGTCGCCGGTCTTGGGATCTGCGCACACGACGAACTTTCCGTCGGCCTCGAGACCCACCACACGTAAGTCTCGCACCTTGACCTCCTCATCGCGCCGGCTCGCGATACCGTCGAATTCGAGCCTAGTTCACCTGCCGTATTCGGTGGGTGTTCGACACGCATCGCTTCTGCCGACGATCGTTTCCCTCTCAGAGGGTAGACAGCTGCGGGCTCGGCTGCACCCATTCGGTCGATCTTCCGCCAATTGTTTTGTGGGACAACGTCGATGCGTCTCTGCGAAGGTAGAGGACGCCCAGGCCGAAGCCTATGGTCAGGGCGATCGCGTGCCCGACGGCGGTGAAGGACGGGTCCGATACTCCACTGATCGCGACGACGCCGATCCACAGTGCAGCCCAGCCTGCACGCCACGGCATCGGCAGGTACCTGATCATCGACCCTGCGACCGCCGCTGCCGCGTAGCTGACACCGACGTCGACGGCCATCGCCAGCGAGTCCGCGAGCCAGTCGTTGTGAATGCCGATGAGCAAGCCGACGGCCACCAATGCCGTCGCACCGAGGTGTCCGGCGCTGAAGGTCAGCAGAAAGCGTCGCCAACCGGAGATCCACTCGGCGACGGCGAACAACAGAGCGACCGCGGCCAGCCACAGCCAGTTCACCCGTCCTTCGGTGAGAAAGACGCTCGTGACGAGTGTGGCGAGGTGGCCGTCGGTCAGATTGTGCAGGTTGGTACTCGCCGCGTGCAGCACGTGCCAGCGATCGTGCGGGCCGATCTGGCCGAGCGCTACCGTGCCTGCCACCGCGAGTGCGCAGTAGACCAGTGTCACGCGAATCCGCAGCGCTGATGCCAGGAGCCTGTACATGCGAGCGCTCCCTCCGAGGTCGTTACGCTTGCTTACTTGATAGCAAGTGTAGGCCTCGAAGGGAGCGCTGGAGCTGTGAGCTTGCTGTCAACTAGCTCAGAGTGGACACGACCCAGTCGATGCTCTTGGTCAGTGCGGTGATGTCGTCCGGCTCGATGGCCGGGAACATACCGACACGCAGCTGGTTGCGGCCGAGCTTGCGGTACGGCTCGGTGTCGACGACGCCGTTGGCGCGCAGAATCTTCGCAACCTGGGCTGCGTCGACCTTCTCGTCGAAGTCGATGGTGCCGACGACCTGACTGCGGTGATCCGGATTCGTGACGAACGGCGTTGCGAATTCGCTGTTCTCGGCCCAGTCGTACAGACGTGAGGACGAATCGGCGGTGCGCTTGGTGGCCCAGTCGAGGCCGCCCTGCGAGTTGAGCCATTCGATCTGATCGGCGAAGAGCAGCAGTGTCGCCACGGCCGGGGTGTTGTACGTCTGGTTCTTGCTGCTGTTGTCGACGGCGATCGGCAGCGACAGGAAGTCCGGGACCCACCGATCCGTGGCAGCGATCTCGTCGACGCGGGCCAGTGCGGCCGGGCTCATCAGCGCGACCCACAGGCCACCGTCGGCGGCGAAGCACTTCTGCGGAGCGAAGTAGTAGACGTCCGAATCGGCGACGTTCACCGGCAGACCGCCTGCACCGGAGGTGGCGTCGATCGCGATGAGGGCGTTCTCGGAGCCGGCCGGACGGCTGACCGGGATGGCCACGCCCGTCGAGGTCTCGTTGTGCGCCCAACCGATGAGGTCGACGGACGGGTCGGAGGTGGGCTCGGGCGCACTGCCCGGCTCGGCCTTGACGACGATCGGATCACCGATGAACGGGTTGTTCTTGGCCACCGAGGCGAACTTGGAGCTGAACTCGCCGTTGGTCAGGTGCAGCGACTTCTCGCGAATCAGGCCGAACGCGGCAGCGTCCCAGAATGCGGTGGTACCACCGTTGCCGAGGACGACCTCGTAGCCCTCGGGGAGGGAGAACAGATCCTTCAGACCACTGCGCACGCGTCCGACGACGTCCTTGACGGGCTTCTGACGGTGGCTGGTGCCGAACACGGAAGCGCCGACGTCGACCAGGGATTGCAGCTGCTCGGGGCGAACCTTGGACGGGCCACAGCCGAAGCGTCCGTCGGCGGGCAGGAGATCGGCGGGAATGATCGGCAAATCGGCCATGGAGTAGCGCGTCCTAGCGTCGATGGAATATGGCACTGGACAGGGTAGTCGGGTGCCATACCAGCTTCGACTACCGGATCAGGTCCCAGCCTTCGACGGACTCGGGTGAGCGCGGTTCGGGGCCGGTGTAGAGGGCAGCAGGTCGGACGAGCTTGCCCAGTCGCTTCTGCTCCAGGATGTGCGCGCACCAGCCCGCGGTCCGTCCACAGGTGAACATGGCGGGCATCATGTGCGCCGGTACCTCGGCGAAGTCGAGGATCACCGCGGCCCAGAACTCGACGTTGGTTTCGATGGCTCGATCGGGGCGGCGTTCGCGCAGTTCGGTCAGTGCAGCTTGCTCGAGTGCTGCGGCGACCTCGTAGCGCGGTGCGTTCAGTCTCTTCGCCGTGGCGCGCAGAACACGGGCGCGCGGGTCCTCGGCTCGGTAGACGCGGTGCCCGAAGCCCATGAGCTTCTCTTTGCGGTCCAGGATTCCGGTGATCAGGGCGCGTGCGTCGCCGGTCTTCTCGACCTCTTCGATCATGGGCAGGACGCGGGCCGGGGCTCCGCCGTGCAGAGGTCCGGACATCGCACCGATGGCACCGGACAGGCAGGCGGCGACGTCGGCTCCGGTGGAGGCGATGACGCGTGCGGTGAACGTCGAGGCGTTCATGCCGTGCTCGGCGGCCGAGACCCAGTACGCGTCGATGGCGGCGACGTGAGCGGGATCCGGTTCGCCCTTCCACCGGACCATGAATCGCTCGGTGACGGTCGCGGCCTGATCGATGCGGGTCTGCGGAACTGCAGGCTGGTAGATGCCACGAGCGGACTGGGCGACGTAGGACAGAGCCATCACCGACGCGCGGGCGAGGTTGTCGCGGGCGGTGGAGTCGTCGATGTCGAGCACCGGCTGGTAGCCCCAGATCGGAGCGAGCATCGCCAAGCCGGCTTGGACGTCGACACGGACGTCACCGGTGTGGATCGGCAGGGGGAAGGGTTCGGCCGGGGGGAGTCCTCGACCGAACTCGCCGTCGACGAGCAGGGCCCAGACATCGCCGAAAGTGACGTTCTGCGCGACGAGTTCCTCGATGTCGACGCCGCGATACCGCAGTGCGCCGCCGTCCTTGTCGGGCTCGGCGATGTCGGAGGTGAACGCGACGACACCTTCGAGGCCGGAGACGAAATCCTCGGGAACTTCTTGAACAGCCATGGCCTGTGGACTCCCTCGTCGCAACTGCACCCGGCTCTGCGCCGCATCCGGGCGTACTTCGTCAGAACCATAGCCGGGATCTACGCGGGAGTAGCGTCTGGGCTTGTGTCTGCAGATGATCAACGCCTGGCGAACATGCGGGTGGACTACGGAGAGCCCGAGGACCTCGACGTCGATGCTCTGGTGGGCGGGTGGTGTTCGCTGGCGCAACAGTGGTTGTCCGACGCGATAGCCGCGAATCTGCCCGAGCCCAACGCCATCGTGTTGGGGACGGTCGACGAGGCAGGTAGACCCGCCACCCGCACCGTGTTGTGCAAGGACTTCGACGCATCAGGGGTGGTCTTCTACACCAACTACGACTCGGACAAGGGCCGTGCGCTCACCGCGACGCCGTATGCGTCGATCACGTTCCCGTGGATCGGAATTGCCCGTCAGCTCACCGTCCGCGGCCCGGTGGTCAAGGTCGATGCCGAGACCACCGAAGCGTATTGGCGTACGCGGCCCCGCGGCTCGCAGCTGGGGGCATGGGCGTCCGAGCAGTCGCGTCCCATCGGCTCGCGGGAGGATCTGGCTGCGCGACTGGCCGAGGTCACCGCGACGTTCGACGGAATCGAGGTGCCGGTTCCGCCGAACTGGGGCGGTTTTCGCGTCGAACCGGAGACGGTCGAGTTCTGGCAGGGTCGAACGAGCCGTATGCACAACCGAATTCGCCTGACGGTGGCAAGCGGTGTGATCGAGCGTCTGCAACCGTGAGCGGACTGCGCGGCATTCTTGCCGATACGACTCCGCTGAAGACACCGGCCTACAAGCGGTTGTGGCTCGCGAACATCGTCACCGTCATCGGTGCTCAATTGTCCATTGTTGCTGTGCCGCAACAGGTTTTCCAGATCACGCTGAGCTCGGCCTACGTGGGCCTCACCGGTGTCTTCGCGCTGGTGCCGCTCATCGTCTTCGGCCTGTGGGGCGGGGCGTTGGCCGATGTGATGGACCGCCGCACCCTGTTGATGATCACCACCTGCGGTCTGATCGGAACGTCGGCGCTGTTCTGGTTGCAAGCGTTTCTCGACCTGAACAATGTCTGGATCATTCTGGTGCTGTTGGCCGTTCAGCAGGCGTTCTTCGCGGTGAACCAGCCGACGCGCAGCGCAATTCTCCCGCGCATCCTGCCCGCCGAGCAGTTGCCCGCCGCGAACTCGCTGAACATGACGGTGATGAACTTCGGTGCCATCGCCGGACCGCTCAGCGCCGGCATCCTCATCTACTACATCGGGCTCGAGACCCTCTACCTGATCGACACCATCGCTCTGTTCGCCACGCTGTGGGCCGTGATCCGGTTGCCGGGGATTCCGCCGGCGAAGTCGGGTCAACGCGCCGGATTGCGTTCGGTGTTCGACGGTTTCGCCTACCTCGCGACGCAGAAGGTGTTGCTGGCCTCGTTCGTCGTCGACATCATCGCGATGGTGTTCGGGATGCCCCGTGCGCTCTTCCCGCAGATCGCACACGAGAGCTTCGGCGATCCGGCGTCGGGCGGTCCGGTGCTCGGCATGCTGTTCGCAGCGATGTCCGCGGGCGCGGTGGTCGGTGGCGTGTTCTCCGGCTGGCTGCCCCGAGTACGCAGGCAGGGCCTGGCGGTGCTGATCTGCATCGTGGTGTGGGGCGTGGCGATGCTCGGTTTCGGTCTGGCCGTCGGCGCGGCCACCGATGGGGCCACCACCGTCGCCCTGTGGTTCGCACTGGCGTTCCTGGCCCTCGGCGGCGGAGCCGACATGATCTCGGCGGCCTTTCGCAGCACGATGCTGCAGCAGGTCGCCACCGACGAGATGCGCGGTCGCCTGCAGGGTGTCTTCATCGTCGTGGTCGCCGGTGGCCCGCGCATCGGCGATGTGTTGCACGGCGCAGCGGCCGCATCCGTCGGTACGGCGGCCGCAGCTGCGGGCGGTGGAGTGCTGGTCGTCATCGGGGTCTCGATCGCCGCACTGGCACTTCCGGCGTTCATTCGATACCGAGTGGGTGCGGTGGTAAAGAATGGCTCTCATGGCTGACGCGCAGACGTATTCGTTGACGAGCGGCAAGTATCGGGCAGACATCGCTGCCGTCGGGGCGGGCCTTCGGGCGCTCGAGTACGACGGCGCACCGCTCACCGAGACGTGGGAGGCGGGCTCGAAGCCGCCGCTGTCGGCGGGACTGGTGTTGGCCCCGTGGCCCAACAGGACGGCAGACGGCACGTTCACGTTCGAAGGCGTCGAGCACCGGATGGAGATCACCGAGCCCGCTCGCAACAACGCCAGTCACGGATTCGTTCGACGCGTGGCGTGGACTCTCGTGGAGCACACCGACTCTCGCGTCGAGCAGAGCGTGGACATCGGAACGCATCAGGGTTGGCCGTTCTCGATCACGGTGACCGTGGTGCACGAGCTGTCGGCGGACGGTCTCACCGTCACCGCGTCGGCGAAGAACACCGGTGACTCGCCCGCGCCGTACGGGATGGGCTTTCACACCTTCGTCCGGGTGGGGGACGTGCCACTCGACGAGTGCACCCTCGAGCTGTCCGCGGGTACCCGGCTGCCGCTCGATCCGGTACGCAATCTGCCCGTGGGCAATTCGGTGCCGACGGCCGATACCGAGTACGACTTCCGGCAGCCGCGAACACTGCAGGGCGTGCAGCTGGACACTCCGTTCAGCGCCTCGCTTCCCGAGGCCGACGGCACGGCGAAGCATGTTCTCCGTGGCCCCGACGGCACCGCGACCGTGCTGTGGACCGACAGCAGCTTCGGTTGGGTTCAGGTGTTCACCGCCGATCCCGCCAACGATCAGGCCTATCCCGATCGTGGACGGGCGTTGGCGATCGAGCCGATGACGTGCCCGCCCGATGCGTTGAACTCCGAAATCGATCTGATCGTGCTGGATCCGGGGCAATCCTGGTCCGGCACCTGGGGAATGAGGTACGAGAAGTGACCATTCTGGTGTGCGGCGAGGCGTTGGTCGATCTGGTCCCGGTGCACGAGGGGCCGCTGCTCTCGCCCAAGCTCGGCGGCGGACCGTTCAATGTCGCCGTCGCGATAGGTCGACTGGGTTCGCCCGTCGCATATCTCTCGCGGATCTCGCGCGACCCGTTCGGCGAGCAGATCCTGGCGAGTCTGCGCGACGCGGGAGTGGACACCACGTGGGTGCAGCGCGGCGACGAGCCGACGACGTTGGCGATGACCACCCTCGCCGACGACGGCAGCGCCGAGTACTCGTTCTACGCCGACGGCACGGCCGACCGCCTCGTCGCCGATCCCGGCGATCTGCCCGACGAGATCAGCGTGCTCTCGTTCGGCACACTGTCGCTGCTCTACGAGCCCGGTGCGTCGATGTACGCGGGTCTGCTGCACCGGGCCCGGGCCGCGGGCAAGCTCACGATGCTCGACCCCAACATCCGGCCCGCCGCTATCGACAGCACCAGCGGAGACATCACTGCCGACGGGTTCCGCGACCGCTTCCGTTCGTGGTTGCCCAGCATCGACATCCTCAAGGTCTCCGAGGACGACTCGCATTGGCTGGGGCTCGGAACTCAGGGCACAACGGTGGACGACTGGCTCGCGTCGGGAGTCACCGCAGTGGTCATGACCCGCGGGGGTGACGGAATCTCGGTGTTCACGGCACCCGCGGAGACGCCGGGTACAGGAATCGTCATAGCCGAGGAAGTCTCGGTGCCGGGTGTCGCTGTCGACGTCGTCGACACCATCGGCGCTGGTGACACCGTGCACGGGGCTCTGCTCAGCTTTCTGCAGAAGGAGAGCATTATCACATCGAACGCGGTGAAAGAGATGAGCAAGCAAGATTGGCGAGAAGCGCTCGATTTCGCCGCGAAAGCAGCAGCAATCACGGTTTCTCGACCCGGTGCCGACCCTCCGTGGGCGTCCGAGGCGTCGAGAGACTAGTTTCACTATCGACGTTAGAACTGTCCGCTTCAAGTACGTGTCCGTTACACGAGTTCGAGAGGGACCATTCGTGCCCGCTGAGAATGATGCCAAAGCCACCCTCACCTATCCCGGTGGCGAGTACTCCATGTCGATTGCCGAGGCCTCCGAGGGCAACAACGGCATCGAGCTGGGAAAGTTGCTGGCCACCACCGGCTACACGACGTTGGACGGCGGGTTCGTCAACACCGCGTCGACGAAGTCGGCCATCACCTACATCGACGGTGACGCAGGCATCCTGCGCTACCGCGGTTACCCGATCGAACAGCTCGCGGGCAAGTCGTCGTTCATCGAGGTCAGCTACCTGCTGATCTACGGGGAGCTGCCGTCCGAGACTCAGCTCGAGAAGTTCACCGACAAGATCCGTCGGCACACCCTGCTGCACGAGGACCTCAAGCGGTTCTTCGACGGCTTCCCCCGAAACGCGCACCCGATGCCGGTGCTGTCGAGTGCCGTCAACGCACTGTCGGCGTACTACCAGGATTCGCTCGACCCCAACGATCCGGAGCAGGTCGAGCTCTCGACCATCCGCTTGCTGGCCAAGCTGCCGACCATCGCGGCGTACGCCTACAAGAAGTCCGTCGGTCAGCCGTTCCTGTACCCGGACAACTCCAAGAGCCTGGTCGAGAACTTCCTGCGTCTGACGTTCGGCTTCCCGGCCGAGCCGTACGAGGTCGATCCCGAGATCGTCAAGGCACTGGACATGCTGCTCATCCTGCATGCCGACCACGAGCAGAACTGCTCGACGTCGACGGTCCGCCTCGTCGGATCCTCGCAGGCCAACCTGTTCACCTCGATCTCCGGCGGCATCAACGCGCTGTGGGGCCCGCTGCACGGCGGAGCCAACCAGGCCGTGCTCGAGATGCTGGACAAGATCAAGGCCGAGGGCGGCGACGCCACCGACTTCCTGCGTCGCGTCAAGAACAAGGAAGACGGCGTCAAGCTCATGGGCTTCGGGCACCGGGTGTACAAGAACTTCGACCCGCGCGCGACGCTGGTCAAGGAGACTGCGCACACGATTCTCGGCAAGCTGGGCAATGGCGACGAGCTGCTCGAGATCGCTCTCAAGCTCGAGGAGACCGCGCTTACCGACGATTACTTCGTCGAACGCAAGCTCTACCCCAACGTGGACTTCTACACCGGCCTGATCTACCGCGCGATGGGCTTCCCGCCGCGCATGTTCACGGTGCTGTTCGCGATGGGTCGCCTCCCGGGCTGGATCGCGCACTGGCGCGAGCAGAACGAGGACACGACCGGCAAGATCGGCCGTCCGCGCCAGATCTACACCGGCTACACCGAGCGCGACTACCAGGACGTCAGCTCCCGCTAGATCTCGCCGTACACGACGCCGCCGGCTCCCATCGGGAGCCGGCGGCGTTGTCGTATCTCCCGCGAACTCGAAGTTGTGGATGCTTTTCGGTCGAATTTCGTCCCCAACTTCGAGTTCGCGGCTCCGTCAGGCGTCGAAATGCTTGCGGTTCTTCAACACCGGCAGAGTCTTGCGCACGGCGTCGACCAGTTCGGTGTGGATGTCGATGGTCAGCATTCCCGGTGTCGCGTCGAGTTGACCGAGGATCTCGCCGGTGGGGGAGCAGACGATGCTATGTCCCACGCCCAGCGGCGCATTGCCTTCGGCGGCAGCAGGTTCGGCTTGGTCGCAGGCTGCGATGAAGGTGGTCGAATCCAGGGCGCGAGCGCGAGCGAGCAGGGTCCACTGCTCGACCTTGCCGTCACCGGATCCCCACGATGCCGGAACCACGACGAGTTCCGCGCCGAGATCTCCCAGTTTCTGGAACAGGGCTGGGAATCGGATGTCGTAGCAGGTCGCGAAGCCCACTCGAACTCCGGCGATGTCCACCACGAGTGGGTCCGAACCCGGTGCGACGGTGTCGGATTCGGCGAATCCGAAGGCGTCGAACAGGTGAATCTTGTCGTAGCTCGCGTCGATACCGGGCCCGGCGACGAGCAGAGTGTTCGTCACCCGATCGTCTGCGGCGGGAGTGAACATTCCGGCGACGACGGTGATGCCCGCATCGGCGGCAATGGAGCGCACCACGTTCGCCCACTCGCCGTCGAGAGGCTCGGCGAACTTGCGTATCGGTCCGCCGAAACACCGCATCATCGCCTCCGGAAACACCACGAGGTCCGAGCCGGCGTGCGCGGCGGCACGGGCGTGGGTGTCGATGAGTTCGAGGTTCCGGGCTGGGTCTTCGCCACTGGTGATCTGGGCGAGGCTGATGCGAATGGTCGTGCTCACGGTGTGACTCCTGGTTTCGTCGGAGGAAGACAGGTATACATATCGTATGCAGCCGCTGTCGGGGAGGGAGAAGGCGTATCTGTTCGTGCGCGATCAGGTGCTGTCGTCACCGGCCGCCACCGGCACTTTTCTCAACGAGCAGGAGCTGGCCACTCGAATCGGTGTGTCGCGTACTCCTGTTCGCGAAGCGTTGCTGATGCTGCAGTCCGAGGGGCTGGTCGAGATGGTGCCCAAGCGCGGTGCGCACGTGCCCGCGATGTCCGGACGGCAGATCGCCGAACTGATGGATCTGCGCGGTGTCCTCGAACGGCACGCGGCCACCCGGGCGCTGCGCGCCGGAGACGCTCCTATCGCGGCGATGCAGCATGCGCTCGAGCAGCAGGAATTGCTGATGAACTCCGACAGTGCGGATGCGCCGAAGGAGTTCATCGACTGGGACGGCACCTTCCATCAGAGTTTGATCGATTCGGCGGGCAGCGATCTTCTCTCCCGCACGTACGCAGGACTGCGTGCTCGGCAGCTCCGGGTGGGTCTGAGTGCTCTGTTCACCGCGGCCAACCGGCAGCACCGCGTGTGCGCCGAGCACCAGGCCATCATCGACGCACTGAGTGTCGGCGACGAGGGCCTGGTGCACGAGAAGATCGACGCTCACCTCGAGGTCACACTTCAGACTCTGCTGCGCGCGTAGCTTTTTCGTGCTCCTGGTTCAGCAGCACGTAGTGCTCGTCCTCGGTGGGGTCGGGGTTGCGTCCCAGCGCCAGGCCGACGAGAGTCACGGCACCGACGACGACGATGTACCCGACGATCGGCACCCAGCTGTCGGTCTTGTCCAACAGGTACACGAAGATCAGCGGTGCCATCGCCCCGCCGAACACACCGGCGATCGTGTACGCCAACGAACTACCGGTGGAGCGCAACCGAACGCTGAACTGCTCGGTGACGAAGGCGGCCTGTGGCCCGTACATGAACGAGTGGAACGCCAGGCCCACAACCACGCCGAGGATCAGCAGCGGTAAGGACCCACCGCCGATGACGAGGAAGAAGATGGCGCTCCAGGCAACACCTCCGACGGCCGCGACGCCGTAGACCAGGCGTCGGTTGATGCGGTCGGAGACCGCTCCGGCCAGCGGGATCAAGCCGAGTTGGCAGGCCGATCCGACCAGGATCGCCGTCAACACCTCGCTGCGTTCGAAGCCCAGTTTCTGCGTACCGTAGGTGATCGAGAAGACCGTGAACAGTGCGTAGATGACGTCGGGTGCGACGCGCGACATGATGCCAGCCACCAGTGGTCGCAGTTCCGTCTTGAACACCTCGCTGATCGGGGCTTCCGAGCGATCGCCACTTTCCTGGAGTGCTTTGAACACCGGGGTGTCCTCGAGCTTCAAGCGGATCCACAGACCGAAACCGACGAGTACGGCCGAGAAGAGGAATGCAACACGCCATCCCCAGGACTCGAACTGCTGGTCCGTGAGCGACAGAGTCAGGATTGCCAGTGCGCCGTTGGCGAGCAGGTTGCCCGCAGGTGGTCCGATCTGCGCTGCGGAGGACCAGAAGCCGCGCTTGCGGGGATCGCCGTATTCACTGGAGAGCAGAACGGCTCCGCCCCACTCGCCGCCGACGGCAACGCCCTGGCAGAACCGCATCGTGACGAGAATGATCGGGGCCGCAATGCCGATGGTGTCGTATCCGGGGATCAAGCCGATGGCGAACGTGGTGACGCCGATCAGCAGCAGCGTGATGACGAGGAGCTGTTTTCGCCCGATGACGTCGCCGAGCCGTCCGAAGACGAATCCACCGACCGGACGGGCGATGTACCCGACGGCGTAGGTGGAGAACGCCAGCAATGTTCCGGTCAGCGGATCGCTGTCCGGGAAGAACACCAGCGGGAACACCAGCGCGGCGGCGGCCGAGTAGACGGCGAAGTCGTACCACTCCAATGCCGTTCCGGTCAGGCTGGCCGCGAAGGCCTTGGCCAGGCCTTTTCTATCCACCGAAACAGGTTCGGTCATGACGACTCCTTCGTGTGCCTGGGATCACTCTATCCGTTGTACGTGCTCCATACTTGCTGTATACAAGACGTATGCGCAAGGCTTTCGGCGCATCGGAAACAAATAATTTACGAGGAGAGGTTCGTTACTGATGCTCACATTCACGCTGCCCGACGGCACGACCGAATCCGTCGAGGTGACCGCCCTGCTCAATGCGGGTTATGCCGGACGCAACCAGGAGGAGGTGGCGTCGCACATCGCGGAGCTGGCCGAACTGGGCGTTCCCGCCCCGACGGTGACCCCGGCGCTGTACCCCATCTCGCCCTATCTGGCGCAGCAGACCGATGCCGTCGCCGTTCAACACGGACGCACCTCGGGTGAGGCCGAGTGGGCCCTGGTGATTCTGGGCGACACGATCGACGACGTGCTGCTCACGGTGGCGTGTGATCACACCGACCGTGACCTGGAAGTACACAGCGTCGCGTGGAGCAAGAACGCGGCTCCCGACGTGTTGGGTACCGACGCGTGGCGGTTGAGCGAGGTGTCCGACCGACTGGACGAGATCACCCTGACCGGCTGGGCCGACGGAGTGCTCATTCAATCCGGAACGCTCGGCGATCTTCTCGCGCCGCAGTACTGGCTCGATGTACTCACCGAACGTGGACTGTTCTCGCGTGGAACCGTTCTGATCTCGGGCACCATCTCGATGCACCACGGGGTGAATCAGTTCTCCGACGCCTGGAAGGTCGAGATGGCCGACCCCGCGACCGGGAACACGTTGACCTGCGAATACAAGACGAATTTGATGCCAGCTCCGATCGGCTGATCGTCACGACGTAAAGTCGAGGCGGAATATGCCCAGAGCTTCACAGCCGGCGTCGGCGGGCCGGCATCAACCGCAGGAGACTTCAGTGACGAAGCCAGTGATCGAATTTCAGGCCGGACCCCCACCCGTGGACCTGGTGACGGTCGACCTCGTCGAGGGTGACGGCGCAGAAGCAGTGGCCGGAGGAAACGTCGAGGTGCACTACGTCGGCGTCGAGTTCGACTCGGGCGAAGAGTTCGACTCGTCCTGGAACCGTGGCGAATCCATCCAGTTCCCGCTGCGCGGACTCATCCAGGGTTGGCAGGACGGCATTCCCGGAATGAAGGTCGGCGGACGCCGTCAGCTCACCATTCCGCCGGAGCTCGCCTACGGCCCCGCAGGCGCAGGTCACCGCCTGTCCGGCAAGACGCTCGTGTTCGTCATCGACCTGCTCGACGTCAAATAACGGCGTTGCGTACCCGCTCGGCTTCGCGGGTTGCCGAGGCATTGGCAGTTCCCCCTCGGGAACCCGCGAGCTTGGCGTGAATGTGCTCGGCCACGGTGACCGGTTCGTACCGGGCCACGTCGCCGGGCTCGATGCACGACGGCAGTGGCGCGATCACCGCGTCGAGGTTGCCGTCGTGGAAGAAGGCGGCGGAACGCCTGCGCTGGATCGTCCCGTCGGTGATCGGCGGACGAACTCGATGCAGCGTCGACATCCAGCGATCGTTGGTCAGTCGGGCCGTCAGATCACCCAGGTTGACCAGCATCGCTCCCTCGACGGGCTGCACGTCGTGCCACCGTCGGTCGGTGCCGAGAACCTGCAGACCGGGCACTCGATCGGCCCACAGCACCGTCACCAACCCGTAGTCGGTGTGCTCGCTCATCCCGGTGAGCTCGGTGTCCGGCACCTGTATGCCTGGTTCGAGCGCGTAGTTGTTCATCCGCAGGGTGTCCAGCGATCGATCGGTGATGTCGGAGAACATGTTCGGTGACACACCGAGTGCATCGGCGAACACGGTGGTCAGCGTCCGGGCCACGCGCGCTGCCTCGGCGAAATACTCTTCGACGGCGCGCTGGAACCCCGCGGAGTCGGGCCAGGTGTTCGGTTCGCCCGTCCCGACGTTGAAGGCCTCGAACCAGTCGTTCATGCCCGACGCCGATTCGACTCCCAGGCTCAGGCTCAGTGATTCGCTCTTCGGGGCGGTGTACCCGCGATTGCGTTCGGGTGGGCAGATGTAGGCCCGCTTGGCTGCCGGGTCGAGTCCGAAGAACGAATCCATCGCCGACGCCAGTGCGGACACGGTGTTCTCGGAAACTCCGTGTCCGAGTATCTGCATGAAACCGACTGTGCTGCAGGCGTAATCGATGTCCGCCGCGACGCTGCGCCGGGCGGTCGCGTCGGCCGTCGCGGTGGCGTCACCGAGAACGTACGGCGAGATGTCGATGGTGGGGACGAAGAAATCCGACGACGTGTGCATGGGTACATGATCGCCGGTTCGGATGGGCCCGCAGGTTTCTCCCGCGTAAAGACTGCCGTACTTCAGCTGTCCTGCAGCTCCAGCACCAATCGGGCTCCGCCCAGCGGGCTGTCGGTGAACCAGGCCCGCCCGCCGTGCAATTGGGCTTGCTGCGCCACCAGGGCCAGGCCGAGCCCGGAGCCGCCCTTGGCTGCTCGGGTGCCGCGCTCGAACCGACCGAACACCGTCTCGCGTTCATCGAGGGGAACGCCGGATCCGTTGTCGTCGACCAGGACACGTACCGTCGTACCCTCGCGCTCGGCGGTGATGACGATCGACGTCGCGTCGCCGTGCCGAACGGCGTTGCCGATCACGTTGTCGACGGCGAGCCTCAGGCCGGTCGGCAGTGCGCGCATCGTGATCTCGGAGTCGGCGGCATACTCGACGCGTATGTCGAGTCCCGGATGAAGTCGTTGCGCATCCTGGGCTGCGACGTCACAGATGTCGATGATGTCGGTCTCGACTCTGTCGCCCTCACTGGACAATTCGCCCGACGCCAGTCGTTCCAGGGCGGTCAGCGTGGTCTCCACTCGACCCTGCGTCCGCTCGAGATCTCCCAGTATTTCCTGCTGCTGCGTCGGCTCTAGGTCGAGTGTTCTGAGCACCTCGATGTCGGTGCGCATCGCAGTCAGAGGGGTCCGCAGCTCGTGTGCGGACACGGCCGCGAAGTCGCGTGCGGTGTCGAGCGCGGCATTGGTGCGGTCCTGTGCCTCGTTCAGTCTGGTCAGCATGCCGCCGATCGCGACGGCGAGCGCATCGGCTTCGGTGACACCGGTGCGGGTTTCGGGCGCGGTCGGAGGTTGCGCGCTGACCTGCCGGGTCAACGTCACCAACGGTCTGACGGCTCTGCCACCGAAGAGCCATCCCAGTCCGGTGGACACCGCGATCGCGGCCAGTCCCAACATCAGTACTTGCTTCTGTTGCTCGTCGGTCACCTGTTGCGCTTCGATCGCCGGCACGCCGATGGAAATCGAGATGGACGACACCGCGGTCGAGACGGCGGTGTAGACCCGGAAGCGTTGCCCGTCGACGTCCACGGTCTGCGACCCGGTGTCGAGCGCGGGCAGCCGTGTCGGGGTGGATGCGACCACGATGTCGCCGCTGCGGATGGTGACGGCGAACGCGCCGGAGAGCTGATCGAGGAAGGCCTCGAGCGTCGTCGACGTCGGGACCAGTACCTGAGATGCCGTCGTCAGCCGCTCGTCGAGCTGATTGACGTTGTTGCGCGAGATGGCGACCGAGGTGACCACCGAGAGCGCGGCGACCACGAGGGTGGCACCGAGGGTCGTGGCGGCGGCCACTCGGGCGCGCAGCGAGAAGCTCATGCGGCGTCCCGGACGACGAAGCCGACCCCGCGGACCGTGTGCAGGATGCGCGGTGACCCGTCGGCCTCGAGTTTGCGTCGGAGATATCCGACGAACACGTCGACGACGTTGGTGTCGGCGACGAAGTCGTAGCCCCAGACCAGTTCGAGCAGTCGCTCTCGCGTGAGAACGACGCCCTTGTTGCGGGCCAGGATGGCCAGCAACTCGAATTCTCGCTTGGTCAGGTCGATGTCGGCTCCGCCGCGGTGGACGCGATAGCCGGGGATGTCGACCACCAGGGTTCCGATGGCGACGGCAGAGTTCGGTGCGCCCGAATCTGTCACCGGCACAACCGGACCGGTGCCGCGTCGGCGCAGCATCGCTCGGATCCGGGCGACCAGCTCGGCCAACACGAACGGCTTGGTGAGGTAATCGTCGGCACCGGATTCGAGTCCGGCGATGCGATCGTCCACCGAGCTGCGGGCGCTGAGTACGCAGATCGGAATGTCGTTTCCCATGGCGCGCAACGCGGTCACCACGCTGGCACCGTCGAGTACCGGCATGTTGATGTCGAGCACGATGGCGTCGGGCGTCGAGCGCGACACCACGCCGAGCGCCTCCGCGCCGTCCGATGCGGTGATGACGGTGAACCCGGACAGGCGCAGTCCGCGTTGCAGCGACGACAACACGTCTGCGTCGTCGTCGACGACGAGAACGGTGGCGGGGGTGCTCGGCGATTCGTTCACCGGACCAATGCTATGCAACCCAGCTGTCGACGGTGGTGCGGCGTTCCTCGGGCGTCTTGGCGAAGAAGTCCTCGAGGGCACTGCGGCGGCCGGTGTCGGCATCGAGTGACCAGGCGAGCGCGGGCGCCTTGGCGTAGAGCTGCTCGTAGTACTTCTCGAACGTGCAGGTGCTGTCGATCAGGGAGAGTGCACCGGGGAAAGGGCGTGTGTTCGTCATGATGTTCTCCTTGTCTGTTCGGTATATCCCAAGGTAGAGGTCGTTGTTGCGGCCATGGTGAGTCATCGTTGGCGGTTCTCTGAGAATCGAGCGGCCGAGGGCGGGGATTGCTCGGGACGGCGGTGGGTAAGACTGGAAGCATGTCGATCGTCTGGTTTCGCCGTGATCTCCGTCTGGGGGATCTGCCCACAATCACCGCCGCTGCCGAGTCGGGAGATCCTGTGCTCGGGCTCTTCGTGCTCGACGATCGGCTGCTGAAGCCGTCCGGCGGGCCGCGGAAGGACTTCCTGTTCCGTTCGCTCGAAGCACTCGACGAGCAACTCGGCGGACGGCTGATGGTCGTGCACGGCGACCCCGAAACCGTGGTCCCGAAGGTGGCCAAGGCGATAGACGCCGAGGACGTGCACATCAGCGCCGACTACGGACCGTACGGGCGCGAGCGAGACAAGCGTGTGGGTGAGAAGGTGAACCTGGTCGAGACCGGGTCTCCGTATGCGGTTGCCCCCGGGCGGATCGTCAAGAACGACGGCGAGCCGTACAAGGTGTTCACGCCGTACTCGCGCCAGTGGCTGGAACACGGTTGGCGCGGTCCGGCGGACACGTCGGCCGACTCTGCCGACTGGATCGACCCGGACGGGGTGAAAGGCGTTCGGCGAGTGAAGATTCCCTCCGAGAAAGAGGCGTCCGACGCGGCAGCGGGTGAGGCGGCCGCGTCGAAGCAGTGGAAGGAATTTCTCGAGGAGGTCTCGGCATACGACGACGAGCGCAATCGTCCCGATCTCGACTCGACGAGTCGGATGTCGGTACATCTGAAGTACGGAACCATTCACCCGCGAACGATGTTGGCCGACCTGGGAAAGCTCCGCAACGAGGGCGCGGCGTCGTATCGTCGACAGATCTGCTGGCGAGACTTCTACGGCGACATCCTCTTTCAGCGTCCCGACAGTGCACGAGAGAACTACGTCAAGAAGTTCGATGCGATCGAACTGGACTCGGGCAAGCATGCCGACGAGTTGTTCGACGCCTGGTGCAAGGGCGAGACGGGCTTTCCGATCGTCGATGCCGGTATGCGGCAACTGAACTCCGAGAAGTGGATGCACAACCGAGTTCGCATGATCGTCGCGTCGTTCCTGGTCAAGGATCTGCATCTGCCGTGGTGGCGGGGAGCGCGCTACTTCATGCAGCATCTCGTGGACGGAGATCTGGCCAGCAACCAGCACGGCTGGCAGTGGACCGCGGGAACCGGTACCGACGCGTCGCCGTACTTTCGCGTGTTCAATCCCATCACCCAGGGCGAGAAGTTCGACCCCACCGGGGACTATGTCCGACGCTGGGTGCCGGAGCTGCGCGGTGAAGAAGGAAAAGCCGTGCACACGTTGAAGTTCGGCCGGCCCAAGGAATATCCGGAGCCGATCGTCGACCACAAGCACGAGCGGGAAGTGGCGATCGCGCGGTTCAAGGCGATCTAGCGCAGGAGCGGAGCCTGCGGAGTGACTCCTATCTTCTGCAGGAGCGGAGCCTGCGGAGTGACCCCTATCTTCTGCAGGAGCGGAGCCTGCGGAGTGACCCCTATCTTTTGCGGGACAACCCGACTCCCACCAGGCAGATCACTCCGCCGACCACGGCGAGGACATGCGGAACCTCGCCCAGCAGCAGCCAGGCCAGCGTGATCGTGATCGGTGGGACCGCGTACGTGGTGATGCCGAGCTTGCCTGCGTTCATTCGCGTCAACGCGTAGGCCCAGGTGCTGAAGGCCAGTGCCGTCGGGACCAGGCCGAGGTAGATCAATCCGCCGGTGGCACCGGCAGAAGCGGCCCCGAGGTCGTCGATCAGCGCCGGTGCGAACGGCAGCGTGCAGACCATCCCGATGGTGCATGCCATCCACGTGACCTGAAGTCCGGGGATGGTGCGCAGCACCGGCTTCTGGCTGAGGACTCCGATGGCATAGGTCACCGCGGACACCAGACACAGTGCGATGCCGAGGAAGTCGGCGTCCGTCTTGGTCGTGGACGTGGTGGTCACCGCCGTGACGACGCCGACCATCACCGCGCCGGCGAACGCGATACCCGCGCCGATCACCAGCCACCTCGGGAAGCCCTCGCCCAGAAGCAGACCCGCGAACAGAGCGACCAGAATCGGACCGATCTGAATGATCATCGACGTCGTACCGGCATCGACGCGTTGCTCGGCGGCATTGAGGGCGACGTTGTAGATGCCGAACCAGAACACGCCGATACTCGCTATTTGCAGCCACTGCGTGCGGTTGGGCTTGACCCATTGTCTGTTGGCCAGAACTATCGCGCCGAGGGCGAACGATCCGATCAGCAACCGGCCGAGCGCGAGTGGGCCTGCCCCGAAGGATTCGCCAACGCCGCGGATGGCCACGAAGGCCGATGCCCACGACACCACCGTGACGGTGACTGCGCCGAGGGCGAGCCAGTCGACGGCGGGACGTGTGTCGAGATCTGTCATGAGCACGACGCTATCTCGCGCGAACGACCCCTGGCGCGCGGATTTCGGCCATCGTTGCTCGAATTAGCGTCTCGCTACCTGCCGAGCAACTTCTCCAGCGCGTCGAGTACCGCCGGATCCTCGATGGTCGACGGCACTCCGTATTCCTCGCCGGCAACGATCTGCCGCATTGTCTTCCGCAGGATCTTGCCCGAGCGGGTCTTCGGCAACGCCCCGACGATCGTCACGTCCCGGAACGTCGCGAGTGCGCCGTCATCGGTATTCACGACGACCTCAAGGGCCAGCGCCCCAGCGGCTACGTGGTGCTCAAGGCCGGGGAGACCATAACCGAAGAACAGCTGCGTACCGAACTGGTGGCCATGGTGCGCGATCAGATCGGCGCACTCGCGACGTTCCGGGACGTGACGATCGTCGGGGCGTTGCCGAAGACCCGCTCGGGCAAGATCCTGCGGAAGACAATGCGGCAGATCGTTGC
>NZ_NOYD01000017.1 GCF_002258315.1 Rhodococcus sp. 06-462-5 | reverse complement strand
CGACTGTGGCCGAACGGCCAGGAGGACTACGCGGCATTGCCGCAGTTGAACGTCAAGGCCTTCGATTACGACTACGGCTTCGGGTCGATCGCCGGCCGCCAGGAAACGGTCACGAGTGGACCGGCCGGCCGACTGGACCTGATGGTGTATCGCGATCGGGTGCACGGGTTCGCGGTGGACCTGACATCGAGCGACACTGCGGCAACTCCCGAATCGGTCACCGACACCGCGGCTGCATTCGTCGACTTTCTCGGCAGACTGTCCGAGGACCCCGATGCGAGGGTGGCGACGTTCGATGCACTGAACGCCGACGACCGAATCAGGGCAGAGGAATGGTCGCGCGGTGTCGAGGTGCACGCGGATGACGCGACGCTGGATTCGCTCGTCCGCCTGCAGATGTCGAGAACGCCGGACGCAGTGGCGATCGTCGATCACACCGGTGCGGAGTTCAGTTTCTCCGAGATCGCCACCCGCGTCGAGGCGATGGCCGCGCAGTTGAGCGCCCGCGGTGTGACGCGAGGCGACCGCGTGGCAGTCATGCTCGCGCGTTCGGTGGATCTCGTGGTGACCCTGCTTGCCGTCGTGCGCACCGGTGCCGCGTACGTTCCGATCGACCCGGAACACCCGTCCGA
>NZ_NOYD01000027.1 GCF_002258315.1 Rhodococcus sp. 06-462-5 | reverse complement strand
AGGAAAATCCGTCCCCCGCGACCCCCTCACCGACCGCGCCCTGATCTACCGCCCCGATGCCCTCACCACCGCAGCGGTCCGACTCCGCGACAAACACTGCCGCTTCCCCGGCTGCCACCGCCCCGCCGCCCGCTGCCAACTCGACCACATCAACCCGTTCGACCACACCAACCCTCTCGGCGGCGGCTGGACCACCGTCAACAATCTGCAATGCCTCTGCGAATACCACCACACCGTCAAAACCGCCGGCTATTGGAAAGCCGTCATGCTCCCCGGCGGAGCCATCCTCTGGACCTCGACCTCGAAGACCACCCGAATCACCCTGCCCACCAACGGCACAGCCGTCCCCATCCTCGGCAACGACCTCAGACCACACATCCCCACCACACCCCGAAACTCCGGAATCATCGCCTACCCCAACCCACCCGACAACCGACAACCCGACACGGACGAAACGGCAGCACCGCCGTTCTAGGCGATGCTGCCGTGGATCCCGTACCCGCTACGTCAGATCAGGTGCTGAATGTGGTCGCGGGTGAATTCGATGCGGTCGTCCACGCGGCCGTCTCCGACCTTGTTCACCCACTCGGGATCGGACAGCAGCGCACGTCCGACGGCCACCAGATCGAATTCGTTGTCCTCGAACTGACCGACCAGTGCATCGAGTCCGGTGACACCGGATGCGGCGTCCTCCGACCATGCCGAGGTGAACACCGAGTCGAGGCCGACCGATCCGACGGTGATCGTCGGAACGCCGGTGAGCTTGCGGGTCCACCCGGCCAAGCCCAGCTTTCCGTCGTTGCCGTCCAGTTCCGGGAACGCCGGATCCCAGTGGCGACGGGTCGAGGCGTGCAAGATGTCCACTCCGGCGTCGACCAGGGGAGTCAGGACGCGTCCGAGTTCCTCGGGATTCTGCGCGATCCGCGCGTCGAAGTGATTGCTCTTCCACTGCGAGAAGCGGTACACGATGGCGAAGTCCTCGCCTACCGCAGCGCGGATCGCGGCAACGACCTGCGCCGGGAAGCGCGTCCGAGCTTCGAGGGAACCGCCGAACTCGTCGTCGCGCACATTGGTTGTGGACCAGAGGAATTCGTCGAGCAGATATCCGTGCGCGCCGTGCAGCTCCAGGCCGTCGAAGCCGGTGTTCTTCGCGTTGACCGCGGCCTGTACCCACTGCGAGGTGAGTTCGTCGAGGTCGGTGTCGGTGAATGCCCGACCCACCGAAGAACCGTCGAGTGCAATCCCCGACGGGCTCACGGTGGTGACGTCCGGGAAGAGGCGAGGCTCGGTGCCGCGCTCGACCCCGAGGTGCCACAGCTGCGGGATGATCGCGCTGCCTTCGGCGTGCACAGCGTCGACGACGCCCTTCCACCCCTCGAGGCTGGCTTCACCGTAGATCCGCGGGACACGGGTGTGAGGGCCCGCGGCGGGATCGGGGATGTAGGTGCCCTCGGTGATGATGAGGCTCGTGCCACCGGCAGCGCGTTTGCGGTAGTACTCGGCCACATCCGGACCGGGGATGCCGTCGGGCGAGAACGCGCGCGTCATCGGGGCCATGGCGAAGCGATTGCGCAGCTTCAGCGACTTGACCTCGAACGGCTCGAAGAGCCCGGCGGTGGACAGATGCTGTGTTGTGGATGCAGTTTCGGTCACGCCTGCGGACAACCTGCTCCGACACCGAGCTATTCCCGGCGCGGGGCTGTTAGCGTCGAAGCCTTATGAGCCCCTCGCCGCTGATCTCTGCCGCCGAACTGCACGACCTCTTCGAGATGGGACGCGGCCCGGTCGTCCTCGACATTCGGTTCGTGCTTCAGACCGGTAGCGACAGAGCCGCTTACGAGGCCGGTCACATCCCGAACGCGCAGTTCGTGGACCTCGATGCCGATCTGGCTGCTCCGCCGGATCATGGGAGTGGAGCCAGCAGGAACGACCCGAATCATCGCGGCCGTCACCCCTTGCCCGATGAGGAGACCTTCGTTGCAGCGATGCGCGGTGCCGGGGTCGACAACGACTCCTCCGTGGTGGTCTACGACGCGGGTCCCGCAACTGCCGCGGCGCGAGCGTGGTGGCTGCTGCGCTACTTCGGGCACCGCGACGTGCGGGTCCTCGACGGTGGCCTCGCCCAGTGGGTCGCGGCCGGATTCCCGATAGGTACCGAACCGTCGATCGTCGCGGCCGGATCGTTCACCGCCCGACCATCGCTCGCCCGCATTCTCGATGTCGACGACGTGCTCGACTTCGCGCAGAACAACATTTTGCTCGACGCCCGGGCCCCCGAACGATTTCGTGGGGAAGTGGAGCCGGTGGATCCTGTGGCCGGTCACATCCCCGGTGCGGTCAATCGGCCGACGACCGAGAACGTCGATGCGGACGGGCGGTTCCTGGCGCCGGAGGTACTCAATGGCACATTCAGTGGACTTGTGCCGGAGGGGAAGGACGTCGCCGTCTACTGCGGATCCGGGGTGACTGCGGCACATCAGATTCTCGCGCTCGAATTGGCGGGCATCGATGCGGCCTTGTATCCGGGCTCATGGTCGGGATGGATCACCGATCCGGCGCGCCCGCGGGCCTGAGGCACGGGCCCTGACCAGCGAGTTCATGCAACGAGGGTTGAACTTGAAACTGACTTCAACTATACCTGGGGCATGAAGGTTGAAGGCAGAGTCGCCATCGTCACCGGAGGTGGTGGCGGAATCGGCGGGGCCATCGCTGCCCGGCTCACCGAACACGGGGCGCGAGTCGTCGTCTCCGACCTCGACGGAACCACTGCTCAATCCGTGGTCGACGCCATCGAGCGCGACCGGCCGGGAACGTCCGTCGCCGCTGCGGCGGACGCGTCGAACACAGAGGACATCCAACGGCTGGTCGCGGTGGCCGAGGACTCATTCGGACCGGTCGACCTCTACTTCGCCAACGCAGGCATCAGCGGTGCACCCGGACTCGACGCCACCGAACAGGACTGGGACCTCTCGTTCGACGTCAACGTGCGCGCGCACATTCGCGCCGCGCAACTGCTGGTACCGGGCTGGCTCGAGCGCGGCGAGGGGTACTTCGTCAGCACGGCCTCCGCGGCCGGTCTGCTCACCCAGATCGGCTCGGCGACATACGCAACCACCAAGCACGCGGCGGTCGGATTCGCCGAATGGATGAACGTCACCTACGGCAATCGCGGTATTCGCGTCAGCTGCCTGTGCCCGATGGGTGTCAACACCAAACTGCTCTACGAGGGACGTGAATCCGGAGATGCGTTGGGAGCGGCGGCAACTGCCGCGGTTCTCAGTGCCGGTGCCGTACTCGAACCACTCGATGTCGCCGATGTGGTGCTCGACGCGATGGACCGCGAGCAGTTCCTCATTCTGCCGCACGAGAACGTGTTGGACATGTACCGCAACAAGGGTGCCGACTACGACCGGTGGTTGCGCGGCATGCGTCGCTACCAGGACAGCTTGCTCGACAACAACCGATAGGGGCCCACCGTGGCATTTTTCGAGACCTCCGACCGTGCGAAGAAATACGAGTCGGATCTGTTGGAGTTCATGGACTCTCACATCTACCCGGCCGAGGCAGTGTACGAGCAGCAGATGCTCGAGTCCGGTGACCCGCACTTTCAGCCGCCGATCATCGAGGACCTGAAGAAGGAAGCGCGCTCGCGTGGACTGTGGAATCTGTTCCACCCGCATCCGGAGTGGGGCCCCGGTCTGACCAACCTCGAATACGCACCGCTGGCCGAGATCATGGGACGCAGCCTGCTCGCCCCCGAGGCATGCAACTGCAACGCACCGGACACCGGCAACATGGAGGTGTTCACGCTCTTCGGCACCGACGAGCACAAAGAGAAGTACCTGAAGCCGTTGCTGGACGGCACCATTCGCTCTGCCTTCGCGATGACCGAGCCCGACGTGGCCAGCTCCGACGCCACCAACATCGCGATGAAGATGGACCGCGACGGTGACGACTTCATCCTCAACGGGCGCAAGTGGTGGACGTCCAATGCGATGCACAAGAACTGCAAGGTGCTCATCGTGATGGGCAAGACCGATCCCGAGGCGGCCACCCACCGTCAACAGTCGATGCTGGTGGTACCCATCGACGCTCCCGGTGTCACCGTGCTGCGCAACCTGCCGGTGTTCGGCTACATCGACCGCGAAGGCCACGCCGAGGTGCTCTTCGAAGACGTGCGGGTGCCGGCGAAGGACGTGCTGAAGGGGCCGGGTGAAGGATTCGCCATCAGCCAGGCTCGCTTGGGGCCCGGCCGTATCCACCACGCCATGCGCACCATCGGTGTGGCCGAACGTGCGCTCGAATTGCTTTGCCGCCGTGCAGTATCGAGAGTGACCTTCGGCAAGCCGGTGGCGATGCGCTCGAACATCCAGGACTGGATCGCCGAGGCACGCATCGAGATCGAGAAGACGCGACTGCTCACGCTCAAGGCCGCTTACCTGATGGACACCGTCGGGAACAAGGAAGCGCGTACCGAGATCGCAGCCATCAAGGTGGCGGCACCGGAGATGGCGCTGAAGATCATCGACCGCGCCATCCAGGTGCACGGCGGAGGCGGAGTGTCCAACGACTTCCCGCTCGCGATGATGTACGCGCACATCCGCACGCTGCGGCTCGCCGACGGTCCGGACGAGGTGCACAAGATGTCGATCGCGAAGATGGAGCTGAAGAAGTACCTCTGAACGTAGGCCACCCTAGAAAGGTGAGCCTGTGCTAATTTCGCCGCATGAAACGGACATCTCTGGGGTATGCGCTTGCCCTGATCACCGCATCGGCGCTGGTCGCGTGCACTAGCGGGCCAGCGGACGACGCCGGATCCGAAGCCCGCACCGTCACGATCGACACAATTGCCGGACCGACGCAGATCACGGGAACGCCGGAGCGCATCGTCGCCTTTGGGCAGCAGTGGGTCGACGCGCTGCTGGAATTCGATGTGCAACCCGTCGGGTACGTCTCCGCCGGTTCCTACGGTGACGAACGCGAGCTCTTCCCCTGGCAGACCGGTGTGGCAAACGATGCTGTCATGCTCGACGCGGCGGCCGTCGAACAGATGGGTGGTGCCGTACCGACGGAGGCGATCGCCGCGCTCGAGCCCGACCTGATCCTGGTTTCCGGCATCGCGTCAGCGGATCCCTACAAGGGCTTGCCGGAGATCGCTCCGACGGTCCTCCCCAAGGACACGACCGTCGAATCGTGGCAGGCACAGATCGAGACGCTCGGGGAGATTCTCGATCGAAAGGACGACGCCGACCGGATCATCGCGGAGGGCAACAAGTTCACCGATGCGATCGCGTCGGACCTTCCGGGGCTTTCCGGTAGGACTGCGGTGCTCTCGCAGTTCATTTTCGACACGCAGCAGCTGGTGGTCGTCGCGGATCCGGAAGACGGTGCAGCGCTGGTGTTCGACAGCATCGGACTGAGTGTTCCTGAGGATCTGGCGAACTCGCCGGACATCTCCGGTGGCCGAATCACGCTGAGCCCGGAGCGGATCGACGCGCTCACTGCGGACGTGGTGGTTGTGCTGCCGAACGGTGGGACAGGCGACGATCTCCGGAAGCTACCGGGCTTCACCGCCCTGCCCGCGGTCACCGGTGGCGGGTTGGCTGTCGTCGACTACGCGACTGTGGTTGGCATCAACCTGCCGTCGAAGGCGTCGGTCGAGTTCTCGCTGAACAAGATCCGACCTCAGCTCGAAGCAGTGGGTAGTTAGCTTCCGGGTGACCAGGCCGGGTCACGGCCGATGAAAGCCATCAGTTTGTCCTGTGGGGCGGAGTCGTCGGCAACAGGGACGGCGGGCCCGTACTGCCCGCTGTCCCGCAGCATCCGTTCCATCGGTCGCATGGCCTCCAGAGCTGCAGCGCAACGTTCCTGACCCAGATCGGGCTCTCGGTCGAGGGCTCTCGCCAGGTCCCAGGAGTGCATCCAGACGTCGGCGGTGTAGAACATGTCGATCGCCTTGTCCACCGGCATGTCTCCGGTGTGCGGGTTGCTCAGAATCCGGCCGGCGGGGTCGTCGAGAATTGCTTGGATGTCGGCGACGTGCTGGGTCCAGGCCGCGGCCGGGTCGGCTTCGACGTCCAGAGTTTGCAGTTCGATACCGGCCCCGCCGGCGAGGAAACCGCGAGACCACTCGACCAGGTGCTTCACGACATCGATTGCAGCCCAGCCTGATACCGGGCTCGGCCGAGACCAGTTCTCGGGCGAGGCGGACTCGACCAGCGCGGTGAACCGCGCTGCATCCTGCATGTGCTGCTGGGCCGGACCTGCGCTGTGCCCGAGCAGTTCGTCGAGCTTGTCGTAGCCCTCCTTCACGCCTACGTCCATGCCGCTGGACAGCATGCCGTCGCGAGAGGCGAAGTCCGACATCACGCTCAGGACCCTCAGCCGTGTACCGCCATCGTCTCGAGTCTCGAAGGTGAGTGTTTCGAGCGCCACCGAATCGGGCGCACCCTCCCAGGTGAAGGTCCAGACAATTCGCTCGTTTGCACGCACCTCGTGGAAGCTCCCGTAGAAGGCAGCGATCTCTTCACCGTCCCGGTCGTTGGCGAAAGCCCACGCACCTCCGGTGTGGCCCTGCCACTTCATGATTCGGGTCGTCAACGATCGCGGACCCACCCACTGGCGATACAGCTCGGGGTCGATATGAGCGCGAAACACCCGCTCCGGCGTCGCATCGAACTCTCGGATGATCTCGATCGTGGGGACTTTCTCGTCCGCGACGATCTCGGTTTCGTGCGTGGTCATGACACTTCCTTCGTCTCGGTGGTGTTGTCGTCTGCGATGGTGTCCAGCAGGGCATCGAGGCGTCGATAACGTTGCTCTGCTTCCTGGCGATAGCGCTCGATCCATTTCGTCATCAGGCCGAACACCTCGGCATCGAGATGCACCGGACGACGCTGGGCATCCTTGCTGCGGGTGACCAATCCGGCCTCTTCGAGCACTTTCACGTGCTTCGACACCGCTTGCAGACTCATCTCGTACGGTTCGGCCAGTTCGCTGACGTTCGCATCCGCCCCGGCGAGCCGAGCGACGATGTCACGTCGCGTCGGGTCGGCCAGGGCCGCAAACGTCCTGTTGAGCTGCTCTGTTCGATCGTCCATGGTGTCCTCGCTGCGTGTTGTTTGCCGAGAATAGGCCGCTCACCGAACGTAGTCAACCATTTGGTTGATAAAGCAGATCGCCTACCCTGGCCCCATGAGCGTCGGTGATGACATGGTGCGAGACGTGCTCTCGCGGGCTCCGGGGCATCCGCTACGGGTGGCGGTCGACGGAGTGACGGCGTCCGGTAAGTCCACATGCGCACGATGGCTGGTGGATGCTGTTGCAGCACACGGGCGTCCGTCCATACATGTGACGATGGACGGCTTTCATCACCGGCGCGCCCACCGGTATCGACAGGGTCGAGCGTCGGCTCTCGGCTACTACCAGGACGCGTACGACTTCGACGCGCTCCGTGCATACGTGCTGATTCCGTTGGGGCCGAACGGAAGCCGCGAAATTCGGCGTCGAGTAATCGATCTGGCGACGGATGAGCCGGTCGACGATCCGCTGGAATCGGTGCCGGCCGACGCGATCGTGGTGGTGGACGGAACCTTTCTGCACCGGACGCCGCTGCCCGACTACTGGGATTACACGGTCTTCGTCGACACCCCCATGGACGTCGCGCGGGCTCGGGGTATAGCCAGGGATGCGGATGCGCTCGGGGGTGACGAGGCTGCCGGTACGGCCTTCGATCAGCGCTATCACGCGGCGTGCCGGATCTATCTGGACGAGGTGGATCCACGGCTACGAGCCACTCGGGTGCTGCCTGGTATTGACAGCCTCCTGTCGATGGAGTGATGATTGACAGCATCCTGTCAATCGATGCGAGGACGTCCCGATGATCACCATTGCGCTCTATGCCACCGACACCATGGCCGACTGGGAGTACGGATACCTCACCGCCGGACTCGCCATGGCCCGTGAGCAGGACCCGGACGCCAACCGGCTGATCGTCGCCTCCGAGACTGGGGAGGCCGTCACGACGAAGGGCGGTTTGCGCATCACGCCCGACGCCGCGGTCGCCGATCTTCCTGCCCTCGATGCCCTGATTCTGCCCGGCGCGGACAGTTGGGACTTCGGGCACGACACGGTGCTGAAGCTGGCCGCCGAACTGGTTGCGGCGGGGAAACCGGTCGCCGCGATCTGTGGGGCCACATTGGGTTTGGCCAGGACCGGACTGCTCGACGACCGGCCGCATACCTCGAATGCCGCCGAGTTCCTCACGCAGGCAACCGAATATCGGGGATCGGAGCACTATCGCGACGAGAAGGCGGTGTCCGACGGCACCGTGATCACCGCGGGAGGCGTGAACCCGCTCGAGTTCGCGAAGCTGGTCTTCGAGAAGCTGAACGTGTTTCCGCAACCTGTCGTCGATGCCTGGTACGGCCTCTACACGACGGGGGAGCGTAAGTACTACGACCAGCTCGCGGGCGCATGACGCAACGCACCCCCGAGGGTGATGCGCTGACATCGTTGGTGTTGCCCGTCTTCGAGCTCAACGGCGAATTCCTCGCTGCCGCACACGACATCACCGAGCCGACGGGTCTGACTCCGGCGTGGTGGCAGGTTCTCGGAGCCGCCCTGGACGAGCCGCTGTCGGTCGCCGACATCGCGCGACGCGTCGGGCTGGGGTTGGCACGACAGAGCGTGCAGCGGACGGCAAATCTGTTGGTGGACAAAGGCTGGGCCGTGTACGTCGACAACCCGAACCACAAGCGCGCCAAGCTGTTGGAACCCACCCCCAAGGGGCGCGACACCGTGGCAGAGCTGCGGGACGCGCAACATGCATGGTCCGACGCCGTGGGAGCCGCTGTGGGAGAGGATGAATTGCAGGCCTTCGCTGCCACCCTCGGCAAGATCCTCGTGGCATCCCGGGACTATCGGGGCGGCAGTGCATAATTCGGGCATGATTGCGCTCGGGGTACTTCTGACCGGATTGCTGGCCGGATTGTCGATGCAGTCGGACGGCATCGACATCTTCGGCGACACCGGCTTCGGCGGGGTGCTGTTCTCCAGCGGCGGCGGGGGAGTTGCGGTCGCAGTGATTCTGGCGTCGGGTCTGGCGATGTTCGTTCGTCGACCGATGGTGCTGGCCGGTCTGTCCATCGCCGCTGCTGTCGTCGTCGCAGGCTCGGTACTGCTGTTCTCGTCCGACTTCGTCGAGGTGATGGCAGGCGGAGTTCTGTTGGGATGCAGCGCAGTACATGCCGATCGTGGACGAATTCGTCAGGCGCTGCTGGCCGCGTCGTTCCTTCTCGGACTGCTCAGCGCAGGCGCGATCGAAGCGTTGCAGTACCCAGGCATTCCACGGCGTTACGCCGATTACCTCACCGAGTCCGATATGGGTACACCGGTGGTCGTGCCGGTGCTCTGCGTGCTGGTGGTGTTGGCAGCGGTGTGGGCAGCTCGCGTAGAACACTCGGCCGAAAGCCCGGCGACCGGTCGCGGCGTTCGCACGGTCGCGGCGATACTACTGGTGGCAATCGGTGGGCTACTGCTCAACATGTTGTTCGGGCACAGCGTGTTCCACGGTGAATACGGGTTCGGTGGTCGATGGTATTTCGGCCTCCTCGTCGTACCCGTGCTGTTCGGGGCGGCCGGCCTGTTGCCGGGTCGCGGTGGCGTGATGGTCCTCGCCGGAACGGCCGTGCTGCTCACCTCGACCACCACGTCGGGAATGGGTATCAGTGTCTCGGCCTGGGTCTGGACACTCGGACTCGTAGTTGTCATTGCAGTGTCGGTTGCGGCGGGTGTCGCACTCGGATTGCGTTGGGGGCGTCCGCTGGTCGGTGTCGCAGTTCTGGCGGTGGTCTGCTCGACCGCACTGTTTGAGCAGCCGCCGCTGGACAACGTTCACTATGTCGCTAGTCTGATCGTCTTTCCGGCCGCCGCGGCCTACCTGTACGTGGCGTGCACACCGGCCGACCCCACACCGGCGACCCTCGGCCTCGCGGTGCCGGTCGTGATCACCGTGCCGATGGTCGTCACCTACGGCTGGACGGCGTACACGCCACTGACGTCTGCCATCAGGAGCACGTCCTGGCCGGAAATGTGGCTCTCGACGGGCGGTGCATTCGCAACGGTCGTGCTCTGCGGCGTCGGGATATGGGCTCTGAACCGATGCCGGGCGTCGGAAGAGACGACATGAAGGAACCTGATCCGAAAGACACCGGAGTACCGTTTTCTTCATGGCTTACAGATACCTCGGAAACAGCGGACTGAAGATTTCGGAGATCACCTACGGCAACTGGTTGACCCACGGATCGCAGGTGGAGAACGACATCGCCACCCAGTGCGTACGTGCGGCGCTCGATGCGGGCATCACCACCTTCGACACCGCCGACGTCTACGCGAACGGTGCCGCCGAGACAGTGCTCGGGGACGCGCTGAAAGGGGAGCGTCGAGAATCGCTCGAGATCTTCACCAAGGTCTACTTCCCCGTCGGACCCAAGGGCCCCAACGACACCGGGCTCTCACGCAAGCACATCTTCGAAGGCATCGACGCGTCGCTGCGTCGACTCGGCACCGACTACGTGGACCTCTACCAGGCGCATCGCTACGACGTCGAGACCCCGCTGGAGGAGACCATCGCCGCCTTCGGTGACGTCGTCCGCCAGGGCAAGGCGCTTTACATCGGCGTCTCCGAATGGACCGCCGATCAGCTACGCGCCGGGCAGGAACTCGCCCGTCAGAACGGCTTCTCGATCATCTCGAACCAGCCGCAGTACTCGGCGCTGTGGCGCGTCATCGAGGATCAGGTGATCCCGACGTCGAAGGAACTGGGCATCTCGCAGATCGTCTGGTCGCCCATCGCCCAGGGCGTTCTCACCGGAAAGTACCTCCCCGGCCAGCCCCTGCCCGACGGCTCGCGCGCCAAGGACGACAAGGGCGGCGACAAGATGATCGCGCGCTACCTCGACGATCAGACGCTCACCCGGGTGCAGCAACTGAAGCCCATCGCCGACGATCTGGGAATCACCATGGCGCAGTTGGCCGTTGCGTGGGTACTGGCGAACGACAACGTCGCGGCAGCGCTCGTCGGAGCTTCACGTCCGGAGCAGATCGCCGAGAACATCAAGGCCTCCGAGGTGACCCTCGATGCCGACGTGCTCGCCAAGATCGACGACGCGCTGGGCGATTCCGTGGAGCGCGACCCGGGCAAGACGGGTTCGCCCGAGGCACGTCTGGTCTGACCGCCTGAGGGCGTCGGTCCGATCCGAACAGGGTAGTAATGAGGTATGGACACGATCACTGTCGATACACCTCAGGGCCAGGTTCGCGGTCGGACCGGCGCAGGCATCATCTCGTTTCTCGGAGTTCCGTACGCTGAGGCCCCGTTCGGGCCTCGTCGATTCCAGGCACCCTCGCCGCCGCCCACGTGGGACGGTGTTCGCGACGCCCTCGAGCTCGGGGCCACCGTCCCCAAGGTGGGATATCGACCGCCGACCAGCGAGATCCTCAGCGAGCCGGTGATACCCGGTGACGACTGCCTGAACGTCAACGTCTTCACCCCCGACGTCGGCGGATCGGCACCGGTGTTCGTCTGGATCCACGGCGGCGCATTCGTCAACGGCAGCAACGCCATTCCCACGTACGAGGGTTCTGCGTTCGCACGAGACGGCGTCGTGGCCGTGGTGATCAACTACCGCCTCGGAGTCGACGGTTTCGCACTGATCGACGGTGCCCCGGCCAACCGCGGGATGCTGGACCAGGTCGCGGCGCTCGAATGGGTACGTGACCACATCGCCTCCTACGGCGGCGACCCCGCGCAGGTGACCATCGCGGGAGAATCTGCCGGGGCGATGAGCGTCGGCACCCTGATGTCGATGCCCCGTGCCGACGGGCTCTTCCAGCGGGCGATTCTGCAGAGCGGAGCCGGGCACCACGTCATCACCGCCGAGACCGCCGCGAAGGTCTCTGCGGCGTTGGCGTCGTCGCTCGGCGTCGATGCCTCGGTCGACGGCCTGGGTTCGGTACCGGTGGACGCGTTGGTGGACGCACAACGCGAACTGTCCGATCGGATCACCGCCGAGGCCCCGACCGGAGCGTGGGGTGAGTTGGCCCTGAACGTAATGGCCTTCGAGCCGTACATCGACGGCGATGTCGTTCCAGCCCTGCCCTTTTCACGCATCAGCGACGGTGCGAGCGCGCAGGTGGACGTGTTGATCGGAACCACCAGCGAGGAGCACGCGTTCTTCATCGTTCCGGCCGGGCTGGTCCCACATATCACCGAGGACTACGTGAAGATGGTCCTCGCCGGGTACCGAGCCGATCCGTCGGCGCTGGAGAAGTACCGCGAACAGCTGCCCGACGCCTCGGCGGGCGAGCTGATGATCGCCGTCATGACCGACTGGTTCTTTCGGATTCCGGCCACGCGCCTGGTCGAAGCGCGGTCCGGCAACGCCTTCGTCTACGAATTCACCTGGCGCTCATCGTTGTTCGACGGCGATCTCGGTGCCTGCCACGCACTCGAGATCCCGTTCGTGTTCGACATGCTGCACAAGCCCGAGACCGAGCGCATTACGGGACCGAATGCGCCGCAGCGGGTGGCCGACCGGATGCACCGCGCCTGGGTCGACTTCGTGCGCGACGGCTCTCCCGGCTGGGACCCGTACGGCACCGACCGCGCCGTGATGATGTTCGGCAACGAGCCCGGCGTCGCGCTCGACCCGAGGCCGGCGACACGCGCGGTGTGGGACGGGGTGCGCTGACCTCCTCTCCGCAACCTGCGAACGTCGTCTGCGAGGTCGCTCGCCGTCGGGTTAATCTCGGATATGCGCAGATTCCTTCCCGGTTTCGGTACGAGTTCTCCGGCCCCCGCGCGGCCTGCTCGCGTCGTGGTGGTCGGTGGCGGGTTCGGTGGATTCAACGCTTTGCAGCGGCTGACGAAGCTGCTGGGGCCCGATCGCGCCGTGCTGACATTGGTGGCCCCCACCGACTACCTGCTCTACAGTCCGCTGCTGCCGGAGGTCGCCACCGGCGTGCTCGATCCGCGGGACATCGCCGTCTCCACCCGTCAGGCACTGCCGCGCGTAAAGTTGGTGCTCGGTCACGTCACCACCGTAGATTTCGAGTCGCGCGAGCTGACGGTGACCGGCCCCGACGGTGACTCGACGCTCGAGTGGGACAGGCTGATACTCGCGCCCGGTTCGGTGACCAAGCAGTTCGACATCCCCGGCGTCGACGAGCATGCGTACGGGCTCAAGACGTTGAGCGAGGCGGTCTACATCCGCAACCATGTGCTCGCGCAACTCGACGCGGCCGACGCCCTGCCCGATACCCCGGACGGCCGGAGCGAACGCGCCGAACGGTTGACGGTGGTGGCCGTGGGCGCGGGCTACACGGGCACCGAATTCGTTGCCCAGATGCAGAACTGGGTTCGAGGCATCGCATCCCGTTGGGCGAGCGTCGACCCCGACGAGGTGCGCTGGGTACTCGTCGACGTCGCCGACGCGGTACTCCCCGAGCTCGGTGAGCGACTCGGCCGAGAAGCGCTCGCCGTACTCGCCGAGCGAGGCGTCGACGTCCGGCTCGGGGTGTCGGTGGCCGCGGCCACTGCAACGTCGGTGACGCTCACCGACGACGAGGTCATCCCGTCCCGAACTCTGGTCTGGGGAGCAGGCGTCGCACCGAGCCCGCTCATCGCGCAGCTGGGTCTACCGACAGCGGGCGGACGCCTCGTCGTGCGGGCGGACATGACTGTCCCCGACGTATCGGACGTCTGGGCGATCGGCGACGCGGCCGCAGTCCCCGATCTCGCCGCCGACCCGTCGAAGCCGACACCACCGACGGCTCAGCACGCCCAACGTCAGGGTGTTGCCGTCGCACGCAATGTCGCGGCGTCGATGGGCGTCGGGCAGGCACGTCCGTACAAGCACAAGGATCTGGGGTTGGTCGCCGATCTCGGCGGATTCGACGGCGTCGCAAAGCCTCTCGGCATTCCGCTGACCGGACCGGTGGCGAAGTTCGTCGCGCGCGGATATCACCTCTACGCGTTGCCGACGGTCTCGGCGCGAGTGCGGGTGGCGACCGACTGGCTGTATTCCTCGGTGCTGCCGACCCGAGTCGTCAACCTCGCGCAGGTGCGATCCGAGGATGCGCTGATCAAGAAGGCTCAGGCCATCGACCTGTACGACCGAACGTAGCCGAGAGGGACACATGGCATGCCGCATCAGTGAACTCGTCCTCGAATGCCGTAACCCGGAACTGTTGGCTCGATTCTGGTGCGAGGTACTCGGTTTCGTCGTACTCGATCGCGAGGGCGAGGAACTGATCGAGATCGGGCCGGCCGAGGGATTCGGCGGGCCCCAGCCCACGATCATCCTGAGCAGACACGAGCAGCCGCGAACGGGAAAAGGTCGGCTGCACATCGACGTCAACCCCACCGACCGGGATCAGGACGACGAACTGGGACGGCTCCTCGCGCTCGGTGCCCGCCCGGCCGATGTGGGCCAGACGGGCACCGAGCAATGGCACGTGCTCGCCGATCCCGAGGGCAACGAGTTCTGCTTGCTTCGGACGCGGTTGATCTAGTTCCGCGCACGTGGGTCACCGAAGGTGATGCACTTCCTGCAACCCGTAGACCGGTGTGTCGATGCCCTCGTAGCGCGCCTTGATCTGGAGTGCCAGGTAGAGCGAATAGTGCCGCGACTGGTGCAGATTGCCGCCGTGGAACCAGAAGTTCTCTTGCTGCGTCGGCTTCCACATGTTGCGCTGCTCGCCCTCCCACGGACCGGGATCCTTGGTGGTGTCCGAGCCGAGTCCCCAGCACTTGCCGACCTTGTCCGCCGTCTCCTGGTCGATAAGGTCGGCAACCCAGCCGTTCATCGAGCCGTAGCCGGTGGCGTAGACGATGAGATCCGCCGATAGCTCGGTGCCGTCGTCGAGCACGACGCCGGTCTTGCTGATCCGGTCGACCTGTCCGGCAACGAGTTTGATCTTGCCGTCCGCGACCAGCTCGGATGCGCCGACGTCGATGTAGTAGCCCGAGCCGCGGCGCAGGTACTTCATGAACAGACCGGATCCGTCGTCACCGAAATCGAGTTGGAACCCGGCCTTCTCCAGCCGGTCGTAGAAATCTTTGTCCTGCTCCGCGATCTGCTGATACACCGGAATCTGGAACTCGTGCATGATCCGGTACGGCAACGACGCGAACGTCAGATCGGCCTTGCCCGTGGTCATTCCGGATTCGACGGCCCGTTCGGAGTACAGGTCCCCGAGCGCGATCTCGCACAGCGAATCGGACTTGACGATGTGAGTGGACGAGCGTTGCAGCATCGTCACGTCGACGCCAGTCTCGTACAGCGCCTTGCAGATGTCGTGCGCAGAATTGTTCGAGCCCACCACCACGACGCGCTTGCCGACATACGCGTCGGGACCGGGGTGTTCGCTGGAATGGTGCTGCTCGCCCTCGAACTCGTCCATGCCGGGGAAGTTGGGGACGTTCTTCTTACCGGACATTCCGGTGGCCATCACCAGCTGCTTGGGCCGCAGAATCACTTCCTCACCGTCGCGATCGACGACGACCGTCCACTCCTTCGCCACCTCGTCGTAGGTTGCGGACTTCGCAGTGGTCTTGGTCCAGTACGGCACTTCCATGACCTTGGTGTACATCTCGAGCCAGTCGCCGATCTTGTCCTTCGGCGCGAACACCGGCCAGTTCGCCGGGAACGGCAGGTAGGGGAGATGGTCGTACCAGACCGGATCGTGCAGGCACAGTGACTTGTACCGGCCGCGCCACTGATCACCGGGGCGCTCGGCCCGGTCGACGACGATCGCAGGCACACCCAGCTGCCGGAACCGCGCGCCCAGAGCGATACCGCCCTGGCCTCCGCCGACGACGAGGGCGTACGGCTGCACGCTGTAGCCGAGTTCCTTCTCTTCGATCTCCTTCTTCTCCGCCCAGTTCTGGGTATCGGCATTCGAGCCGTGCACCGCGCCCTTGATGCGCGACTTGCCCTGACGCTCCTCGTGGCCCTTGAGTTCCTGCATCGTGGTCAGCAGAGTCCAGGCCACGTCCTCGCCCGTGTCCGCGTCCACCGTCAGGCGCAGATGTCCTTTGCCGCGGCTCGTGGCGGTCTCGAACTCGATCCACGCCGAGACCACTCCGTCCGCCTCGTCGGGGACCTCGGTGGTGTGGAAGCCCGTCGGATCGGTGTCGTCGAGGCGCTCGGACAGCATGTCGCTGACACCGTCACGGCCTTCGACAGTTTTGAGATTCCAGGTGAACGTGACTAGATCGCGCCAGAAGCTGCTGACGGCGAACATGCCGGCTACCCGGGGGATGTCACGTGCGACCAGGGCCTCCTCGAACTTCGACAGCCACTCGTCGACCCGTTCCTGCGGGGTGTGCGTGCGGGTGATCTCGACCGGCTCGATGGTCTGGGTCATGGAAACTCCTTGCGAATCGTGGTTCCAGCGATGTGACCCAGCACACTCCTGTTGCGCGCAGGGGTCGAGAGTTGCAGTGGGTTGCAGTGCGAATCGGGTGCAGCTGACCGCGCTCACCGCGGCTGGTTGCACCCGATTTCGAGCGGGCGACTGCAACGCGCTGCAACCCTGTCCGAAGTGGCCGGCATCACATAAACATGAATGCATCCGACGATCAGGAGTGAGAACCGATGCGTGCAGCTGTGTATTACGGCCCCAACAAGGTGGAGATCACCGACGTACCCGAGCCGAATCGCGGTGAAGGCCAGGTCAAGGTGAAGGTCGGGTTCAACGGAATCTGCGGAACCGACCTGCACGAGTACTACGCGGGCCCCATCTTCATCCCCACCTCGCCGCATCCGCTGACCGGTCAGGAGATGCCGCTGGTACTCGGCCACGAGTTCTCGGGAACCGTCACCGAACTCGGGAAGGGTGTCACCGGCATCGCCGTGGGCGACCGCGTCGCCATCGAACCGCTGTACCGCTGCGGCCACTGTGGACCGTGCCGGGCCGGCAACTACAACATCTGCGCGCAGATCGGCTTCCACGGACTGATGTCCGACGGCGGAATGGCCGAATACACCGTGGTCCCCACCGACATGATCCACGCCTTGCCCGACAACGTCTCCCTCGAACTCGGAGCCCTCGTCGAACCGATGTCGGTTGCCTATCACGCTGCGACACTGGGAGATCCGAAACCCGAGGACACCGCGATGGTGTTCGGAGCCGGCCCCATCGGCATCGGACTCTGGTTCGCCCTGCGCGGAAAGGGACTCGACAACGTCTACGTCGTCGAACCGTCGCCGACGCGTCGGGCATCGATCGAAGCTCTGGGCGCGAAGACTCTCGATCCGACGGTCGTCGACGTCCCCGCGTTCATCGCTGACCTCACCGACGGCAACGGTGCCGACGCCATCTACGACGCGGCCGGTGTGCAACCTGCCGTCGAGACCGCGCTCGGGTGCATCGGTGCGCGTAAGCCGTTGGTCAGCGTCGCGATCTACGAAAAGCCCTTGACCACACCGCTGCAGAAGCTCGTGATGAACGAATCCCGGATTCAGGGCTCGCTCTGCTACACCTCCGCCGACTACGAGGCCGTCATCGATCTGATGAGCCAGGGCCACTACGACACGACGGGCTGGGTCGACAAGATCACGCTCGACGGCGTCATCGACGACGGATTCGAGGCGCTGCACGCCGGTACCAAGATGAAGGTCCTGGTAGACCCTTCCACCGGAGCATCCGCATGAGCGCGGTGTTGGTGACGGGAGCCGGGCAGGGTATCGGCCGGGCCATCGCGTTGCGGTTGGCGAACGACGGGCACGACATCGCCCTGGCGGACCTGAACGAGGACAAGATTGCAGGCGTCGCCGACGAAGTACGTGGAACGGGTTCGAAGGCAACGACATTCGTCGCGGACGTCAGTGATCGCGATCAGGTGTTCGCGGCCGTCGAACACACCCACGAGGCGCTCGGCGGCTTCGATGTCATCGTCAACAACGCGGGGATCGCACAGGTGGCCCCGCTCGACGATGTGCGGCCCGAGGACGTCGCGAAGATCTGGGCCGTCAACGTCGACGGTGTGCTGTGGGGAATCCAAGCTGCCGCAGCCAAATTCAAGGCTCTCGGCCAGAAGGGCAAGATCATCAACGCGTCCTCGATCGCCGGTCACGACGGGTTCGCGATGCTCGGGGTCTACAGCGCAACGAAATTCGCGGTTCGTGCCCTGACCCAGGCGGCGGCGAAGGAGTACGCGGCCGAGGGAATCACCGTCAACGCGTACTGCCCCGGAGTGGTCGGGACCGACATGTGGGTCACCATCGACAAGCGATTCGCCGAATTGACCGGTGCCGCGGAAGGCGAGACGTACGACAAATTCGTCGGCGGTATCGCTCTCGGTCGTGCGCAGACGCCCGAGGACGTCGCGGCGTTCGTCTCGTATCTCGCCGGACCCGACTCGGACTACATGACGGGCCAGGCACCGTTGATCGACGGTGGTCTGGTCTATCGGTAGCCCCCGTTCATACCGATTTGTGAGCTGGAGCACAATTGACTGTAATGACGCAGTCGACAGGTCCTGAACCTGCGCTGGCGGCCGGCGAAGACCCGCGCCGCTACGCGCAGATTCTCACTGCCGTGTACGACGCGACCATGACCGGCGGCAAGTCGCCCGCACGGCCCCGGGAGGTCATCGGGGATTCGTGGCGGCGGTTGCAGACCCTTGGCATCGACCCGGAGCTGGGCAACCCCGCCGAAACGCAGATGGACGTCTCCGACCTCGAGCTCAGCCGTCGAGAATCGGGATTGTTCGACATCCTCGACGACCTGGCGCGCGGACTGGAGTCGGTGGTGCAGGACGGCGACAACATTCTCGTGGTCGCCGATCGGCACGGCAGGGTGCTGTGGCGCAGCGGATCGACCTCGGTGCTGGACCGGGCCGACGACCTCGGCTTCGTGGAAGGCGCGAACTGGGCCGAGGATTCGGTGGGTACCAACGCCATCGGAACGGCCCTGGTCTCGCGCCGCGCGGTCCAGATCTTCTCGGCCGAACACTATGTGCGCAGCCATCATTCGTGGACCTGTGCCGGCGCGCCCATCCGTGACCCGCGAACCGGTCAGGTGCTGGGCGCGATCGACGTCAGTGGCCCGGCCAAGACGGTGCACCCCACCACCATCGCGCTGGTCGACGCCGTCGCACGATTGGCCGAATCCCAACTGCGAGAACTGCATCGGAGCACACTCGACCGACTGCGGTCGGTGGCCGCACCGATGCTCGCGCGACTGCAATCCCCGGCCCTGGCCGTCGACGCGAACGGCTGGGTGGCGGCCGTCGAATCGGTGGCGCTGCGTAATCGCATCCTGCTCCCCGAGGATCTCGCGACCGGACGCTTCTGGCTGCCTACCCTCGGCGTGTGCGACTTCGAACCCCTGCCCGGTGGATGGCTCGTCCGACCCGCCAGCACAATGGATTCCGGCGTCGCCGATGTCGGATCGACGAGAATTCGCATCGACCTGCGCGATTCGCAGAAACCTCGCATCGAAGTGCGCAGCGAGGTGGGGGAATGGACCCACGAACCCACACCTCGGCACGCCGAAATTCTGTACTTGCTCGCCACCCATCGCCAAGGGCGCACTGCCTCACAGATGGCGGCCGATCTCTTCGGCGACGACGGCCGCGCGATCACCGTGCGGGCCGAGATGTCGCGGCTACGCAAACACCTCGCGGGCATCATCTCCACGCAGCCGTATCGGTTGGACGAATCGGCGACCGTGGAGGTGATCACGCCGTCGGACATGCGTCGGTTGCTACCGCATTCGTCGGCCCCTGCGATCCGGGCGGCACGGGGCTGAGCCGTAGCGCAGAATCGGGGAATGCAGCGCCTCGCCCGAATCCTCGACGCCTCGGATCCGGGGCAGGTACGGCTGCGCAGTGCGTCGGCGACGACGCTGACGGTGCTGCTGGCGATGGTGACGCTGGTGCTGACCACGCGCGCCATCGGTCAACCGGTGACGGTGGCGATGCTCGGAACCGTCGTGGCGATGCAGGCGTCGGCGGCGGTGAAGGACAGAGATCAGCGCAGTCGGCTGGTCACCACCGCGCTGATGGCACTGCCTGCGTCGGCGGCAGTGACGTTGGCGGCGTTGCTCTCCGAACTCGGCAAGGTGGCCGACGTCGGATTCATCGCGGTGCTCTTCACGGCGGTGTGGGTGCGCAGATTCGGCCCTCGCGGTACGGCGCTGGGGATGGTGTCGTTCATTTCGTACTTCTTCGCGTTGTTCCTGCGCGCGACCCCGGAGCAGCTGCCGATGTTGATCGCGGCCATCCTCGGCGGCTTGCTCATCGCCCTGTTCGTGCGGGCCGTCGTCTTCCCGGACAGGCCGGTCGTGGAGGTACGCCGGCTGCTGTTCGCGATGCGAGCGGTATCGGCCTCGGTGCTCGAGGCGGCCTCGGCAGGGCAGAGCCGCGACCTGAACCTGGTGCGCCGCAGACTCGATCGGCTCGGAAACACCGCGTTGATGATCGACGACTGGCTCGACCGACACGATGCCGGGCAGCTGCTCAGCGTCACCAGCGCCGATCTGTCGCTCCGAGTGTTCGACGCCCAGATCGCGACCGAGCAACTCGTCAGCTCACTGTGGGCTCTCGACCCCATCAAACCGTGGCCGACGGCCCTGGGGCAGGCGACCACCGCGCTCGGATCGTGTCTGCAGAACACGCCGTCCTCGGAGCAGCTGCGGGCCGCTCGGCGGTTGGCGGCGGCTGCGGCCGAACGGGCCGACCCGTCCACCCCTGCCGGAATCGCGACGGTGTCCGCGCAGCGAGCCGTGCAGGCGCACATAGCCATTCATCACATCACCACGAACGCCGTCTCGGCGTCGGCGGCGGCCCCCGATAGCGAGCCGACCGAACCTGCGGTGAAGGACACCCCGAGTGGTCTGAACCCCAGCACCAAGGCGGCCATCCAGGTGGCCGTCGCCACCAGTGCCGCAACGGTACTGGGTGAACTCGTCTCTCCCGACCGCTGGTACTGGGCGGTGTTGACGGCGTTCCTGGTGTTCACGGGGGCGTCGACGCGAGGCGAAATCCTCACCCGAGCAGGCCAACGCGTTCTCGGAACCATCGCAGGCGTGCTGGCCGGAGTAGTGATCGCCGCACTGGTGGGCAGCAACCAACCCGTGCAACTGGTGCTGATCGTCGTCTGCGTCTTCTTCGCGTTCTACCTGGTGACGGTCGCGTATGCGCTGCTGTCGTTCTTCGTGACCATCCTGCTCGCGATGCTCTACGGGCTGCTGGGCACGTTCAGTATCGAGGTGCTCGAGCTTCGCATCGTCGAGACCGCTGTCGGCGGTGCCGTCGGAATGGCGTCGGCCTACTTCATCTTCTCGACGAGCACGCGAAAGACACTGGTGGGCAACGTCGACACCTACCTCGAACGATTGGACGCGTTGATCGAATCGAGCGTCCAATCGATTCTCGCGCCAGGCGGTGCAACCGATCTGGTGGCGTCGACGCGCACACTCGACAATGCCCTGAAAGACGTTCTGAACTCCGGAAAGCCGTTGGTACTCGGGCCGACGACCCGCAGCAGACGCGGCGCGAAGCGACTGTTGCGGGTGCTGGCCGTCAGCAGTCGATCGGCGCACGCACTGGCCCGAGCCGGTGTGCTGGCCTCGCGTGCCGACCCGGACACGGCCCCCTCGGCAGAGACCGCCCGAGCTCTACGCGACGCCGCGGCCCTGGTGCGCGACACCGCACGCCAGGTGGAGGCAGTTGTCGCCGGGGAGCACGTCGATCCACCCGAGAAGATCACCGAGACAACGGTATTGGATGTGCTGCTCACCTCGACCAGCGCACCCGGCCCGCTGCGGGGCGCCGTGCGAGCACTGAACACGATGAACCGAACACTGGCCGATGTGTTGAGTCGGGCTTGACCTTCACACCGTGACAAGGTCTTGGCTGAAGCCATGAACTCGATGAATCTCGTAAGTGGGGCACTCCAACACAGCAATCCGTCGGCTCGATTGAGGGCAGCGCTCGACCTCGGGACTGCACCGGACCCACGGCATCTCGACGCCCTGGTGCAGCGGTGCGCCGTCGAACCCGATTTTCAGGTGCGGGAAATGTTGACCTGGGCGTTGATTCGCCACCCCACGTCGCTGACGGTGCCACGGCTGATCGAGGCGGTGCGCACCGGAGGAGCCCTCGCTCGAAGCCAGGCGCTGCACACGTTGTCCAAGATCAAGGACCCGGCGGCGTGGGCCGTGATCACCGAGGACCTGATCTCCGACGCCGACGACGAGGTCGCACGAAGCGCATGGCGAGCCGCGGCGGTATTGGTGCCGGCCGGAAGCGAAGGGCAGCTGGCCGCGATGCTGGGTACCCAACTCGGACGAGGTGAGTCCGACGTTCAGCGAAGCCTCAGCCGTGCGCTGGTTGCGCTCGGGTCGGTGATCGAACCGATGGTGCGCCAGGCCGCGTCGAGCACGGATGATTCGGTTCGTGCCCACGCGCTGGCCACCGAGGCGCTACTCCGAGATCCGGACGCGGGGTTCGCAGTGTTCGAGGCCAAGCGCATCGATGCTCTTGGCGTAGTCGACAAGGCGGGGTGAGATGGAGCGATGTTGATCGGTGAGGTGGCGCAGCGATCGGGCGTCAGTGCGCGCATGCTCCGGCACTACGACAGGCTGGGGCTCGTGCGCCCGACGTCGCGCAGCAGCACCGGCTACCGCGAGTACGCGCCGGAGGATGTTCGACGCCTGTTCCACGTCGAGTCGCTGCGTTCGCTCGGGTTGTCGCTGAACGACGTCGGTCGCGCGCTCGACGACCCGAGCTTCGCGGCCTCGGGACTCGTCGACGAGCTCGCCGCCCGAGCCGAGGAACGCATCGCGCGCGATACCGAGTTGCTCACCCGGCTGCGTCGAATCGGCGACGCGCGGCCGGAGGACTGGGAGGACGTACTCGGAACCGTGGCGTTGCTCGGCGATCTGCAGTCGGTCAGTGCGGGGAAGCGGCAGTCGGCGGCGCTGTCGTCCGCCGGAGATCGAACCGTTCCGGCGGACGCATTGGCCGAAGCGGTGCTGCGCGAGCCCGCGCCCAATGTGGCAGGCGCACTTCGGTGGGCCCTCGCTCGGACCGGAGGCGACGCCGTCATGGCGCTCCGGGAAGGTCTGGGCTCACCGGACCCGGAAGTCCGACGCCGCGCCGTGGACACCATCGTCGAGATTCGGCATCCGGCCGCCACCGACGTGCTGCGAGAGGCGCTCACTCACGACGACGAGCAGGTCCGGCGGGTCGCTGCGCTGGAACTCGGTGCGCGCGGGGTGGCCGATGCGATCCCGACGTTGATCGGGATGGTCTTCGAGGGCACCAACGATGTGGACGCCGCCGATGCCCTGGGCATGCTGGGATCCGGAGACTCGATCGTGGCGGCGTTGATGAACGGGCCGGGAGATGCGCCGACGCGACTGCGAGTGACCCAGGCGCTGGCGAGTATCCCGGGGCAGGCAGCCTCGCATGCCCTGCAGGAGTTGACCCGAGACCCCGACCGTTCGATTGCACTGACGGCCGAATACGTCCTCGGCCGGCGGGAATGACCCCTTTGGGTACCGTCGGACACATGAAGGCATTCGGACTCCTCGCGGCACTGATGATCACCCTGACTGCCTGCTCCACCGCAACCACCCCGGCCGCACCCGCCGAACCCGTCGCCGAGAACCAGGTGACCGTCGCCGATCGGATGTACTCGCCGAAAACGCTGACGATCTCGGTGGGAGACACCGTCACCTGGGTGTTCGCCGATCGAGGCATGGCCCACAACGTCGTCGCCGACGACAACTCGTTTCGCAGCCAGCTCATGGAGACCGGTCAGTTCACGCACACCTTCGACACCGCGGGAACCTTCACGTACCACTGCACCCCGCATCCGGACATGACGGCAACGATTCTCGTCGAACCGTGATGGACTGAGTGCATGACGGCCCCGACCCGATCACGCAGCATCGCCGCACCCCTCGGCGTGGCCGCTGCCGCTGTCGGTGGGGCAGTACTGCTGCACGTCCGCGACCCGCGAACCTCGACGTATCTTCCCTGCCCGTTTCACGCTCTGACCGGACTGTGGTGCCCCGGATGCGGCACGACCCGGGCTCTCGGCGACCTCACCCGCGGAGACATCGCCGCGGCCGCGTCGAGCAATGTCGTTGCGGTCGTGTGCGTCGTCGTGGCCGTCGGGTTGTGGGGGTTGTGGCTCAGGGCTCGCTGGATGCAGATGCCCCTGACGTTGCCTCGCCCGAATCGCCTGGCTGCTGCTGTGGTGCTCGTCCTCCTGACCGTCTTCACCGTGGTGCGCAACACCCCGTGGGGCACCACGATCGCCCCGACCTGACACGACAAGGAGTAGCTGTGCTGCTGGAAATTTTCTCGATCATCGTGCTGCTGGGCGTGCTCATCGCGCTCATCCCCACGGCCCGCCGCGTGTTCGAGAAGGGTGACGACGAATGAGCGACTCTCTGCGGGATCGCGTCCGCGCGAAACTCCTTGCGCAACTAGTCGACGACGGAGGCACCGCCGCCGAACAAGCCGAGGGGGACGACCCACGCCTCAACGCCCTGCGCGACGACCTCGACGCACTCGACGCGGCGCAGGACGGTGACCCGATCATCGACGACATCGCCGCGCGGCATTGGGTGCCCTGACCGACCCCCGCCCCGCCCTTGGGGGAGTCGATGTGACGTTCGGTGGACTGGAGTGGAGCCCGCGGAACGACCATCGGGCACATTTCGACGGTCAATGTCACGTTGAGTGGACTTTTTGGTGGCCAGAATTGGTGCACAGTTGAAGTGCATCTAGTATCTATGTTGTGTCCGAGACGAGATCAGCCGCCGATACGGCGTATGCGACGGTCAAGGAGCTCATTGTCTCGGGAGAACTCCCCGGCGGTGAGCTCGTCAGTGAGGGCGAGATCGCAACCCGCCTCGAGATCAGCCGCACCCCCGTACGCGAGGCGTTTCTGCGCTTGCAGGTCGAGGGGTGGATGCGCCTGTATCCCAAGCGCGGCGCGCTGGTGGTGCCGATCGCGGTAGGGGAGGCAGAGAGCGTCGTCGATGCGCGTCGCCTCGTCGAGGCCGGCAGCGTCCGAGCGTTCATCGCCGACGCCAGTGCTCGCGAATCCGTGGTGGCCGCCCTGCGCGAGAACCTGCAGCTACAACAGCAGCTGGCCGTCGACGGTACGGCCGCACAATTCAGCGCCGTCGACGCAGATTTCCATCGCACCGTCGTCCATGCCGGCGGCAACCCGTTGCTCGACGCGTTCTACGACGGACTTCGCGAGCGTCAGCGCCGGATGACCGCAGCCTCCGTGACGCGTGATCCGGGCCAGATCTCCCGCATCGTCGACGACCATCGTCGACTCGCGGACCTCATCGAGGCAGGCGACGCAGACGGATTCGAGCGGGCCGTCGAACAACACATGCTCGGGGTGCACGGCCTACGACCGGACAGAGGGGGAGCACGATGAGCGAAACGCTCACGAACGATCGAGACATCGAGCTGACTGCACGACGCTGGCTGCTGGTCGCGTCGGGCATGTTCGCCGTGGCGTGGGGCGGCAACGAGTTCACGCCGCTGCTGGTGATGTATCGGCTCGATCATGGCTTCTCGGCCGTGGTGGTCGATACGTTCCTGTTCGCCTACGTCCTGGGCATCATTCCGGCGATGCTGATCTGCGGGCCGCTCTCGGATCGGCTCGGTCGACGCCCGATCATGTTGCCCGCCCCCGCTGTTGCTGCGGCCGGTTCGATCCTGATCGCGCTCGGACCCGACAACGCGTACATGCTCTTCGGTGGCCGTGTGCTCAGCGGCATCGCGCTCGGAATCGGTATGGCCGTGGGCGGCAGCTGGGTCAAGGAACTCTCGAGTCGCGACTCCACCGCCAAGCCCGGTGCCGGAGCGCGCCGCGCCGCGATGTCGCTGACGGCGGGCTTCGCCCTCGGTGCCGGAGTCGCAGGCGTGCTCGCGCAATGGGCACCCTGGCCGACGCACCTCGCCTACGGCGTGCACGTGCTGATCTGCATCGCCGCCGGTGTCGGCATGCTCTCGGTGCCCGAAACACGCACCGCCACAGCGGCATCGAAGAAGAAGAGGTTGCTCGACGACCTGAGGATTCCGTCCGCATCGCATCGCCGGTTCCTGTTCGTCGTATTGCCCTTGGCCCCATGGGTGTTCGGTGCGGCGAGCGTCGCCTACGCGGTGCTGCCGTCACTGATGGCGGATGCTCTGGCCGACGAGCCCGGGGGCGGCTATCCCGTCGCCCTGTCTGCGGCGATGGCCGTGATCGCCCTAGGCTCCGGCTTTGCGATCCAGGCCGTCGGGCGTCGCATCGACACACCGGCCAACGCCCGAGGGGCACTGGTTGCGCTGACTCTGCTGGTGATCGGTATGGCTGTCGCGGCGTGGGCGGCATCGGTGCTCACCATTGCCGCGGCGCTGATCGCGGCGGCGGTACTCGGCTGTGGGTACGGCATGGCGTTGGTCTCGGGTCTGCAAGAGGTGCAACGCATTGCGGGCCCCGATGATCTCGCCGGCCTCACCGCTGTGTTCTATTCGCTGACCTACCTGGGCTTCGCGGTGCCTGCCGTGCTGTCGGCGCTCACCGAGACCTGGCCCGGGGTGGTCACGTATCCGATCATCTTCGGATTCGGCGCAGTGATGGCGGCGCTGTGCGGCCTGGTGGTGCGGTCCAAGACGTCTGCTCACTTGCCCAGCGCGTAGGGGCGGTTCGGCCCTAGGATCAGCGGCATCATGCTGCAGTCCTCGCGCACGGTCCCGCCGCATCGGGTTCCTCCGACGGTGGCGCTCGCGGGTGCGACCGTATGGAACCGGCGTGAGGCGTACTGGTTTCTGATCGCGGTGATCGTGCCGGCCGCCTGCTGGTCGAGATATCCGACGGTGGTGCCGTACGTCTTCGGGGTCGTTCTGCTCGGGGCCCTGGTGTTTCGCTGCAGACGGATTGCCTCGTGGGTGTCGATGCTGCGGTGGGGAGTGATCGCCGACGTCGAGACCGTGGACACCGCTCTGCGAGGCGACCGCAACCTTCGCCTCGCGCACGCCACCGGATGGAACGTCCAACGGCGTTGGTACACCGGGGTTGTCACCGAATCCACGATTCGATATCGGGCCGGGGAAGCGCGCGGTCACCTGTTCGTTCGGGGGCTGCCGTTCACCACCGGTGTGGTGCTCGCGCATTCGAAGCAACCATCGTCTGCCATGGCCATCAGCGACTTCCCCTGCGATCTGCAATTGGACGGCAAGGGACGTTGGGCGGCGTCCTTCCCGACCGGCTTCTGGCGTCAAGCACTGGCGACGTCGGCGATGTACGGCTACGCCGTGGCAGGCCTCGCCCTGTCTCTCGGGTATCGCTGACGCAGCCGATGCAGTGGGTACCGTGGAGCGGGTACATCCCTCGTACGACGGGAGCGAGCATGAAGTACAACTACTCCGGACCGTGGCCGATTTTCGCCGTGCTGGGCGTCATCGTGGGCTGGGTGCTGTTTCAGGTCGTGGCACTCGATGCGAGTGTCGGCCGCGCCATCGCGTCGCCCATCAACCTTTTCGCGCTGATGTCAGCGGGCTTCCTGACCATCGGCTACGCGCAGAAGCGCCGTCGGCGGGTCTGAATGGCAGATCGGCTCCCCAGACTTGGATTCCGGCCCCCGATTGCAGGCGGATATCCGAAACTGGGGAGCCGATTCGCGCCACCGGGAACTACGGCAACGACGGCATCTGCTTGTCCACCAGCCATGCGTCCCACAGACTTCGGGGGCACCCGAAGCGGGAGGCGAGGTCGGTGAAGTCCGCCGTCGCGACCGTCGAGTAGCGGTACTTGGAGGTCCATTCCTGGATCAGTCCGAAGAAGCGCTCGTCGCCGATGGTGCGCCGCACGGCGTGCAGTGCCAGTGCGCCGCGCTTGTAGACGCGGTCGTCGAAGATGCGTGCAGGCCCGGGATCGCTGAGCTGTAGGTCCATGGCCAGACCGCGCTGAATGGTGTGCGCGCGCTTGGCTTTGTCGTGAGCCGTTGCGCCGCCGGAGTTCTCGGCCCAGATCCACTCGGAGTAGCAGGCGAATCCCTCGTGCAGCCAGATGTCGGCCCACTTGCCGAGGGTCAGCGAGTTGCCGAACCACTGGTGCGCCAACTCGTGTGCCACCAGACGCTCGTAGTACCGGGAACCGGAACAGTGATTCGCACCGAAGATCGACAGCCCCTGCGCCTCGACCGGAATCTCGAGATCGTCGTCGGTCACCACCACGGTGTACGACGCGAAAGGGTAAGGGCCGTACAGCCGTACGAACGTATCCATCATCTGTGGCTGACGACCGAAGTCGTGATCGAACTGCGCGCGCAGCCGCGGCGGAGTGATGGCCTTCATCGGCACCGGTCCCGGGCTGACGATGCGATGTTCGTACGGACCGATCTGAATGGTCGCGAGGTAGCTGGCCATCGGCTCGGGCTGCTCGTACACCCACGTGGTGCGGCTGGCGCGAGTCTGCTTGCGCACCAACGTTCCGTTGGCCACCGCGTAGTACGGCGAATCGGTGGTGATGGTGATGCCGTAGCTGGCCTTCGACACCGGATGGTCGTCGCACGGGAACCACGACGCGGCCCCGTTCGGCTGGCTCGCGACGATCGATCCCTCGGTGAGCTCGTCCCAGCCGACCTCACCCCAGAAACCGTTGATGGGCTTGGGGGTTCCGCCGTACGCGACCGTGACCACCAGAGCCGCGCCCGACGCGATGGGCTTGGCCGGGGTGATCTTCAGCTTGCCGCGCTGGTGGCTGAACTTCACCGACCGCGAGCCGTTGACCGACACCTTCGACACGTTCATCGCCGGTCCGAGATCGAACGCGAACTTCGACACCGTCGCCGTGGTGACCGCAGTGATCTTCGCCTTGCCCGTCAACCGGTTGCTCTCGACCTTGTATTCGAGATCGAGTTCGTAGCGCGAGACGCGGTAGCCCCGATTACCGTTCTGCGGGAGGTATGTATCGATCGGATTGTCGCTGGCATCGACGTCGAACACCGGTGCCACCAGCCTGTCTGGCACGAAAGATCACCCCTCGTTTCGGTCGTCGCGGATGCGCGGGAAGGGATCGCCCTTGGCCCAGGGCGCGATCGGATTGCCCTGCCAACGAGTATGCGCGGGAACCGTATCACCGCGCATCACCAGCGAGGCAGGCCCCACCGTCGCACCGTCACCGATTCCCGCGGCCGGCAGCGCGACACAGTGTGGTCCCAGTGTTGCGCCTCTGCCGAGATCGACCGTGTCCATGGACATGATCCGATCATGGAACAGGTGCGTCTGCACAACGCACCCTCGGTTGACGGTCGCACCGTCGGCCAATGTCACCAGATCGGCCTCGGGAAGCCAGTACGTCTCACACCAGACTCCGCGGCCGATATCGGCACCGAGCCACCGCAACCACATGTTCAGCACCGCGGTGCCCTCGGCGGCGCGCGCGAACCACGGCGCAGCAACGGTCTCGACGAACGTGTCGGCCACCTCGTTGCGCCACACGAACGAACTCCACAGTGGATGATCGGTCTTGCCGATCCGGCCCACCCACAACCACTTCGCCAGCGCCGACACCGCAGCGGCCACGAAACCGGCGACGAGCAACACGACGCCACTGAGCAACGCCGCCAACCAGTACCCGACGGCGTCGGCGAGCGCGGTGAGCGAGAACAGCACTCCGAGCCCGATACCGAACGTCACGACGACGGGAATCAACCGACACGTCTCGACGAGCGAGCGGGCGACCTTCAGCTTGCGCGGCGGATCGAACGTGCGCGACGAGTCCGCACTACCGGCGGCCCGACGCAGCCGCACCGGCGGGCTACCGAGCCACGACGAGCCGGATTTGGCCTTGTCGGGAGTGGCGGACAGCACGGCGACCAGACCGTTCTTCGGGACGGTTCGACCCGGACCGGTCATACCGGAGTTGCCGAGGAACGCGCGCTTGCCCACCTTGGCGTCGCCCAGATGCATCCAGCCGCCGCCGAGTTCGTAACTGGCGACCATGGTGTCGTCGGCGAGGAACGCGCCGTCGGCAACGGTGGTGAACTTGGGGATCATCAGCACCGTCGACGCCTCGACGTCCTTACCGATCTTCGCGCCGAGCAGCCGGAGCCAATGCGGCGTCAACAGCGACGCGTAGAGCGGGAACAGGAACGTGCGCGCCGAGTCCATCAGGCGCTCGGTGGCCCACACCTGCCAGCCGATGCGGCTGCGCACCGGGTGGTAACCGCCGACGAGGCCGATGCTGAGCACCCGCACCGCGACGACGGTGATCAGCGCGAACACCGCCAACGACACCAGCGTCGCGACGGGCAACATCACCAGACCACGTTCGAAGGCGTCGAGCACGGAGTCGGCGGTGTGAATCCACCAGCCCATCAGCACCAGGCTGACGCCGATCGAGAACAGTGCCATGCCGGACAGAAACAACGACGCGACGCCGTACGCGAAGACCCAATGGGTGGCGCGCGGTGGAGTTTCCGCGGGCCACGGATGATCGGCCTTACCGACCTTCTGGGCCGGCGAACCGGACCACATCTGACCGGCTTTCACGCGTCCGACGACGGCGGAGCCTGCCGTCACGACCGCGTTCTTGCCGACTTTGGTGCCGGGCAGCAGCGTCGAGCGGGCACCGACGGTGGCCCCGGCACCGATCTCGATGCCGCCGATGTAGACGAGATCGCCGTCGATCCAGTGCCCGGACAGGTCCACCTCGGGCTCGATCGAGCAGCCGTCACCCAGCTCGAGCATGCCGGTGACCGGCGGCAGGGTGTGCAGGTCGACGCCCTTGCCGATCTTGGCACCGAGCGCGCGTGCGTAATAGACCATCCACGGTGCGCCCGACAGGTTCGACGCACCGCTGGCATCGGTCAATCGCGTTGCGGCCCAGAGCCTTATGTGCATGCTCCCGCCGCGCTTGTACGCGCCCGGTTTCAAGCCCGCCAACAGGATGCGAGATCCGATCACCGAGATCGCCATGCGACCGACCGGAGTGATGAACAAGACGAAGGCGAGAAGAATCCACCACCACGACAGCCTCGGAGCCCAGGACACGTCGCCGAACCAGGACATGACGTTGAACAGCAGTCCGAGCCAGGTGACCCACTGCAAGCCGGTCAGGGTGGTCAACGGAACCGTTGCCGCGATCTGCGCCCATTGCGCGGTGCGCGACGTCGGGGCGACCTCGCGAGGAATGGCCTCGACGACCGGCTTCAGGTCGTCGAGATACTGCGCCAGCGAACCCAGCCGTGGGTGGTCGTAGAGCTGCGCGACGGTGATCTCGGGGAACCGCTCGCGCAACGCCGTCACCAATTGGGCGGCCGAGAGCGAACCGCCACCGTTGGCGAAGAAATCGGCGTTCTCGTCCGAGACCTGCGCGCCGAGGATGTTGGTCCACAGTTCGGCCACCCACCCCGCCGTGCCGCCGAGCGAGGAGGCCCCCGCCATGCCGGGCAAGGGCCACGGCAGCGCATTGCGGTCGACCTTGCCCGAGGTGCGCGTTGGCATCTCGTCGACCAACGCCAGGCGCGGGACCAGGGCCGCAGGCAACTGTTCGGCGAGCAACTCGCGAGCGGCTTCGAGATCGAAATCCGGGTTGGTGCTCGCGAGATATCCGACGAGCACCGAGTTTCCGGCTGCCGTCTTGCGGATGGCGGCCGCCGCACCGCCGACGCCCGGAAGTGCTTGCAGCGCATTGTCTATCTCGCCGAGCTCGATGCGTCGACCGCCGAGCTTGACCTGGTCGTCGGCGCGGCCCTGGAACAACAGACCTTCGAGCTCGAGCTTGACCAGATCGCCGCTGCGATACGCCCGATCCCACCCGAGGGACGGCATGGGCGCGTACTTCTCGGCGTCCTTGGCCGGATCGAGATACCGAGCGAGTCCGACGCCCCCGATGACCAGTTCACCGACTTCGCCGACCTGCACCGGGTTGCCGGAGCCGTCGACCACAGCGAGGTCCCACCCGTCGAGGGGGAGCCCGATCCGGACCGGGCCCTTGCCGTCCATGATCGCCGCACAGGCGACGACCGTCGCCTCGGTGGGGCCGTAGGTGTTCCAGACCTCACGGCCTTCGACGGCGAGCCGCTCGGCCAACTCCGGCGGGCAGGCCTCGCCGCCGAAGATGAGCAGCCGCACCGCTTCCAGAGCCACCGCGGGCCACAGCGACGCCAGCGTGGGCACGGTCGACACGACGCTGATGTCGCGGGAGACGAGCCACGGGCCGAGGTCGAAGCCGGACCGCACCAGAGACCTGGGCGCGGGAACCAGACACGCGCCGTGCCGCCACGCCAGCCACATCTCCTCGCACGACGCGTCGAACGCCACCGACAGGCCGGCCAGCACTCGATCGCCCGGACCGAGTGGATCCTTCTGCAGGAACATGCGGGCCTCGGCATCGACGAACGCCGCCGCGTTGCGATGACTGACGGCAACGCCCTTGGGGGTGCCCGTCGAACCCGAGGTGAAGATGACCCACGCGTCGTCCTGCGGGGTGGGCGGTCCGGCATTGTGTTCGGAAAGGTCGTGGTGAGGTATGTCCTGCTTGGGGGCAGTACCGGCGGCGATTCCGCCCGCAGTGACGATGGCCGTCACCTGTGCCTCGCCGAAGACCAACTCGGCGCGCTCCTCGGGATCGTCCGCGTCCACCGGCACGTAGGCGGCACCGACCTGCAGGATCGACAGGATCGCGACATAGAGCGAGAAGGAGCCCGACGGCATGCGGATGCCGACGCGATCGCCGCGCCTGACACCGGCATTGGCGAGCCACTGAGCGCCCTCGGCGATGTCGTCCAACAACTCCGAGTAACTGACCGACACAGCACCGTCGTCGATCGCGGGTGCGTCGGGAAAACGATGGGCGGTGTCGCGGAGAATGTCGATGAGCGTGCGTGCGGGCGGAGCCTGGGGCGAGCGAAGAAACGCCGCCGGGGCAGGTGCGATGTCCGCGCTCGAACCCGGCAGATCGTTCTCTTGATGCACAGACAACCGGGCGTCCTTCTCATTCGTTTGCAAGTAACTCTGCGTTGGCAAGTGGCTCTGTGGTGCTGGCGAGCAGCAGCGCCGTTGGTTATCTCACGTTCTGTTTGCCAGCAGGTGAACGAGCGCGCCTTCCCACCGCGGAAATCCTACTGCGGCCCAGGGGCGAGTCCCGGCTTGACAAAACCGCAGCGAGTTTGCGAGTGTCTCTTCCACGGTCACGAGTACCAGCATCAAGCCCCGGCTAGCTGGTCGGCAACCCTCCTCCGCGGTGGGGTGCTCCGGGTGACGACCAGGCCGACGCCGGAAAACCGGCGCGGCAAGCGCGGACTCGTTCACCACATCCTTCGGTTGCGGGTCCCTCGAACGTGAGGGCTTGATCTGTCATGACATCTGTACTTTCCCGCCCCTGTGCTCCTTTTACCCCTGTTTCGGGCACGGATCTGCAGGTACCGCTGGTCCAGGGCGGCACCTGCACGTACGCAAACTTCGATTACGCCGCCAGCGCGCCGGCACTGGACGCGGTGACCGATCGGATCGCGGAACTGCTGCCGTTCTACTCGAGTGTCCATCGCGGTGCCGGCTACGCCTCGCGGGTCTCGACGGCGGCGTACGAGAAGGCCAGGGTGACCGTCGCTGATTTCGTTGGTGCGCAGACGGATTCGGTGGTGGTGTTCACGCGGAACACCACCGACTCGCTCAATCTGCTGGCCGCATGCGTGCCGGGTGAGACCGTGGTACTCGACATCGAACACCACGCGAATCTCCTCCCGTGGCGTGATCGACGAGTGGTGGTGGCGGCGTCTACCCTGGCCGAGACCATCACGCGGCTCGACGCCGAGCTCGCCGCGAAACCTGCTGCACTGCTGGCGATCACGGGTGCTTCCAATGTCACCGGTGAGGTGCTGCCCATCGCCGAACTCGCCGCTCTGGCGCACCGGCACGGCGCACGCATCGCGGTGGACGGTGCCCAGCTGGTTCCGCATCGGCGGGTCGACATCGCCGCACTCGGCGTGGACTACCTCGCGTTCTCCGGCCACAAGCTCTACGCCCCGTTCGGCGCGGGAGTGCTTGTGGGCGCACGTGATTGGCTCGACGCCGGTGAACCGCACCTGGCCGGCGGCGGCGCGGTGCGCAGCGTCGGCATCGACCACACCGACTGGGCCCCGGCGCCGCAGCGGCACGAGGCGGGCACCCCCAATGTCCTCGGCGTTGTGGCTCTCGCTGCGGCCTGCGAGGCCATCGCCGGATTCGACGATGCCGAGCTCCAGGCGCACGAGCACGAGCTGTCCTCGCGATTGCGGGGCGGCCTGGCAGCGCTGGACGGCGTCGAGCAGCTCCAGGTCTGGGCCGATGCGCCCGACAGTGTCGGCATCGTCACCTTCACCGTTGCCGGGCGCGATCCCGGTGAGGTGGCTGCGTACCTGTCCGCCGAACACGGAATCGGCGTGCGCGATGGCAAGTTCTGCGCACACCCCCTGCTGAGCAGGCTGGGGCACGCGGCCGGAGCGGTTCGAGCCAGTATCGGCCTCGGCAGCTCGTCGGCCGATGTGGACCGACTCGTCGACGCCCTCGCCGCCCTGGTCGAGTCGGGACCGAACTGGCACTACGCGGAGGACGCCGGCTGGTGGAACCCCGTACCCGACCCGCGGCCCTTCCCCGAGCTGGCCGATGGGGCCGCCGGGGTTGGATCCCCGTGCAGCCCCGCAGGCCGTTAGCATGGCGTCATGACCGTGAGTGTCGTGTGGACGGGCAACCGTCACTGGTGCAACAGATACGTGGATCTGTGCCGCACTGCGTCCGGGTCGTGTTCGAGTTCGGCTCCGCTCCGACCGAATGCGTTCACCGACTTCTAGAACCAGGACCACCACTCATGTCGCACAACTCCACCCGCGTCGCCGTCGAATTCTCTGCAGGTTGGACCGAACTGACCGTGTCACCGGACGGGGACGTAGTCCGAATCCAGGCCTCCGACCTGCGGGAATCCCAGCAGCACCTGGCTCGCGTACGGGCCGAGGCAGCCGAGCGCGGCGAATCTGCCGACAGCACCGCAGTGTTTCTCGACCTCGAGATCCACATCGCGGCCGATGCCAGGACGGCCCGTCGGGAATTGGCTGCACTCGACGCGCCGGTCGGCCCGTCGTCGATCCGCTACGTCGGAACACCGGCGGGATTGGCCAGTTTGATCTCAGATGTCACTGCGGCTGATGTGGCGGACGGCGTGACGTTGACAGTGCTCGGCGATGTCGCTCGCCAGTCGGTTCTGATCAACAACGGGGTACTGCCGTTGCTCGAATCCCGCGGCACCCGACTCGACATCGACGTCGTCGACGCGGTCCTCGGCACACCGATCGCCCCGACGCTCGCGTCCTGAGCCCGGTGAGCAGTGCTCAGGTGACGTCGATCGCCAGACCTGCGGTGATGCGCACCAACTCGGTGAACGTGGACCGAAAGATCGTGTTGGTGTGACCGGCGGCCGCCCACACCTCGGCGTACCCGGCCAGATCCTGGTCGACGAACGTGTCGAGGTTGGTGGGGTGGCCGACCGGTGCGATCCCCCCGATCGGCTGCCCGGTTGCATGCTTGGCCGTGTCCAGAGGCGCGCGCATCAACGTCCCGCCCAGCCGTTCGCCGGTGTGCTCGAGATGAACATTGTGGGCACCGGACACCAGCAGCAACACCGGCTCGTCGTCGAGTAGAAACACCATCGATTTCACGATCGCACCCACCTCGACGCCCAGCGCTGCGGCAGCGTCGGCGGCAGTGTGCGTGCCCTCCGGGCTATTGACCACCACCCCGTGATGACCACGTGAAATCAGAGTGTCGGCCACATGGGCTGCATTCGGATGAAGTAGCCGGGACATGAACCAACCCTATTGCCCCGCGACCGTTTACGCTGTTCTATCCCGGAGTCGTTCCTGCAGGCTCCACTCCCGCGTCGAGATCACCGAACAGTCTCAATCGCGCCATCCCGCCGTCGGGGAAGATGTCCATTCGCACCTCGGAGACCGGGGTGTCGTGGGTGAGGACGAAGCGATGCCGGGTGTCGGGCTGCAGCGTCGTGCGCGGCAACAGTTCGATCCATTCGCCGTCGCCGAGTCGGCCCCGCAGCGATGCCGCACCGGGCGCGTTTCCGAGGAAGCAGGTGGTGTCGAGCTCGGCGAGAGAGATGTGCCCGGTACCGGCGAGCTGCACCTGAACCCAGTCGTTCGCGTCGTTGCGTCGACGCGAGGTCTCCCAGCCCTCACCCATCGACCGTGGCGGTCCGGGGAACAACAGATTGTTGGGTGAGCTGTAGAACATGTTGGAGCACGCCGAGACGTACGCGCCGTTCTCGAGTGCAGCGAGATCCACCGGCCCGGCAGCGAGGAACTTGGGGTCGGGCTTGCCGCGGCCCAGCACCCGCAACCGCGCCACTCCGCCGTCGGGATAGATCGACAGCTTCACGTGCGTCCACCGCACATCGGAGGCAACGGCGAACCTGTTCTCGCTGTCGCCGTTGACCGGGCTGCGCGGGACGATGGTGGTCCACTCGGTCTGGGTGTGAAGCTCTTCCGGTGAGGGAAAACCGTCGACCTCGGCGGCCTCGATCGAGATCTCCGGCGGATAGTTTCCGGTGAACCACGCGGTGTCGACGACGATTGCCGAGACGACCCCGGGCGCTCCGAGACGCACGATCGCTTCGTCGTAGCCGGCCTCGCGTCGGCGTCGCGTCTCCCACCCGTCGTAGATCTGGCCCTTGTGTCCGAACGTCGCCGTCGAGTAGTCGGCTTTGCCGGGCCGGACGAGATTCTCCTTCTCCGCGAACGTCTCGTCGTTCGCCCACACGACTGCGCCTCCGAGTGTGCGGACGGCGAGATCGGGCAGTGGCAAGGGGAAGTTGGCGGTCATGGGATCACACTTTACTGGTTGCGCGTGGGGTCACCGGGTTGTGTGTGGACCGGCGACGCACTGCTGCCGCGCCCATCAGCAGTGCGCCGATCACGATGTAGAACGTCAGGCCGAGTGCGGGTTGCCCCAACCCGGTGCCCGAGAAGTAGACGATGCTGCGCACGCCCTCGGTGCCGATGCCCGGGGTGATCCACCGACCGATCGAAGCGTAGAGCGACGGAAGGACGTCTGCCCCGAAAGCGCCTCCCGCGCTGGGATTTCCGAGGATCACGAACAGGACGATCGCGGCGGGAACCGCGGCGACGCCGATCAGTGCACGAAGACCCATGGTGAACAGTCCGGTGGCGAAGACCACCGCGGTACCCAGCAGCGTGAGCGGAAACCAGTGGCCGGCAAAGGTTTCCATGACATGAGTGGTGAGGAAGGCTCCGAGCGCACCCGATGCGGCCGCGTACACCGCGAGAATGCCGACGTGGACGCAGGTTTCGCGGCGCGAGTTCGGTGCGCCGATGAGCAGTCCGAAAGCGGCAGCCAGCAGGTACCCGCCGACGACCCAGCCGACCGAGAGGTAGAAGCCGGACAGTCCGCGGTTGTCGTGCACGCCGACCGGAATCTCGTCGCGGACCACGAACTGGCGCCCCTGCGCGGCGTCCACCTCGGTGAAGATCGACTCGAGTGCGGTGGCCACCGAACTGCCCGCTGCGCCGGCGGTGATGAGGGTGTCCGTTCCGTCGGCACCGACGACGTACGCCCCGAGAACGTCTCGGTCGCGCAGCAGTGCACGGACCTCCGCGGTATCGGCTGCGGTGCGTGCCGCGAGCGGGGTGCCGTCGATGGCGTCGAGGCGGTCGGCGGTCTGTTGGTCCAGCCCCTCGGGGAGGCCGGACTCGGTGACCACGGCGATGGGGATCGCGTGCGGCGTCGGCTGATGGAAGGCCGAGACGTAGCTGAGGATGAAGCCGAGCTGTAGTACCAGCACCGCGGCGGCGAGCAGTGACATCTTGCGCATGGGTGACTCCTGAATCTTGTCGATACCCGAGGTATTCAATACTCTAGGTATCGTGAATGCCGACGAGCAAGAAAAGTGGGGGTCGACACAGGACCGGCGACGACCCCAGCGCACCGACGTACGGGACCGACTGCTCGCCGCGGCAGCCGACGAATTCACCGAACGTGGCTATGCCGCAGCGAAACTCACCGACATCGCAGATCGGGCGGGCTTCACCAAGGGGGCCGTCTACTCCAATTTCGAATCCAAACAAGCACTGTTCGCCGAACTGCTCGCCCGGCGTTCCCTCGACCTCGCCGCCCGCGTGCTGGCCCACGTATCCGATCTGGACTCCGGTGCAGCGGCAGGAGCCGGCGGCGGCGAAATCGCGTCCTGGGTGGTGGCCGAACCCCGGTGGCCGTTGCTGACCGTCGAATTCGGCATCCTCGCCGGACGCGACCCCGCGGTCGCCGAGCGCTATCGCACCGACCGTCGCGCACTGCGCGGCGAACTCGAACGCCTCATCGCCGACAACGCGCACCGGTGGGGCGTCGGCAAGAACTTCGATGCCCGACGCCTCGCGACGTCACTGGCGGCATTGATCTCCGGATTGGCCGTCGAACATTCGGTGGATCCCGAGGAGATCGACGAGGGTGTCATCGCCGACGCGGTGTCCGAACTGTTCGCGGGAGCGATAGCCAGGACACATCTCGGTTGAGGGACACCGCACCGGGTAACCGCAGAAGATGAATGCTCAGAATCCAGACCCCGACGTCACCACAGGACTCGAAGCCGGAGGCGGGGTCACCCCGGGAGATACTCCGCCCGCCGAAACCGGAATCGGCGGCCCGAACCACGAGCCCCCGCAGCGCAGCCGGGTGATGCCGATCGTCGTCATCTGTGTCGTGGCATTGCTGGCGATCCTGATCGCCGGTGGACTGATCGGTCGCGTCGTCGGCCTGTTCGGCTGATCCCGACCGATCTCAGTACTCCGGCCAACCGCCTTCGGGCCCCAGCAGGCGATCCAATCGGATGTGGTTGATCTTCGCCAGCTCGTCGCGCATCACCTTGCGCTCGGTCTGATCGTCGTTGTCGAGTCGATGGCCCAGATCGACCAGAATGTCGCGTGGCTCGAAACCCTCGGGCTCGAACAACGGACTCGACACGTACGGGTAGCCGAACCGGTCCTCGTACGCCCTGGCCGCAGTTCCCAGCGCCCCGCGAGTGGCGGTGTCCATGGCCGCGCACACCTTGCTCGGCTCCGGCAGCGTCGCGGCGAGCGAATCCACATCGCCGTCCGAGAGCTCGGTCAATTCCGCGTCGGCTGCGGAGTACAGGTCTGTGCGAGAGCGGTACCTGCGGCCGTCCGCCACCTTCGACGCCCACGCCACCGAGCAACAGCACTCGTACAGCGCATGCACCGCCTTGCGGCGCGGCAGATCGTTGAACGTCTCCAGGCCGAGTCCCTGATGCATCAACATGAGTCGATGATGGGCGCGATTGAACGTATGTACCAGAGCTGAGCAGGGACTTAGCGCAGACGTTACGCGCCGTAACATGCGATGCAGAATTGTGCGACGCTGCCGCTAGGCTCGCAGGCATGACGGAACGAACCTGGCAAGCCTTCTCCGTGGAGATCGCGGACCACATCGCACACGTGACACTTCTCGGACCGGGCAAGGGCAATGCCATGGGCCCGGACTTCTGGAGCGAAAGCCCCGAGCTGTTCGCGCAGCTCGACGCCGATCCCGAGGTTCGAGCAGTCGTGCTCGCGGGCTCGGGTAGGAACTTCACCTACGGACTCGACCTCGCCGCGATGGCAGGCACGTTCGGTCCGCTGATGGCCGACAAGGCACTGGCCGGTCCCCGAACGTCGTTCCACGACACCATCAAGACGATGCAGAAGGCCATCAACGCGGTTGCGGACTGCCGCAAACCCGTCGTCGCAGCGGTTCAGGGCTGGTGCATCGGCGGTGGCGTCGACCTCATCACCGCCGCGGACGTGCGCTACGCGAGCGCCGACGCGAAGTTCAGCGTGCGCGAGGTGCGGGTCGCGATCGTCGCGGACATGGGGTCCTTGGCCCGACTGCCCGCGATCATCGGCGACGGCCACATGCGTGAGCTCGCCCTGACGGGCAAGGACATCGACGCCGCGCGCGCCGAGAAGATCGGTCTGGTCAACGACGTGTTCGAGGACCACGACGCCACTCTCGCCGCAGCTCGCGAATGCGCCGCCGCCATCGCTGCCAATCCGCCTCTGGTGGTTCAGGGCATCAAGACCGTGCTCGATCATTCCCGATCCTCCGGCGTCGACGATTCGCTTCGTTACGTCGCGGCCTGGAACGCCGCCTTCCTCGCCTCGCACGACCTCACCGAGGCGATCACCTCGGTGTTCGAGAAGCGACCGGCGCAGTTCACCGGTAACTGACGTGGTCGAGTTCGCCGAGGAACTGGGCACGCAGTTGGTTCGACTGCAACGCCTGCGTGAGCGCAACATCGCCGCGATCTCGTCTTCGGGAGGTGTCGACGGTGCCGCGTACGTATGCTTGTTCAGGCTCCTGCGCGACGGACCGATGCGGTCCAGTGAACTCGCCGCCATGGTGAATTCCGATCCGTCGACGGTGAGCAGGCAGGTGGCTCAGCTGGTCGAACGGGGGCACGTCGAGCGGCTTCCCGACAAACGTGACGGTCGAGCGTTCGTGCTCGCGGTGACGGAGTCGGGTCAGGAAGCGGCGGCGGCGATCCAGCAACGGCGAACCGACAATCTCGGACGGGTCATCGAGGGGTGGACACGGGTGGACCGAGAATCGCTCGTGACGTTGCTCGATCGTTTCTTGACCGATTACGAATTGATCAGGCCGGACCTGCCCGAGCGGCGCGCCGGTAACGTCTGAGCTGCTGGCGGCCGAGTGGACGGCCGACAACGGGGGTTGTTTCTCGTCGTCGACTTCTGCCCGAGGGGTGACGGGTAGACACCCCACGCGGATGCTCGAACTGCCAGGACTGGAGGGAGGGGCGCGGTGCCAGCCGGAGATCGGATGGGCTCGGTGCGGCTCGAACGACGTGTCGCACTGGGCATCGCAGCCCTGGTTCCGTCGTTCGGCCTGATCGGCGGCGTCGCGATGCTCTCCGCCGACGGGCCCGCGGGCACTGCGGCGAAACTGGCCTGCGCACTGGTGCTGATCTCGACCGTGCCGGTGGGCGCGTGGTGGCTACTGCGCTCGTCGGACGCGTCGCACATGCCCGGGTGGTTCGTGGTGTACGCCGACGTCGGCGTGGCGATGATGCTGCTCTCCTTCACCGGCCACGACCTGGCACTGAACGCCGCGGCGCTGTTCGCCGTGATCGGCATCTACATCGTCTACTTCTCCAGACGGCGAGTGCTCGCGTTTCACATGCTGTTCGTCAACGCCGTGGTCGGGGCCCTGGCAGCCCTGGCGTTCGCCGAGGACACGCACGATCTGGCGTCGACGGTCGCCAGGACCCTGGCAACTCTGTTGGTGGTCAACTCGGTGCTCGCGTTCCGGGCGGTGATTCAGCGCCAGCTCGATCTCGCCAACACGGACTCGCTGACCGGCCTCCTCAACAGACGCGGACTGGAGTTGCGGCTTCACCGCATGATGAACTCGTTGGACGCGGAGCGCTCGGTTGCGCTGATGGTTCTCGATCTCGACCAGTTCAAACGAGTCAACGACACCTACGGCCATGCGGTGGGGGACCGGGTGTTGCGCCGCACGGCCCGCAGGCTCACCGCGGTCACGGGTGCCCGCCCGTGTGTCGCACGCACCGGCGGTGAGGAGTTCACCATTGCGATACCGGCCGACGACGCAACCGTGCACCGCGTAGCCCACGACATTCTCGAATCGATTCACGACCCGGCGGACGACGTGCCGGTGACGGTCAGTGTCGGGGTGGCCCTGCTGGACGGCGGCCGATGGTCCACCGCCGCCGAGTCCGGTGTCGGTGCCGACCTGGTCCACAACGTGCTGCTCGACGCCGACACGGCGATGTACGAGTCCAAGCACGCGGGCGGAAACAGAGCAACGGTGTACGCCGGCGAATGATCCGCCGGCGTACACCGTTCGTCGTTCGGGGAAGAACGTGTGCCGCGCGTCAGCGCAAGGCGCTCTTGGGGTCGTTCCACAGCTGATCGGTGAAGTCCTCCAACGCGACGAGCACGATGGTGTCCTCGGTGCGACGCAGGATCGACTTGCTGGCGCGCACCTGCACGATATCGCCGGTCTTGTCGGTCATCCGCCACAGTGAATCTGCGCGCGTGGCCACCGTGGTGAGGAACATGTCTGCGACGTTGACGCCCTCCGGTGCCCGGTCGGGGAAGATGTCGTGCAGGTGGAAGTCCTCCCGCTCGGTGCGGTCGAGACCGAACAGATCGTCGAAGGCCTCGTTCGCGAACACGATGGCACCGGTGGGATCGACCGCAAGGATCGGAACCGGAATTCGGTCGAGAACGACCGTGACCGGCAGATCGGGAAACTGCGTCGGATCCGAGATCGGTCGCGAATCGAGATTGCGCCGATCACCGTTGGAAGTGCTGTCGGTCATACGTTTCCCCAAACTAGTTTCGTCGGCGTTCGGCCGAGACGAGGTGAGTGATGCCGAAACGATCAGTGCTCCGGATTGTCCGCCAAGCGCTTGAATGATGCAGCGATTTCGGCCTCTGCCTCTGCGCGCCCGACCCAGTCTGCCCCGGTGACGTGCTTGTTGGGTTCGAGATCCTTGTAATGGACGAAGAAATGCTTGATCGCATCGAGCTCGAACGTCGAGACGTCGCTCAGATCCTGGATGTGGTCCCACCGGGTGTCGCCTGCCGGAACGCACAGCACCTTGTCGTCACCGCCGGCCTCGTCGACCATCTTGAACATCGCCACGGGGCGGGCTTCGACGATGACGCCGGGGAACACCGACTCGGGCAGCAGAACCAGTGCGTCGAGCGGGTCGCCGTCCTCGCCGAGGGTGTTCTCGATGAAGCCGTAATCGGCTGGATACGCCATCGCGGTGTAGAGGTAGCGATCGAGTCGAACACGTCCGGTGACGTGGTCGACCTCGTACTTGTTGCGCTGCCCCTTGGGGATCTCGATGGTGACGTCGAACGGCACGTGCAGTCCTCACTGTCTTCGTCCGAGCCCGACCGGGCCCGAACCGTTGCGAATGTGTCGATGGTGGCGGCGCAAGGCTACCGGACCCGAGGATACTGTTGACTGAACGATCGTGGGTACGACCACGGCAGATACGGAGGAACAGTGGCGGGGCTGACACGGCGGTTCCTCGGCCCCACGGCGGGTCGACGGCGCAGGAAGAAGCGCGTGATCCTGACGCTGTGCGCTCTGTTCGTGGTGATCCTCGCCGCGACGACCGCCGCGCTCGTGTTGCCGTCGGTGTCCGACGGAGCCGAGACCGCAATCGAGCCCCCACCCGAGACGGTGCTGCCCAACCCGGCGATCACCCCGTTCCCGGAATCGGCACCGATGCCGAACTCGGCGGCTCTGGCCGCCGCGCTGGCACAGGTGGTCGACGATCCCGCCCTCGGCACGTTTACCGGCACCGTCGCCGACGCACGGACCGGGCAGGTGCTCTGGTCCCAGAACCCCGACACCCCGATGACGCCTGCCTCGACCACCAAGGTGCTCACCGCCGCGGCTGCGATGCTCGCACTCCCGGCCGATCACCGCGTCACCACCCGCGTGGTCCAGGGCAACGGCGAGGGCAACATCGTGCTGATCGCGGGCGGCGACCCCACGCTCACCGCGCTTCCGGTCGGAACCGACGGGTTCTATCCAGGAGCGGCGCGCATCGACGACCTGGTCGAGCAGATTCGGCGCAGCGGAACGGTGGTGCGCAGCATCGGCGTCGACACCTCCATCTATTCCGGTGACTCGATGGCGCAGGGCTGGTTTCCCGCCGATATCGCCGCCGGTTCCATCACTCCGATCGAACCGATCATGCTCGACGGCGGACGGTCGGACCCACTGGTCGACGAGTCGCCGCGCAGCACAACCCCGGCACTGGACGCCGGCCGCGCACTGGCCGCTGGGCTGGGCGTCGACCCGGCAGCGGTGACGACCGGCAAGGCCGTCGACGGGGCCGATCAGATCGCATCCGTCGAATCAGCGCCGCTGCGAAACCGCTTGCAGCAGATGATCTATCGCTCCGACAACGTCCTCGCGGAGGCCGTCGGACGTGAAATCTCTCTCGAGATGAACACGGCCGCAAGCTTTTCCGGAGCCGTGGCGTCGATCGGGCAGACCCTGTACTCGGCCGGCTTCGACATGGCCGGACTCACGCTCGAGGACGCCAGCGGGCTGTCGGTCGACGGCAAGATTCCGGCCAGGCTGCTCGATCAGGTGCTGACCTCGGCGGCGGGAACCGAGCAGCCTGCGCTGCGTCCGATGCTCGATTATCTCCCCGTCGCCGGTGCTACCGGAACCCTGACGGATCGGTACGCCTCGGGTGATCGAACCGGAGCGGGCTGGGTTCGCGCGAAAACCGGAACGCTCTCTGCTGCAAGTGCTTTGGCAGGATATGTCGTCGACGTCGACGGTCGGATCCTGACCTTCGCGCTGATGTCCAACGACCGGCCGCCCGACGTCAGTCGCCCCGCCCTCGATGCCGTCGCATCGACCCTGAGATTGTGTGGTTGCCAGTGAACACGGACGCAGCAGCGAAGACCGAAGACAGAGACGCCACCTCCGGTTTCGCAGGTGCAGTCGACTGGTCGGTGGCCGCGAAGACCGGAGCGAAGCTGGCGCGCCCGGGTCCGGCCACCTCGCGCTACACCGCCGAGGCAGCCGTGGAAGAGCTTGCCGCCGCATCGATTCGGGCCGAGGGGCCGGTACGCGAGACCACCGGCCTCGCCGACGGCCTCCCCGTGCCCGACGCCCAGGTGGTCGACCGCGCCGGCTGGATCGCCGCGGCCGCAGCGTCGATGAAGCACCTCACCGGAGACGACGACGGAACGCCGCCGTCAGGTCTGCTCGGCGGAAAGCCGGCCGGACTGCAGGCCGGAGCGATGCTGGCCTTTCTGTCCAGTGCCATTCTCGGACAGTACGACCCGTTCACGGGCGAGAACGGAACGCTGCTTCTGGTCGCGCCCAACGTGATTGCCGTCGAGCGCGCACTTCGGGTGTCGCCGAGCGACTTTCGGTTGTGGGTGTGCCTGCACGAGGTGACCCATCGAGTGCAGTTCTCCTCCGCGCCGTGGCTCGGCGGCTACATGCGCGAGAACGTGGGGGTGCTCTCCGACGGCACCGACGAGCCGCTGACCGATGTCGCCAACCGACTGACCGGCGCGCTGAAGGCCCGCAAGAATCCGAGCGGGTCGACCAAGTCCGAGGACGCAGGCATCGTCGGACTGCTGCGCGCCACCCAACCGCAGCCCCAGCGCGACGCCATCGACCGCCTCCTGGTGCTGGGCACCCTGCTCGAGGGCCACGCCGACCACGTGATGGACGCCGTCGGGCCGGCCGTCGTGCCGACCGTGACGCAGATCCGTGGTGCGTTCGATCAGCGCCGTCGACGCAAGGTGAACCCGCTGCAACGCGTCATCCGGGCACTGCTCGGCATGGACGCGAAGATGGCGCAGTACGTGCGCGGCAAGGCGTTCGTCGATCATGTCGTCGCCGCGGTGGGGATGGAACGCTTCAACACCGTGTGGACGGGGCCCGACACCCTGCCGTTGCTGTCGGAGATCGAGGACCCCGACGCCTGGATCGCCCGAGTTCTGGGCTGATGCCTCCGCGGCTACCCGGGGGAGTGGAGCCCGCGGAACGACCCAGATTGCCGGAGGGCCCCGCGCTGTTGGAGATTCGGCATGCGGTTCGGGGTTGGCTCGCGGCGCACCCCGGTCCCGTGGCCGTCGCGCTGTCCGGTGGAGCGGATTCGTTGGCGCTGACCGCAGCGACCGTGGCCGAGGCTCCGAATGTGCTGGCGTTGATCGTCGACCACGGTCTGCAGGCCGGCTCGGCGGAGGTGGCCTCCACCGCGGCGGCGCGTGCCCGCGCGTTCGGCGTCGAGGACGCACGTGTTCTGACGGTGCAGGTGAACGGTCCGGGAGGGATGGAAGCAGCCGCCCGTCGAGCCAGGTACGACGCGTTGAACCGGGCCCGCGGGGACGCGTCGGTGCTGGTGGCGCACACCCTCGACGATCAGGCCGAAACGGTGTTGCTCGGGTTGGGGCGCGGATCGGGACCGCGGTCGATCGCGGGCATGGCGGCATTCGATGCGCCGTGGGGTCGGCCGCTGCTCGGAGTCAGGCGCAGCGTGACCCGGGCTGCCTGCGTCGAGCTGGGGATCGAGCCGTTCGAGGATCCGCACAACACCGACACCGATTTCACTCGGGTGCGGTTGCGTCACGAGGTACTGCCCCTGCTCGAGGACGTACTCGGCGGTGGTGTCGCCGCTGCGCTCGCGCGGACCGCCGAGCAGTTGCGCGAGGACGGCCGGGTGCTCGACGCGATGGCGCACTCCGTCGTGAACGCCGATGCCCCCGACCTCGAGGTTGCGACGCTCGACCCGCTCGATCCCGCCGTTCGCAGGCGAGTACTGCGCAAATGGTTGCTCGGCCGAGGTGTGACGTCGCTGACCGACCGGCAGCTCCGGGCCGTCGATGCCCTCGTCGGACGGTGGACGGGTCAGGGCGGAGTCGCGCTGCCAGGCGGAACGCCCGACGCCAGGTTGGTGTGCTCGCGTCGGCATGGCAGGCTGAGCGTCGGCCTGGAGAACGAATGAAGGGAAACCCCGTGTACGAGGGCGACATCGAATCGGTTCTCATTTCCGAGGAACAGATCAAAGCACGCACTGCCGAACTCGCAGAAGAGATCGCCCAGCGGTATCCCGAAGGCTCACCGGAAGGTGACCTGCTCCTGGTCGGCGTCCTCAAGGGCGCGATCATGTTCATGACCGACTTCGCCCGGGCCCTGCCCATCCCGGCGCAGCTCGAGTTCATGGCGGTCAGCTCCTACGGGTCCTCCACCTCGTCTTCTGGCGTCGTTCGGATCCTCAAGGACCTCGACCGCGACATCACCGGACGCCACGTGCTGATCGTCGAGGACATCATCGACTCCGGTCTGACGCTGAGCTGGCTCAAGCGCAACCTCGCGACCCGCTCGCCTGCCTCGTTGTCGGTGGTGACGCTGCTGCGCAAGCCCGACGCGATCAAGGTCGACGTGGAGGTCGCGAACGTCGGTTTCGACATCCCCAACGAATTCGTCGTCGGCTACGGCCTCGACTACAACGAGCGCTACCGGGACCTGCCGTACATCGGCCTGCTCGATCCCAAGGTCTACAGCTGAGTCCGTTCCTTCGGTCCACCCGTTCGCGTGAATGGACCATTGCCGTGCCGAGACGTATGCAATGGTCCATCGATGCGGATAGGGTGCCCATCAGGTGGGGAACTGCCGGGGGAGTGCAGTCGTTGGAGGGGAAGAAGCGTCGACGCAAACAGGTGCGTGGACGCACAGCGCCAGGTATGAGCGAGTCAGATGTCCGAGTCTCGCGCTAGCCTGGAGTATCCGGCGGGCAGGGAGCAGCCAGCGCGTCGGAGCGGACTGAAAGGACACGGCCGACTCGGCTGAAGCTGTATGAATCGGAAGACAGTAATACGAAATCTTGCCATCGTTTTCGGCATTCTGTTGGTGATCTATGCCTTCAGTTACTTCGGTAACGACACGCGGGACTGGACGACGGTGGACACCTCGGTGGCCATCGCCCAGCTCGACGACCGAAACGTCGCGTCCGCGCAGATCGACGACCGCGAGCAGCAGATCCGGCTCACGCTCAAAGAGGCCAACGAAGCCTCGGACAACCAGACTCAGATCATCGCGAAGTATCCGGACTCCGCGTCCGAGCAGATCTTCGACAAGGTCGACTCGCAGGGCCTGGACAGCTACAACACCACCGTCACCCAGGAGAGCTGGTTCAGCTCCTTCCTGCTGCTCATCCTCCCGATGGTGCTGATCCTCGGTGTGATCATCTTCGTGATGAGCCGCATGCAGGGTGGCGGACGCGGTGGCGTCATGGGCTTCGGCAAGTCCAAGGCCAAGCAGCTGACGAAGGACATGCCCAAGACCACCTTCGCCGACGTCGCAGGCGCGGACGAGGCAGTCGAAGAGCTCTACGAGATCAAGGACTTCCTGCAGAACCCCGCGCGCTACCAGGCGCTCGGTGCCAAGATTCCGCGTGGTGTGCTGCTGTACGGCCCTCCCGGAACCGGTAAGACGCTGCTCGCGCGCGCCGTCGCAGGCGAGGCAGGCGTGCCGTTCTTCACCATCTCCGGCTCGGACTTCGTCGAGATGTTCGTCGGTGTCGGTGCGTCCCGCGTGCGTGACCTGTTCGAGCAGGCCAAGCAGAACAGCCCCTGCATCATCTTCGTCGACGAGATCGACGCCGTCGGTCGTCAGCGCGGCGCAGGCATGGGCGGCGGTCACGACGAGCGTGAACAGACGCTCAACCAGCTCCTCGTCGAGATGGACGGGTTCGGTGAGCGCACCGGCGTCATCCTCATCGCCGCCACCAACCGCCCCGACATCCTCGACCCCGCGCTGCTGCGCCCGGGCCGCTTCGATCGCCAGATCCCGGTCGGTGCCCCCGACCTGGCCGGCCGCCGAGCAATCCTGAAGGTGCACTCGGCGGGCAAGCCCGTTGCGCAGGACGCCGACCTCGAAGGTCTCGCCAAGCGAACCGTCGGAATGTCCGGTGCCGACCTGGCCAACGTGATCAACGAAGCAGCACTGCTCACCGCTCGCGAGAACGGCACCGTCATCACCGAGGCGTCCCTCGAGGAGTCGGTGGACCGCGTCGTCGGTGGCCCGCGCCGCAAGAGCCGCATCATCAGTGAGCACGAGCGCAAGATCACCGCGTACCACGAGGGTGGTCACACGCTCGCGGCATGGGCGATGCCCGATATCGAGCCCGTCTACAAGGTCACCATCCTCGCTCGCGGTCGCACCGGCGGCCACGCGATGACGGTGCCCGAGGACGACAAGGGCCTGATGACGCGGTCGGAGATGATCGCTCGTCTCGTCATGGCCATGGGTGGCCGTGCGGCCGAGGAGCTCGTCTTCCACGAGCCGACCACCGGCGCGTCCTCGGACATCGACCAGGCCACCAAGATCGCTCGCGCGATGGTCACCGAGTACGGCATGAGCAGCAAGCTCGGAGCCGTCCGGTACGGGCAGGAACAAGGCGACCCGTTCCTCGGCCGTTCGATGGGCCAGCAGTCCGACTTCTCGCACGAAGTAGCCCGCGAGATCGACGAGGAGGTGCGCAAGCTCATCGAGGCGGCGCACACCGAGGCGTGGGCCATCCTCAACGAGTACCGCGACCTGCTCGACACCCTTGCCTCGGAGCTGCTCGAACGCGAGACGCTCACCCGCAAGGACCTCGAGAAGATCTTCCACAGCGTCACCAAGCGGCCGCGCATCACCCTGTTCAACGACTTCGGTGATCGCAAGCCCTCGGACAAGCCGCCGGTCAAGACACCCCGCGAACTCGCCGCCGAGCGCGGCGAGCCGTGGCCTCCGGTACCGCCGGCCCCGAAGCAGCTTCCGCCGCAACAGTTTCCGCAGCCCAGCTACGCCGGTTCGCCGCAGCTGAGCAAGGGTGGCTACCCGAACGGAAGCAACGGATACAACGGCGCTCCGACCAACGGCGCTCCCACCAATGGGGCCCCGTCGAACGGTGGCCCGGTCAACGGCGCGCCCGCCAACGGTGACGTCGATGCGCCGAACACCGGTGGTGGTCGACGTAGTGCCCCCGCAACCGGCGGCTTCAACGGCGGTGGCTACAACGGTGGGCCGAACGGAGGTTACGGCGGCCCGGTCAACGGAGGTGCTCCCAACGGGGGCGGATACTCCGAGGGCTATCGCAGGCAGGATCCGCGACCGAGTGGCCCCAGTCAGGGCTCGCGTCCCGATTACGGTGCCCCGGCCGGATGGTCGGCCCCGGGATGGCCGCCGCGTGAGCAGTCCTCGGTTCCCCGTTACCAGGGACCGACCACGCCGCCGGCTGCGAACCAGCCGAACCGCGAGCAGCCGGAATCGGATCGTCCGGACCAGAATCGGTACGAGCCGCCGCAAGGCCAGCCGCCGACCTACCGACAGCACCCGACCTACCAGCAGCCGCAGGCATATCAGCCGCCGACCGCTGCGCCGTCGAACCAACCGCCGTCGAACCAACCTGCGGAGTATCAGCAGCCGCAGTATCAGCCGGATCCGTTCCGGCCGGACGCTCGGGACCAGGGGCGTACCTCTCGGCACGAGCCTCCGTACGGCCAGAACCAGGACGGTGCTGCACCGGCCGAGGCATCGCCTCCCACCTGGGAGGTGCCGACTCCGTCGCCGAGCTATCCGCTGCCCGGAGACGACCGTCCCTCGAGCGGCCCGTCCGAGGACTCGCGGCGAGACGAGCGAGCCGAGGACGACGGCGACGAAGGTCCGCGGACACAACGCTGGGAAGGGCCGGGCGGTTCGTACCGCTAGGTCCGTCATTAGGCTGGCTGGGTCGACCCTTTCGGTCGGCCCAGTCCGTCGTTCGAACCGTGCTGAAGGTCGGCGCATCTGCTCTGTGAAGAACAGGTGCAGGTCGGCCCAGCTGTCACATTCGCGGAGCCCAACCGGAGGTACGTTCTCGTGTCAGTCAACCGGACCGACGAGTCGGCAATCGACTCGGCAGAAGTCCCAGCAGCGCAGCAGCGGGCAGTGGAACAGACGGTGGCCTACGCCACCGGCGCGGTCTTCGACCAGCCTCGCGCCGAGGCCGCCGTGCGTGAGCTGTTGATCGCCGTCGGTGAGGATCCCGACCGTCCAGGTCTGCTCGACACCCCGGCCCGCGTCGCGCGTTCCTACCGCGAAATCTTCGCCGGGCTCTACACCGACCCGGACACGGCGCTGAACACGACGTTCGACGAGGGGCACCAGGAACTGGTTCTCGTCCGCGACATCCCCATGTTCTCCACGTGCGAGCATCATCTGGTCTCGTTCCACGGCGTTGCACACGTCGGCTACATCCCTGGCAAGAGCGGCAAGGTCACCGGCCTGTCGAAGCTGGCGCGCGTGGTGGACATGTACGCCAAGCGTCCGCAGGTGCAGGAGCGTTTGACCAGCCAGATCGCCGACGCGTTGATGCGCAAGCTCGACCCGCGCGGTGCCATCGTCGTGATCGAGGCCGAGCACCTGTGCATGGCCATGCGCGGGATTCGCAAGCCGGGTGCCAGCACCACCACCTCCGCGGTGCGGGGTCTGTTGCAGTCCAGCGCGGCATCGCGTTCGGAAGCTCTGGACCTGATTCTGCGGAAATGACGCGTCCGGTCGATTCCCGATGAGCTCGGCGCGGAGCATCCCCCCGGCACCCGTCGTCATGGGTGTCCTCAACGTCACTGCCGATTCGTTCTCCGACGGCGGTCGATACCTCGATGTCGATGCGGCCGTCGAGCATGGGCTGGCGATGCACCGGCGCGGCGTGGATATCGTCGATGTCGGTGGTGAGTCGACGCGGCCCGGAGCAGACCGGATCGATCCGACACTCGAGGCGCAGCGCGTCGTCCCGGTCATCGCCGCCCTGGCCGAAGCCGGGGTGGCGACCAGCGTCGACACCATGCGCGCCTCGGTCGCCGAGGCCGCGATCGAGGCCGGGGTCTCGATTGTCAACGACGTCTCGGGCGGTCGGGCGGATCCGGCCATGGCCGGGGTGGTTGCGGACGGCGGATTGCCGTGGATCCTGATGCACTGGCGAGCCGCCGGATCCGAATATCGGCACGCCGGTCCGGCCGATCGATACGGCGACGTGGTCGCCGACGTCCGCAGCGAACTGCTCGAACAGGTCGATCACGCAGTGGCCGCCGGAGTGGACACGGCGATGCTCGTACTCGACCCCGGCCTCGGATTCGCCAAGAACGCCGATCACAACTGGCAACTGCTGCGTGGCCTCCCGGACCTGGTGTCGGCCGGCTTCCCGGTTCTCGTCGGTGCCTCCAGGAAGCGGTTTCTCGGATCGCTGTTGGCGGACGACGACGGTTCTCCGCGGCCGCCGGACGGGCGAGAGATCGCCACGGCCGTCGTGTCGGCGCTCGCCGTCGCCGGGGGAGCGTGGGGTGTGCGCGTGCACGACGTCCAAGCATCACTCGACGCGGTAGCTGTCGTACGGGCGTGGCAGGGTGATCGGGCATGAGCGAGATGAGCAGTCGCGTCGGTGCGGGGACGCGTCGCAGCGACCGCATCGAACTGCGTGGCCTGACGGTGCGCGGCAATCACGGCGTCTTCGACTTCGAGAAGCGAGACGGGCAGGACTTCGTCGTCGACATCACCGTGTGGATGGACCTGCGGCCCGCGGCCGAGACCGACGACCTGACCCGAACCCTGCACTACGGAGAACTGGCCGAGCACGCTGCGGCCGTCGTCGCGGGCCCGTCCAGGGACCTGATCGAGACGGTCTCGGCCGAGATCGCCGAGGTCGTGCTGGCGTACGACTCGCGCGTCGAGGCGGTGGAAGTGGTGCTGCACAAGCCGTCGGCCCCCATTCCGCTGACGTTCGGGGACGTTGCCGTGGTGGCGTACCGGGAGCGGCCGTGACCAGGGCGGTGCTGTCCATCGGCAGCAACATCGGTGATTCGCTCGCCCACTTGCGTTCTGTCACAGACGAATTGGGTGCGCGGATGGTGGCCTGTTCGCCGGTCTATCGCTCCGCTCCCTGGGGTGGCGTCGAGCAGCAGGACTTCCTCAATGCCGTCGTGGTGGCCGAGGACGATGCGTTCGACGCCTGGGATTGGTTGCGCTTCGGTCAGCGCCTCGAGGAGGCGGCCGATCGCGTTCGAGTCCAGCGCTGGGGGCCGCGGAGCCTCGACGTCGACGTGGTGGTGTGCGACAACCTGATCAGCGACGACCCTCGTTTGGTCCTCCCGCACCCGCGCGCGCACGAGCGAGCGTTCGTCCTGCTGCCGTGGCTGGACGTCGAACCCGACGCCACCCTGCGTGTCGGCGACGACGACGTGCCGGTGACCGAATTGCTCGCGCGACTGAGCCCGGAGGAGCGTGCGGGAGTTATCAGGCAGGAGTGGAGCCTGCAGGAACGACCAGAAGAGCAGGAAGGCGTCGGTGATGGGTTGTGGTGACCAATCCCACCAAGGTCTGGGATGTCCTGGGTCTTTTCCTGGTCGCCTCGATCGGCACGTGGTTGCTGGTTCGGGCCTTCTACGGCTCGTTTCCACCGATTCCGGTGTACGCGGGGGCGTCGCTGTATCTGGTCGCGGTGGTGCAGGTGGTGACTGCGGTGATCGTTCGCAATCGCATCGCCGAGCATCGGGTGGGTAGCGGTCTGCACGATCTACACCCGTTGACGGTGTTCAGGGCGCTGGTGTTGGCGAAGGCATCGATGCTGGTGGGGACTGCTGTCGTCGGAGTGTGTGTCGGGTTTCTGGCGTACGTGATGCCGCGTGCGGCGACGGTGCGGGCAGCATCGTCGGATCGGGCCGGAGCCGTCGTTGCGCTCGTGGCAGGACTGGCCGTCGTCGCTGCCGCGGTGTGGCTCGAACAGTGCTGCCGTACCCCGAAAGACCGTGACGACGAGCGTTCTCGGTAACGCTCGAAACATTTGATTGTTACCTCGGTTGTGTAAGTGATCGGTCGAGGATGACTATTTGCGAACGATTTGCCAGTTACCCTTGTGAACATGACAGATCAGACTCGCGCAAAGAAGGGGCGCCGTAAGAGGCGTAGTGCGAGCCAGCTGTTCCTCGCGGCGCTCGTCGTGTTCGGCATCATCGCCAGTGTGTTGTTGCTCTTCACCGAGAGCGTGCAGTGGATGAGGGTCGGTGTTCTCTCGGCGCTGTGGGCCGCGGTGATCGGTGCGTTCGCGATGACCAAGTACCGGCGCGAGGCAGCAGCCGATCAAACCAAGGCCAAGGACCTGCAGACGGTCTACGAGCTGCAGTTGGCTCGGGAGATCTCGGCGCGACGCGAGTACGAGATGAGCGTCGAAGCCAGGGTTCGCGGCGAATCGCAGCTCGAGATCGACGAGGTCGCAGCTCTGCGCAACGAACTCGCTGCCCTTCGCCAGAACCTGCAGGTGCTCTTCGACGGCAATCTGCCCACCGAACGTGTCGCACTGCGTGCCGAAGCGATGAGGATGCAAGAGCTCGGCGGACGCGGTTACGACAGCTACCAGCCTGCGCCGTCCGGTCTCTACGTTCCCGGTCGCGGGAACGGCAACGGCTCGATGGCACCGGGAACCGGCCTCAACGGCGTCGGAACTCCCTACGACGAGCCGGTCACGGCCGAGACGTCGGTGGTGTACCCCGAGGATCCGGACGAGATGCCGCAGGCCACAGCTTCTGCAGCGGCATCGTCGACTGCCGAGTCGGCCGAGGATCCGTACGCCGAGGATTCGTTCGAGGAGACGAGCTACGACACGGATGCGGCCGATACGGACGAGGACCCGTACGAGCGGCCTGCAGCGCAGGCACGTCCCTACGGCGCACCGAGACCGGCGGGACGCGTCACGCCGCCCAGCTCGCCTTTCACCGCCTACGACTTCGAGCAGACGCGTCGACCTGCTGCAGAGCCGGAACCCGAGCCGGAGTTCGAGCCACAGGCCACCGCCGAGACCTACGAGACCGGGCATGCGGAGGCCGATTCGGTCGGCTCGTACTCCACGGGTTCGTTCTCCGCGGAGTCGTATGCCGCAGAGTCGTTCTCGGCCGAGCCGGCCGAAGCGTACGAAACCGAGCCTGCCGCGGACCGGAGCGGCGACGCTCTCTCTGCCTCGCGCGCCTCGCTGCGTGAATCGGCCGACGCGTTCTTCGCGGCCGATCACGACTACGAGACATCGGTGGAGGACACATCCGTCTCGCCTCGACGCGGTCGTAGGCGCGCGGAGTCGGCCGACGACGAGGACGCGTCGGGTGCACACTCGAACGGTCGTTCCGTCGCCGAGATCATGGCCGGACTGCAAGGCGGGGAGTCCGGTGATGCGGCCATGACCGATCCGGGCACACGCCGCCGTCGACGTCGCGCAGACTGAGAACCAGATCACACAGTTCTTCCATGGCCTGCGAGGGGTCGCGGTCGCTATTGTTTCGTGCAGGACGTCTGGTACCCGCAGAGCGGGACTGGAACGAACGAGAGGAAATTTTCGGTGACCTTTTCTGGCACCGGTGGTCTGTCTCCGGCTCGCTTGACGGTTGGTGTCGTCTCGGCGGGACGGGTAGGTACCGCATTCGGTGAGGCGCTCGAACGCGTCGGGCATGTGGTCGTCGGTGCGGCTGCCGTGTCGGATGCGTCCATCGCGCGGGTGCGTGAGCGGTTGCCCGAGACCCAGGTTCTGCCCGTCGACGAGGTTGCTCGTCGCGCCGAACTGCTGATCCTGGCCGTACCGGACAGTGAGCTGGCATCGATCGTGGCAGGCCTGGCGTCCACCGGGGCGGTGGCACCGGGAAAGTTGGTGGTGCACACTTCAGGCGCGAACGGGATCTCGGTGCTCGAGCCCCTGGCGGCTCTCGGTGCCGTGCCGTTGGCCATCCACCCGGCCATGACGTTCAGCGGCGGAGTCGAGGACACCGACCGGATGACGGCCGCGTGCTTCGGCATCACTGCAGGCGACGAGATCGGCTACGCGGTGGCGCAGGCTCTCGTCCTCGAAATCGGCGGCGAGCCCGTGCACGTGCCCGAGAACAACCGAGCGCTCTACCACGCTGCGCTCGCGCACGGCAGCAATCACCTCGTCACTCTGGTGGTCGATGCGGTCGAAGCGCTCCGAGTCGCATTGGCCGGACCGGGTTTTCCCGGTTCGGACTCCGAACGCGGTGTGCCCGAGCGTGTTCTGGCTCCACTGCTCGAAGCCGCGCTGGACAATGCGCTGCGCAACGGACAGTCGGCGCTCACCGGGCCGGTGGCCCGCGGCGACACCGCTGCAGTCGGCAAGCATCTCGACGTGCTCGAGTCCGTGGATTCGCGGATCGCAGCCGGATACCGCGCGCTGTCGTTGCGATCGGCGCAGCGCATCGGTGCCAAGGCAGACCTGATCGAACTTCTGGAAGGGAATCGATGACCCTCGCGGGCAGCTACACCAAGGGGCAGTTGACGGTTCACCACGATCCTGCGGTTATCACGTCGGTGTCGAAAGCACTGCGAGGCGTCGGGAAGCAGGTCGCTCTGGTTCCGACCATGGGCGCGCTGCACGCCGGGCACCTGCAGCTGGTGCGGCAGGCCAAGCTCACCGGTGCCGTGGTGATCGTGTCGATCTTCGTCAACCCGCTGCAGTTCGGGGTAGGCGAGGACCTCGATGCCTACCCGCGCACCCTCGACGCCGATGTCGCACTGCTGCGTGAGGAGGGCGTCGAACTGGTCTTCGCGCCGTCGGCGTCGGACATGTATCCGTCGGGTCCGCGCACCACCGTCAATCCCGGACCGCTCGGCGCAGAACTCGAAGGCGGCAGTAGGCCAACGCATTTCGCGGGCATGCTCACCGTCGTCGCCAAGCTGCTGCAGATAGCCGCACCGCATCGCGCGTACTTCGGTGAGAAGGACTACCAGCAACTGACATTGATCCGGCAGATGGTGCGCGATCTGAACTTCGACGTCGCCGTCATCGGGGTCCCGACGGTACGCGAGCAGGACGGTCTCGCACTGTCCTCGCGTAACCGGTATCTCGATGCCGAGCAGCGCGACGCGGCGATGGCACTGTCGGCCGCGCTGGTCGCCGGGGCACACGCTGCGGCCGGGGGAGTCGAGGCCATCATCGCCACCGCGCGTGCCGTCCTCGACGAGGCACCGCTGGTGCAGGTCGACTACCTGGAGGTTCGCGACCCGCATCTCGGCCCCGCTCCCGAACGCGGAGACGGCAGACTGCTCGTGGCAGCCAAGGTGGGCACCACGAGATTGATCGACAACGTCGGTGTCGCAGTCGGCACTGGTTTTCTAGAGTACCCCGACGATCCGAAGAGCTGAGGGCACAACATGTTTCGAACGATGATGAAGTCCAAGATCCATCGCGCCACCGTCACGCACGCAGACCTGCACTACGTGGGTTCGGTGACCGTCGACCAGGATCTGATGGAGGCGGCCGATCTGCTCGAAGGCGAGCAGGTCACCATCGTCGACATCGACAACGGTGCGCGGCTGGAAACCTACGTGATCACCGGTGAGCGCGGCAGCGGTGTCATCGGAATCAACGGTGCTGCAGCGCATCTGGTGAACCCGGGTGACCTGGTCATCCTGATCGCCTACGGAGTGATGAACGAGCAGGAGGTTGCCGAGTACGCACCGCGGGTGGTGTTCGTCGACGAGAAGAACCGGCCTGTCGAACTCGGCAGCGATCCGGCTCATGCGCCTGCGGGCTCGGGCCTGATCACGCCGCGCGATCTGCGGGCCGATTCCGTGCTGGTCTGATTCGATGCTCCTCGCGATCGATGTGCGCAACACCAGCACCGTGGTCGGTCTGTTCACCGGCACGGGGGATCACTCGAAACTGCTGCGAGATTGGCGAATTCGAACCGACCCGCACGTGACGGCCGACGAACTGGCCCTGATGCTGCGCGGACTGCTGGGTGAGGACGCCGAACGGATCACCGGAGTGACCGCACTGTCTACGGTGCCGTCGGTGCTGCGGGAGATGCGGACGATGCTCGCGCGCTACTGGGATCACGTGGTGCACGTGATGGTCGAACCCGGTGTGCGGACCGGTGTGCCGTTGCTGGTCGACAATCCCAAGGAAGTCGGTGCCGATCGCATCGTCAACACCCTTGCCGCACACGATCTCTACGGTACGGCGTGCATCGTGGTGGATTTCGGAACCACCACCTGTGTCGACGTCGTCTCGGCCAAGGGCGAATTTCTCGGCGGTGCCATCGCTCCCGGTCTCGAGATGTCGGCGTCGGCGATGTCCACTCGCACTGCCACGTTGCGGGAAGTGGAGATGATCCGGCCCCGTTCGGTATTGGGCAAGAACACAGTCGAGTGCATCCAGTCGGGCACCATCTTCGGGTTCGCCGGTCTGGTCGACGGCCTCGTCGGGCGAATTCGACGCGAGGTTCCCGAGGTGACGGGCGCGGACGTCGCGATCATCGGCACCGGAGACATCGCCGCGCTGATCCTGCCCGAGTCGACGACCATCGAGCACCACGAACCCGACCTGACCCTCGAGGGGCTGCGTCTGGTCTACGAACGCAACATGGCAAAACGGCGTCCACGCTGAATGTTTCGGACCAGAGCTAGCGGATCCGGCTTTCGTGTGTCAGAATTCTCGGCGTGATGACGTGCATGGCCACCCAGGAGTGTTGTCGAGGCTGAACCCTGCCTCGTTCGTAACACACCCCTGGAGTAGAGCTTCATGCTTTCCACACCTGTAATTTCTGTACCCTCCCGTACCCGATTGTCCTCGCGTTCGGTCTCGACGCTTCCGACCCGGTTGCGTCCACCCGACCTGCTGCGCATCACCGACCAGGGCGCATCCGACGTCCTCGAGGGCCGCTTCGACCACCTGCTTCCCGGCGGCGGTCGCTGGCCGACCGACGAGCGTTGGGCCGCCCGGCTGCATTCCGACGACGACCTCGACGTCTGGTTGATCAGCTGGGTTCCCGATCGATCCACCGAACTGCACGATCACGCGGGGTCGCTCGGTGCGCTCACCGTTCTCAGTGGCTCGCTTCTCGAATACCGTTGGGCTGGAACGGGATTGAAGCAACGTCGCCTCGACGCCGGCGATCAGGCGTCGTTCCCGCTCGGTTGGGTTCACGACGTCATGCACGATCCGGCGTCCGACACGACCGGCCCCACCCTCAGCGTGCACGCCTACTCGCCGCCCCTGACGGCGATGTCCTACTACGAAGTGACCGAACGGTCCACGCTGCGTCGCACCCGTAGCGAGCTCACCGACGAACCCGAGAAGGCCACCGCATGACCATCGTCGAAATGCTCGAATCCGCACGCGAGTCCATCGATCGAACGACCGTCTTCGAGCTGCGCGACGCCGTCGCCCGCGGTGCCGTCGTCGTCGACATCCGCCCCCAGGCGCAGCGCGCCGTCGAGGGAACGCTGCCCGGCGCACTCGCCATCGAACGCAACGTCCTCGAATGGCGTCTCGACCCGACCAGCGATGCCCGCCTGGCTATCGCCGTCGATCATGACGTCGAGTGGATCGTCATCTGCTCCGAGGGCTACACCTCCTCGCTCGCTGCTGCGTCGCTCAAGCTGTTGGGTCTGCACAGGTCCACCGATCTGGTCGGCGGCTATCAGGCACTGAAGTCGGCTGGGTTGCTCGGGGTGTTGACGCAGGCCAAGCACTGCGTTCGTGAGGCCGAGGCCGTCGCAGCGCACTGACAGTCCTTGGACGCTCGGACTGTAAAGTGTCTGCGCGTGAGTGATACAGCTTCTACCCAGCCCGCCGACGACACCCCGGAGCAACTACGGATTCGTCGTGCCAAGCGCGCAGCGCTGCTCGAGCGCGGGGTCGAGGCATATCCGGTGTCGGTCCCGCGGACCCATTCGCTGCTCGAGATCCGGACCGAATTTCCCGAACTCGAACCCGATACGACCACCGGCCTGATCGTCGGAGTCGTCGGCCGCGTCATCTTCGTCCGCAACACCGGCAAGCTGTGCTTCGCCACCCTGCAAGAGGGTGACGGCACCCAGCTGCAGGCGATGATCAGCCTGGCAGGTGTCGGCGAGGACGCTCTCGCGGAGTGGAAGTCCGATGTCGATCTCGGTGACTTCGTGTTCGTGCACGGTGAGGTCATCAGCTCCCGACGCGGCGAGCTCAGCGTGATGGCCGACGCCTGGCAGATCGCGTCGAAGTCGCTGCGTCCTCTGCCCGTCGCGCACAAGGAACTGAGCGAGGAGACGCGGATCCGGCAGCGTTACCTGGATCTGATCACCAACCCGACCTCGCGTGAAACCGCCCGCAAGCGCATCGCGGTCGTCCGGGAACTGCGCAATGCCCTCGAGCGTCGTGGATTTCTCGAGGTAGAGACCCCGATGTTGCAGACCTTGCACGGCGGCGCAGCGGCGCGGCCGTTCGTCACCCATTCCAACGCGATGGACACCGATCTCTACCTCCGTATCGCGCCGGAGCTGTTCCTCAAGCGGTGCGTCGTCGGCGGTATCGAGAAGGTCTTCGAGATCAACCGCAACTTCCGCAACGAGGGTGCCGACTCCTCGCACTCGCCGGAATTCGCGATGCTCGAGACGTACGAGGCCTACGGCACGTACGACGACTCGGCGAAGATGACACGTGAGCTGGTCCAGGAAGTGGCCATGGCCGCCCTCGGGTCCACGGTCGTGACGCTGCCCGACGGCACCACCTACGACCTCGGCGGTGAATGGACGACGCTCGAGATGTACCCGTCGCTGTCGGAATCGCTCGGATTCGAAGTCACCCCCGACACCACCGTCGACGAGCTCCTCGCGATCGCCGACAAGGTGGGCGTCGAGGTGCCCCGCAAGGACGGCGTCCCGATCTACGGTCACGGCAAGCTCGTCGAGGAGCTGTGGGAACACCAGGTGGGCGACGCGTTGACCGAGCCCACGTTCGTTCGCGACTTCCCGGTCGAGACGTCCCCGTTGACGCGTCAGCACCGCAGCAAGCCGGGCGTCACCGAGAAGTGGGACCTGTACGTCCGTGGGTTCGAGCTGGCCACCGGCTACTCCGAGCTGGTCGATCCGATCATCCAGCGCGAGCGTTTCGAGGATCAGGCGCGCCAAGCGGCCGCAGGCGACGACGAGGCCATGGTGCTCGACGAGGACTTCCTCGCCGCGATGGAACAGGGCATGCCGCCGACCACCGGAACCGGCATGGGAATCGACCGTCTGTTGATGGCGCTGACCGGCTTGGGCATCCGCGAAACGATCCTGTTTCCCATCGTCAAGCCGTCTCAGGCCTGATCGAACGGCAAAGAGCTGTTCGCCAGCAGCGGACAGTGAACGGGAAACGTTTTGCATAGTGCCTGCGTTATGAACAGTAAGCAGGCAAGGCAGTCCGCATACGTGGGCGGTTGCGCAGCATTTCAGGGGTGGAGGGTCGGCGTTCGTAACGTCGGCCAACTACAGTGAGAACCAGTCTTACCTTCAAATGCACAAGCGACCCGGCGTGTTGGACACTGCGGCGCTAGAAGAACTGGTGGGCGAGCTACCACCCGCCAAGAAGTGAGGGAGAGCGATGTTCGAGAGGTTCACCGATCGCGCGCGGCGTGTTGTCGTCCTGGCTCAAGAAGAAGCCCGGATGCTCAACCACAACTACATCGGCACGGAGCACATTCTGCTCGGCCTCATCCACGAGGGCGAAGGCGTCGCAGCCAAGTCTCTCGAGTCGCTGGGCATCTCCCTCGAAGGAGTACGCAGCCAGGTAGAGGAGATCATCGGGCAGGGTCAGCAGGCACCGTCCGGTCACATTCCGTTCACCCCGCGCGCCAAGAAAGTACTCGAGCTCAGCCTGCGTGAAGCACTGCAGCTCGGCCACAACTACATCGGCACCGAGCACATCCTGCTGGGACTGATCCGCGAAGGCGAAGGCGTCGCAGCTCAGGTTCTGGTCAAGCTCGGAGCCGACCTCAACCGCGTGCGCCAGCAGGTCATCCAGCTGCTGTCGGGCTACCAGGGCAAGGAACCGTCCGAGAGCGGCAGCGGCCGCGGCGAGGCGGGCACCCCGTCCACGTCGCTGGTCCTCGACCAGTTCGGACGCAACCTCACCCAGGCCGCGCTCGAAGGCAAGCTCGACCCGGTCATCGGTCGCGCGAAGGAAATCGAGCGCGTCATGCAGGTGCTCTCGCGTCGTACCAAGAACAACCCCGTCCTCATCGGCGAGCCCGGTGTCGGTAAGACCGCAGTCGTCGAAGGCCTGGCTCAGGCCATCGTCAACGGCGAGGTCCCCGAGACGCTCAAGGACAAGCAGCTCTACACCCTCGACCTCGGCTCGCTCGTGGCCGGCAGCCGTTACCGCGGTGACTTCGAGGAGCGCCTGAAGAAGGTGCTCAAGGAGATCAACACCCGCGGCGACATCATCCTGTTCATCGACGAGCTGCACACGCTCGTCGGCGCAGGTGCCGCCGAAGGTGCCATCGACGCAGCGTCGATCCTCAAGCCCAAGCTGGCTCGTGGCGAACTGCAGACCATCGGTGCCACCACCCTCGACGAGTACCGCAAGTACATCGAGAAGGACGCCGCACTCGAGCGTCGTTTCCAGCCCGTCCAGGTCGGCGAGCCGACCGTCGAGCACACCATCGAGATCCTCAAGGGTCTGCGCGATCGCTACGAGGCACACCACCGCGTCTCGATCACCGACGGTGCGCTCGTCGCGGCTGCCACCCTGGCCGACCGGTACATCAACGACAGGTTCCTGCCCGACAAGGCAATCGACCTCATCGACGAGGCGGGCGCGCGGATGCGCATCCGCCGGATGACCGCGCCGCCAGACCTGCGCGAGTTCGACGACAAGATCGCCGACGCGCGCCGGGAGAAGGAATCGGCCATCGACGCACAGGACTTCGAGAAAGCTGCGAACCTGCGCGACAAGGAGAAGACCCTCGTCGGTCAGCGTGCCGAGCGGGAGAAGCAGTGGCGCTCCGGTGACCTCGACGTCATCGCCGAGGTGGACGACGAGCAGATCGCCGAGGTTCTGGGCAACTGGACCGGCATCCCCGTCTTCAAGCTCACCGAGGAAGAGACCACGCGTCTGCTCCGTATGGAGGACGAGCTGCACAAGCGGATCATCGGCCAGGTCGAGGCAGTCAAGGCCGTCTCGAAGGCGATCCGTCGTACCCGTGCAGGTCTGAAGGACCCGAAGCGTCCGTCGGGCTCGTTCATCTTCGCCGGCCCCTCGGGTGTCGGTAAGACCGAGCTGTCGAAGGCTCTCGCCAACTTCCTGTTCGGCGAGGACGACGCACTGATCCAGATCGACATGGGCGAGTTCCACGATCGCTTCACCGCGTCGCGTCTGTTCGGTGCTCCTCCCGGATACGTCGGCTACGAAGAGGGCGGCCAGCTCACCGAGAAGGTCCGCCGCAAGCCGTTCTCCGTCGTGCTGTTCGACGAGATCGAGAAGGCACACCAGGAGATCTACAACACCCTCCTGCAGGTGCTCGAAGACGGTCGTCTCACCGACGGCCAGGGACGCACGGTCGACTTCAAGAACACCGTGCTCATCTTCACCTCGAACCTCGGTACCTCGGACATCTCGAAGGCAGTCGGTCTCGGCTTCTCCTCGGGTGAAGGCACCGGATCGAACTACGAGCGGATGAAGCTCAAGGTCAACGACGAGCTGAAGAAGCACTTCCGCCCCGAGTTCCTCAACCGTATCGACGACATCGTCGTGTTCCACCAGCTCACCAAGGACGAGATCATCCAGATGGTCGATCTCATGCTCAACCGAGTCGAAGGTGCGCTCAAGAACAAGGACATGGCGATCGAGGTCACCGAGAAGGCGAAGTCGTTGCTCGCCAAGCGCGGATTCGACCCCGTCCTGGGTGCACGGCCACTGCGTCGCACCATCCAGCGCGAGATCGAGGACCAGTTGTCGGAGAAGATCCTCTTCGGCGAGATCGAAGCCGGCCAGATCATCCTGGTCGACGTCGAGAACTGGGACGGCGAAGGAGCAGGCGAGGACGCGAAGTTCACCTTCCGCGGTGAGAAGAAGGCGATCATCGTCCCCGACGAGGTCCCGGTCGACCTGGCCAAGGCCACCGGAGACAGCGACAGCGAGTAAGCTTCACAGCACACGACAACGGGCGATCCTCTTCGGAGGGTCGCCCGTTGTCGTATCTCCACCCAGGCCGCCCCCGTCCACCCGCCCGCCCCGTTCGCGTCAATGGACCACTGCACACGTCTGACGTATGTAGTGGTCCATTCACGCAGGTATCCGTCGGGCGTGAATGGACCGTTGCAACGGTCAGACGTGTGC
>NZ_NOYD01000060.1 GCF_002258315.1 Rhodococcus sp. 06-462-5 | reverse complement strand
GGACTGCAGAGATTGAATGCGGAGGCTCTGGTGGGCGCTGCGCGCCCACCGCCAGAAGCCGGCCGCCAAGGCGGCCTATTGCGGTCTTTCCTTGCCGGGCGCTGCGCGCCAACGGCCAACGGATCACCTATCTTGGTTGTCTTCCAACATCTTTCGCATTTAGTACACCTTCGGACCGCTGCGCGCCCCGACCAAGTAGACCGCTACCGGGAAGTGGGGCACGCTGCGCGTACCCCACTTCCCGTGCGACTACTACTCACCCACAGTGAAATTCACATCGAGATACGAGAAATTGTCTCGTAGATGCTGCCGTACATCGTCGAGATCTACGGCCTCGTCCGCATCTTCTTGGCTACGCGCCGATCGCGTCATTGTTAATGCAACCGTGACATTCACTTCTACATCGAAGTCACGTTCTCGGCCTTCGAGCCCCCACTGTTCGCAGAACCTCTCGAACTCGCTGCACAGACTGTTCTCGTCCGCCCATTCGCACGCGGACTCGCTCATCCGCCTGACCCACTCGCGATGGTTCGCACGCTCGGTATTGGCGCTCTCGCGTACGGCCTGCAAGGTCCGTTCGACGGCGGCCCGTTCGTGGATCGGCCGCACATACTCACCGAACCACGCGGGAGCGGCCCCAGGTGACACCGTGACCGGTGAGATGTCACGTGTACGCACCAACCCCGTCCAGCTCTTGTAGGTGTGCTCGACGGCCATCAACGGCTCACGCCACACGACAGCAACGCTTGCATGGGTCTCGGTGGCATTGCGCTCGTCCACCGAGAACCATCCCGACGCGGCGATACCGCCGCTTCCATCACTTATCTGCACATAGGCCCCCTCTGCGGGGTATCCCGCAACCAGGGGCTCTGGCAAGGCCTCGAGCACGACGGCCCGGTTCGACCAGTCAGCACCCCCTAGAGACCCGTTGTCGAAGACCACCTCGAGCACGGACGCAACTGGCAACACTGAATCGACGATCGATGTCATGGCAGATTTCAGCCTCTCAATTCGGGTGACGGATGGTCAGTCCGCCGATCAACAGAACGCCTCTGAATCTACCATCGAAACACTTGCACTGGAAGACGTAGGAGTCATCGAAACACGTTGATAAACAAAGCGTTTGGGATCACATCTATCGACAAGACGCAACCCGGCAGCGGCCGCAATTGTCCCCGGCGCACTCGGTGCCGGGGACCGGGTGCGCCCTGTCCGAAGCCAATGCCGGAATAGGATCGCTCAGGTGCCCCGTCCCTTTCCTCTTCTCGACGACTCCGTCTTCACCTCCTCCGGATACAAGCGGAGTACCAAACGGGTGGGACCCGATCTCGAGGACGCCTGCCTCTGCGGATCCCGCCGGCGGACGCGGTCCTGCCATGCGACTGCAGCCGGTCGCTGGATCGTCTCGGAACCGCCACCCCTCCTGAACGATGCTCGCACTGGCTACGCACACCCCGAGTGCTTCGGCCAGGCAGGAGCAGACTGTTCCGACAAGATCAGTAGAGAGCATTGGATCAGTGCCAACATTCACCGGCAGCTGCACATCGACGGAAAAGCACCCATGCTCAGCGGCGCACCGTGGCTGCATGGAGCATCGAAATCGGTAGGCACAAAAGCACTAGCCTCGAAGATCCTCTGTGAGCGCCACAACAATGCATTGTCACCTTTGGATTCCATTGCAGGACAGTTCTTTCAGGCAGTACGGGACATGCAGTTGTCCTTGGCGAGCACGACAGCACCTTTCCTGGGGCCGGCCGACGATCATTTCCTCCTTCTCAGTGGACCACGACTACAACTTTGGCTCCTCAAACTCGTTCTCGGGGGCGTGGCCTCACGCTCCTTCGGTGCGGCCGGCACACCCCTCAAGTCAGTCAGGACACAACCAGGGGTTGCGCTCCATGATATTCTTTGGCGCGGAGCGTTGTTCCCTAATCGATGGGGACTGCACGCTCGAAGGCACCGAGTCGATCCCAAGGGCACGCCAGAATCCATCGGCGTCATCAACCAAACAATTGACGACGAGGTATGCGGTGCAACAGTTCAATTCGGGGCACTCAATCTGAACCTCGGCCTTGGGGTGCCCGAGAACAGCGCGACGGTACAACCTGCTTCATACCGCTTCGATAGACCCTCGACAGACGTCCAGAAATACATTGCGCTTGCCTGGCCAGAGGACGGCCACGAACCCATCAGTTACTCGAACCTTGGATAGCCCACGGCGCGGCCGCTCCGCCACCAACAGCGTTGATAGCTCCCATTTCGACCTCGTATTCGCGATGTATTCTCGCGGGCATGACGCTCACCAGTTCGCTGGACCAGGCCAGTTCTACGATCCACGACGCCGGCCTCCGCATTCAATCTCTGCAGTCCACACTGGACGGCACCAAGCGAGACCTTGCGCAAACGCAGGAAGAACTGGCTCGCCTAGCTCTCGTTCTCGACACCTACGCTGCAGCTACCGAGGCTGGGCAACCTGCTGAAGGGAACCAGCTCAGACTGATCTCAGGAGCACTTGCTGCCGCAGCACAGAGCCTCACTAAGTCGTCCGACGCGCTTCGCGACGACGTGATCGCAGGCATCTAGCTAGCAGGTGACCGCCCCTTGGTCTCGGTCTCTGCGTCTCCGCGACGAGCTCGCCGGGCTTGCCAAGTACCTGATCGAACTGCATCGCTCGACAACCCGGTTTGGAGCTGGTTTGCCGCCAGGCGGGGAAGCCGTCGCTCGACACAGTTACGCAGCCCCGCCCCATAGCCCTGCAAGAGGATTGCCCACCCAGCGTAGTTGATTGAACGACCCTCGACGTCGCGCACGTGACAACAACAGTGACCCGTCGTGAATTGCTGAGCAGAACTCATCGATCCTGTTGAGCACCGACTCGGCCGGGGACGATTGCACTGTGATCCACACCGGAACCGAAAACTTTCGTATCCATTCCCACGTCTCACGGGATCCGGTAGCGGCCCACAGCAACAACACTATTCGGGTTCACGCTGTTGATGTTCGGGGTCCGATCGAACTGCGCCGCGCTACCGTTGATCTCGTCCTCGAACAGCAACTCGCACGCGCTCGACGAGTCGCGTTGACCGAACGTCCGTACGCGCAGCCGTGGCACGAATATTTGACCTCACTCGGCGACGGAGATCAGGAGTTTCTTGATCTGATAGAGGCGGCGTCCCAGCAGCTCGTAGCCCGGTCCGGACGCGCCGAGGTAGTTGCGAAGGTGTGCTTGGCTGTAATGCTCGCGTCTGGGTGTGTGGTTCGGCCGGCGTTCGACGGCGGAGCGCGGACGACCAATCGTGCAGCCGAGTCGGCCGACGGTCAGGACGACATGGCAGCGTTCCCGGAAACGTGGGCGGCGCGAGACGTCACTCGAAATAACAGGCTGGTGCTTGCAGTGGGATCGCTTCCTGCGAGCGATCCCACCTTGGCGGACGCCCTGATCACTGCGGTCGTACAGCCGTGCCGAGTCAGTGTGTTTCGCCCGCATTCTTGACAGAACACGGCGATACGCCCGGACAGTGATCGGGGATCGCTCTAGTCGAGCGATCCCAGGCGCGAGTCTTGCCGATGATCGTGGAACGACAGCATGTTGTGCGCGACGATCCACTGTAGAAACGAATCCGGGAGAGCGTGAATGGCGTCGGCATCGACGTGGTGCCCGACTTGGGTCAGGGCGTGACGGAAAAGCAGCACCTTCTGACGCTCGCCAGAGAGCCCGGGCCTGCTCGCCGAAGGCTCGAAACGCGGCGGCCACTCCAGAAGATCGCTGAAGTGCCATTCGATTAGATCGAGTGCGGCCAGATACTCCCGATGCGCCTTGGTCCCCGGCACGACCTTTGGGTAGAAGTACTGGTCAGTCGGGTCTTCTCCGGCTGTGAGACCGGTTTCTAATTCGCCCGGAACATAGTTCGGGGACGTCGGTGGCAACCGATGCACCCTGCCCGGATGTACGAGCACCCAGACTGCCTGCTCGTGGGATGTCGTTTGACCGCGTTCCAACGGTCCCGAGCAATCGACTCGGAACGACGTGGGGTCCGTTGTCACGAAAAAATTCTCGTTCATTCTCAGCGCTCTAGCGGTTGCGTGACCCCACCACTGGATATGGCAGCCTCCGCGCTGCTTGGTCCTAACCTGCGTCGCGTCCGCCCTCTCCGTGATCAAAAAACTGTTCCGAGAGAACGCCTTATGTGCATCCGGCACATCTAGTCGTCTGTATCCGTCGGTGACGTTCTTGGTGGGCCTACCGATTTCGAGGCGGTCCCCTTCCTCCAGCTGGATCGCAGGTCCGACCTGTTTCGGCGGGCTGAACCTTACGACGGGGACGCGCCTGTTGTTCGCACCGTCATCTCGGTACTTGACGATGTCCGAGGCCCACACTTCGACCGTGGTGTAATTCGTTGCCGTCATGAACTATTTTCCCTGCGTTCCTTGTGGTTTGCGACACGGGCCGATATCTTCTCGTACTGCGTCGATTGCCGCCACCGCTACCTCGGCTGCGACGGGAGCGGCATCCGCTGCACCGGATCGAGGCGACTGTTCACCGCCCAAGATTCGGACGGCGATGACTATTTCGGGGTTCTCTGCCGGCGCGAGTGCGACTACCCAGCCGTCGTAGGAACCGCGGTCGTCATCCGCGGTGCCGGTCTTCGCGGCGACCGGCATGTCGAGAATCCCGAGCTCGCCTGCGTGTCCGTCCTGCACGACCGCCCGCATACCGTCGAGCACGGGTCCGGTAACCGGGTTGTCGAGAACGAGTGCGGTTGCCGGTGGCGACGTAACGGAGTCGACATCCAGCTGGTCGTCTGTGCATTGCCCTAGCTGCACCCGCGCGCGGGGTAGTGCTCCGTTCGTCGCGAGTCGGCCCACCGCCACGGCCATTTCGTACGGTGATGCGCGGACGTCCTGCTGACCGAATCCCGTGCGCGCAAGCGCATCTGGGTCGTCGCCGACGCCTCCCACGACGATGCCGGGGTGAGTCGGGAAGTCGGCGGAATCGGCGGAGAGCACCGCGGTCATCTGGGTGATCGACTGCAGACCGGTTCGGATGGCGATCTCGGCGAATGCGGTGTTACTGGACTCCGCAAGTGCCTGGGTCAGATCGCCGCCGCCTTCGATGTTGCCGGCGTTGTGGACGATGCCGACCCCGCCCGGGGGTGTGTATTCGTCGCGAACCGGCGTGGTGGTGTTCTGTCCTGCGCTCAGGGCGCTGGCTGCGACGATGGTTTTGAACGTCGATCCCGGTGCGCTTTGCGAATACACCGCCGGGTAGCCGGCGTCATAGGAGTGTTGGTCCGAGCGGTGTGAGTAGAGGCCGAGGATACTGCCGTCCTTGAGGTCCAAGGCTACGACGTCCCCTTCGTATCCGCGGGTTTCGAGACCGTCGCGGGCAGCGGTCTGGACCGCTGAATCGAGGGAGGTGACCATTGTCGGTGATTCGCATGCCTTCTTCACAACAAGGTGTTCCAGCCATGGTCGTAAGCAAGTGCCGGCGCTCATGTTCGTGGCGACGAAGTAGGCGGCGTCGATGTCTCCGTTGAGCTGCGGTATCGACGACTCCAGGGTGCGGGTTTGCACGTCGGCATCGGTGGTCGCGTCACGCATCGTCGATGGGACGAGGAACGGCGTCCCGTCGCGGAAGACAACCGGGCCGGGGTTTCGTGACGCGGCATCCTGGGCTGCGGTTCGTGCGGGAACTTCGGGTACGACGGTTTGCCAGGCAACCAAAGTGATGACGATCAACCACAGTCCGAGGATCGCCCACTTCGTTCGGTCGACGCGTGCGACAACGCGGAGTTCGGGGACGCTTGGAACCGGCCGCCAGCGGTGGGATCCGATGCCGACGATAAGCCCGACGGCGATCCACATACAGGTCAGCGAGCTTCCTCCGTTGGAGAGGAACGGGACGACCATCCCCGTGACAGGCACCTTGTTGATGGTGGCGAGCGTGACGTACAGGGCTTGCACGGACACCATGGCTGCCAGGCCGGTCGAGATCAGGCGTGGCCCTGCGCTGGTGGCACGGATTGCCGACAGCCAGCAGGCGGTGACCAAGGCACCGAATAGGCAACAGATTGCTATGACCACTATCGCTCCCCGTTCCTCTCCGATGCCGGCGAGGACGAAGTCGTTCTCTACGTTGGCGACGTCGAGCGGGGATCCGTTGTTGAAGCCGGTGCCGAGCCAGCCTCCGGTCGCGAACGACCGAAGTGCCGCGCCTGTGTTCTGAAGCTGTCCGTCGGACGTGATGGGGTTCAACATCTGGTCGATGCGGGCGCGGAGCTTTCCCACACCGAAAAAGGTTGCGACGACGAGGACTGTACCGACGGCCGTAAATCCGATCCAGACGCGCGGTGGCGGGCCGCACACGATCAGCATGACTGCTACTGCACCGGTGAGCACGAGTACCGGACCGAGGTCGGATGCGTAGCCACCGAGGGCCGCGGCGAAGGCGACCGGCCAGCAGGCTAGCAACGCGGGCGTAACCCTTCCCGCTCGCAGCGCTGGTCCTGCGGCATACAGCATCGATCCCAATCCGATGATGATCAGGATTCTGGCCAGATCGCCCGTCTGTCCGACGAAGGGCCCGACAGATATCCAACCAGGGGCACCGTTGACTAGTACGCCGATCCCGGGCATGAGGGGAAGCGTCAGTGCGACACAACCTGCGACCGCTACGCCTGTCCCCGTGATCGAGCGAGCGGTGGTGTTCCACGTACTGCCGATCCACGCAGCGACGAGGAACGCGGCCACCCCGACCAAGGCCCACCGCGCCTGGTCGACGCCGCTACCCGGATAGAGCCTCTCCGCCGTCACGGCACCGAGGCACGTGAGGGTCCAGGCGGCGACTGGGATCACGAGGGAGGCGGATGCGCCCACAACGCGCCGAACGAACGCACACAACACGATCGGAACCACCGCTGCCGCCGCGACGTAGAGCAACGAATGCTGCACGGACCAACCCAGCTGGGCTGCTGCAGTCAGCACCAGCGCGGGAGGTCCCCCAAGAGCCGCGAGGTCGCTGGAACTCTGCCCGCCGCTGAAACCGGGTGCGCCGCCACCTGCTGGTCGAGTCGCCACCGCTTCCGTGTGTACCCGCAGGAGGGCGAGAACTGTGAGCGCCAGTACGGACAGCGTCGCGAGCATGTCGGCGATCATCTCGACGCCCCCGAGGCACTTCGTTTCACCAGACGTATCCGGTCGTGCTTTCCCAGTCGGATCACGCACTCGGACGTCGCCGCCCTCGGTTCGCGGGGGGCCACCCGGCTGTTGTCGAGCCAGGTGCCGTTGGTGCTGTCGAGATCTTCGACTTCGACCACCTGAGCGGCGGGATGCCAGCGCAGGGCAGCGTGTGCCCGTGAGACGGTCCGCGAGGAAACGACAATGTCGGATGTGGAGGATGCGCCGACCACGTAGCGCCGACCCTTGCGAAGAGCGACGCGTCGACCGTCGGGCAGATCGGCGAACCACAGCTCGGAGGCGTCACCCGGCGCGACATCGGTGATGTCGTCCTCGCCGCGCGGTCGGCGAGGGACGTCGCCGACTTGGTCGGTCGGAGAGTCGTCGCCGTCGGGATAGCGAAGTACTACCTCGACATCTCGTCGGCCGAGAGCCGGGTTTGCGCGGAGGGAGAACGCAACGCCGGAGTAGTTCCACGATTCTGCTTCAGCACGGGCGGCGAGATCTTCTCCCAGTTCACGGGAGAACTGCACCCAGATCGGCACGACGCGTTCATACATCTCCGGAGCGAGTTCGAGGAGCACGCCTACCGGCATGAACTTCGTTCGAGCGGTGCCGATCGCACCGCTCACGATCTTGTCCAGAACCCGGACACTAACGTTTTCGGGGGTGGGTAGAGGAACCCGAAGACGCTCCTGCACCGTCTTGGAGACGGCGCGAGGAGCGTTCCCCGCGAAAGTGCCCTGTGCGCGTTGGGTCCGAACCACTTTCGCAATGACAGCGGCTGTAGCGACCAGTGCTGCGATGATGATCAGAGCAGTCATGCTTTCCTCCTCGGTCGAGGAAAGCATGACGCGCTACGGCCTTCACGAACAGAACCGATGGATTCTGTAGTTCACGCGCGCTGGATTCGGCCCACGATCACTGTGATGTTGTCGGTCGCACCGGTTTTGGCAATCTCAACGAGGCGTTCTGCGATGTGAATCGTGGAGCGTTGTCGCGCCTCCACCAACGTTGATTCGATGTCATTCTCGTGCAGTGAGCCTTTCCACAGACCGTCCGTGGCGACGAGCACGATGTCGCCTGGTTCTGCCTCGTGGGCCCACACATCGGGCGTGACCGACCGCGCACCACCGATACTGCGTGTGAGCGTGTTGCCGGTCGAATGGTCTGCCGTCAATCTTCTCAGTCGCCGACCTCGCGCAGGAAGAATGTAGACGCGGCTGTCACCGACATGGGCGCCGTACAGATAGCCGGTTTCATCCAAGTGAACGATATCCAGAGTCGTTGCTCTTCCTCGATCCGCGGGGTCGTCGTCCTGGCGCGCGCGGACGTCGGTGTTCGCACGCGTAACCGCCGACGCCAGACTCATGCCGTCTTCCTCGATCGCATCGCGGACTGCCCGCAGCGCAGCGCGAGATGCTTGACCGCCGGCAGACCGCCCGCCGACCCCATCGGCTATACCCAGCAAAGACCCGCTGAGGATCGCCCAGTCCTGATTTTCTTTGCGCGGGCCGGCGTCCGTCGCGCTGTCGGCGTCGAAGAAGAGTGCGCCACCGCCGCCGCCGGGAAACGACAGTATTCGACCTACTGTCGATTCCTCGGTATCGATCCGGTCCGTCGATCGGCCGAACAACCGGTCAAGGGCTCCGCCTCGGGTGCTCGTACTCGTACTGGGCTCGCCACGATCGATTACGCGAGACGCAGGGGGCACACCGATATCGGTCATTTCGCTTTGCACAGAGTCGGTTTCACCGCCGAGTGGAACGTGACGGGTGACGGTCAGGCTGTCCGGGTTGACCGTTGCACGAGGCGCACTGAAATCGTCCGGACTCGCTTGCCGTAGCACCCGGTCGGGACCGAACGGTTGCGGTGCCGGTGTTCGCTCCGGACGGCGTTCATCGTGGAAGTCGAACAGGTTGCGAGACATGTCATTCCGATCGTCGCGGCGGGGGGAGGCGGCCTGTGATTGCGCCACAGGATCGAAGGGATCGTGTTCTGTCTGTTCCTCGCGATCGGTCCATGAAGCACCGGCCTGGGACCCAAGCCCTTGCCCACGTTCGCGGCGATACTTCAGGTCTGAAATGCCAATACCAGCAAACCGCCACACCATCAGTGGGACAACACTTCCCACGAGAAAGACTGCCAGTGCGGCGTTGTCACGGACGAAGTCGATTCTCCCCACACCGAAGACCAGCACAGCGACGAAAACGATCCACAACGCAGCGCAGGCTATCCGGGTACGCAGTGCCTCGCGGATCCCGATCTTCGCGGGCGGAACTGGCGAAGAGTTGGGGACCATCGCACGTGCCTCTCTCAGTGGTAGATGCTTGTTCATCGTATGCCCCTGACCGTCGAGCCGAGGCGTGCCAGAGCGTCCGACATCACGGCTTCGTCACCGCGGTTCTCGAGCAGCGCACCGGGGTCGGACAGGCTCTCACCCTCGGCCAACGTCAGAGCAGTGCGATCAACTCGATCGAGTGGGTTGTTCGATAGCCATCGTTCGACGAGATCAGCAAGCGGCGTAGGCACACCGGGGGTGATGACGTCCAGCCGGGGCGCGTCAGGCCTGGTCTTTTCCAGCCACCGTCGGTACTCGTCCGATCGGCGGTCGACTTTGCCGTTGTCGAGCAGGGGCATGTCGACCCAACGGGACTCGGCGAAGTCACGCGGGTACGCCCCCGAGATGAGCCGATAGACCATTGCGCCCACTGACCACAGGTCGCACAGTGCCGTTTGATGGCCGAGTCCGCGCCCCGGGAGGATCTGTTCGATCGCGGCGTAGTTGTACGTGCCGGTGAAGGTGGAGTCCATGTCGGTGAACCCTGCTTGATCGAATGCGCGGGTCGCTCCGGCGATACCGAAGTCGGTGAGCACAGCGTGAGGTTCTCCATTGATCAAGTCGACAAGGACGTTGGCAGGCTTGATGTCGAGGTGCAGGAAGCCGGCGCGGTGCGTCACGAGCAGAGCTTCCAGCGTCTGGTGGATCAACTCCAGCAGTGGAAGTATCGGCACTTCGTTACCCCATCGGTCCTCCACGTACTTCTTCATATCGCCTAGCGGGTAGTGCCTCATGACGATGAACGGTCTCTCGGAATCGTCGTCTAGCTGCACGTCTTGTCCACTGACTATGTCGACGACATGGTGCCGACCCAACGGAATGAGCCGAGCGAGAACGTCGCGTTCGAGCCCTTTTAACGCTGGCTGCTTGGCCGGCGCAAACGCAGGATCGATTTTCCCGATCTTGGCTACGAAGTATTCCTCCCGAGTCGTTTGGTCTTCGTCCTCACGATCTTTTCTGGTGCACAGCCAGAGGTCGTACCACCGTGTTCGAGCGTCCGGGAGTGGTTCCACGAGCTGGAATTTGTCCCCGTCAGTCGTTCGGAGGACGTATCCGGGTCCGACACCGTTCGTCGGTTCGGAGTCCGGGTCGACGAGTGTCTCCGGCTCATCGAGAACATCGTCACGGGCGTTGGTCGGGGATTGCCAGCGCCCCCGAATGTCGTCGGCTTGTTTCTCGAAGACGTCGGTGAAGAACGCGCGGCGTTGATCGGCCGCGGGCTTCTTCCATCCCCTCTGCTTTTCCAGGAAGTGTGGAACAGCGTGCACAGAGTCGTTGATCTTCTCGGCCAGTTCGTTGTTCGCGTCGATGCTGTCCTTGCGGACCCGCGCGTCATGACCGGTGGTGCCGCCGACGAACTTCGCGGTCAACGGCACCAGATCGATGCTGGCGAGCACGATGAACAACAGGATGCGTACTGCCCAGATAGTGGTTCCGTGTTCTCCGGAGGCAAGTGAGGACAGCGCGACGATCCGACGCAGTAGCCCGTTCTGGCTGGTGTCAGCCTCGCTGGGTACCGGTACAGCGTTGACCTGTTCGCTGACCAGAATCTGTGCTTGGCATGTATCGATGGCCTGCTGTGTCAGGTCAGTGCTCGTCGGTCCTTGGCCGCACGCTTGCAACTGGTCGGCGGTGAAGCCTGATGGTTTGAGTATCACCGTGTAGTCCTGGCGCGCAGCGACTGCTCGCTGAAGCGCTTCGTTCGCTCTCGCGACTGCAGCGGAGGCCTCTTGTCCTTCTGCGCCGAGCCCCGGGATGCCGGTTCCCGTCTCGCAGTCCGGTGCCGGGTTTGATTCGCACTTGAGCACGCGATTCGCGTCCTCGACCTGTTTCGTCGCGGCATCGACCGAGGCCGTGAGACGGTCGACGGCTGTGTTCGGGTACTCGATTTGCTCTTTGTACCTCTGCTCTGCCGATGCCTTGGCATCGAGCCGAGCCTGGTTGTACTCGTTCTGCTGCCGGACTGCTGCAGCATTGTTGTCTCGATCGACCTGCGCTGAGATCTCGTCGTCGAAAAGCGTCAGCTCAACGCCCTCGGCCATCAAGATCGCGATGCCCGCGGCGAGGAGAAAGCGCACGAAGAACAGGCTGAATTTGCTCCGCCACCGCGACGAGGTGAGCGGCCGGGAAACGATCAGGCGGTCGACGTTGAACACGACGATCGTCCACACCACTCCGATGGCAATCACCAGCGCCAGCGGCAGATTCGAGTAGCCAGTGGTAGCGAGCAGCACTGCGGAAATGCCCGAGATGATCGAGGTCACGATCACCGACATCCCCAGGCTGCAGTACCAGTTGAGCTCCGCTTTTTCCTTGATGTGCATCCAGTTGGCACCGCAGCAACCGAGTAGAAAGCGTGCGATGGGGCCGGGTCGAGTGATCGTGTCCGGTCGGGTGGGGGTTGTCATGGCCGTGGCCTTTCCGAATGCTGCTGAACGCCGACGGGATCGGCATCACGATGGTCGCAGGTGTTGAAGTAACTAGAAGTCATCCGCGTCGGCCGCTCTGCACGAGAAACAACAGAGGTAGGAGATCCACGCTGACCAGAACGAAGAACAGCCCGACCACGACGAGCCAGACCGGGCCCGCGTTCTCGGAGTTCCACAGCAAGGAACCGAATGCCTCGAGGTGCGGGAGAAGCCCGTTGCTCGAGCGCGCGGGTGGGTGCTCCGGGGCGAGTTGGTCGACGCTCGATTCGACCAGCAGCATGCCCTGACAGCGGTCGGAATCGTAGGGCGTCAACTCGGTCGTCTGTTTCGAGTATCCCACGTTGCAAGTTGGACTGCGTCGAAGGGGGCAGGCACCGGAAAGACGGTGTACTCGGCAAGCCGCTGCTGGGCCGAAGTGCGCTCAGTGGTGACAGCATCCAGCTCTTCATTGGCCGCCACCGACCGAGGGCCTATTCCTACTTCGCCTGTGCCGGAAAAACAATCGGGTGAAGACGTCATCTCGCACATCACCATTTGCCAGGCCCCGGCTTCGCGCATTTCAAGACCGGAGACTGCGTCCTGCAGGCTGTCTCGCATCTGCGCAGGCTGCGACAGTTGCTCGGCGTACATCCTCGACGCGACATCACGGTTGGCTTCTCGGCTGCGGTACCACTCGTTCAAGTCGTCTTGTTGATGCATCGCCACGTTCACCGCGACCTGAGAGCGAACCTCTTGCCCGAAGATCGCCATCCCGAACACCCAGGAACCCGTCCCGGCAGTGAGCACGCTCACGGACGCCATGACGGCCACACTGACGAGATGCGATCCGGTTCGTCGCGACCGCGCGAACACGGTGGACGCCACGGTCGCCACCACGAGGCGGCGATACGAAAAGTAGAGGGCGGCAACAACGACGCTGACGATCGATGCCCACACAGGACCCATGTCGGCAAGCCCCGCAATGATCGTCGCGCTCAGCGCGACGATCATTGTCGAGAACAAACCAGCTACTCCGACGCTCTGCAGCAGAGTCCATGTACCAACGGGCGCAGTACGTACGTACGTCGGGCCGGCGCACCACACGAGCGCCTGGGAGAAACGACTCGGCCCGTACTGGCCGCTCAATTCCTCACCCCCTCGCTCGACTCCGCCGCCGACCGACCCGTCCGGATAGACCGTTGGCTCCTCGTCGTCGTAGGACGTCACGCTGCCTTCCCCGCTCATTGCGCTGCCCGATCGGTAGTCCGTAACTGCGGCCGACTATCGGCCATCCGCGCTGCGAACACGGCGACACCCGAGCTGCGCTCGGACGCACGTGGGCCACGCCGCGCTGCGCTCGTCGAATGCGCGTTATGCGCCTCGACAACACGGTCCGATCCACGAAGACAGATCAGATCGTCACAGCTGCAGTACAGTTCGGCGCTCACACCGACGCCGGAGGCAACGACCTGAACGACTCGAACGCCGGCAGCCCGGAGCGCGCGTGCAAGCGGTGCGAAGATGTGGTCCCCGGACGCGATGATCACCTCATCGTGCTGGTGAGCCACCCTGCCCACATCCACCGAATCGAGCAACGCGAGGTCCGCGGCATCCGGCGCGGACGTGACACCGATACGCCGAGCGTTCGCCGGGACGGCGAAGAATGCCGGCGCGGCATGTCGCCAGGCTGCGGCGACCGTAATCTGGTCACGCTCTCCGACACCCACATCGGTGACGTAGTCCGCCCACCAGGCGGAGCATCGGACAGCGGAAACGTCGCCGGACACCATGTTCTCGATGTCGAGCAAGTGCAATCTGGATGGATCGATTCGGCTAGCCCGGTCGTCGCTCATGACTTCTCCGATCTCCGTCAGGACCCGCATATACGGGGTCTGACGATGATCAAACTGGAGGAGAGGCGACGACAACAGAATCGGTGCGTCCCCTTTGCCCGGGAACCTTGAATGCAACTACAGAACGACTGTTTGGCCGATGTCAACGGCTCAAGCTCTGCACGCCGACTCCCACGATATCTCGCGAGGTCGGTGGGGTAACCGCGTTTCCGCACATCCGAACATTTCGCTGCTTGGTTCCCCCGCGTAGAACGTACGTCGACGCGAAGCCCATTGCGCCTTTGAGTTCCGGTACGTCGAGCATTCTGAAGGACAGGTCTTCGACAGCGATCGGTCGGCGTGTGGACTTTCGATGGTGAGCGGCAGCGGGCACGACCAAGCCATGGTGGTTACCCGATGCCGTCACGGTGCAGAGAGCGTCGCTGACCGATCGCGCAGTCGAACCTCCACCTCGCAGCTCTGCGATGAACGGGGTGATCACCGCATGATGGCGGCCGCCCGCGGATACGGTCGACAGCGCCTCCGAGGTTCGATGATTCTTCGACTGGCCCCGCAGCACCGACACGAACGGCTCGAACACCGGGGCCCGCCCCTCAGACGGCCGTGATCTTGCCTGCCGATACTCGAACAGCGTGCCCGCGGCTTCTCTCGCGTCCTCGGCATGCGGAGCTGCCCAATACCGGTCGATGCCGGCCTGGATTCGTGCGATCGTTTTCGGCTTCAACGGACGAGTGCGGTCCCCTATCCGCTGGCCGGTCTTGGTCCAGTCGATGATGGTCGAGGCAGGGAGCCAGTCGGGCTCGAGCACGGTGTCCGCACACGCACGTGCGGGGCACCGGTAGGAGTACTGGCTACGGTACTTACCCACAGCCACCCCTGGGTTCTTCCAGGCCTGCAACGCACGCACGGGCCCGCAGCGAGAGCAGGTTGCCGGCGGACGGACCACGGTCTCGAAGTCAGGTGCCCGGTTGCCGGCCTTCCAGAAGCACACATAGAGGCGATCGCGGGACTGCGGCGCTGGTGTCCCAAAAGTCCATGAGTGCATCGAATTCAGGCAGATAAGGCGATGTTCGTAACCGAGGGCGTGCATCGCCGCGATCCATGGCCTGTAGAGAGGCCATGAGTAGATCTCGACGACGTTCTCGACGAAAACCAATTCGTATCGGTGATACTCGGTGAACCGAACGACGTCCCACATCGTCGCCCTCGATCGCTCGGCGGCCTCGGACGGTAGGTCGTCGGACAGTAACGAGATCTGCGCGGCGAGGCGCTTGGCCCCGCGAGCATTCGAGTGCCAGGTGCATTCGGGGCTGAACCATCCGATTGTCGTGCGAGGAAACAGCTTCGGAGTGATCTGAGAGAGGTCCGCGAGGATGTGCTCGGTGTGCTGGTGGTTGTACTGGTGCGTCTCGATTGCCTTGTCCCAGTGGTTCGACGCTGCCGATACCCTCACCCCGGGGATGGCGATCATTCCGGTCGTAGATCCGCCGGCACCGCAGAAGAAGTCCGATGCCGTGATGTCGAGCGATCCTCTCATCGTCCGGCTCCGTCGGGCACGCTGTCCCACACCCGTCGGTCGAGGATCCGGCCGGCGGCCTTACGGCCGACTCGTCGAACTTCGGTGCCGTCGTCGAAGTGGTGGTAGTCGCGGAATCTGGCGATCACCTCCGCTGGTGCCCACTCGCCCCACTGCTTGAACAGAAAGGGCACATCGGCAGCGGTGCACTGGTCCCGGATCTCTCGTACCCATCGCGGATGCATAGGCCGTGCCCCGCGGCCGGACTCACCGCCAACGATCACCCAGTCGAGCGCTGGTTCGCGCTCGCCGCCGCATTTCGAGTCTTCGACCGAACGGAGCCCGTCGCGAGTCAGCGCTCCTCCGATTCTGCTGGGTCGTAGGCGCGTGAAGTCGATCGGTCCGAGGAGCGGTTCGGCAGAGACGAACCGAAGAGCTGCAGGCGTGTCCAGCAGCGCCCATACTCGCAGGTCTGCAGTCTTCTGGTCTTCGGCCGAGACGCCGATCCACAGGTTCGGCAGCGGCCAGCTCTGGTACCAGACATCGGCGGGGCGGAAGGCTGCGACGACGCCAGCGATGGCGTCGTCGACGGCGCGGCGGAAGGCATCGGACTGGAGCAGTGCCCGCATCCGAGCGGGTCTCTTGGTGAGCAATTGAAAGGTGTGCTGGCGGGCGAGCGCGATCACCGCGAACACCGCGAACACCCGGGCGATGTAGTCGTCCGGGATTGCTGGATGGAAGAGGTCGCTCATCGAATTCACGAAGATCCGGCGTGGCCGGCTCCATCGCAGCGGCTGGTCGAGCTTGCCGGGGCGCATCTCGACGTCGAATCCGTGCTCGAAGTAGTGCCCCGGTGTGCCGCGGAACCGCTCAGCGAGGGTTTGGGCGTAGCAATGATCGCAGCCCGACGAGACTGCGGTGCAGCCGGTGACCGGGTTCCAGGTTGCGTCGGTCCATTCGATGGCCGTGGCGTCGCCCATCATCGCTCTTCCGGGTCGTGGAGGGCATCGAGGAGCTGGAATCGTAGATCGGCGTCAATCGCGAACGAGATCCCCCTGCTGGGCAATTCGATCGTGTAGCTGTTTCGATCAGGTGCGGTCGTGATGATCCATGGGTTGGGGTGGAGCGGGACAGCGTTTGTGTCGGTGGTGGGGTCGGTTTCGGTCATGGCGTCCTCCGAACGTTGGGTCATTGGCTGCAGACGCTCGACGCTGTTCGCGCATCGGCGCTGGTGATGTCGAGGTCGTATTTCGCGGCCACGGTGAGATACGAAGTGACGTAACGGCATTGGTATGGCGCGTTGGGTGGCAGCCAGGTGTCGATTCCCTTGTCCGACTTCTGCTGATTCGTACGTCCGTCCACCGCGAGCAAGTTGATGTCGACGTCGTTGGCGAAGGCGGTTCGCTGGTCGATCGACCAGGCCCACGCCCCTGCGTCCCACGCCCTCGCCAACGGGTACACGTGATCGATCTGAATCTTCCCGAGGTCGTCGATCGTCGATCCTGTGTAGGGGTCGTGGAGTATCCCTGCTGCGACTTTGCAGTCGCGGGTTCCGGGCTTGAACTCGACGTCGATCAGTTGGGTTGCCAGGACGTCGTTTCGAGTGTCACAGCCGTTGTGCGATCCAGGGGCGGACGAGTCATCGGTCCACGCCGGGCCGAACACGCACCCTGAGCCCTTCTTGCAGGATCGGTCGTATCCATCGACGTCTGCGAGCGAGTCCACCGTTTCGAGCTGAGCGAGGAGCTGCGCGATGGGTACAGGCGTGCTCGCCGCGGCTGGGTCTGGGGTGTTGACCACCGCTAGTCGTGAGAGCGGATCGGCGTGCGTTCCGAACGTGTACGTCCCGACCGCGAGTACGGCCATCACGATGGGCACCGCGATGCGGAGTCGTCCGCGCGCGCTCATCGAACCGCCTCCGCCGGCAAGTCGGCATGCCCGCAGCTTCCGCGCCGCCTACGGTCCGAACGGTCTGACCAACGATGCAGTAGTGCCAGAGTCAGAGCCGAGAAGGCAGCGAGCAACGTGCCGGCCAAGGAGATGACCAAACTGACGGTGACCAGATCCTTCACGATCGGCAGAGCCCCGTTGAAGATCGCGAGCATGCCGACGACGTAGCCGACACATGCAAGCGCAACAGTGCGAGCCTCGCGGCGGCCATCTTCGGCCGCGAGGTGGCGCTCTACGTCGTGGATGAGGCCGTCTCGGCCGGATTGTGGGTCCATCAGGGAGTCCTTTCGTAGTGAGCGCGATAGCAAACGCAGTCCTGCACGGGGTAGATAGCGTGGCGGTGAGGTCTGTGACAGCCGGCCACTGAATCGCAACCCAGGAGCGTTCTCCTGTGGCTGCACCGGGCGGGCAATATGCGCCCGGGTGTCACAAGCGTTGCGAGTTCGGGGCCGTCTGGTACTGGTCTAGTGGCCGGTCGCCGGGATGGACCGGGCCGACGTTGCGACGCCACGGCCCGGTCAGGTAGTCGTAGTGCTCTTGAGTGAAATCGGAACCGATCAGATCTCGTACGACCAAGCCTCGGCCGACATCGCGGGCAGCGACTCTGGCAGCCCCGCATCCGAGGACGCCGAGCAGGTTCATGGTCGCTGTGAGTTCGTGACGCCGATTGTCGCCGCAGGCCGCCGTGTGGGCAGCATGTGTCGCTTTCCGCCAGCCGGGTGCGCACCACCACGCGGCGCTGACCGTCTCCGGTGCGGTTTCCAGCAGATCGGACTCGACGTCGAGGGTGCGCGCCAAGTCGAACACCTGCCGCCACCGCAATCCGAAAACCACCTCGAAAACGTGGTCCGTCAGCTCATGGTCAGGAACGGTTGGTCGGAAGCGGTCGGCGGCGTTCGGAGTAGCAGCAAAGTACCTCTCAGACAGGCCGTGTTGCATCCGGCGATGGACTTCGCTGGCGATGGCGCTGTGCGCCTTACTGTTCGAGCTGCAGCCGGTACTGCCGGCAGCTCGTGCGTGCGGTGAGAGGTCGACCGAGGGCGGCCGCGTTGTCGAGATCGAGGATTGCATGGGTACTCCCGTTTCTGTGGGACAGATGGTCGGTCTGTCGATCAATTTCTGACTGGTCTCTGTGCCGCTATGCGACCAACAACGCGGCGCTATATCACTCTGCTGCTTAATTTTCCGATCTTTCAGCGCCGTCCAGCCAGTCACCGATCCTGCCGCGGACGGCGTCACCACCGGGGGGATCGTCGTAGGCGTCTTCGAGCGCTCCCCGCGCTCCGGATGAGATGACCGCGAGATCGCAGTCTCGTGTGTCGGCCCAGTCGCCCCACGTCCATCCCCTTCCTGCGTCGATGTGAAATTGTGTTGCTGCAGCCGGAACACCGTCGACGAAGACTTGGATGTGGGTAGGACCATCTGGATCGCGGACGACGATCACCTCGATCCGAAGTGCGGGGGCGAATCTTCTCGTCACGATGTCGCACCGGCCAGACGCTCGGGCCTGTCGAACTCCCCTGCCGCCCGACTATTCGAGTTCACAGTCCGGTGGTGGCGCGACGCAGCCTCTCTCGGTGGCCGTGCCCTGTGAACGGGCTTGGCATCCGTTGCGCCGCTACGCCGTCGAAGCAGCCACTCGATCCCGGTTGCTACAGCACACGCCACGGAGGAAACGGCGAACACCATCGCTACACGACGCGGATCTCCGTCGATGGCGGCATCGTCGGTCCGGCGCAGCAGTGCAGCCCAAGCCAAGCCGGCAAATGCAGCGAAGACAGCCAACACCCCCGCAACACCGCGCGCTACGGCTACCACGCAATATCGCGACGAACCCGAACTGCTCGCAGGTACATGATTCCTACCGTCGATCCGGACGAGGACTCTCATATTCGACACACCTCTGCACTTCTCGGAAGTCGGATGGTCAGTCCGCTCATCTGGTGAAAACGCCGACAACAACAGAAGTCGTCGTCGCCGCGGCTTCGTGGAACCACCCACCAAGCCGATACGCCAGGACACTACCCACCGGACCCGGAGTTCGCTAGGGCTCAGCAGCGAAAACGTCCCCGGCGCACCCAGTGCCGGGGACGGGCCTGGGGCGAGCAGCGACCCGGCGCACCGAACCGCCGCTCACTCCTCTCCCCAGAGCGTCCCCTACTCGGTCCCGTACAGCTCGCAGCGGTAGTGGTCTTGACCGCGTTCGTCTACGGCGTCCCAATCGACGCCGACGGCGTCGGCAAGGTGCCGCAGGTCGCTCAGAAAGTCTCCGAACACCGTTGTCAGTTCCTCGGTTTCGAGGCCGATCGGTCTGGCGTATGCGATCAGCCCTTCGGCAGCGTTGGCCGCTCGAACACCGTTGTCCCGGCTTTGGGTATCGAGGGTGTAGCCGATGCGCGGACGCTCGCGTCCCTCGACCGATGCGTGGAGTTCTTTCGGCGTCTCGATGCCGGATAGCCGCTCGGCCTTGTACTCGATACTTGTGTCGGACATGTTGTGTGCCTTTCTTTTTGGGGATCGCTACACGACGGGCGTGCAGTGCAGTGCGGCCATCAGGCCGGTGTGGGTGGCGTGAGCCGGGGATGGTTCGGCGTGTTCGAGGACGTGGGCGGTGGCGTCATCGATGACCACAGTCATGTGGGCTCGGTGGCGGGTGAGCATCACGCACGCTCTGCCGGGGTCGAGATTGAACGGCTCGGCTGTCCGGTACCCGGCAAGCGGGTGCAACACGACAACGGCGGCGCGTTCGAGGCCTTGCAGAGAGTTTGCGGTGCCGACCAGTACGTCGGGGTGATCCGAGAGCAAGGCCCGGACAGCGGCAGCCTGCGTGACATGAGGGACGACGACAGCCAGGTCCGCCGCTGTCATGGCCCGCTGTCCGTCCGGTGTGGTCACATCGGCGTCCAGCAGTTCTCGCGCGCGCAGGGCGCACTGTGTGGCCAGGACGGGGTCGGTTGGGCCTCCGATGACCCGCACTGGCCGATGCGCGAGTTCGGGCAGGCCGGGGCCGCTGGAATCGGTCAGATGCTCCGGTGGGCGACGGGAAGTGAAAGGCAGGCCGGGGTAGAACAGCGGTTGAATGAGGGCCGTTGTCCTCGCGCCGAGACGCCAGGTGTGTCGCAGACGGACCACGCCGACCGAATCGCCGTGAGCTGCTTGCAGAGCGAGGGGGGCAGGCAGGTTCGGTGCGGTCTCGCTGCCCTCCCACCGCGATACGTCTCCGGTGACCACCGGATCGATCTGTCCGGGGTCTCCGACGCAGACGACCTGTCGAGCCATCGCGCCGAGCGCCCCCAGATCGGCGTAGGTACATTGCCATGCTTCGTCCACGATCAACACATCGGCACCGATTCGGTCCGGGTCCGAGAAGAGCCACGGCGCCGTGGTACCGATGAGAATTGCGCCAGTCTCATTCGACCACCGCACTTTTCGTCCTGTCACTACGGGAGTGCTTCCACTGTCGGGGAGGGGTGCTTTCGCCTTCCAGATCAACGCTGCTCGATCTGTCAGCGCGCCGAGCCGACGCGCGATTTCCACGGCTTGTTCTCGGGTTTGCGCCGCGATACCCACCCGTAGGTCTGCGCGATGGGCCAAGGCGGCGGCGAGCAACGCGACCAGTCGAGTTTTTCCTGCGCCCGGTGGTGACGGGACGACGACAACGGGGTCTCCGGACCACACAGAGAACAGCACGCGTGCAGTGATCGGGTCGGCCATGATCTGTGATCCGGGCCAATGGGCGGGCGATGACGGTTCGGTTCCCTTGAAAGGTGTTGCGTCGGGGTTCGGGGTGTCCGCTCCGGGTGCGACGATACGCATTGTTGTCCCGTTCTTCTTCTAATGTGTTGTTCATGAATACTTTTGGTCGTCTTCTGATCACGGAGCGTCCTCTGCACCCGCTATCAGGACATCGAGCGGGACTTCGCGGCGCACGGCGCTCGGGGCTTGTCCGGTCGAAAGCCAGGAACGGCGAGCGCGGTACAGATTCCAGTACCTCGCCCGTCCTGCTCGCATCGTCGCCGGTGAAGGCGGTTGGGGCATCAAGGTCACCTGGTCTCCGTCGTTCGGTGCGTGCGCTCCGAACACCCCGATACCGAGCGTCAGTTTGCCGTTGACCACCTGTGCGGACGTGACGTCGGCAGAGAAGCGCTCGAAGGGTTGATCGAGCGGTGATCCGACCCATCCCGTAACTGCCGAATCAACCCGCATCCTTGAGTCCAGCCGGTCGCAGGTCACCGACACCGAAACGTTGCGGCGGCGTGAACCTGTCGGCGGTGCCGCCACCGATGCGATGCCCTGGGCCACGTGTCCTGTATGCAGCGCACGTACTCGCCACAGTGGATCACTCAGCAACGCAGCGGCTTTGAGGTCGGCGGCATCGCATCGGGTCCGTAGTCCCATGGCCGCACTAGCTGAGTTGTCCGGCCGTGACCAGTCGTGGCCCGCAGTCGTGGCCGACAATGTCCGATCCCAGGAGTATCGGTCATCGTCGTGTATCGGATCGAGAAGCGGCAACAGCGGTCCCGTTGCGATGCACGCTGCCCACTCATGCAGGCCTGCGACGCTCTCGTCGGTAATGCCGAGCCAGGAACGCCATGTTCGGGCCGCTCGCTCGGCGTCGGGCGCAGTGCCGAGGACCAGACGCGAGGACGACGCAGCAACCAGATCGATCACCGCCGACGTTCCGGGATGGTCGGCTCGATCGGCCCACCATCCGATCATGGCGGCAGCCCCCGCTATGTCCGGATCAGGGTGGTGGGCGTGCGCACGCGCCAGGGCCAGCAGGCTCGGTATCGTCGCGGCGTCATCGGTGAGCAGCATGGCCGGTTCAGCCGTACCCACCGTCGTTGCCCCGTTGCGAGCGAGCAGGGCCAGAGCCTCGGTGTCGTGCGCGGACTCTTCGGTGCATCCATCTCGAGCGACGGACACGGCCAGCGTTGTTCCTCGCGTGACCGCACGCACGGCCACGGCGGCTCTGGACGGCTTGAAGGTGGCATGTGCCAGCCGAGGGACCGGTTGCATCTTTTCGGCGGCATAGAGGCGTTGCGCGAGGTCGAACCACTCCACGCTCATCGCTCGTCACCGTCGACGAGGATCAGGGCGTTGCTCGCGCACTCCCACCCTGCGCGCAACGCCATTGTGGCGGCGTCGGCCGCTGCGCTGGCGACGACGATGCGGATATCGGCGGCGGCGATTCCAGTGCCGGTGAGCACCCTGTCTGCGTACTTGAGCAGTTCCACGGGTCCGCTTTCGTTCATCGTGTGGCCCCCGATCCGACTGGCACGTGCACCGTCGATGCCCATGCCGGTGTGACGCCCCTACCCTGGACGCCGCCGATGATTGCGCACACTAGGTGGGACCTCGTGGGCCGGTCGGGCCAGGGTGTATCGCCATCGGTCAGCACCACGACGACGTGGGGTGCAGGGCGCGCAGCGTTGGCTGCGGCGATTCCCACCCTCATATCGGTTCCGCCACCACCAACCAACGTCACATCAGCGACCGATCGTACGTGTTGTGCCGTAGTGGATTTGGCGTCACACGCCAGAATCCGAACCCGGTCGCGTGCTATGCCACCAGCTTTGAGAACTCCCGCCACTTCGCCCATCGCGGCATCGAGGTCTGCGGCGGGAGGGACGGGAGTACGAATAGTTCGTCCTACCCGCCTGCTCTGCCAACGCACGCCGAATTACGGCCCGTAGCAGACGATCCCACGCTACCGTGGGCGGGGCGAGAACATCAGCTGCCCACCGGACCAGTCCCGCCGGGGCACTACCTCGACCGGTACCAGCTGCTTCGCGAACTGCCTGCGCGATAGATCGGCGCACCAGGTCCGCTTCCGCATTGTCCAGTCCCTCCGTGATCACTTCTCCCGAGCCGATGAGTTCACCGGGGACCACAGGGCACCCCGATCCTGATCCGCATCCCGGATCGCCCTCAGCGCCAACGAGTTCGGTGACAGTCTGATGCGCAATCGGGTCACGCAGGTAGTCGTAGTACTGCTCGGCTGTGTCTCCGGAAAGGCAGCCGAATGATTGAGGGGTGATCACCCCTTCGGGCAGGCTGACTCCCGCAGCCAACAGGTCGTCGTTGATTTCGGCGTCGGCCGCGAAGTTCCACACCAGATGATCGATGGGCTTCGCCAGAGCGGCGGCACGGTCGGCGTGTGCCCGTAACAAATGCCCGACCTCGTGCAGCAGCACTGCACCGACCATCGGCACCGGCCACGCGCAAGGCCCGACCAACAGATCCGGATCCAGGTACAGCCGCCACCGAGCGTCGACCGCAAACGTACCCAGGCCCGGTGCCGCCACGGGTTGCGCTGCGAACAGAGCGCGCATGAAGTACGGCATCTGCTCAGCCGACACCAGCCGCGCGAGTCGGAACGCTCGCATTTCAACCGGCTCGAGCTCACGCACGCCGCTCATGCCGCAGCCTCGACCAAACCCGCTGCCACCAGCATCGGCGCAAACCGGCGCGCGCTCGCAGGAACAGCGGCCTTCGCCGGTCGCGCTTTCGCCAGAGTGCGTGCCGCAGCCCCGGCCACGTCGGGTGCTCCTGCCTCGGCGGCGGCAATCAGCGGACCCCAGGCGTTGCGCCACGCTTCGACGGTGCCCCGCGAGGCCGCCCACGCCGTCACGCCGGACAGCACGGCCCACACCAGATCAGGACGCGAGCGCCAATCGAACGCCGTCTCGGGGTTTTCGATCACGGCAACGGGGTCTGGGAGGTCGGCCTTGCGACGCCATTCGAGGAATTCGACACCCGCGCCTTCCCCGATCAAGCCGAATACCACCGCGTTGGTCGCCGCATTGTCGTCGTCGCAAAGATGTGGCAACACCCGCGCAAGCATCGACCAGGTGCGCCGAGACGGCCATGCTCCACCTGTCTGCACTCCGACCTTCGGAAACGCATCGAGCGCCTCGGGCGCACGCTGGATGTACCCGATGATGGAACTGCGCACCAACGCCTCCCGCTGCTCGTCGCTGGTCACCGCACGCGAAGAGGCCGTGCTTGCCCAACCCGTGGCCATACCGTCGAGCCATTCATCGACAGACGGCGTGAACTCGATGTGGCAGAAGCGGTTTGCTAAGGGAGCCTCCAACTCGTACCCCCCTGCAGCGCAATCGGGCGGATTCGCACCTGCGATGACCCGAGTCCCCTTCGGCAGTTGCAGATCACCCACCTTCAAATCCAGTGCGACTGCCAGCATCGCCGCCTGAACGGCCGGTGGACTCGTGGTCAGCTCGTCCAGAAAGAGGTAGCCCCCACCCTCTGCATGTAGCCGTCGCGCCCAATCCGGGGCCTCCAATCTCACGCCACTCTCACGGACTACCGGTAGGCCTGCGAAGTCGGCGGGCTCCCGCAAGGACCCCAAGACCGTTTCGCACAACACCCCCTCGGATGCAGCAAGTGCTCGAACCAGGCTCGACTTCCCCATACCCGGACCCGAGATCAACAACGACGGGACACCAGCCCTCCCGCACGCATCCACAACAGTTACCGCAGTCGCCAAATCCGGCATCGCAAAACTCCTCGAAAGATGGGCAAGATGGTCAGTCTCACCAACAACAGGACGCCTCAATCTTACTGCGTCAGAACGCTTTTCACCCAGTCACACCAACCGTCAACGTCCCCGGCGCACTCAGTGCCGGGGACATTGACGGTCCGGGCTCAAAGAGCACCGGACCGCCACGTGTGCTGCGTGAAGTGTCCGGGTCCCTCGATATCGTCGAACCCACTCGAAAAAGGCCGGGTCGCCCGAAAGAAAGGACCCAACACGTGACACCGCTCGAAACAGCCATCGCCGCGCCACTGCCCCCGCCCGCGGCGGCGGACATTTCGTCATGGCGCTCGGACGCATTGTGCGCACAGACAGACCCCGAGGAGTTCTTCCCGCCCCCGGGTGGAGCAACCAGCAGAGCAAAGCGGGTCTGCGCAGAATGCCCCGCCAGAGCCGCTTGCCTCGCCCATGCACTGACGTACAACGAACAACACGGAATTTGGGGCGGAAGGACACCACGAGAGCGCCAAGAGCTTCAGCACACCACAGCCATAGAGAGCCGGCCTACCCGGCATCAACAACAGGCGCTCACGATAGCCACGCTTTCGGCCCAGAACGTCCCAGCCGAGTCCAGTGCAAGCCAGCTCGGAATCACGACCCGGCAGGTGTACCGAATACGCTCCCGCACAGCGTGAATCAACGCGCGATTCGCCGGTCAGACCTGCCTGGTGATGCCTACCCCGTTACAGTCGGCGCGATCAACCGCGGTTGATCGTCGAAGCGTCTCGACTTGCGTCGCTCCTCGCTGAAGGCTTCTCGCCGCAGGTGATGTCTTGGCCGGCGAGAAGGTCCGCAAGAACGACCGCGCGCGCCGCATGGGCCAAGATTTCGGCAGGTAGCGGTGGACCATCGAGGGTTCGGATTCGCATGGTTGTCAGTATGGCGTTCGGCTCCGACAAGTTGCTGTCCCGCAACGTTTCCGGTGCGTGTTCACGGGTCACTGGGGTGTCCATGGCATGCATAGCTCGCGCATTCTCGACCGGTGCATGTGCGGTGGCCGTATCGCGCCTCGGCCCAAACCGCCTGTTTCGACTGTTGGTTTGCCCTGCAGACAGATGCGTGGGCTCAGGCGGCCGAGGTGGCCGTTCGGATGGAGGTGGCCGGCCGACCAGTCATCGATGTCGACGGGCTGCACTTCCCATCTCAGCACCTGCCCCTCGCCCTGGCTGCGCTTCTTCCCGATCGCATCGATCGACGCCAGGGTTGCGCTCACCCGGTCGATGTCGCCGACACCTCTCCAGAGCACAGTCCGCGTGGAGGTCAGTAGGAGCGGCATTTGGCGTGCGCGATATCGGCCCTGCCGGTCGGAGATGACCGATGGTCGGTACCTCGCGAGTTGCTCGAGCGCACGGTGGTCGGGTCGTCCGCTCCAGTGATGGATTTCCGGGGCGTCGGCCAGGTCTTCGGGATAGGCGTATGTCGCGCACCAATGCCAGTCGTCGCCTCCCCCCAGAGTGCACCGAGCGAGTGGTAGATCCAGATCGGCGGGCACCTCGTCGGGGCCGGCGGCTTCGAGGTACTGTCCGCGGTCCCGAGCAGCGGCTTTTTCGTCTTCCCACATCTCGGATGCGAGCAAGCCATCGAGGCTCGTCGCCCACGGAGCTGCATGCGCAAGTCCGACCGCCAGGTGTGCTTTTACCTCGAACGGCCTCATCACGTCAACGCCTCCATGACTTCCAGCGCCTCGTCACGGCGCTCTCGAAGATGGGTTCGCCAGTCGAGCTCTTTCGGCTCGTCGCCGGCGAGAAGGGTCCGCTCGAATCTGGTGCGGACGAGGCCGTGTCCGATAGCTGTACGCCCGCCGATGGTTCCGGACTCGACGAACCTGCCAACGACGTCGGAGAAGAAGGCCACGTCCAGATCGGTTGCGCGATCGAGACGCAAAAAGGACTCGAATCGTGTACCGGCAGGCAGCGTTTCGATCTCATAACGCATCAGAGAGCTACCGTCGACGGTGGCTGCGTCGGTTCGGCCGACTGCGGGGAAGTCATGATCGGTGGAATCGTCGAACCGGCTGTACCGTTCGAGCGCCATGGTGTCGAATTGGCTCAAGACAGCACGGTCCGGTGCGGGACGGCTCATGAGGTGGTCGGTTTCGAGGACGTGCGGGATCACTTTGCCCACGCGGAGACAGCCGTCGATCATTCGACCGCCGCCGCTCCCGCCGAACACGCTGACCTGTGGGTTCAATGTACGGAGCCGGTGTAGCCGTTCGCCGGACAGCGGCTCTCCGGTGACCTTGGTCAGGCTGCCCCCGTTCCGAAGTGTGTGTGCTGCAGACAAGCTGAGAAGCCCTTCGTATGCGAGGACGTCCCGTAATAGCTCCTCCCCGATCCGCCGGAGCGCCCCTCGGAAGGAGTTCCCGGACACAATCGGAACCAAGGCTGCGGAACCGTTGGGCTGCTGTATTTTTTCGCGCCGGAACAAGGTCGTTGTGGTGGCGCTGTGTTCACCGCGGTGCGAGATTGCCGAGACCGCTGTGATGTCGAGCTGCCAGCGCATGGTCGAGGTCACTTCTGCCTCCTGGGCGATGTAGCAGTCGCTGCGGTGGACCGGCGCGCTTGAACAGCTTCGGCCACGATCCGTGTTCGGAGTACGAGGGCGGTGGTGTTTTCCCGTAAGAGGGTCAGGACCGGTATCGATTCCTCGCGTAGAAGGACCGATAGTTCGAGGCGTTGTTCTTTCGTCGACGGCGCTGACTCGAGATCGGTTGCCACGGTGCTCCACCATCGATCGAGGTCGGCTCCGCCGGTGTATGTCGCGACCCGGACTCGGTCTGGCAGGTGGTGGTCCCAGTACAGCTCTCTCCGGCGTCCCACCCACCCGGTGTCCCAGTTGATTCCGTAGTGCAGCAGCAACAACAGTCGTTCAGCTATTGCTGCCGCACCGGTGACGGGCGGCAGAAAGCTCGCTGCGTCCAGCCAGGTTCGGGTCGGTGTCGTAGCTCTGGTCGGGGTCATGCCGTGCCTCTGGTTGACGTTGAAGCCGTCGCTGCGAGGTCGAGGTACACAGGACGCTCTCGCCACGGATCGAGGCTGTCCCAATCCGCGAACACAGACGTCCACGTTCGATGAGGAATGTTCTTGAGCGTGCTGAATGCCGGCGCTGCGCGCGCAAGCGCTGCCAGGGAGAACCCTCGCCGTCGCAATCGCACGACTGCGCTCAGGCGTTCCGCGTCGTGCTCTGTCCATGGAAGCGCGACGTCGTCGACGGCGACCCGACCCCACCGGGCATGAGGAAGAATGTGCTTGCGCCCAGGGCGTAACGGAACCACGACGGCGGACGTCGGAGAGATCGCTTGTCCCAGAACGCGACGTAAGCGGGTCTTCGACAATTTTGTGGCGCACACTGGATCACTGGTGACCAGCAGGAGGTCCGAGCGAAGTGCCGTTGTCGTGTACACCCAGACGCAGACGTGACACATCGTAGGAGCCGCAACGTCTACCCACCCGTCGAACCCGGTGAACGTTCTCGACACAGTCTCACGCACTCGCCGTCCGGAACCTTCTGTCGCGCCACCGCACCGCGCGCACGCGGAGTCACCAGAAACGCCGGCTGGTGGCCACGAAACCGCGCATCCTGTTGCGGCCTTGTAGGCGGTCGTCACAACGTCGAGCGCCGCACTGCCCCTTGATAGTTCGACCATCTCTGCACTCTAACGGCGCGCCCGGACACCACGGACAGGCCAACTTTCACCGGCACGGTCCAACTCACCAAGGACTCGGGCCGGGCGCTGGTGCGTGCCGGCCGACGTTGGCAGGAAAGTCGTCGGCGAGGAGAGCAGCCAGCTCGACGAACGCGCGTTGTGCAGGCTTGCCCAGTAACTCGAGATCGATGGTGTCGCCTTCGGCAAGGTGGTCGTCGTACGGGACGACCTGGACGGCGCGAGTGCGTTCTGCGAAGTAGGACTTGAGTTGCTCGACATCGAGGGCCGTCGAGCCCTTCCGTGATTCGTTGATGACGACAACGGTGCGTTTGACCAGGTCGTCGAAGCCGTGTCGCGACAGCCATTCGAGGGTCGCCCCAGCGCTGCGCGCTCCGTCCTTGGCCGCGGAGGAGACCAGGACCAATGCGTCGGCTTCTTTGAGGACCCCTGCCATGGCCGAGTTCATGAGACCGGTGCCGCAATCGGTCAAGATGATGTTGTAGAACTGTTCGAGGATGCGCAGTGCGGCGGTGTAGTCGTGCTCGTTGAATGCCTCGGAAACGGACGGATCACGCTCGCTTGCAAGAACTTCGAGCCTGCTTCGCGCTTGCGAGGTGTAGCTCCGTACGTCGGAGTAGCTGTGTACTTCTTTGTCCGCGAGCAAGTCCCGCACTGTGCGGTCACTGTCTCGGTGAATGCGGTAGGCGAGCGTCCCGAAATCTGGGTTGGCGTCATAGGCAATGACGCGCTCGCCCCGCAGTGCTGCGAATGTCGATCCAAGCCCTGTTGTCGTGGTTGTTTTTCCGACCCCGCCCTTCATGGACAGGACTGCGATCTTGTAGTTCCCTCGAACCGGTTGCCGTACGCGGCGCAGGAGCTGCTCGTACTCGAGTTCAGCCGGCGACTGTCCGGGATTGGCTGAACCGAACGAGAGTCGGTAGAGCCACCGTCGCCAACCTTTGCTCGGAGGCAGTTGCGCACGGCGGATCAGCTCCAGTTCGTCGATCGACCGCGGAGGGGCAACAGCTGCTGTCGGCCTTGCTGTCGGAATTGCTGTCGGCACTGGTTCTACCAACTGAACGGGCTGCGAGGTGAAGGGGCGATGAGCTGTCACTGCCAGAGAGTCGGAGGCGCTTGTTGGCTCCGGGTGAGACGTCGGTGCTGAACTGTCGACCGACTTGTTGGTGTGCCATTGCTCAACAGCGGGTGCGGAGCCGCCCTGCCCTGGCCAGGCCGAGGGCCGGTCCGGCATTGGTGCCTGACCATCGTTGACGCGCGGCGGCCGTGAGGCCGGCTCCGAGGTGGGTCGATGTGCACCAGAATTGGGCTGGCTCGCCGAGGGGGAGCTGCTGGGTGCGGAGCTGGGCCGGTCTCTCTGCGCGAATTCTGATGCGACTTTGGACCGGGCTTGGGATACGTTTTTCGACACGTTTTCATCAGCGTTGTTGGCTGCGACTTTGGGTGCGTCGTTCGGCACGAATTCGCTGGCTACAGGCTGTTCACGGGCGGGTTCTGGATGGCCTACGCCCGAGTCCTGGACGAGGTCACCGTCCTGCCCATCGTGGCGATCTTCCGACCCCCCTTCCGGCTCGGAATGGTTCGACTGATCGGTCGCATTGTTCGCCGCCGACGGATCGACCACCCACCGGGGCAACGCGCTGCCTGGGTCGGACTCTGTGGGACTCATCGGTCGCCACCTCTTCCTCTTGCTCATTCAACGGACGATATCCGGGCGAACATAACACCGGCACCGGACACCTCGAACACCCCGAAAACTGCTGCCGAGCGGCCCCACGGACCGCCGTTGTGCAACCGGTAATTCCGCCTGTTCGGGTACAGCTTCTGCTTTGTCCAGTCTGAAGTGTCCGTGTCCCGACTATCGTTGTGGCGGTGCGTAGCAACGATTTCGACGGCCTCGATCTCACTCGACTACGGTCCCTTCGATCCTCGCGGCATGACATTTCGACGATCGTCGATCGCGTGGCCGAACACCTCGACGAATTCGATGGGTACGTCGCATTCAGCGGTGGAAAAGATTCCGTCGTTGCTGTCGATCTCGCCCGCCAGGCGGACCCAGATGTCCCGGTAGCCTTTTTCGATTCCGGTCTCGAATACCCCGAGACCTACGCCTACGTCGAGCAGATTGCGACGAAGCTGGGACTGGACCTGCACATCATTCGCGCTGAACCAACGCTGCTGACAGTGATGGCCCGGACCGGGGAATGGGACCACGGCGGTAGCCCGTCGGCTCATGTACCCGCACGAGGCTTCGAGACCTTGATTGCGCAGCCTGCCCGGGCTGCGCACACCAAGTTCGGTGACGGGGAGGTCTGGGGCGTGCGGGCAGACGAATCCAGGAAAGGAACCGGCAGGTGGTCGATGTACTACTCCGCTCTCGCACGTGAGATCAGCGAGCGCTGCCAAGGCGCGAGCTGCTGCAGCAACAAAGCGGAGCAGCGTCGACACCACGGGGGGACGGTTCGCCGCACCGATGGAACTGTGGCCTATGGGCCGGTATGGGACTGGTCCGCGGACGATGTGCTCGCCTATTCGCATCAGCACGACCTTCCGAGCAACCCTGTCTACGCCAAACTGGCCGCGCTGGGCGCACCTGCAGCGAATCTGCGGGTTTCACACATTCTCGACGGAAATTTCCTCGAATCGGGCAGGGTCACTCGTCTGCGTCGAGGTTGGCCGAGCCTGTTCGAGGAGATCGCCGCAGTGCTCCCGCGAATACGCGAGTTCGTGTAGATCGCCATATCGACTGTGCGCGTGTAGCATTCCTGGCACTGAGATTGCACAGGGTGAGTCGGAGGCACACCACACGGTGGCCTCCGACTACTTTTTTTGCATCAGAACCAAACGACCTCTTGTCGGCCGATCGGCGCTAGCTCAGGCGTAGGTTCATGAGGTCTGAACTTTCCGGGTTGAGCTCCAACAACAGGCGATACCCCGGCCCTGTCCGCTCGGTCTCGTCGGGCAGGTTCAGCATTCGACCCACCAGATCGTCTCTGCCGATCTCATGAGCGAATTGTTCGGCGCTCGCGAGGCGCTGAGCGTAACGCGCCTCATCGCGGGGGTCGAGAAATTTCCTCATCGTGTACATGCCGTAGGCGGCCTGCTCGGCTTCGCGAGACGGAATCGGGTAAGTCATTGCTTCGAAGGCATCGTCGGTGAGCGGCGATCTGTTTCCCTCCATGTGGTGCAGGTTCTCGGCCACCTGCCGCACAGTCGGAGCCGCGCCCGAAGGCCCGGAGTGAAGTAGATACGCCCAAGGGGTCGAATGCACGAGATACCGTGGGATATAGCGCTTGTTTCGGCGGGTAGCAGCTGGGATGAGAGCTGGCGGGAAGACTGATGTGGATGGGTTCTCATAAATTTCTTTGACCTTCTGCGCCGCGGAGACTGCGCACCCCCAATCCAACGAGCCCCACATCGGATACGGAACGTGCCCGCCGTGCACCGCCCTGAGGTTGCGTGCGATCGCATCGATGTACTGGCCCTTTACGAGAAATCTATCTTCGGGCCACCCGTTGAAGAAGACATACAACGGAGTTGCACCGTCGAGCCTGCTCTTCAAAATCAGGGTCTCGTACTGCTTGACTTCTTTAACTGAGTGTCCGAGCTGCTCATAGCGGTTGAATTTGTGGCTGGCGCGTTTTGCTTGAATACGAAGCTTGATCCACCGCTCGTCGGCCGAAGAACCGATCCACCACTCCCAATCCGCACCGTTGCCCGCCTCGACCGCCTTGGCGTATTTCGTCACTCTCAGCGCCGGAATACGCTGCTGAAGCTTGATCAAGTTGAGGTCGGTGAGCGTCTCTTCTCCAGGTCCGATGCCGCCTGCAATTCCCGTCTCCATCAGATCCCAGGTATCAGAGGCTGCTTCATTCATCGCGTGGACCATGTAATTGGCACTGAAGTGTGTACTCATCCCGGGGCCGACTTCAGGCGCTCTTGCGGTCGCGTCGCGATCCCAGTTCGTCGATTCGGGTGACCTTGTCGCTTCCCACAGAAACTGCAGGGAGCGCACGGATATCGGCAGCCACGTCCGCGACTGTATGTCCGATCGCGATGCCGAACACGCCCTGACCACCGTGTAGCAAGTCCACTATCTCGTCGTCAGATGTGCACTCGTACACCGAAATACCGTCGCAGAGCAGAGTTACAGACGCCAGCCCCTGGGCGTCACGCGCACGCAGGCACTCGATCGCAATGCGTACATTCTGCAAAGACACTCCGGCCTCGAGGAGACGACGAATCACTTTGACCACCACGATGTCGGAGAAGGCATACATCCTTTGCGATCCCGAACCGGATGCAGGGCGGATCGACGGTGACACAAGCCCTGTACGGGCCCAGTAGTCGAGCTGGCGGTACGTTACCCCAGTCACTTGCTGGACCTGGGGCGATTTGTACCCCAGACACCCGTTCACGGCGTCGGCGGCGGTGCCGTTCGAGGTCTTGAAAAGCCCCGGCACGATGTCCTCGAACGAACCCTGTTCGCTGCAGCTCACAACTCGCACCCACCCTTTAATCGATCGTTCGATGCACGATACCGCTCGACATCGCTCTGCTTTCTCTCCCGGCCAGCGGGCCACCTCTGCACGTCCGCCCCCACCGTTACTCGGCGGACAAACCGAGCAGCCATCCGATGAACGGCGTAAGACGAGGAACACCGAACCTGAAGAGCAGAAACACCGCGAGGAAGACGGCTATCGTGACCCGCTTGGATCGGAACTCCGTGAAGGAACGGATCGCTATAACGGCAGTGACTGCCACTACCAGGGAGCAGAAGTTCAGCACGTCGTCGCCGCTCATCCGAGCAAACCTGCCGATGCAATCGGGCTGAGTGGGGTCATTTCATGGGGCGTGATGCTGTTCATCGCCGCACCGTAACGATTATGGCACCGATGGCGGAGGTCTTGAACGGAACGTAGAATTCCCCGAATAGGGGAATTCTACGAAGCTTGATCCCACGGGCGTGTCGGACAGTGTTCGGCCACCACCGTCGCCCTGCTGACGTTCAGCATTCTCGATCTCCCCGCCTCCGGTGGCCGTGAACCCGGATCTAGCGCATACCTGCGCCCTGACAATCACTGCCATACAACCTGTTTCGCAGATGTCATGTGCCTGCCCGTTACCTTTTGAGCAGTCCTGATAACCGAGCGTTACGGGTGAGATCGGCCGCGGAATCAGCCTGCGAGAATCACGTTCATCGCATTCAGGAGCGCGCCGACTGCCGGGATTCGGGTCGAGCTCGCCGCACGTAGCGAACGTGTCACGGCCGGCTCGGTCGGCAGATACCGCACCCTGGCCGTTCGGACTCGCGCGGTGTCCGGAACCAGCGCGACGGCCAGACCTGCTTCGACGAGGGCCAGTTGGGTCGAGTAGTCGGACACCTCGTAGCGGATCGTCGGTTCGACTCCAGCTTCGCGCAATGCGTGCACGAGCGCGGAGTGCGCATCCGACCCTGATGGGCATACCGTCCAGATCGATTCCGTTTCGCCGGAGAGGGTTGCCATCTCACGGTTGTCCTCGATCGGTACCGCGAGGTGTACATCCTCGGTGTGGAGCGTGTGGACGTCGATACCTGCGGGGACCGTCGCCGGCCGATGGTCCCAGGACTCGAAGACGACGAGATCGAGGGTGCGGTGCTGGAGGCGGTCGAGCAAATCGATTCCTTCTCCGTCGACGACCTCGGGGCGCAGCAGTGGATACGTGCGAGCAAGGTCTGCCAGAGCTGGGACCACCAGCCGACGTAATGCACTTGCGACCGCGCCTACTCTCAGCGCTCCGGCAACGTCGGTGTCGATCGAGGCAAGGTCGTCTTCTGCGGCTTCGGCGAGAGCGGACATGGCGGCCGCACGTGTCGCCAGTGCGCGACCGGCGGGGGTCAGCCGTATCGACCTTCCCTCTCTCTCGACCAGGGTGGTGCCGGCTTCCTTCTCCAACTTGCGGATGTGTTGCGACACTCCGGGTCCGGTGAGGTGTAAAGATTCTGCAGCTCGAGTGACCGAACCTTGTTCGGCTACTGCGGCGAAAACTTTCATCCGATCCCACGACAACATATAAGTGATACTACTGTTTCAGCGGTAGAACTGGCTAGTAGACTTATCGGTTTGTAACTGGTTGCCTTGACCAGGTGACCAGAACCGCGATACCGAGAGCTGACGCCGCCGATCGGGGGGTGGGCGGGAATGCGGCGCTGGTCATCGCCGGTGCCGCGTCGCTGTCACTGTCCGCAACCTTCGTCAAACTCGCCGATGTCACCTCGGGGACGGCGGCATTTCTACGATGTCTGATCGCGCTGGCGGCTCTCGTTCCGATGGCGCTGTGGGAACTTCACCGACGCGGCGCAATGCCGACGAGGTTGTATCCCATGGCCATTGGTGCCGGAGTCTTCCTCGGAGCGGACTACGTGATGTGGACCGCGAGCATCCTCGACGTCGGTGCCTCGATCGCCACCGTCCTTATCAATGTCCAGGTCGTCGTGCTGCCGCTGATCGCGCTCGTCGTCGATCGAACCGCAATCCCCCGACGATTCCTCATGGCGGTGCCTTGCATGCTGCTCGGCGTTGCACTCGCCGGCGGACTCATCGGCGGAACAGGAGCCGACAACGCGCTCCGCGGGTCCATCCTGGGAATCTCCGCCGGTGCCGCGTACGCGGCCTACCTGTTCCTGAACCGCCGCTCCACCCAGCGAAGCCCCAGCCATCTGGTCACCCCGATCTGTGTGGCCACCGCATCGGCAACGGTCACTGCCGGCATTGTCTCGGCAGGCCTCGGAGACCTCGATCTCGACATCTCCGCGGCCGCGTGGGGATGGATGATCGCGCTCGCTTTGCTCGGACAGGTTGCCGCCTGGCTGTTCATCAGTTCGGGATCCCGATCGCTGGCGGCTAATACCGTCGCGGCCCTACTCCTGCTGCAGCCTGTGCTGGCTATCGCGTTCGGATTCGTTGTCCTCAGCGAGCGACCCACCTGGATTCAACTAGCCGGAGCCGCCGTCGTCGTCGGAGCCGTCTGGACCGCAACCCGACACCCCCACCACCCTGACTCCACTTCAAGCCACGGAAGAGGCCTTCATGACCCCATCTCCGACGAGCATCGATCGAGTCGTCCTACCCACCGATAGCACCATCCCTGTCGCCCGCAGCGCCGAATACGACACCTACTTCAGGATCTCCCGCAGCAACGACCCGCACGCGTGGGCGGTCAGCGCACTGACCGTCGTCACCGCCATCACCACAGATCTGCCGCAGTCCACTCTGGACAACGACTCACGACTCCGCCTACTCGACGCCCTGGCCGTAGTCGTCGGCGATGCCTCCGCCGCAGCAGCCGTGTCCGCACGGGAACGAGATCCTTCCCAATTGGCAGCGCCGACGGACCACAGTGCGGACAATCGCACCCCGCAGGCTCCGAACGACTCTGCACGACAAGCGATCACACGCTGGAAGAAGGGCCACCACCTGTTCCACCTGTTCGTCATATCCATGAACAGCCGGCTCGCGGCAGTGCTGGAGTGCCTTGCAAACAAGCAGTGGCCCACTCTCGCCCACCAACTCACCGAACTAGGGACTCTCTACGCCGGGGCGACCGAGAGCATGCGGTACGCGTCCGATTTCTCACCGGAGATCTACCGTGACTTCGTCCGGCCTTCCATGGAACCGCCCTGGCTCGAACCCGGGTTCTCCGCCGTGTTCAACCGGGATCACGACGTGATGCTCACCCGCGCCAAGATCGTCCGTACAACGCTCAAGACGGCTGAACTTCCCGGCGTCGCAGCAGATTCCGCACGACGGCTCTGGAAGAGCCAGGCCGAGAACCGGCGCGCCCACCAACTCATCTGCCAACGATTCGTCCCCGGCGGCGATTCACTGCTGCAAGAGCACTTCGACAGCACCGGTCAGAGCAACTGAAACAGAAAGGCTTCGCCCTCTCATGATCACCGTCATCGAAACCTGGCACCTGACCGCCGAAGCGGCCGAGAACGCCCTCTCGGTCCTGCAAGAAATGGACGAACTCCTCGACGACAACGCACACCACCACCCGGGGTGGGCGGGCCACGCGCGCTTCTTCCAGCACGCATCGGACCCCCAACGCGTAACGATGACCTACCCCTGGGAAAGCGCCGAGCACGCCACGCACCTCCTCGAATCGGAGACGCCACTACTCGAAGATTTCTACCGCCGGTACTGCGAACGCCCCCGCGAGGTCGTCTTCGCCCACGAGCTGCCGGTCGACGTCGAATGACCCCCGACCCAACAAAGCCGACTGGCGACTGGACTCCCGAGCAGCTCAAAGCCTTCGGCACCGACACCCTCGATCGAATATGTCGACACTTCGCCGCGCTCGACGACGTGCCCGTCACGACGCCGGCCGATGCGGCCGATGTCGCCGACGCGATCGACAGCGAGCTGCCGTCCGAGGCAACAGATTTCGCCGACATACTCGACGACACCTGGAACAACGTCGTTCCGCATTTGACGCACTGGAACCATCCACGATTCCACGCCTACTTCAGCAACAGTTCCTCCGGACCGGCCATCCTCGCCGAGATGACCGCTGCGGCATTGAACGTCAACGTCATGTTGTGGAAGAGCGCGCCCTCGGCTGCCGCCGTCGAAGACACCGTCACCAGATGGCTCGCCGAACTGCTCGACTACCCCGCCGCAGACGCACTGCTCGTCGACGGTGCATCACTGGGCACGTTCTACGCGTTGGCCACCGCCCGCCACCGGGCACAGCCCGAGGTTCGACATCACGGAACATCCGGCCAGAAACCCGGCCGGATCTACGCCTCCGACCAGGCCCACTCGTCGGTCGACAAAGCTGCGATCGCTCTCGGCATCGGGCTCGACAATGTCGTACGCCTACCCACCGACGCTAGCGGCCAACTCGATCCTGCTGCTCTGTCGACTCGCATTGGATCGGACGTCGCGGACGGTTACACACCGATCGCTGTTGTCGCCACCGTCGGTACGACCACTTCAGGTGCTCTCGACCCGGTCGAGGCGATTGCGGCCGTGTGCCGCGACCACCGAGTGTGGCTGCACGTCGACGCCGCGTACGGAGGCTTCTGGCGCATAGCCCCGGCCATCGCGCAGGTCCTTCCGTCACTCGCGGCCGCCGATTCTCTCGTCGCCAACCCACACAAAGTGCTCTTCACCCCTATGGAGTGCGGGGCACTGTTCTGCCGTCACCCCGGAGCACTCGAAGCCGCCTTCACACTGGTTCCCGAATACCTGCGTACCGACACCACCGGCGGTATCGACTACATGAATTACACCCTCAACCTTGGGCGACAATTCCGAGCTCTGAAACTGTGGTGGACCCTGCGCGCCTTCGGAATACGAGGCATCCGAACTCGACTCGAACACAGTCTCACCCTGGCGACGAGGCTGCGAGACGCCCTTGCCGCAGACCCGCGGTGGCATCTCGCGAACGATTCGCCGCTCCCCTTGCTCTGCCTCCGGATCTCCTCTGCCGACGGACAGGCGACGCGGAAGATCCTCGAGACCGTCAACAGCACCCACCGGACGCTGCTCTCCCACTCCGAGCTCGACGGCCACTACGTCATCCGAGTGTCCATCGGCAACATCCACACCACTGCCGACCACATCGACCAACTGGTTGCCGAACTTACCGAGGCAGCCGACGCCGTCGTCGGCACACCCCGACCACTCGCTTCAGTGACCGTCACCCAACAGGAGGTACCTGCATCGTGACCACCACCATTTCCACCGAGGCCATGCTGCACGAGAAGGCGGCAGCAATCTCCGCCATCGGGCGGTGGTCCGCGGCCAACGAGAACTTGCCGTGGGCCCCGGCCCCCGACTCCCATGCCGTGCACTGGAGTTATGCCGAGCTTCGACCGCTCGCGATCGCGGCCGCCGACATGGTCAAGGGCGACCGAGCAGCTCTACGGGTACTGACCCTCGCCAATCCGGGCCATGCCCGCGAGGCCGCCGTCGGATATCTCTATTCGGGGCTGCAGATCATCAACCGCGGTGAAGGTATGACCCCGCATCGGCACGCGCCGACGGCCCTGCGCTACATGCACGAGGGTGACGGGGCATGGACGGCCGTCGGTGGAACCAAGATGTATCTCGAGCCTCGCGACGTGGTGATCACCCCCGCCGGCGAATGGCATGAGCACGGCAACGACAGCCCCACCGACTCCCCCGCCATCTGGCAGGATTGCACCAACGACCCCCTCGTCGCCGCCCTCGCCGCGACACAGTTCGAGCTCCACACCGACAACACCCACCTCGAGCCCCACATTTTCGCGCAAGACAGACACCACCGAAACCTGAGCGAGCCGCTGCTCTACAAGTGGGACAACGTACTTCGCGCTCTCGGTGAGCAACAGCGGACCCACGAGGCCGACCCGCACCACGCATACCGACACACCCTGCACGCAGAAGGAACCCACGACCCTGTCACACCGGTCATCGATGCTGCATTCACACTCCTACCTGCAGGGATCCAAACACAACCGATGCGGCGCACCGCTTCCGCCGTCTTGATCGGGGCACAAGGGTTGTCCACCATCCACGTCGACGGAAAGCCGTTCCGGTGCAGCGAAGGAGACAGCCTCGCCGTTCCATCGTGGTCGACTGTCAGCTACGTCAACGACACCGACATTCCAGCCGTGCTGTTCGAGTTCAACGACGCGCCCGCGATGACCGCCCTCGGTCTCTACCGCGAAGAGAAAGACGCACAACGGTGACACCAACGTCGACCATCACGATCCTGCTGTCCGAAGCCCACATTCTGACGCTCAATGACGGCTCCACTCAACCATGCGGCTTCTGGGCCGAAGAGTTCATCACAGCCCATCGAATCTTCACGGCCGCAAACATACGGACGATCATCGCGACACCCGGCGGCGGCGCTGCGCACGTCGAGCCCGACAGCATGCACGCCCCTCACAGCCCAGACCCTGACGGGTACAGAACGTACCTATCCGGTCTGAGCGAAAATTTGCGCGCGCCGGCCGCGCTCGAAACGGTTGACCCCTCTACCGTCGACGGGATCTTTGTGCCCGGCGGCTACGGGCCAGTGGTGGACCTGCACAAGAACTCTCACGTTGGAGAGTTTCTCCGCGCGCTCCGACGGGAGGGGACCCCGATCGCGACGGTCTGCCATGGAACTGCGGCGTTGCTTGCCGACACAGCATCCGGAGCAACGTGGCCGTATGCAGCCCTGACGATGACGAGTTTCTCGGACCAAGAGGAAGCCGATGTAGGACTGCTCGGCACGCTCCCCTTCACCGTCGAGCAGGAAATCCAGCGCCGGGGCGGCACGTACACCGCAGGACACCCGTGGCAGCAGCACATCGAAATCACCGACACGCTCATCACCGGACAGAACCCCGCCTCCACCGAGGCGGTCGCAGAACAGCTGACCCAACGTATCGCAAACTACTCCAGTTCGACTACCCGTTCAGGAACTCGCTAGTTCACCGGCCGGTTGACCTCTCGGCTTTATCCCTGGATGGAACTGCTCGGAACGCTGTAACGTGCGTGGGATTTGGAATTTTAGAGGCCTATTCTGTCTGTCAGGATTGACGTCTTGGCCGAAGTCGCCACGACCAGCATTCTTAACCACTGACCGACCGAAACGAAAACACGACCATGAAAACCGACATTACAGATACAGAAAACCCGCCACCCTAGGTCGAGTGACGGGTCTTTCCATCGATTAAAGCGCCGCAATAATGCAAATCAACATTAATATCGAAGGGATCAATGTAGACGCTGCTACAACCAATCCCGTTGTTGCCTTAATTACTTCTGTCACGGCAACAATGATCGCCGCTAAGGTGTATAATTTATCTATCATGATTCAAATAGATCCTCCATTCAATAGATTTACCGATGCTTTTCCGGCATCCACCAATTATAGCAGGTAATTCACCTTTTCGCTTGAGCAACCCATTCCTCCAAACGATGAGAACGAACTCTGCGAAGAGTAGAAGGCAGATACTTTAAGTAGTCCTATTGTCGCATCAATTCTGCCGCGCCGCTGCCCGGCAGACCTTACGGAATTGACCGCTTCGATACCTGCGATAGCACTTCCCGGATCACCGGCCAAAACGATTCAAGACCTCGCCTCAATCACCCCGGAGGCGTCGTGCATGCTGGGACCACTCTACAGCTGGCTGACTGCATTCGGCGACCTAGCATTGCTCGACCTCGTAGGCTGCACGAATGGACAGAGCAAGCATTCCGTCGCCTGGCGATATGGACCATCTGAGCAGCGCAGAACGCAAAGCGAAGCGCAAAGATGACCGTGGACGGCGAGTCGGCACCAAAGTGCGCGATTACGAGCGCATGTGCGGATCTGGACCCGATCGATTGGCCGAGACTCTGATTGCGCGCCACAACGTCAGGATGAAGAACACGGAGAAGCTGCCGGATGGATTCCGATTCGAAGCAATCCTTTTTCTGGCACCGATAGCAATACTGGATATCGCGCATCGCAAGCTGAACCTCACTTTGGATCGCGCACCGTCAGCCTATTATGGCAAATGGCCTCACGACCTCGGTTGGGGAGTGGACAGCTGCGTCGCGGCCACCCGACTGCTTCTCGCAGGACAAGTGGTGGCCGCTGCCACGATCGCCCGACAACAACTCGAACGATGGACTGCGGTCATGGCACCTGTCGTCGGAGTCGAGCAACATCCGTCTGAAAAAGTGGAGGACTTCATCGCGCGTGCGTGGACCGCATACGCCGAGCGCATGCCAAATCCTGGCGCACCGCCGGAATCATCCAACATCGAGGGCGACGCAGACCCGACTACTGCGCAAGATATCGAGGGCGACGACAGCTCCGCAAGCACAGAGGAGCCAACCGCACCTCATAAGCACGTCGTCCTGGCGAACGGACGTGAAGTATGCCCAGCCGTCGTCTACGGCGTTCTCAGCGAAATAATGCATGCGCGACTCTTCGAGGAAGCCATGTGGTGGGAGTCGGCCGCGCTCCTGAGCAGATTCGATGTACCAAGTGTCGTATACGGCGCGGTGGACTGCATAGCGGACGCGTTGAGCTTGAGCCTTACCCAGATCCAGTACATGACGGCTGCTGGCCTGTATCGGCAGGGCGATCCCGAGGACGCCGTGACGTTGATAGCAAGTATCAACCTTGCCGTACGGCCGTCGGCTGACGTCGCGTGTGAAGAACCACCAGATGATGCCCTCCCTTATTCGGCATCGTTCGTACTGCCGAGATTGCCTACAGTCATGCCATTGTCGCCCGATGAAGGCCTCTTGCCGGTGTTTGTTCGCTACCTAGACGATCAACGATCCACGTACGAGTCGCTGGCCTGGAATCATCGGCCCGCAGGTCGCTTGTATCGGGACGACGAGCTTGCGACTTTAGCCTTCGGCGCTCATCGCCAGGCGAGTGCATCGTTTGCGCTACGAGCCCTCGCCGCCGAGCGAGACGAACTAGGCGACGATTTCAACATTGACTCGGTGGCCTCGCGCGGGACGAACTACATCGTGGTTGCCGAGTTGGCAGCTCTTGCTGCTCTGTGGACACGCAACGGTCCTCTGCTACCAGCAGCATCGACTCCACTGGCTCTGGTGTCGTCGACGTTGCGGTCCGCATACTGGCTGTGGTTGGAAGACGACGACCGGGCGATGGCCTCGCTTCGATGCACGCTCGAACAAATCGCTCGATCAAGAGTCCACCGGACGAAACCGGAGAAAGCGCAGCGCCTTGAAAAATCCGTACACAACAAGCCCCAGCGGTGGATAGAGACCGCCGGGTGGAGTCGACTGTCGGCTTGGAATCGAGTATTGGGCGCATACGCGCACGCCCACAAAAAGCCTAACTGGGAAGGCGCAAGAGAGCTCCTGAAGGACTTGCAGCTCGACGCTCACGAGCCGTACGCCTTGCAACGCGCGCGTGGTGACGCACTGAATGTGGTGACGACTCTGGTGGCGCACGAGTCAATCAGCATTCTGGCTCTATTCTCACAGAAGGTGGCGGCTACCGCCGCTGAACTGCTGGAAAACCACTCAGGCTTGGACATGACACGGGAATGGATGGATGCGTTGATGAGTAACGCACTTGCCCATCGGAAAACACCGATTACAGAACAAGACTGATCGGCCAGCCCGAACACCCCGCTCCGGTAGCTACTCGACGGGCTGGGCGGCGTCGGCGGGGCACCATTGGTGATCGAGGCGTTATGCGGTTCTGAACTTTGTCCGCAGGTATCGGTGATAGCTTGCGGCTGTGCATTCGGGGGGTTCCGGCGTATTGGGCTGGCGACTGTTTTTCACTCGTCAGCAGTTGCCTATACCTCGGTCAGTGAACGACCCGGGGGCTGAATCGGAGGATCTCGACAGATTGCCTCACACCGGCAAAACGCCGGATGGCACTCCGTACCTGATCGATCCGTCCGGACGATACGACGTACGCCTGAACGACTTTTTCACCACGGAGTTGATCAACGCACCGCCGACCACCCAGGCAGCGTATGCGTACGACCTGAAACGGTTCCTGAAATTCCTATGGGACAACCGATCCCAGAGATCATGGACTGATGCAACGCCAGGCGATCGTGATGCGTACAAGCATTGGCGATTGCTCGACCCGGCGGGCGCACGAGTAGAAGCTACGACGTGGGACCGTGAGGTAGCGACGGTGAACCAGTTCTATCGCTGGGCAGTCGTACGCGGGCACGCCGCATGTAACCCGTTCGTGCAGCGCCTATCTCGCAGCCGAGATCCACGGAGACCCCGCGGTCAAACACCGGCAGAGTCATCGCACAGGGGCCGAGTCAATGACGTCGCGTGGCTCCCACCGGCCACGTATCGGCGGTGGCGCGATATAGGTGTCCGAGGTTTCGACATGGCAGGGTTGCCGGATCCGGCGTTCCGCGGACGGTTTGCCTCACGGAACGGGGCTTATTGCGACCTGATGATTCGCACCGGTTTACGGTTGTCCGAGCAGACAAGCTTGAGTGTGTTCGAATTCCCTCACCCAGTAGCGGGCACGTTGAACGTTCGATCGTGGCTTCCGCGGAGTATCGCCAAGGGTGGATCGGCCCGCCACATCTACTTCCCGATGTCGACGTTGACCGAGGTATGGAACTACATCGCGATAGAGCGGGCGGAAGCCATCGAGATGGCCCAGGCGAACGGCGCGTACGAGCAGATTCGGAGTCCGCTGATCGTTGCCAATCGGCTTCGGCCGTTCGTTCGAATCGGCGGCGAACGGGTCGACGCTGCCAAGCTCACCCACGACGAGCGGCGCCGTACTTTCATCGAGTGCCGCGAGGGCTTGGAGCCAATTGCCCTGTGGATCAACGAGGACGGTCTTCCGAGCAAGCCGTCCGCGTGGCAGGAAGTGTTCAAGACAGCAAACCGCCGCTGTGTGCGCCGCGAGGTCCCGATCCGGTGTCATCCGCACATGCTTCGGCATTCGTTTGCCGTGATCACTCTCGAACAACTGTGGCGCGGGCATATCAAGGAGCTGACACCGATGTCGGGACCTCAGCGCGAGACGTACCAACGTGTGTTCGGCGACCCGCTGAACTGGATCCGCATTCGATTGGGGCATCGCTCGATCGAGACGACACAGATCTACCTGCACACCCTCTCGGAATTGGAGATGGAGACGCGCGTGGCGTTGGTCCCCGACGGGTGGGAGCCCACCGTTGTCGAGAAGCGAGTCGACCCCGACTTATCCTGCGCGGACAATTGCGTTGTCTGAGCCGATCAACGGCCAAGTGCGCCGTGCGGGACTGCATCACGTGGCACCGCATCCAGATGGCTACTACCAGCCCGATGTCACCGAGCAATCAGCAGGCGACCCGCCGGTTGTGCGGTTCTACGGCGAGGACAACAGGACAGCGCACTATTCGTTCGCGCGGTTGCCCTGCCCTGAGCTTCACGCCGATCTGGCTGTCGCATGGGCGGCTCGAATCGGGCCGGTGGGTCAGGTGCGCACCCGTTCGGGTGCCGACAACGGGTGGATCACTCTGCAGCGTTTCCTGAGGTTCCTCGGCGATCTCCCACAGCCGCCTGTCTGTTTGGACCGAGTGACGGTGGCGAATCTCGAGCACTATCGCGCACTGCAGCTCAAAAGAACCACTGCGACGCGCGTGACCCAACAGATGGCTGCAGTGAAACTGATACTTCGCCACCTGCCGGTCACCCGATTGCACTGGGAGGTCGCAGAATACGTAGCGCGACCGGGTGACTTCCATGAACCTCACCGACCCGGGGCCGGCGCGGCTCCCGGATACTCGGACCGCGAGTTCATGGCGATCATGGCAGCGGCACGTTCGGACGTCGCTGCCCTTCGCGGGCGGCTGCGGTCGTCGCGGCGATTGCTGTCCGTGTTCGAGCTGCAGCCGCACACGCTTTCAGCGGCAGAACGCGAGCGAGCCGCGCATCTGGCGGAGATGGCGAGCACCGGTGCCGTCACACCACCGCAACGCCCGAGCACTGTCTCCGGATCTGTCACCGACCTGGCCGGATGGCTGACGAAGGCCGGTCAACTATTTCTCACGACCCGCGACGTGCTGCCCCTGCTCGTGCTGGGCGTCGGACTCAGTGGCCGTAACAGCGAAACAATCAAGGAGCTTTCGCCCGAGCACCGCGTTCTGGAGGATCGCGCGGTAGCGGTCAACGTGATCAAGCGCCGGCGAGGAAAGGCTCGTACCTGCGAAACAGTGCACTGGGAGGGCGGCCCGAACGACTCCGGACTGCACACCCCCGGCGGCTTCTTCCTACTGCTCCACGAGTTGACCAGCAGTAGCAGAGCATTCAGCGGTAGCCGACGGGTGTGGTCCATTTGGACACGTGACAACATGCGAGGAACAGCGGACTTCATCCGGACGCGCTCGGCAGCCAACGGTCACATCGACCCTTTCGATCTGCAGGTTGGCCGATGGCTCGAGCATCGCAAGTGGGTTGCGCAGCATGGTCTGACAGCCGACGGCAATGGTCCGGGGGCGGAACCGTTGGTGTTGTCGATGAACCGTCTGAAAACCACGGTGGAAGTGCGTCGAACACGCGCTGTCGGAGGGCATCTCAGGTCTGCGTCGAGAACGAACACGCCGGATGTGTCATTTCTGCACTACCTGCGTAGCGATCCTAGGGTGCGTGACTGGGCCGATGAGGTACTCACCGAAGCACTCCACGAGGCAGAACACAATGCTCATGCCTTCCGTGGGAGAATTCTCGGACCCACTGGGGCGGCTGCATTCGTGTCGGATCCAACTGGCACCGCCGCCGGACTGGGTGTTTCGGTCGATCAGATCCGGCGCGCAGTCGACGGCGAACTGGACACCTTGGTGAGTTCGTGTCTGGACTTCGAGCACAGCCCATTCAGCGGCGGCGGAGTGTGTGGGGTGTCCTTCCTGACCTGCCTGCGCTGCCCGAACGCGTTGGTCACCGAACGCCACCTCCCCCACCTTTTCTCGTTGCTCGACTGGCTTCAACGTGATCTCGACCAACGCGACATCGACGATTGGTGTGGTCGGCACGGCGTCACTTGGCTGATCATCACCCGCCTGATACTTCCCAAATTTACTGATGCGCAACAGGAACAGGCCCGCGCCGCGAAACCTGACGACCTACCCGCCGACCTGCTCGACGGATTGAAGGAACTCGCATGAGCTTGCCAGCACCCCACCCCGGGCCAGCACGGATATCTGCCGAAACGCTGGTGCTCGGGGACCGAACTTTGCGACCGGGCGCGGTACTCGAAGACACGGCACGCTTTTCGGACACGGTGTGGAGGCTGGGACCCGCACAGCGACAACAACACCAGAAGCAGATATCCATCGACTTCACCAATGTTCCTAAGAGTTTTCGCGAGGTCGCGAAACAGGTTACTTACGCATTGCTCCGGGCGGATCGTCCTCGCGGGTGCGAACGCATCAAGGCGATCGACACGGTCGCAAACCTGTCCGGGCAAGTGGGTGCGGTCCTGCGCTGGGTCGACAACCGTGGCCTACGCTCGATCTCCGCGATCACGCGCGACGACCTACGGGCCTTCAAGCAGCATGTGCACGAGCTCCGCCTCACCGACGGAAGCAGAGCGCACCTTCCGCGGGCCTTTCAGCTGCTGTGGCTCTGCCGTGCACACCTCGATGATCCTTTGACCTTCGATCCGGCCGCCGCCCTCGATACACCCCGGTCCGGACACTCCCAGCACGGACACGAGAACGAGACCGCCCGCATACCCGAGCAGGTGCACGCACCGCTACTGGTCTGGGCCATGCGATGGGTCGACGATTTCGCACCCGATGTGCTCCGCGCCGGGGCAGAGTGGCACACGCTGCAAAGACCCCCGGCCGCGCCGGGACAAGATCGCCGAGGGCCGCAGACAGACACACGGGCCAACGTCGCGGCGATCTCCCGGGTAATAGCTCGCTATCGCGGTGAACGACGCGCGCTTCCGGCCTACCAAGGAACGGTGAATTTGAGTCACCTGCGCCGCGAAGCCAATCTCGGCCGCTCGGTCGTCGGCCCGACCCGGCCCGCCGGCGCGGTCATCATCGCTGCCGTCGCCGAGCTCGGGATCGACGACGACACCTACCTGCGGGCACCGATCGACGGACTGTTGGACGGACAACTCTGGCGGGGACGGATCCGATATGCGGAACTCGAAGAACTCACCAGGATGCTGTACATCGCCTGCTACATCGTGATCATCTACCTCTCCGGCATGCGGGACAGCGAGGTCAAACACCTACAGCGAGGATGCGTATCGGTATGGCGGGACGACACCGGAAAGGTCGCAAGGCACCGGATAACCGGAGTGGCGTTCAAAGGTGAACGACAGGCCACCGGGGTCGCCGCCACCTGGGTCGTTACCGCGCCTGCACAACGGGCAGTTGCAGTCCTGGAACGGTTGCAACCCACGACGGAGAAATACCTGTTTGCGCTGCCCCCGACCTCGAGAAGAAGCGGCAGCCCGCGGCCCAACCATGTGAAATCTACCGCTGCCACGAACCGCGACCTGGCCGACTTCGTAAGTTGGATCGACAAATTCAGCAGCAAACTCGGTCACCGCGATCGGATTCCCGAGGTCAATGGCGCGGCATGGAAGCTGAGCAGCCGACAGTTCCGGCGAACCCTGGCCTGGTACATCGCGAGACGCCCCGGCGGGAGCATCGCCGGGGCACTGCAATATCGCCACGTGCGCGTCCAGATGTTCGAGGGCTACGCCGGCACCTCCCAGTCGGGGTTCCGCGACGAAGCCGAAGACGACATCGCCCGCGGCGACAAGCTCGCCGACCTGATCACCAACCCGGATCTGCACCGTCTGACCGGACCCGCCGCCGCCGAGGCAGAACGACGGCTCGCTGAATTCGAGCGTCACGTTCGATTCGACGGCACGGTCATCAACGACCCCAAACGAATGCAACGCCACATGGCACGTCACGACCCCCACATCTACCCAGGCGAATTCGTGACCTGCGTCCACAACCCCGACCGCGCGCTCTGCCGACGAAGCGACGGACGAGACGGACCGTCACTGCCGGACTGCCAACCACTGCGCTGCCGCAACGCAGCACTGACCACCGGCAACCGCGAGCAGATGAAGGAAGCGCTGCAGTCCTACGACCGCGAACTCTCCGACACCGTCCGTCTGGGCCCCTATGTTCGTCACCGCCTCCAACTCAAACGATCCGAAATCGCAGAATTCCTCACCGACGAGCACAACGTTTCACTCACAGCACCGTGAAGAAACCACTCCCCGATGACGCCGCAGTCCAGGCCGCGATGGATGGCGTGCTTACCGAATGCGAAACATCGGGGCGTCGAGCAACCGTCACCTCGGTAGAGGACCGTCTCGGCATTACCCACGCGACGTTCTACCGGAACTATCCCGCCCTCATCACCTGGTTCCAGCAACAAAACAAGAGTCGGGCAGCGACACAGGTCAGCCGAAAAGACAGTGCAGCAGACGATCTCGCTCGACTGCGGCGCGATAACTCCGACCTGAAAAAGCTAGTGGCGATCTACGCGAACGCAATCCGTCAACTCACCCTCGACAACGCAGCGATGACAGCGGAGCTCGATAAGACGTCCGGCGTCACCACACTCAGACCTCGATGAAGCTGGCACCTTCTCCAGCCCAACTCCGATCCGCGTCGGCCGTAGCCGTGACCTCGCTGGTCAGGTTGACATATCGCGTGCCCAAACGCTTCCCGGGCGGATACGCAAGCCAGTGGCCAACGCGAATGGAGCGAAGCCTTGAGCCCAATGCGACAATCTCACCCCACCTCGAAGCTCCGGCGACTCCGGTGTTGCAGCTCTCGTGCCCGGACCGGCTCACACCCGCCCCGAGTTACCGCCACCGCTCTGAGCTGTAGGTCTAGATCGCAGGGTCAGGCGGTTTTGCGAATCACTGTTGTGGCGTACTCGACCGATCCTGGCCGTCTGCCAGGACGTTCGGGAACAGAGCAGTGAGAAGAGTTGAATACGCGGTATTCCAAGTCCATTGCGCCGCAACCCAACTGCGTCCGCGTTCACCCATCGCGCGGGCGCGGACCGGGTTGTCGAGGAGTTCGACGATGGCTTGGGTCAATTGCTCGACGTCTTTGACTACATAGCCAGTTCGGCCTGCCTGCACGGTTTCGGGGGCACCTCCGGAATCACCCGCGATGATCGGCAGTCCCATGGCGGAGGCCTCCAGGTATGCGATACCGAGTCCCTCCTCTTCGAGTCCCAGGCGACGCGTTCGGCACGGCATCGCGAAGATCGTGGCGCCGGCGAGGACTTGCGCAACGAGCTCGTGCGGAAGTCCCCCAACGAAGGTCACCGCGTTCTCCACGCCCTTTGTCCGGGCCAGACGCTGCAGACGTCGACGGTCAGGGCCGTCGCCGACGAGAAGCAACGTGGTGTCGGGATGTCGTTCCAGAACCGCAGGAAGCGCACGAATCAACGAGTCCTGGCCTTTCCGCGGGACGAGACGCGCGGTGCACACGATCACGCCGCTGTTGCCGTCCGGGGATGGATCGGGGCCCGCCACGGAGCCGCGCACGGGGTTGAATTGTTCGACGTCGACGCCCGGGCTCAAACGCACCAACGCTGTATCGGGCGTAACCGCTGGCAGGATTGCGCGGTAGGTATGGCCGGAGATGTACGTCAGCACGTCGACCCAACGGCCAATTGTGTGCAATCCCCACCGCGTCAAAGGAACCTTGGCCCACCATGTTTCATGCCCGTGAGTGGTGGCGACGACCCGCTTCACCCCGCAGGCCCGAAGCGCGGGAGCGATCAGGCCCAGGGGAGCTGCGGCAGCGATCCACGCGGTATCGCAGCCGTGTTCGAGCGCGATTCGACCTGCCCTGCGCATCACCCGTCCCGTCGGAAGCAGGGTTCGGCTGCGGTCCCGTATGACCAAGAATGGAAGCGAAGCGTCGTATGCGGCTGCTCCGCGTTCCGCCGAGGTGTAGACCACGATCGACTCGGACGGAAAGCGGTGAGCCATTTCCGATGCGAACGTTTCGATGCCGCCCTGCCTCGGCGGGAAGTCGTTGGTCACGATCAAGGTCCGGCTCATGCCGCGACCCGCTCGCTTTCACGATTGGGACTCGAGACGGCGGTGTCCGTTCCGGGAACCCTCGCAATCCACGCCATTCCCCAGAACATCAAAGGGTAGGCGAAGTACCCGAACCTGGCCGAAGGGGCAAGAAGGAACAGCACGGTGAGCCCGAGTGCAGCGATCGAGCAGGCCGCCGCGAACGTGCGCGGTGGTTTCACGCACAGTCTGATTCCGATGACGATGGCACCGACGAAAAGTGCGAGCAAAGAAACGATGTGGCCGTACTCGCCCGCTTCCGCCAACGCGCCGCCGATCACCGACGAGCCTGCCGGAGTCGGAACGTCTGCGCGACCGAGTGGGAACAACACCGTGTGCTCCACCAGTGCGCCGCCATCGAGGATCACTGGAGGAACGACTACCGCTCCCGCCAGAGCAACGGACACCGCACTGACCCGCACTGCTGACCATGTACCGGCGCGTTGACGATGTAGTACCAACGCGACGATGGCTACCGGCCATGCGGTCCACTTCAGTGCGCATGCGAACGCCAACACAGCAGCCGCGGCCCATCGGCGGTCTGCCGCCATCAGCGCCAAACCGAGCAGACAAGCACCGATGACCGGCAGATCCACCCCACCTGTGCACAGCGGAATCGCGATGAGAGGGGACGCTGTGAGAAGCCCGAGCTTCCCGAACGACTCCTGATCGATTCGTCCCCGGTCGGATCTCGTCAGCCGAACAACGATGAGCACACAGGCGGCGAAGAACACTCCGAACCAGACTCTGGGGTCCCCGAGCGGACCCTCCAGGACGACGCCAGGCAGCCCGAACAACGCCATCGCCGGAAGGTACGGGTTGTACTGAGTCAGCTCGTGAGGGTCATTGACATATGGACTGCCGGTGTCGAGCAAGTGGCGGGCCGAGTCGATGACTACTGCAACCTCGAGCTGCGCGAGTGCGCCCCCGATCAGCACGATCATCGGAACCAACACAGCGCCCAACACAGCGACACCAGCCGCTCGAGGTCGATTACGTGATCGCAACAGGACCGCACCCGCAGCGAGATAGCCAGTGACAGCGCACACTCCCCACACCCGATGCGTGGTCAATTCGGTGGTCATCACGTACACGGCCGTGTACGCGGCGAGTGCCACGTAGATCCCGACGAGTAGGCGGTCCCGACCGACAATGCTACGAGAATCCCTCTGTAAGAGCATGTTTCGACGCTACAAAGACAGTGGGACTATGTCGTCACGCATCGGAGCCAAACTCGGCATCCCCCGGAGGAGCTAGTCGAGTCGGTGGGAGAGTTCATTTTCGTAGTAGAAAACGACAGCCTGCGTCCGGTCACGAAGGTCGAGCTTGGTGAGAATCCGCCCGACGTGGGTCTTCACTGTCTCCTCCGCCAGCACGAGATCGGACGCGATCTCTCGATTCGACAGACCCGTGGCCAGAGCGTCCAACACGTCGAGCTCTCGGGGAGTCAACGCCGACACTGCGGCGGTGTTCGGGCGACCGCGCCGACGCCGGGCGAACTCCGAGATGAGCCGGGTTGTGACAGTCGGTGCCAGCATCGATTCCCCGGACGCGACTGTGCGGACGCCCCGGACGAAATCCGCTGCGGTGGATTGCTTGAGCAGAAACCCGCTTGCACCGACACTGAGCGCTTCGTACACGTAATCGTCGAGGTCGAACGTCGTGAGCATCAGCACGCGGATCGAGTTCGTCCTCTCGCCCAGTGATGCGAGGATCTGCTCGGTCGCCCGGATTCCATCGAGCACTGGCATTCGGATGTCCATCACGACAACGTCGGGCCGCAGGCTGACAGCAAGATCGACGGCCTCCGCACCGTTCGCGGCCTCACCGACCACGACGATGTCAGGTTCGGCCCTGAGTACGGCTGCGATTCCGTCGCGCACCAATTCCTGGTCGTCCGCCAGCAGAACCCTGATGGTCATCGGCGGCGCTCCACTGCGCTCGGATCATCGCCAATGTTACTGCGTGGTGGGATGTTTCGTCCGCGAACTGGGAAGATTACAGACACCTCGAATCGTCCGTTCTTCGTCATCCCGGCAGTCATGCTTCCGCCGAATGCGGCTGCCCGCTCGGAGATACCGACAAGTCCGTGTCCTCGGCCTCTCGAATCGGCGGACACCTGTTCGGTTTCGTTGCCGACAGTCACCCGAAGCTCGTCGTTCGTGCGGGTCACGCGTATCTCAACCTTCGTGCCGGGTGCGTGACGTGCTGCATTGGCGAGCGATTCCTGGAGGATGCGGTAGACGGTAGTGGACAGCGCTTCCGGCAGCGTGTCGAGCTCCCCGTCCGTATACAACGTGACGTGGGCTCCGGCCGCGCTCCATTGGCTCACAAGGGCGCCGATGTCGGACAGGTTCGGTGCCGGTGAGTGTTCAGTTGCCTCGTCCGGGTCACGAAGGACCTCGATAACCTGGCGCATCTCGGTCAGTGCGGTTGCCGATGCGCGATGTATGTCGTCGAACGTCGCAATCGCCTCGGGTGGGAGGTCGGGGCTCTTGAACCGTGCGGCCTGTGCCTGCACCGCGATCATCGACATGTGGTGCGCCACTACATCGTGCAGTTCCCGTGCGATCCGCGCCCGCTCTTCGATCACCGCCTGACGCCGCTCCTGTCCCATGCGGAGCTGCTGTTCGTCCGCCAGGGCGGTTTCCGCCGACGACAGTCGCATCATGACCACTCCCGCGACGGTGATCGCAGCCAACGTCGCGGCAATGATCAGCAAAGCGAACGGTGGCATCTTCACCGTCAAGACAGTCGGGACCACGACCGCCAGGAAGGACACGAGGGCGACCGCGGCTCCCACGTTCGGCGGATGCACTCGGGCCACTCGATACAGGGCGAGCCCCGCCGCAATGCAACTTGCCGCCGGCCATGGGAAAACCTCTTCCTGAACCAGCCCTGACAGCGTTCCGGCGAACATCCCGAGTGCGATCAACTGCCAGGTCAGCAGAGGTGCCACCCGGATCAGAAGGAGGGGAAGTGTCTGAACAGCGCCGAGGACGTAACTGGCGGCGACCGAGTTGACCATACTCGTCAGTTGACCTATCGCAGTACCGAACAGCACGGCGACAAGCACCGCTCCAGCTGCAAGCGCCATGAATCTCGGCCGACTACCAGGCTCGTCGGTCCGCCCTCTCATTGTGGGCAACGTCGGGCGCAGGGCCGTTTTGATTCCGGCTGTCAGTTCGGCAATCACCGACACGACCCTACTTTGAGAAGATCCGCTTCAAATCGAAGATTGCGCGGCCGCCCACGATGCAGTCGTGGGCGCGCGGCGAAGCTGATCGCAGACAGCTTCTAGATCGACTGTGGACGGTGACACAGGTTGAACGACCTACGGCGAGCCGGACATAGCCCTTGTCGTTGCCCTCAGCCACGTTCGGGTGACATACTCGAATGGTCAGGAGCGACGCCGTGGTGGTGCTACGGGGTTTCCGGCGAATCTTCCACTATTTCGGCTGTCCCTGCTTGGCAACCAGTCTGGCAGTGCCACGTGCACTCCTGGTCGCCCGGCTCGGCCCGGCTCTCAAACGAGAAGGCGGCACCATCATGACCAGCTACAGCGTAATGAAGGCATCACACGACCGGGCAGCGGTAATCGCGACGTGGCCGGGCTTCGACTCAGAAGAACATTCCATCAAGATCACCACCGTCGCCAGCGCCTCGTACGCTCACAGCCTTGCTTTTTACCTCACTCAACTATCGGAATCCGCATGGGACGCAGCTATGTGGCTCGACACCTACCCAGAGATAGCCACGGCCATATCGAAATTGATCGTGCAGCTCCGAACATCCAATAGAATTGGGCCACAAACAGTTTCGACCGACGGCCTGCGCCATGGAGAAACGTGGACGTCCTCGGCACTGGCAGAGCAGCTCGTCGACGACTACTTCATCTCCCTACTCGACGACCTGACCACCACACAACGACTCTCTGTTGCCGATGAACTCGAAACCGACGCTGACGAACGACGCGACCTACTCGACCACACTCGCGACGAATACGAAACCGACAGCAGAGTCAATCAAGCCGGCCTGGTCACCCGCGTTCAAGAATTCGGCTCCATAGGACCTCTACCCGAAGGCGCATCCGGCTACCTACGCACCTGCTACAGCGAAGGACTCGATTTCGGAGACCGATTGAGGGCCGCGAAACAAATCCGACGGATGGAACAACTCGTCGCTGCATGCAACCATCACGGCGGACGCGCACGGGCACATACCGATCCCTGCGAGGCACACTGCGTTGTCGCTGTGCACCCCGGGAAAATCAGCGACGGCGACACACCGTGCTACATCACTCCCGTTCGCTTCGGACCGCACACACATTCCCCGGGCAGACCCAACCCGTACGGCAAGCTGCGCATACGTCGCGGCCACGAGTGGATCGCCGAGGTCGACCCAGATGACACTGCAGGTTTTGTCACCGCCCTTGGTGACTGGGCTGGAACCTTCGCGTCGTAGTGCCTGAGGCCCAAAATCGGCTCTGCGGCCAACTGCCCGAGGGCGGTAAGGGAAGGAGACCTCGTCGACGCCCGCAATCACCTCGCACACGGCGATGAACCCCGCATTTGCAAACGGTCAGAGAACGAATGGTTCGCACTCTACGAATCCACCCTCACGTTGTTGGCATTGGTGGCGATGACGAAGCCGGCGTATTCGAGGCGGTGCAACTTCGTGCACTTCGACGCGGTGCTCTACGACGAGCAGGTGTCGATCGCAGAGAACGCGCGTTGAACCGTCCGTTGGGCAAGGCCCGGCCAGGCTGCCGATCGTGCTGGGGCGGGCTCTAGGGGTGCTGTGTAGCTGTCTGGTGCGCGAGTGCCACGGTGCTTACGGCCTAGCTTCCAGGGCGGCTGGGGTCGTTGTGCGGCCTTGCCCCTGCTGCGCCAGTCTGCCTGTTCGTGGTCAGTTCGGAAGTTCGCAGTCGATGGTTGCACTGCACACCAACCCGGCCAGGCGCGAGGGTGCCTGCAGGCGGCACAGGTGGGCTCACCTCCTTAGGGTGATTGGGTGAAAGCAATGCGTGGAGATCGCCCCTGGAGCCGCATCGCAGGCCTGGTGTGCGGTGCACTCGCCGTCATTTTCGGCACCTTTTCCCTCCACCGGACGGGGTGGACCGTAGATCGGGTCTTCCAGGAGTTCTGGGTAGCCACAGCTCTCATAGGCCTTGTATTGGGCTGTGCCGCGATCGGGTGCCCCATCAGCGATTTCTGGCGTGCCCGTCCACGCAAAAGAGACTGGGCGTGGTCCATGGCCGTAGCGCTCGGCCTGGTCGCCGTCCTTGCTCTGACGAGTACCCACACCAACGTGGATCTGGGCTCGCTGCCGGCATGGGTCTCGGCAGGTGGTGCTCTGTTCACCGCCGCAGGCGTCGTACTCGCCCTCCGGTCGTACCAATCGACGCGGCATTCGGACCTGGAGGACCAGGCGAACCAGGTCCGACTACTGCACATGCTCCCGTGGCCCGACGGCCTCGACGCGAACCGAAAGCAACAGTGGCGCACAGAATTCACCAATCGCAGCAAGGACCCGCTGTACGAGATCGAAATTCACGGCTTCCGCGCCCAGGTCGAAGACGACGCTGACGCGGTGAATATGCGGGCGTTCGCAGAGACAGCCCTGTCGGAGGACACACCGATCAGATCGGGTGGTTGGCGGAGGCAGGCCGTGCTCGAGGCGGGTGAAACGTTCAATATCCGGTGGGAATCAGACGATCCCGCCGAGCAGAACCCGGCTCCCGCATTCGTTAGCATCTGGTACTCGGTAATGGACGCCAACGGCCGCTACTGGAACGTCGTCGACAACAACGAACCCGAGAAAGTGCCCCGCCCGTCCCGTCGCCTCGGATGACACGAGCAAAGGCTCACACCCCCAGCCGCGGAAGCACACTCGACGGTGTCAGCCCTCTGCTTCTCCCCCTGGGCGGCTCAGACACCATCCGAGGTAACCGGAAGAACGTCGAACTCAGCGTCGCGGATCACCGATAGATCGAACGCGTCCGAGCCGTCGACCGGTGCAACGAGAATCGTCTGACCCTCATCTGGGGCTGTGATGATCCGCCCCCACTTCTCAGGCTCGTAGCGGACGAGCCCGAAGCGATAATTCCCGAGGTGACGGCCTCGGGCGGTGACGACACGAGCCGGGTCGATAAGCATGTTCGTAGCCATAATCGCACCGTACCCGAACACGGAAAGCCATAGTGCACAACACCATCAAGCATCAAAGACCTGCCGAACAATGGCAAGTTGCTGGTCGCGTTGTGTTCGCGATGACCCGAGGCTTCTACCGTCGAAATCCCCGCCGAGGGTCACGTGGCTCGTGTCCGTCCATGGCCGTGAACCACGTATCGCATGGAAAGACACGTAGACCGTGTGCCGCTGTCGCCGGGTGATAGAACACCTCGACATCGCGGTCGCCCATCAGAACGTCTGTGACGGCGTCCCAGTCGACGTCCCGCGGATGGGACGCCAGTACGGCAACATCGTCGCCGTACACCTCATCGGCCAGCGCTGCGGCGGCTTGGGCGATGACGATCATGAGCGCGAGCTGTTCGGCGATCGTGTGAGGCCGGGGTAGCCGACCGGCGTCGAGGTCCTGAGCCAAGTCGTCGAAAGATCGGGCCATCTGACGTCGCCACAGAGCGGACTCGGCGAATGTGCATTCGGGAAGTCGGTTCAACAAATACCACCACCGCACCGTGTCGACCGGATCATCACCGCGCTCCTCGACGTCGTCGTACGCCATGTCGGCGCACACCCACGCGTGGATCCGTAACAACTCCCGCTGCCGATCAGTCAGTGAGAACCGCGGCACAAATCGGCGAATGTGCATTCGGGAAGTCGGTTCAACAAATACCACCACCGCACCGTGTCGACCGGATCATCACCGCGCTCCTCGACGTCGTCGTACGCCATGTCGGCGCACACCCACGCGTGGATCCGTAACAACTTCCGCTGCCGATCAGTCAGTGAGAACCGCGGCACAAACTCGATGACATCGCCCATGGTCGTCCATGCTGCCCGCCCCAGAACTGATCTGCGCACGGATCGACCACATCCGCACGTCGACCCGTGCATGCAGGAATACGCGCACGTCTGCATGCAGATCGGATACCACGTACCAGCCAGGGTCACTCGGCAGTGAGCTACCAGGACAGCCGGAAGCTCCTCAGATCATTCGATTCGATGGTGTCACCGTCCCACGCGAATCGATCGTCGGGCAGTTCAGCGTGTTCGGTCAGTTTCTCGAGGTGGAGCGCCTTGCTGTGATCGCGGCTGCTTAGGCTCGCGATGAGGCCGGTTCCATCGTCGATGACGATTGTCGTGGTGAGTCCAGTGGGCGATGTCAGCTCGGTCGACCATGCCGGACGGTCAGCGTGGTCGATCGCCGTCGGGCCCTGGGTGACGTGCTGAGGTGGTGTGCGCCGAGTCAGGAGTGAACGCGGGCCGAAGAGATCTCGCGGGGTGAACAGTGCGCCGAGGCGGATCAGGCTGGTGGTGCGTTGGTGGACCATCTGTCCATCGATGCGGGCGACGGGGACCGTATCAGTGGAGCTCGACGATGAGTAGACGATCTCGCCATTGCGTTCGACCCACCAGCGGTCACCCCGGCCGTAGCGGAACTCGAAACGGTCGTCGACGAAGCCTGTGTCGGTCACACCGACAACGTGCAGCGAGCCTGACATGTTGAGGTCGGTCGCCGCGGCATTGCGCGCTGTGAGTTGTTGCCACGTCGGGACATTCACCGTCTCGAATTTACACTTGACCTCGTTCGCTTCGACCTCCCCGAGCAGGGGCGCATCTTCCAGCCGGCGGCACGCTTCTCCCGGGCAGGCGATCGAGTCCGCACACAACCGCCGGAGTCGTTGATCGCAGGCAGCCTCTAAATCAACCTTGGACAATAGACACAAGATGAACGACCGTCATAAGAGCTGAAGGTACCCCTTGCCGTTCCCGATCGGAATTTTGAAACTTAGGCAGCAAATCTTGTGCATACTCGGTCACTGACCGGATCATGAGCGGCGATGACAAGCAGCCGATGGCATGTTCGTACCACTGCCGCAGAACTTTCCAAGTCCCGATCTTCACCTACCGCAGACGGCGTCACCTACACAGATGACTGGACCGACTGGCTCAAAGAGACTCGTCAGACTCCAGGGACTCCGTTCTTGCTCTCGCCCGCCTTCGACTACGACACCGATCTGAACGATTTCTTCCGCACCACTGCGATGGCCACCATGGCCAGGATGACACAGATCGGATACGCCCGCGACCTCGCGAGCTTCCTGACTTTCGTCAACCATGTTGACCGCGAACGTCATTGGCGTGACATCGAAGACAGTGACCACCTTTCGTATCTGCATTGGCGACGACATGATCCCGATGGCCCGCGCGTGTCCGGCAACACGTGGAACCGTGAAGTGGCGGCGGTAAACAGGTTCTACCGGTGGGCTCACACCGCCGGACACGTGCGAGTCAATCCGATCCCACAGACCTGGCGACGGCCTGCCCCTGCACATACCGGGTATGCGGTCTCGCGGCGATCCGACGAGCTGCGCCCTGCCACCTACAGTCACGACGGCGGCCGGGACCGCATCCAGTGGCTTCCCCTTGCCGACTATCGCAGGTGGCGCGAGGTCGGTGTCCGCGGGTTCGACGCCGCCGGGATGCCGCGAGAAGGTTTCCGTGGCCGGTGGTCGGGGCGTAACGCTACCTATTGCGACGTGATGGTCCGAACGGGCCTTCGGATCTCGGAACAATCTGCACTCACCGTGCTGGAGCTTCCACACATCGATACCAATCGCAGTGGTTATCAGCGGTTTTGGCTTCCCGGGTCAATCGCGAAAGGCCGCTCCGCACGGTGGGTCTACGTTCCGGCTTCCCTCGTTCGTGATCTGGCTACTTACAGTGCCTTCGACCGAGCCGACGTCATCGCTGCAGCCCGAGAGAAACAACGGTACGAGCGCATGCGGCACCCTCTGGTGGTGGAAGATCCGGAACACGCGATCGCCACGCACGTCACCGGTGCCGCGCTGAAGCGGACCGTGAAAGTCTCGGAGCTGAATTGGGCGGAGCGCCAGCAGTTGCTGATTGCGCGCCCCGGCGGTCTCGAACCCGCCGCGTTCTGGCTCGGCGAGCACGGCATGCCGCTGTCAGTGGCTGCGTGGAAGAAGATGTTCGCCGAGGCCAACACCCGCTGCCAGCGAGCCGGTGTGCCGCTGTCGGCGCATGCTCACATGCTCCGGCACACGTTTGCCGTCATCACCCTCGAACAGCTCCAACGCGGTCACATCGCTGCCCTTGGCGAGCTGAACCCGGACCAGCGCGGGCACTACACCCGCATCTTCGGTGACCCGCTGGACTGGGTACGCCGCCGACTCGGACATCGATCCGTGGTGACCACACAGATCTATCTCCACGCGCTCGCCGAACTCGAGATGGAGACGAGAATGGCGCTTGTGCCGGATGATTGGGAAATCCCCACACCGGATCCGGCCAGTGCCGGCGACGCAGCGACTCTCCCGGCGGCCGGTGTTGTGCTGTGACCGAATCGCGAACTCACCCCGGGACACATGCCCCGCTCCCTACGCCCGGAATCTATCGCCCGCCATCAGGACCATCCTCGGTACCGTCTCTGGTCGTCGACTTCCACGGCGACGACGGACGCACCGGCACCTTCGACGTCGAGGTCCTGGCCATGCCGAACTGGCATGCTCCGGTGGCAGAAGCCTTGGCATTACGCATAGGTCCCGCCGGTGACAGACGGACCCACAGTTCGGCTACTACCGTGTTCTCGTTCGTCGCACGGCTACTGCGCTTTCTCGAGAGCCTCGACAACAGCCCCGCCTCACCGGCTGACCTGACCGTGACCCACGTCGAGATGTTCCTCAACAGGATCGACACACCGCGAACCGTCGCCACCCGCACAGGCGAGCTCAGCGAACTCCGCCTGCTTCTTCGGCTTCCTCCCCTAGCGAGCCATCTCGATATCGAGGTCCTCGACCACATCAGCACCCCATCAGGCAAAGGCACCCTCGTTTCTCTGACCGGGTACTCCGACGGCGAATTCACGCGTCTAGTCGATGCCGCCCGCACCGACGTGGGGGCCATTCGCGCGCGCACAACAGCAGGAAACGAGCACCTCGAGGCTATAGACGGGATGGACGTCAAACCGACAACCCAAGCCGAGCAATTGATTTGGGACATGGCAGCTACCGGAGTCGTCCCGGTGCCCGGCGGACCGATCGTCCGCCACCGTCATCAACGCACAGCCTGGGCGGGTCAACTGTTCGTCACGCGTGCCGACCTGGCGCCACTGCTGACCCTGTTCGTTGCAGTCACCGGCCGCAACGTCGAAGCCCTCAAAGAACTGCCCGCCGAGCACCGGATCGTCGGAGACCGAGCCATCGAGGTCCAGTTGAGTAAACGCCGCAACGGACCGAACCGATGGCACGACACCGTGACCTGGGAAATCGGACCCCCGCACCGAGAACTGCACACGCCCGGCGGGCTGTACCTGCTGCTGCACCGCCTCATGGAGCGTGGGCGGGCACTCAGCGATCCGACCGCACTCTGGTCATCATGGCGAAACACCAACCACGATCGCGGAACCGTCGCCGAACACCACAACCCGTTCGCTCAAACCCTTACCGGCCGCGCCGATTTGTCGAAGTGGAGCAGGCTCCAAGGACTACACACGGACGCCGACGCCTTCGGACACACCACACCACTGGGGCTGGATATGCGTCGAGTACGCACCAGTGTCGAGGTCCGTCGCACTCGCTCGGTCGGTGGACATCTGCCCTCGGCTGCCCGCTCGAACAGCGTCGAAGTGCTGTTCAGTCACTACCTTCGCGGCGATCCCACCGCGAAGGAGTGGGCGAGAGAGACGATGTCCGAGGCCCTCCGTGATGCGGAAGCAGCGGCCCTCTCCGCACATTCCCACGTCTTGGCCGAACACGGCGTCACAGAACTCGAGGTGCGCGCCGGCACCGACGTCGATGAACCGGCTGCAGGCGAGGAGGGTGCCTGGACAGCATGCGCCGACTCCTCCGCTCACCCTGTTACCGGCCGTGCCTGTCGACGAGTGTCATTCCTGGACTGCTTCCACTGCGGCAACTGCGTCGTCACCACCGCTCATCTACCGGCCATCACCACCTTGACCGCGACCATAGCCAGGCGACGCACCGAGCTCGACGAACCCACCTGGTGGACGCGCTACGGACCGACTTGGACCGCGATCCACCACGACATCTACCCCAAATTCACTGCTACGCAGATCGCCACAGCAGCCGCCGAGGCACCTGAGTGTCTCCTCGAACTTGCCGAAGATCCTTGGGAGCATCCATGAACACCCCGTCTACTCGCACCGACCTCGAACTTGGCCCATCGATCGACGGCCGCTACGTCCTGACCGGTTTATGGCTTCGCCCTGGCTACTCACTGACCGATACCTCACAATTCCGCGACGATGCCTGGCGGCTGGAAGCTGCAGTGACACAAGCACATGTTCGATCAGTGGTCGTCAACTTCGACACCCTCGCCGCCCCCTATCGATTGCCGGCCAAGGAGCTGTGCCTGGCGATGCTCTCCGGTCCACTACCTGCAGGCGAGCGGCGTCAATCCGTCGTCGGGATCGGCAGCACATTTGTCGAAGTGCGCAAGTTCTTGCACTGGCTCACAGATCGCGCACCGGAGTCCGGTCGACCGTCCGTTCCGACGTTAGGTTCGTTGACCGCGGCCGACGTCCTCGACTACCACCGCCATTTGATGACTCTGTCCGTCGGATTCGGATCGCGCGAGAACTCCAGACGGGCGGTGTGCATGCTCTGGCGGTACCGCACTTGCCTCACCGACACCTTGTCCTTCGACGCACGCCGCATCGACGGCTGGACCATGCATAAACCCGGTACCACCGAGAACGCGACCGGCCGCATCCCCGAACTCGTTCTCGGCCCGCTGATCACCTGGGCGATCCGTTTCGTCGACGACTTCTCCGGCGACATCCTTGCCGCCGCTGCGCATCGAGATGATTACCGTTCACGGCGCACCAACGGACGGTACGGGCGTAACAGCGGTGCCGCCGAAGCGCTCGAACACTATCTCTCACGACACAAGGCCGAAAACGACCCGCTCCCCGGTTATCAAGGCCGCCCCAACATGCAACAGATCGCCGCCGAAATCGGCACCGGGAGAAACGGACTCGACACCAACCCTGCGATCCGCGGCAAAGTCCTTGCCTGCGCTGCGCGAGTCGGAGTCACCGACTACACCTGGATGCCTATCGCCATCGAGGGGCGACTCCACGGTCGCCCATGGATCGACGGAATCGCGCGCCAGCATCCCACAAAGTCGTACCTGCATCTGCAGCGAATGTTGCACATCGCCTGCTACATCGTCATCGCGTTTCTTTCCGGGATGCGGGACGCCGAGATCAAACACCTACGCCGCGGTTGCCTGAGCACCGCGCGCGATACCGACGGCACCCCCTACCGATGGACGCTGACCGGCGTGGCGTTCAAAGGCGAAGCCGATCCTCACGGTGTCACCGCCGAGTGGACCGTCGGGGCTCCCGCTGCCAGGGCGATCTCGGTCCTCGAGAAGATGCACCCGCACGGCCGGGCTCTGCTGTTCTCGCACCCGCCCGGCTCGCAGAAGGTCCGCCCCCGAAACGACGCCACGGTCGGGGTCTTGACCACCAAAGCCACCTCCGGACAACTGAAAGACTTCGCGATCTGGATCAATTCTTACTGCACCGAACACGCTCTTACAGAGTCGATTCCGTTGGTCAACGGCCAACAGTGGGTTCTGAGTACACGGCAATTTCGCAGGACGCTGGCATGGTTCATCGCCCGTCGGCCGGGCGGGTCGATCGCCGGTGCCATCGCCTACCGTCACCTGAGCATCCAAATGTTCGAAGGCTATGCAGGCACCTCGGACTCAGGGTTCCGCGCCGAAGTCGAAGCCGAACAGGCTCTCGCTCGCGGCGAAGACTTGATGGCCATCGCCACCGATCACCTCCATGCACCCGTCACCGGTCCAGCCGCCGACCTAGCCCACTACCGTCTGGACACGTTCGCCGCCGCAGCCGCGTTCTCCGGGACCGTCATCACAGACAGCACCCGCATCAAGCGGCTGATGAAGCGATCCGATCCCGCGATCTACCCCGGAACATTTGCGCTCTGTGTCTTCGACCCCGACAAAGCGATGTGCCAACCCCGGCCCGACCAGGGCGGCAACGTGCTCCCACAACTCGGTCACTGCCAACCGCTCGAATGCAGCAATACTGCCCTCACTACAGCCAACCTCGATGCACTGCGGACCGAACACCACCACCTGGAGCAGGAATTGACCACCAGAGCCGACCTGCCACCGCTACTGGACCACCGATTGCGTGAGCGGCTGCGCCGCCTGGTCGACTTCCTCGACCGCTACAGCCACGCCGACCCATATATCGATCGCACCCACAAGGGGAAGAGATGACAAAGAAGCGCGACGAAGACACGATCGCCATCGACGCCGCGATCGAACACCTCCAGGATGCGTCCGGCCGGACACCGTCGGTGCTCGCACTCGCCCGACACATGGGGTTGGCGAACACCACATTTCGCCGACGCTATCCCCATACGGTCAATCGGCTCAAGCGTTCGACATCACCTGTGACCGACCATGTCGCCCCACACCGGTGCTCGGACGAAGTAACCCAGATTCGGCAGCGCAACCGCGACCTCACCACCGACCTGGAGCTGGCAGTTGCCAGCATCCAGCGATTGTCGATCGACAACCGTTCGCTTCTCCGCCGAGTCGAGGAGCTCTCGAACGTCACCCACCTCCGGACCACGGACTGAAGACGTAGATCGTCGGACGTTGCCCCATGGACCCAACGGATGCTCTTCGGGACAACAGGTCCACACCGCTACGAGTGCTCAGGCGGTGGGACGCGCCGGGATTACGAAGGCAGAGATCACTGCGGCCAGTGCAGCAGCGGCTGCGGCGAAGAGGAACGCGTGTTGGAACCCGGTGTCACCGCCACCCGCGACGAGGCTGAGTGCAGCGATGCTCGAGACGGTTGCCACGCCGATGGATGCACCGAACTCGTGGAAGGTGCTCAGCAGGCCGGATGCGATGCCGGCCTCCTCGGGGCCGATCTGCCCGAGCGCGGTGGCCGAGGCGACGACGAACAGCGCGCCGATACCGAATGCGCCGAAGCTGACGCCGATCGTGGTCGCCGCAGTGGTTGCCCACACCGCTGGCACAAGCAATCCCAACGCCGCGATGAGCATCCCGGCGGTGCCGAGGATCCTCGCGCCCCATCGTCCGATGAGGCGTCCGCCGAGGTTCGCTCCCGTCATCGTCGCCACCGCAATCGGTAGAAACAACAGTCCGGTCACGAGGGGACCATGCCCAGCGGACTGCTGAAAATAGAAGGTTCCCAAGAAGAACACTGCAACCATCAAAGCTGTGGCGATCAAAATCACGAACACTCCGGCACCGACTGGACGCCGGCCCAGCAGTCCTAGGTTCATCAGCGGGGAGGACGCAGTCTTCTGTCGCCAGCAGAACAACAGGTAGAGCGCTGCCGCGGCCCCGGCGGCGGTGAGGGTCTGCGGGTTGGTCCATCCGATTTCACCGGCGACGGTCAACGAGTAGATGGCCGAGCCGGTCGCAGCGGTGACCAGCGCTGCACCGAGAATGTCGAGCGCGGGACGCGGCCCGGGTGCCGGGGTAAGCGGCGGTAAAACCCGGAGGAGGCCGAAGATGACGATCAGGCCAACCGGGATGTTGATGTAGAACACCCACGGCCATCCTGGCCCGGCGGTGATCAGGCCACCGAGCAGGACACCGACCGCCGCGCCGCCGCCGCCCAATGCAGACCAGATGCCCAGGGCGCGGTTGCGTTCGTCGCCGGCGAACAGGCGCACCACCACCGACAACGCCGCCGGTGAGAGCATCGCCGCGCCAATGCCTTGGACAATGCGGCCGCCGAGCAGGAACTCGGCATTGGCAGCCAGTCCGGCCGCCAGGGAGCCGGCGGTGAAGACGGCCAGGCCGGCGAAGACGATTGGTTTGGACCCGAACAGGTCCGCGCTACGCCCGCCGAGGAGCATCAAGCCGCCGAAGGTCAGGGTGTACGCGGCGACGACCCACGTCACCGCCTCCCGCGATAGGGCCAGGTCCACGCCCATCTGCGGCAGCGCGATCGCGACCACTGTGACGTCGAGAATCAGCATGAACTGCGCTGTGCCCAGCAGGGCCAGTGCGAGCCATCGCTTCGGGTGAAGCCCTTCGCCCGCTTCCGGTGTCGTTTTCGACGTGGTCACCACGGCCCCCTAAGTTGTACATAGTTGTTTGAGTTGGACACTGGTACCGTAACTCATACAAACGTGTTCGGGAAGTGAGGGTTCATGGCGACCGATACGTCGCAGGTCGTCGGTAAACGAGCCGACGCGGTACGCAACGTCGAGCGGATTCTCGATGCCGCGATCGTCTGCCTGTCTCGGCGGCAGAACGCAACGATGGGCGATATCGCACGGGAAGCCGGTCTCGGGCGGGTGACGCTCTACGGTCACTTTGCCTCTCGCCCAGCGCTCATCGATGCCGTGGTGGCGCGTGTGATCGATCGCGGTGAGCAGACGTTGGCTGCGGTCGATCTGGGTGGGGATCCCCGAGAAGCGTTGTCCCGGCTCATTCACAGCAGCTGGGAGCTGGTGGACCGGTCACGATCGGTCATTGCCGCCGCCGAGGAAGAACTTCCCCCAGCGCGTATCCGCGAGCTTCACGACGGCCCCGCGAGCCGGGTCGAATCGTTGATCGAACGCGGACGCAGTGCAGGACTGTTTTCACGTGACATGCCCACCTCGTGGCAAGTCGCCGTGCTCCATCAGGTCCTTCACGGTGCCGGAGCCGAGATAGCAGCAGGGCGACTGGATTCGATGGACGCACCCGATCTGATCGTGAGGACCGTCCTTGCTCTACTCGACACCCATTGAGGCTTGGGCGCACCACCTTCCGCTCGGTTGGTCGCACACCTTCGGTTCGGTCGGCGTAGATCGGTGAACCGTCGCCCTCGTTCACGCAAGACCTTGCCGTTACCGGTGGCGTTGTCGACGGCGGCGGGCGTCCTGGTTGTGTCGTTGTGGGCGAGCGGCGCGCCCTCGATGGTCTATCCGCTCTTAGCGGATCGGTGGCGCGTGGGTGAGGTCGTCACGACCGCGTTGTTCGCTACCTATCCGGTAGCGCTGGTTCTCGCTCTCGTTGCGTGTGGGTCTCTCTCGGACTCGATCGGGCGACGCCGCGTACTGCTTGCCGGTGTCGGCATGGTCGCCGTCGGCACTGCGCTGTTTGTGGTCACGAGCGGTCTCGTCCCGATCTTCGTCGGCCGCACTCTTCAAGGAATCGGGGTCGGGCTGGCGATGAGTGCGGCCAGCGCCGCACTCGTCGAGTTCGCACCGCGCCGCACCGCGGCACTGTCCACTTCCGTCAATACTGCGGCGACGGCCAGCGGTACCGCACTCGCGCTCGTTGTCGGCGGTGCGCTCGTGCAGTACTCCGCGTCGCCCACCACGCTTCCGTTTGCCATCTTGCTCGGCGTGACGATTGCTCTGCTGCCGCTGGTGTGGTTCCTCCCCGAGGAGGCCACGCGCAGCAATGTTCGATGGCGGCCCAGTCGGGCGCGAGTACCCGCGAGGAATCGAATGCAGTTCGCCATCGGTGTTGCTTCCCTCACCGTGGCCTTCATGATGGGCGCGGTGTTCATCGGGCTCGGTGCGCAGATCGTGAGGGATCTCGTCGGTACCGTCGACGCTTTCGTCGCCGCGTGTGCACTTGCGTGTTGGGCTGTTTCCATCGTTCCCGCGTCCGTCATCGCCCGGCGCGGTTCACCGACAACTGCATCTTCGGCCGGTTCGGTGCTTTCCGCCGCCGGGTCTGTCACCCTCGTCGCCGCATCGCACGTGGACTCGCTCACCGTCTTCCTGCTCGCTGCGGTTATCAGCGGGGCGGGCTACGGCCTGATGTTCTACGGCGGACTCGGAATGGTCGTCGCAGCCCCCGAGGCCGAGACGCGGGCGACGACACTGTCGTTGATGTACTTGGTGGCGTACCTGTCACAGGGTCTTACTGCGGTTGGGATCGGTGCGCTCGCAACCTTCTGGGGGCTCGACAGGGCGATCGTGGTGGCGATGCCGACGCTCGCAACACTCAGTGTCGCGAGCGGGGTGTTGGTTCACTGGTTCGCACGACCGAGAGCTGACGTCCGACTGGCCAGCTGAACGATGCACCGACGCTACCCCTGGGGGGTATGCCCTGTTACCGTCGAGAGCATGAACTCGACGATTCGTCGCACTCGACGGGGCACAGCCTCGGCGATCGGATTGTTGATTGCAGTGACGGTGTTCGGGGTGTTGTTGATGCATTCTGTGACACCGGCATCGTCGATGGCTGGCCCGATGTCGGAGTCGATGACCGGTGGTCATGCCGCGATGGCGTCGACAGCCCCGGGCAGTAGCTCGGCTTCGGTGATGTTCGGGGAACACGATTGTCCGTCGGCGCATCAGATGATGCATCCCTGTGTGGGAACTCCGGTGTCGTGGGCCGCGTTGTCCGTCCCGACGATGAGCACCGAGACAGGCCAGTCGCCGACAGCGGTGGACGGGATCGCCGGGCGCACAGACTCCATCCTGGAGCGCGCACCGCCGTGGACCTTGTGGGAGTTGGACAGATCGGTGACCTTGCGAGTGTGACAGGGAGCCCGGTAGACGCGCGTCGACCGGCGGACCGAAACACGTCACACACCCCTGATTGTCCACTCTTGCAAGGAGATTCCACATGCGTACCAAAGTCATGGCTTCACTCGCTGCTGCCGCCGCCAGCGCGTTCCTCGTCGTCGGCTGTAGCAACGACTCGACCGATTCGTCGATGGACGGGCATTCCATGGGCTCGATGTCCTCCGCACCGATGTCCTCGGCCCAAGCAAGCGCGTCCGCAGAGTTCAACGATGCCGACGTGATGTTCGCGCAGATGATGTATCCGCACCACGCACAAGCAGTCGAGATGGCCGACATGGCGAACGGCCGCACCGACAACCCGGACGTGCTGTCGCTGGCATCGGCGATCGCCGGCGCACAGCAGCCCGAGATGGACCAGATGACGGCATGGCTGACCGAGTGGGGCCAGCCCATGCCCGACATGGACATGAGTGACATGGGCGGGATGGACCACAGCTCTGGCAGCGGCATGATGACCGCTCAGGACATGGACGCGTTGATGGCAGCGTCGGGACCGGAATTCGACCGCCAGTGGTTGACGATGATGATCGCCCACCACACCGGTGCCATCGAGATGGCGAACACCGAAATCGCGGACGGTTCCAATCCTGACGCCCTGGAGATGGCACGCGCCATCGTCGCCACTCAGCAGCAGGAAATCGAGACCATGCAGCGGCTGCTCGGCTGACCCGGCCCGCCACACAACGATGGCCGCATCCTCTCCGGCGGAGAGGGTGCGGCCATCAGCGTTCCACAATTGTCAGGGCTGCGTTCCCGGTACGAGATCAGCTCTCACAGTACCGGTTCGCGCTGCGATGGAGCATCGGAACTCCCGTCGTTCACCGCTCCGGTGATGGCGTCGGGCGCGAGGTCGAGTCGCCGGAGCAGCTGCGCGTTTGCGGCGACGATGATCGTCGACAACGACATCAGGATCGCGCCGATGGACATGGGCAGTACGAACCCGACCGGTGCCAGCACCCCTGCCGCGAGCGGGACAGAGATCAGGTTGTATCCCGCTGCCCACCAGAGGTTTTGCTTCATCTTTCGGTACGAGGCGCGCGAGAGTTCGATCACCGACAGCACCGACCGCGGGTCGTCGCTGGCGAGGATCACTCCTGCCGATGCGATAGCGACGTCGGTGCCGGCCCCGATCGCGATACCGACATCGGCTTGCGCGAGCGCCGGTGCGTCGTTGACTCCGTCGCCGACCATCGCCACCGTACGTCCTTCGCCCTGGAGTGCAGCGACGGTGTGGGACTTGTCTTCCGGCTTCACCCCGGCGAAGTAGCGGTCCACACCGAGTTCGGTCGCGACGGACTTCGCGACGGCATCGGCATCACCGGTGATCATCACCACCGCGATTCCGCGGGCGTGGAGTGCATCGATCGCGGTGCGTGATTCAGGCCGGATCTCGTCGGCGAGCGCGAGCGCACCGATCACGGCCCCGTCGGCGAGGACGTGCAGGATGATCGCCCCGTCACCGCGCCACCGGTCGGCGACGGCGAGTTCGGATCCGTGTTCCTGCTCGAGCAGCGCGGGCCCGCCGACCTGTACGCGGGTACCGTCGACGTCGGCTGCGACCCCGACCGCGGGGGACGACTGGAAGTCAGTCGCAGGCTGCACGGTTAGGTTCCGTGATCGTGCGGCACCGATGATGGCGCGTGCGAGTGGGTGCTCTGAGTCAGCTTCTGCGGCAGCAGCCAAAGCGAGGACATTGTCGGCAGTGCGCCCGTTCGTCACCTCGATTGCGGTGACGGTGGGTTCACCCTTGGTGAGGGTCCCGGTCTTGTCGAAGAGCACGGTGTCCACTGTTCGCATGGTTTCGAGTGCGAGCCGGTCCTTGACCAGAACGCCGCCGCGGGCAGCGCGTTCGGTGGCGATGGAGACCACCAGCGGGATCGCGAGTCCGAGTGCGTGCGGGCAGGCGATGACCAGCACGGTGATGGTGCGGATGACGGCGTCGTCGGGCATCCCGACCAGGGTCCACACGGCGGCGGTGATGATCGCGGATCCGAGAGCGAACCAGAACAGCCAGCCGGCGGCGGTGTCGGCGATGCGCTGAGCGCGCGAGGTCGAGTTCTGGGCGTCGGCGACGAGCCGGCCGATGCCGGCGAGGGCGGTGTCCTCCCCTACTGCGGTGACCTGGATGCGCAGGCCGGAGTCGGTGGCGACAGTGCCGGCGACGACCTGGTCGCCGTCGCTGCGGCGGACGGTGCGTGATTCGCCGGTGATCATGGACTCGTCCATACTCGCCGATCCGGAGACGATGGTGCCGTCCGCGGGTACGCGTCCGCCGGGGCGGACGACGACCAGATCACCGAGCAGCAACTCGGCCGGGGACACCTGCACTACGTCGTCGCCGTCGACGCGTTCGGCGGTGTCCGGGAGCAGTGCTGCCAATGAGTCCAGAGCGGAGGTGGTCTGCGCGAGAGATCGCATTTCGATCCAGTGCCCGAGCAACATGATCACGATCAGCAGGGCCAGTTCCCACCAGAAGTCGAGCTGATGATCGAGCAGGCCGAGGCTCGCTCCCATCGACGCGACGAATGCGACGGTGATCGCCAGGGCGATGAGAAGCATCATTCCTGGTGCACGTGAACGGATTTCACTCACCGCGCCGGTGAGGAACGGGGACCCGCCCCAGGCATACATCACGGTTCCCAGTACCGGGGAGACCCACGCGATCCACGCTGCGTCGGGTAGCGAGTACCCGAGGAGCATCGCGAACATCTCGGAAGCGAGGATCACCGGGACGGCGAGGGCCAGCATGATCCAGAACAGGCGACGGAACATACCGACGTGATCACCGTGGCCGGCATGCCCACCGTGGCCGGCATGCCCACTGTGGCCGTCGTGTCCGTCGTGACCGCCGCGCTCCGTGTGCTCGCCATGTCCCGAGGGGGGCGCGCGGTGCCCGGACATGTCGTGGCCCGAGTGTGGGTTCGCAGCCTCGGCCATCCCTGTGTCGTCGCCGGCATGTGTGTGGTTGTTCATCGTGCGAGTCCTTCCGTCCACCGAGTTCGGTGGTTACGCAGTGCGCGGGTCCGAGGGTTGCTGTTCCGCTGTGTATCCGGCCTCGCGAACAGCGGCGATGACTTGGTCCTGGTCGAGCTCGGCTGCGCTTGTCACCGTCAGGGTTCCCGCCGACGCCGATGCCTCCACTGTGACGACCCCTGCTACGGCGTTGACTTCTTCGCGAACCGAGGCTTCGCAGTGCCCGCACGTCATACCGGTAACTCGGTAGCTCGTGGTGATCATGTCCGCTCCTTCAATCGTGAATGCATACCCCCCTGGGGTATGTTGTTGACATGTCGGACCATACCCCCTCCCCGTATAATTGAAAAGGCCTAATACTGCATCAGAGGCTGACCAACCATGCGCGCCCTGACCGGTCAGTTGGTCAACAACAGACCGTAGCTACAACAAATCCACTGTCCCCTTCCAGTTTTCGCCCATGCGTGAAAAAGCCCAGGGGCCTTGACGTCCATCGCGAGACCTTCCGACCGGACTTTGAGCGGCACCCCGTCACGGAAGGATCCTCCAGACGAGCCAGCCACGGTGAGCGCGACGCTGACCAAGACTCTCTGAGGGGGATCGACAACGAGGCGTGTGGGCGGATCGAAAGTGACGGGCCAGTTCTCGTACATCTCGGGGCTCACTGCACGACCGCCAGACCGTGTGGCCGGTGCAGGACGGCCGCGTCGACGCTGCTCGGGATCCACCGCAGGCCCTGTTCGCCGAACGTGGGCGCGGTGAGGGTGTAGCGGCCGGTGCGCTCGGCGATACCGCGCCCGTGCACGGTGGTCTCGAGGGTGATCGACCGGATACGGCCCCTGCCCTGCTCGATTCCGCCGTACGCGACAGGCCGCGAGGAGACTGCCAGGTCGAGACCGGGCATGCGTCCGTTCGTGATCGCGAGAATTCCTGCGTGCGTACGGTTTCGGGCCAACAGGGCACGCGCCCGGGTTGGCGGAACATCGCGTCCGTGCACGGTCGTCACGACCAGATCGAGGCCCTCGATACAGAGGCTCGCAGCGTCGAGGGGGTCTGTTTGGCCTGGGTCGATCAGGTGGATTTTCGACAGGTCGCCGCCCTGCTCGTGGACGGCGAGGAGTCCGAACTTCGACTGCCCGATCAATGCGACGTGGTGGCCGGCCGCGCTGGCTGTAGCGACGAGACCGACGAGGATCGATCCGGCACCAGTAATCGAGATGGCCGTTCCGCGGGCCAGCGCACCGCGTGGGAGGAGTTCCGACAGTGGCGTGGGCACGGGGATGGTGCGCAGGGTCTGTGAACGCACAGGGCCGCTGAGGGTCTGTTCGTCGGCGGGCGGGGCCGTTGGCTGAGATGGGGCGAACAGGGATGCGTCGACGGGCTCGATGGGTGCGTGGACACGTCGTCCGGGGATCGCGGCCATGCTGCGTCGGAGCGCGGCGAGCTGTTCGGCCTTGCCCAAGCCGGTGAGGTCCCCGATTGCGTCGACGGTGGCCATGTGGATCGACCTTTCGCGCGCCGATAGGAACCACCACACCGTATCGAACGCATGTTCGATTGTCGAACGTGCAGGTGGGCGCGTTCAGCGGTGGAGGGTGCGAGTGTCGAGGTCGTCTGCCGTGAAGGTCCAGGCGAGATGCCGGTATAGGTGAAGCGTTCGTTTCACCTGGTCGAGGGCGCTTACGACGGCCGGGTCGCTGGGGTCGCGCCCCTCGTCACGGATGGCTGCGCACTCGTCGTCGTCCATGCTGTGTTGGACGCACAGCGCTGCTTTGTGGTTCCCAGGCAACAATCATTCATGTGAATGACTGGACGAGCTGCGTCGTTCTTTCCGGCATGACGGTGCATCGGTCTTCTCGAGCCTGCGCCGAGGAGTTCCAATCTACGTCTAGTTCGACGCGTCGGCCTCGGGGGCGGTTGCTCCGTCGTAGATCAGGTCGTCCGAGCCGTGGTAGCGGTAAGCACGCTGTCCACTGGGCAGAGTCACCCAGCCCGCCTGGCCGTGATCGGCGTCCGGATCGAAACTACGGTCGTTGGTCATTCAACACTCTCATTCTCCGCAGGCGGGCGCACCACAGTCACCTTGCTCTTGACGACAATCGGGGCATCCGCGGGCCCCTGCAAATGCTCATCGATCCACATGGGTAGATGACGCTTCTGCGATGGATACCAATGCCGACGCCAATGCCCCCGAACGACGTGGCGGTGCGAGAGCTTGCCAGATCCTTCCGACGATGAAGCACTGGATGCAGACCGCGGCTGCCGGTACGACAAATACGTCACCTCACGCATCCGCTTGACTACGCCGTCGTTGTCTCGCATGCGCGCCGACTGCTGGCGGGTGGACTCCACGAACTTGTTGCCTCGCAGCATGTTCACCATCGAGAAGAACGTTCGCGCAACGTAATCCAGGTCATTCATGGCGGTCACGGAATGCGCAGGTTCGTCGGGACCGACGTCCGTGAAACCCGCGCCTCCTGATCGGTTCGGTGCACTGGGCGCAGCATCGGATTCGGCTGGGCTGAGCTGGACCTCGGCGAAAGGAAACACCGGTAGGTAGTCGTTGACGACGCGGTACAACCGGTTTCCGTCAGTAGGAAGTGCCCCGTCGGCCCGCGCCAACCACCACCGCAAAGCAGGAACGGTAAGCATGGCTATCAGGAGAACATCGGTTCCACTTCCACTGTCGCGACCTGTCTCGTTCCACACCAGGACCCGCCCGTGGTCGGGCACTCCATCCGCTGGAGCGAGATAGAGAACTCCTCTGCTCGAGGGAAGATCGGCCACGGTCACAGCAACATCATGGTCTCGATCGGCACTCTGGCCGGCCTCGATCAACGCAGACATCTCCGGCGTCGCATAGTAGGCATACCGGTCCGCCGTCGACGCGCGCAGAAGGAAGTGGCTGTAGTAAAGCATCTGGAACCAACGGAAGGGCTGCAGGCCGACATCGTGCGATTCCGGTTCGTCATCGAGCCAGAAGGGCAAGTGCTTGTGGGGCTCCCGCGCAACAGCTTCGACCGGCAGCTTCGTCATCCGGGACAACCTATGGAGCATCTCGCCCACGTCGGCCGGGTCGGACCGAAACCGGATCACGTCGTAGCCGCCCTTAAGGAATTTTCCCAGGTAGGTCTCCACCGGCCAGGCTGCGGCCTCGATGGCCTCGAGCACAAGGGGCCACCGCGCCGCGGTGACCTTTGCTTCCAGCACCTCGGCGGCCTGACGGCGGATACGCATGTCGACCGAAAATTGTTGCCCTGGAACGAACTCACCGTCGAATCCATCACGGCGAACCCGAGTGCCCTTCGCATTCCGAGGCTTCTGCCCTCTTCTATCCGAACGCCGCGCCAATTTTCCCATCCCGCCCCCTCGTCTACCACTCCATGGCACAAATCCGCATCAACACTCTGACGATATGGACCATCGCAACATTAACTGGCAGTTGTCATTCGGAGTCTGGTGTTGCGGCGGTGACGAGTTCAGTCAAGACCCCGTGGCAATCCTTTGGGTGCAGGAAGTTGATTCGGGACCCCATTGAACCTTGTCTCGGCTCGTCGTAGAGTGCCCGGACGCCCTTACTCCGTATGGCTTCTGTTTCGCCACTCACGTCGTTCGTGCCGAATGCGATGTGGTGGACGCCTTCTCCGTTCTTGGCCAGCCACTTGCCTACTACTGAGTCGTCCCGGGTCGAGCCCAGCAGCTGGAGGTACGAGGCGTAACCGTCCGGGGTCTCGTTGATCTTCAACATCGCTTCACGGATACCCTCCTCCTCGTTCGATTCCAGGTGAGTAACCTCGAATCCATAGGTGGCACTGTAGAATTCGACGGTTTTGTCGAGGTCGAAACAAACAATCCCGATATGGTCAATTCGAGTCAGCATGCCTACAGTCCACCGCATAACTGCTCGCTATGCAACATGCTGACATGACCGAATCCGCTTGTCTGACTGATATTTACAAGATCAGTCAATCTGAACTCTGCCAACAGTCCCTACTTTGCTTGGTTGCCTAGGTCGTCAAATTCAGCCCAACCCTTGACTCGGGCCCAGTTCAAGCCGCTGCGCAGGTGATTTCGTGCCATGCAGGTGTCCCCGTCGATGTCGCAGACTTCGATCACCTAACGGTGGCCCAAAGCTTCGCTGCTTTGCAAAGCGCGGCAGAGGTAATGACTGGAGGAACGATCTGCTCCAGCTCTACGTCATAGGAGATTTTCGCTTGGCCTCAAGGGCTCTAACTACCTCGGCGGCCCCTTCTTGACGGCTGGCGGTAGTCGTCACAATGGGGACGTCGCGTTGACCAAGCTCGATCACGGCCTGGAGTTCGCGAAGTACTGCGTGGACTCCGTTCTGATCTGCCTTGTTTACGACGTAGAGGTCGGCGATTTCCAGAACACCAGCCTTGGCCATTTGGATGCCGTCACCTGCTCCAGGCGCTAGAACAACGATGGTGTCGTCCGCGATTGATGCGATTTCCACCTCTGACTGCCCGGTTCCGACCGTCTCGATCAAGATCCTGTCAAATTCGATCTCAGACAGGATCGCGATCATTGTCCTGGCCGTGGCCGAAAGTCCTCCGAGATGGCCACGACTGGACACTGACCGAATGAAAACTCCGGGATCATCTGAGTGCTCCTGCATACGGATGCGGTCACCGAGGAGCGCACCGCCGGTTATCGGCGATGACGGATCAAAGCAGAGCACTGCCACGCGCTGACCCCGCTTGCGGTACTCGGCGATAAGACATGAAATCAACGTCGACTTTCCGACACCAGGAGGACCTGTCAAGCCAATCACCGTACAGGCGGTTCGGGGGTGGTCCGGTGCAGCCGGAGAGATGACGTCAACCTCAGTGATGGCGTAGTTCTCCGCGCGAGTCATTAGTTGCGCCAGCGCCCTGATATTGCCTTGCCGTGCAGACTCCAAGGTCTGACAGTTCTGGTGCCTCGTCACTCCGTCTCCTTGAGCGGATGTAGGTTCGTTTGTGCCCAACGGGTGATCTCCTGAAGGGAATCCCGAGAGGTAAAGACCCGGAGCACTCCCATTTCAGCGAGCTTGCGTGCGTCTCCAGGTGGAATGACGCCGCCACAGAAGATGGGTATCTCCATCGCGTTATTCTCGGCCAACAGCTCGATTACGCGGGGTACCAGTTCCATGTGAGCGCCCGATAGCAGTGACAGACCGACAGCGTCGGCACCCTCTTCCAAAGTGGTGCGGACGATTTGCTCGGGTGTCTGACGCAATCCGGTGTAGATAACTTCCATGCCGGCATCACGAAGTGCGCGCGCCACCACTTTGGCACCGCGATCGTGGCCATCCAGCCCAGGTTTGGCAACCACCACTCGGACACGATGCACGCGGCCTTCGGCCTTTCCTGCGTCGAAGCTCGGGTTCGGAGCTGTCATGCCGTCACCAGCGGTGTGATCCGCGCCTCGCCGATCCGGGAACGCAGGTCGACGTCGGTGACACCGAGCCCACTCGAGGGTGCTAGGCAAAGTATGCCAACTTTGCCGAGGTGCTCGTTTAGTTGAATCCTGCGTGCGGCTTCTGGTGTCTCTTGAAACGGGTGCACTTCAGACAACATAGGTTGCACTTGGCCGCGCTGGATGAGGCGGTTCGTCTGCCACTGCTCGTACAAATTCGCCCCGTGGCTGCCTACTATTCTTTTCAGGCGCATCCACAAGTAGCGGTTGTCGAACGTGTGTTGGTAACCCGTGCTCGATCCACAGGTGACGATTGTGCCGCCGCGGCGGGCCACGAATACCGAGAGGCCGAAGGTCTCGCGGCCAACGTGCTCGAAGACGATGTTCGGATCCTCTCCGATCTCTCGCCTGATGATCTTGCCCAGCAGTTTTCCTGCCGCGACGGTGGCGTCCGGGTCAGCGGAAATCTCACCGATCTCGCGCCGATCGATGACCAGCTCACAGCCAAGCTTGCGGGCGACCTCGGCTTTTGCGTCCGAGCTGACTATGCCGATTGGTATGCCGCCGCCGTTGCGGACGAATTGCACGGCGTAGCCACCGAGGCCACCCGCCGCGCCCCAAATGAGGACTACATCGCCTTGACGCATGTTGGCACCGCGCTCGCTGACGAGCATCCGGTAGGCCGTTCCCGCGCACAATGGGTTGCTGGCAGCCTCTTCCCAGGTGAGGTGCGCTGCCTTGGGTAGTAATTGACTCGCGCGGACGACCGCATAGTCAGCGAGGCCTCCGAAGTTTGTCTCAAACCCCCATGCTCGCTGCTCGTGGCCGAGCATGCCGTCGTGATGGGTGAGCGGTTCCTGGTCATCGACATGAGCCGTCCCTACGGCGACATGGTCCCCGACCTTCCACTTGCGCACACCGGCCCCGACGCGCACGATCACCCCGGCTGCGTCCGACCCCAGTACGTGGTACGGCTGGTCGTGACGAGAGGCCCAGCCGCCCTGTTTTGCGTAGTGCCGCAGGAAGTTGAAAGTGGGGATCGGCTCGAAGGTAGCGGACCAGATTGTGTTGTAGTTCATCGCCGCTGCCATAACAGCGACCAACACCTCATCAGGAGCAAGTTCCGGCATGGGCACACTGCCGAGGTGAATCGACTTTCGAACGTCTTTGTCCTCGACGCCGGCGAAAATCTGGATGTCTTCTACATCTAGGTAGGCGGCGTTGTATTCAGGTGGGACGGGAAGGCTCTCAAGTACGTCCGGAGAGGCACCCGCGATTACAGCTTCAGAGAGTTCGTTCATTGTCATCCTTGTTCGTCGGTAGGGTGTCGGTACAGGTGATTTTGATACGTCCAGGCAGATCACTGGCGTGCAGAAAAGTCCGCAGATGTGCTCGGATTTCTCGTGCGCTCGGGACATTGCGAGTTGGTCCAGACACACTGAGCACCGCGGTGTCGGTACGGCCCCTCACCAGCTGCACTTCCGCCTCTCGTACCCAAGTGTGGGTTCGGGCGACGCGGGCGACTGCGGAGGCATCAATGAGGCTTCGGGTGCGGATCCACCGACCCTCCCGAGGTCCTAGGTGTCGCATCTCGCCGTCTGCCGCGACGTACCCACAGTCGTCGGTGCAAACCTCGCGGCCGTCGGCGAGATGAACCCAGATCGTGCCCGCTATACAACAGGGCAGTAACTGTTCCGACCGGCCACGCACGGTGAATCTCACACCGTCCGATGGCATCAAGCGCGGAGGGTGGGGAGCGTCGTCGTTACATAGTGTCCCCGCGCGGACGCCAGCACAGATGTACGGGGTCCCCGCGCCGGCTGCTCGGGGCCGGACTTTGCTCGTAGAGCTGACCAAGGATGTTTCTCGGTCTGAAGCGAGATCTGTGACAGCAGTGCGAAAATCGGCAAGAAATATTTCTGCTTCCGCTGCACCCATCAGATCCTGGCGATAGTCGAGCCGCACCCGGCACTGCGGCCAGTGCGCACGGATCTGCAGCGTTCTGGCCAAAGCAGCGTTTGTGTTTGGCGTGAAAAACTCCCACTCCGAACGTAGGCCGGGGATTTCCAGGTCAAGTTGGGCTGGCGGACGGGGAAATGACAGGCCGAGCTCAGTACTGAGCCGAGCGAGGGGTCTGCCGGGCACACCGGACACCAGGTCCACGAACGGGACGCGGCGATAGCGAGCCAAGTGTGTGAGCGCCCGGCGGGCCGAGGCAACGGATTTTTCCGTCGCCATCTGGCGGGAGGTTTCGATGGATACGGGGACCACGTTGGTTTGCAAGCCGGCGACATGTCCGGTGTGTTCGTCACTGACGTCCGAAGCCACAGACAACACCGGATCAATGTTGTCGTAAGCCGTCATTTGTCGAGTGAGCGCTGCGAAAAGCATCGTGAATGTGCTCACCTGCAGGTTTTGAGCGATCGCGCGAAGGGCGGCAACCGCTGAGGGCTCCAGTTCGATTGTCGGCGAGGCAGCAATGGACCGCTGCCCCAGACGGCCGCCCTCGGGAAGTGTCAAGGGCATCCGTTTGTCGATAGCAGTACGCCAAAATTCGATGGCCTCCGCGGTGACTGCCTCCGTGGCAACGGGCGTACTGGGCGCGGCCAGCGGCGTCGGATTCACTTGATGGCCGATTCTCAGTTTCCCCAGATAGTTCGAGAAATCGCGGGCGACAATAAACTTGCTGCGCCCGTCAAAGCCGGCGTGATGAGCCTCGAAGACCATCGAGCAGCGGTTGGGAGCATGGGTTAGAAGTTGGAAACGAATTGGTGCCTCGGTGGCTAGGTCCCAGCGCTTGTCCTGTTCGCGCTGCTTGCACCATTCTCGGACCGCCGCCGACTCGGAGCCGTCTTCGCATGGGATAGTGGCGCGCTCGAAAGAACATGCCTCAAGTGCCGGCAGGACGCACTGGCGCAACTGTCCCCGCACAAGCCGCAGCACCGACCGCAGCGGCTCGTGTCGTTCAAGCACGGCGCGCGCAGCGGCCTCGAGGTGATGCTCGTCAAGTACACCGCGAAAGGTCGCCACGAAATATCCGCCGCCACTAATCGAGGGATCAATCGTGGCTTCGGCCCAGAGTGCGTATTGGCCCGCATCGGCGGGCCTATCGTGCAGGATTGTGGTCATTCGTCACCGCCCTGACTGTGTCGGCGACGCCGCCGGCAGTCATCTGCGATGAGCTCAGCGACTCTCTCACGATTAACCTTCCCGCTGGGGGTCCTGGGCAGTTCGGGCAGTTCCGTCACCGAAACAGGGACCGAAACCTCGGGCAGTACCTTGCGTAGTCGCTTAAGAGCGTTGGCCTCGACTGGGCCGGTGCAGCCCTCACGAAGGACTACTGCGGCGCGCAGGCTGGCATGGCCGGACTTAGTCACCACCATGACCGTCGCCGCTGCAGCGAAGTCGGGAGCTGTTAGCAACTGCGCATCGATTTCTAGGAGATCAACGCGGATTCCCCGCACTTTGATCTGGCTGTCCATTCGGGATAGGAAGCGCAAGCCGCTGTCTGTCAGCTCCACCAGGTCACCGGTACGGAAGGCTCGGGTGTTACCGGCTGGTGAGGGAAGGATGCTGACGTAGCGCTCCACTGTCAGCTCGGGACGCCCCAGATATCCATCCGACAATGGATTTCCGGATACGAGAAGCTCTCCGATGTTCGGAGTTTCTGGAACTTCCGGCGCGATGAGTAGTTCGCATCCCGGCAGGGGTTCGCCGATTGGTGGCAGATTGGGCCAGGCATACGGATCGGGCCCCAGGATGTGCGAGGTCACCATGGCGGATTCGCTTTGTCCGTAGTGGTTGACCAGCCGGCAGCCGGGCATACATGCGAACATTGCGCGAATATCTTCCGAGCACACTACTTGCTCACCGGCGGTATTTACCTCGACCAAGCACAGTTGCGCCAGCATGTCCCGCTGGGCCGTCACTGCCAGCATCTGCAACGCAACGAATGGGACGAACAGCCGCTCGATTCGTTGATCGGAGAGCCATCGAAGCAATTGGGCTGGTTCACGGCGTAGCTTCTCCGGCATGATCGCAAGCGTGCCGCCGCCGCACAGCGTGCCCAATATCTCCTGGAACGAGACGTCGAAATTTAGCGGGGCGAACTGTGCGGTGCGTAGTTCGGGGTGGGGTGAGTGGGATGTTTGCCAATCGACCATTGTGTCGATGCAGAGATGGTTCAGCGCTACGCCCTTCGGCCAGCCGGTCGATCCGGATGTGTAGATGATGTAGACCGGAAGTGCGGCATCGCACGCGACGGCGCGCAGGTCGATCGGTTGGGTTACTCCGGGGGGCAGCCCGATGTCGACCAGCGGGGCGTGGTGGTTCACACGTGATCGCGTGGTGGCGATTAGGGCGCGAGGTGCGCAGTCATCCACCATGAACTGAATCCGTTCCACGGGGTACTCGGGGTCCAACGGGACGTACGTCGCTCCATGCAGCAGCACCCCGAGTAATGCAGCGACTGCACCCGCGCCTCGCGGAAGCGATACCGCAACCCGGTCTCCTACGTTCACGCCGGCCAGCGTCAAGTTGGACGACACCGTTTGCGCCCAAGCTGCCAGTTCTCCGTAGGTGTACGAACGATCGGCGTCGACTACAGCCGTACGCCCCGGATCGTGGGTGACACGGCGAACAAATCCAGTTAAGTGACAATCGGGTGTCGCCGGACCTCCCCACAGTGACTTGAATTTTGGGGCGGTCATGCATCTTCTCCCCGCGGCGCTACCCCTGCTAGTTCTTCATCAACGGCCTCCACGAATTCTTCGATGGTGGGGTTGTTAAAAATTAGATGCAATTCCGCTTGCAGCCCATACTCCCGCTGGATAAGGGCAAGGATTTTCGCGGCCGTGAGCGAATCACCGCCCAAATCGAAGAAATTGTCATCGAGCGTGAGATTTTCTTCGCCGAGAGCCCGTTCCCAGAAACTCGTAATAGTGGTAGCCATCCGTTGTTTGCTCATATTTCTCTGCTCCCCATCCGAGTGGTCAGTTGGCTGCACCCTTGAGTGTGTTTGGGTACGGGATTGACCCGGACTGCTGCTGCTCCGGTTAGATGCGGTCATTTCGATTCGAGCCCTTCTGCCACCGCCCGTTGCATTTGGCCGATGCTGGCCCGAGCCCGTGCTGCTGCGATCATCGAATTCATGACATTGCGGCCCGCGGCCACGTCATCGGTCACAGCACGTAGTTCTGCGCTACAAACCCCGCGCTCGAAGGGACGGCGGCGGCCCGGTACGACACCCGAACGCAGTTGCCTTTCAGTGAGCCACTCCTCTTCTTCGGAACTCTCGGCTTCGACGACGCCGACGACGGGGCCGCGGGTGGCGTAGGCCATGTCGTCAATGCGCGATTCCAGCCAGCCACTGCGCAGACAGTCCAACAAGCCACCATGGGCAGCGATGTCATCTAGCCACCCCGTAGCCTCTGCTTCGATTTCATCGGCGATGCGAGCTATTGCCTCGGACCCGCCGAGGGGGTCGACGTATCTGGCTAGATCGGTTTCCTTCAAGATGATCTGCTGAATCCTCAGCGCAATGCGTGCCGATAGCTGCCCAGGCGTTTGTTCGGCCTCGTCGAAGCCGCACACATGCAGAGACTGCACCCCGCCGAGGACGGCCGCTACGGCCTGAATGGTCGTACGCGCGATGTTGTTGAGCGGTTCGGAGGCGGCGAGAGCGGAGCCGAAAGTATTGACCTGAACACGCATGCGGCTCGACTTCGCGTCAGCAGCGCCGAAGAGGTCCACCATGCGGCGGGCATACATCCTGCGTAGGACACGGAACTTGGCCGCCTCGGCAAGAACCTCCATATGGGTCCCAAAGATGAAGCTGAGCCGGGGTGCGACCTCGTCGACGGTAAACCCCCGCTCCAGCATCCCTTGCAAGTACGTCTCCGCATCAGCGATGCCGAGCGCCACTTCCATTGCTCGGCTCGCACCGGCTTCACGGGCGTGTCCACCCGAGATCGATACCGGATTGACCTTGGGCAAGTTGCGTATGCAGTACTCGATAACGTCTAACGAGAAGCGGAAGCTGTCGTCCAAGTCGAACACGAACGCCTTGCGAGCCGCGTGCTCTTTCAGCATTTCGTTCTGCAAAGTGCCACGTAATAGCGCAGGGTTGACGCCTGATTCTTCGGCAACCACGATCCATAGGGCCAAGATCATCGGTGCGGTCGCATTGATGGTGAAAGAGACTGACACCTGATCCAGCGGTATTCCGTCGAACACTGCGGCCAAGTCGTCGACGGTGGACACCGAGACCCCGGCGCGACCGACCTCACCGGCAGCCGTTGGATCGTCCGGGTCGAGTCCGAGCTGGGTGGGCAGGTCGAAAGCCAACGAAAGACCTGTCTCGCCTTGGTCGAGGAGATAATGGAACCGCCTATTGGTGTCTACGCCGTCGCCAAGCCCAGCCAATTGCCTGATCGTCCATGGCCTAGACACATAGCCCTTGGGATGAATACCTGCCTCATAAGGAAACTCGCCTGGTTTACTCATAATCGTCGCCTTCCAGTTCTGCACGCAGCCGGTCGCCGTAGGCGTCCAACGCATCGGGACTCAACATGTCGTTGTGTTCGCACTCCACTGCGATCTCCGTGACTGGACGAGCGATAAAACGTGTCCAGTCTCTTGAATAACCTGGATCGCGTTCGTGATCGCTTCCCTGGAACACCACAGCGCCGCCCCCGAATAGGTCCGGTGTGTGGCCGTGCCAGAGGTCAGAATTGAATCGGAGATTGCGAACGACGTGGCTGATCATCCAAGCTGGCGGAATAGCTGCGCCGAGTGACGAATGAGTTTCCAGCCATTCCGTGGCCTGCTCGTAAGAGGTCAATTCTTTCAGATCGGGCAGGTCGACGTTCTTGGACACGAAATGCCGCAGGACGTCGGTCTCATTGAAATCCGCGTCTGGCGAGCGTGTCGTACCGGGTTCTACTAGAGCTGCGTCCAACAGTATTAGCCGACGTACGTGCGCCCCTCTCCGTTCCAGCACGGTAGCCATCTGGTGGGCGACGACACCACCGAAGGACCATCCCAGCAGGTCGTAGGGCCCATCGGGCTGGACTGACTGGACGAGGTCGGCATACTCGCCGGCCATTTCGCGGACCGTACGCGGACGTTCGCCGTCGACGGTTTGCTGAATAGCGAATATTGGGCGCTGCACGATGCTTCCCAAGGCGCGGTACGCCCAGCTGACGCCCCCACCAGGGTGTATGCAGAAAAGTGGACGCCCTGGCCCTCGGCACAACTTCACGACCTGAGGTATCTCGTCGGAACTGGACCAGTTGAAGAGTTGTTTGCTCAGGCCCGCTACGGTGGGGGCTTCCATGAGTGCACGGACGCTGATTTCACAGTCGAAGGTTTCCTGCACGGCGGCTACGACACGCATCGCAGAGAGCGA
>NZ_NOYD01000053.1 GCF_002258315.1 Rhodococcus sp. 06-462-5 | reverse complement strand
GCACTCGGTCGCCTACGTGACCTTCCAGGAACTCGCCACCCGCGTCTCGCACCGCAACACCGGCAAGGTCTGCGACGATCCGATCGCCGACCGCATGCTCCAGCGCATCGCCGCCGACGAGAACCTGCACATGATCTTCTACCGCAACATCACCGGCGCGGCGATGGACATCGCTCCCGACCAGACCCTCGACGCGGTCTCCGACATCGTGACGAACTTCGTCATGCCCGGTGCAGGCATGCCGAACTTCCGCCGCAACGGTGTGCTGATGGCCAAGCACGGCATCTACGACCTGCGGCAGCACCTCGAGGACGTCGTCTGGCCGGTCCTGCGCAAGTGGAGCGTCTTCGAGCGCAACGACTTCACCGCACGCGGTGAGAACAAGCGCGAGGAACTCGCCGCGTTCCTCGAAGACCTCGAGCGGCAGGCCACCAAGTTCGAGGAGATGCGCGATCGCTCCCTCGCCCGCGAACGCGCGAAGGCCGAAGCACGCGCGTCGTAAGCTCAGATCGGCTGGTGTGCCCGGTACCGACTTCGGTACCGGGCACCCTTTTTTCTCCTGACAGTTCTCCCTCCGTTCCAAAGGCTTGTTTCCATGACACTGCAGATCGGCTCGCTGGAGTTGCGCAGCCCCGTCGTCCTCGCACCGATGGCCGGCGTCACCAATGTGGCGTTCCGCACTCTGTGCAGGGAGCAGGAGTTGCAGCGGGCGGGCAGTACATCGGGTCTGTACGTGTGCGAGATGGTCACGGCACGCGCGCTCGTCGAACGCCAGCCGGCGACGATGCACATGACGACCTTCGGCCCCACCGAGACCCCGCGGTCGCTGCAGCTCTACACCGTCGATCCGGACACCACGTACGCCGCGGCGAAGATGATCGTCGACGACGATCTGGCCGACCACATAGACATGAACTTCGGCTGCCCGGTTCCGAAGGTCACCCGAAAGGGCGGCGGTGCTGCGCTGCCCTACAAGCGGAACCTGTTCGGTCGCATCGTCGCTGCGGCCGTCAAGGCGACCGAGGGCACGGACATTCCCGTCACCGTCAAGTTCCGCGTCGGCATCGACGAGAACCACCACACCCATCTCGACGCAGGTCGAATCGCCGCAGACGAGGGCGCGGCGGCAGTGGCACTGCACGCCAGAACTGCCTCGCAGCGTTACTCCGGCACCGCCGACTGGAACGAGATCGCGCGACTCAAGGAACATGTCTCCGGCATCCCGGTGCTGGGCAACGGCGACATCTTCTCGGCGTCCGACGCGGTTCGCATGATGGCGGAGACCGGGTGCGACGGCGTCGTCGTCGGACGTGGTTGCCTCGGTCGGCCCTGGTTGTTCGCAGAACTCAGTGCCCGCCTGAACGGCAGGCCCGAGCCCACTCCACCCACCCTCGGCGAGGTGGCCACCATCATCGCTCGGCATGCCGAGCTGCTCGCTCAGCATCACGGTGAGAGCAAGGGTCTGCGTGAGCTGCGCAAGCATGTGTCCTGGTATCTCCGTGGCTTTCCCGCGGGGTCGGATCTTCGGGTCTCGATGGCGTTGGTGTCGACACTCGCCGAGCTGGACGATCTTCTGGCGCAACTCGATCCGACCGTTCCGTTTCCCAAGGACGCCGAAGGCCCCCGTGGTCGGCAGGGCTCGCCGGGCACGGTTGCGTTGCCCGACGGTTGGCTCGACGATCCGGAGGACGTCTGTGTTCCTGCCGGTGCCGACCTGATGCATTCCGGCGGCTGATTCGCGGCTGACCAGCCGCCCACCTCGCACGAGTGGACCATGCCGCTCGAGTCAGTACTATGGCTGGGATTGCCGAGTTGACGGCGCGTGCGTGTGATGGAAGGCCAGGTTCGAATTCGTGGGAGACGATCGAGAGTCGGGCCCGTCTGTGCCCGAGGGTCGCGCCCCATGGGAGCGCCCGCTGTCTTCAATCGGACGTTCCGGACAGCGCCCCCCTCGCTCCGAGCGCCCTGCGACACCGGACCCGGAGCAACCGCCGCAGCCCGAAGACAGCGGCAGGCTCGGCAAACGATCACCGCGTAACGCCGACACCGTCTCGGTGGCCGAGTTGGTGGACAAGATGTCGCGCTCGGGATCGATGCGGCGGGTGCCTGCCGAACGTCCCGAAGTCGAAGAGCCGACCGAGGTCATCGCCCCCATCACCGAATCCACTCCCCCGCCTGCCCGGGCAGTGCCGCCGACTCCGCCGCCGCATGCGGCACCCGAATCCGTAGGTGCGCCCGCGGCCGATCGCCCGGCTCTGACGCGATTGGCGATGAGCCGGGTACGTCGACGCCGTCGGGTGCGGATGATCGGCCGAAGCCTGGTCTCCCTCGTCGCGATCCTGGCGGTGGCTCTGACCGGAGTGGTGTGGGGATACCTACGCAACACCGATCAGGGATTTCTCCAGGTCGCCGCTCTCGATCCCGATTCGACCGACGTCGTCGACGCCGCAGGGCAGTACGGCGACGAGACGTATCTGATCGTGGGCACCGACACCCGTGCCGGTGCCAGCGGCGAGGTGGGAGCCGGAACCGTCGCCGACGCGGAAGGATCGCGCTCGGACACCGTCATGTTGGTCAACATCCCTGCCGACCGCAGTCGCGTCGTCGCGGTCTCCTTCCCCCGGGACCTGGATGTGACGCGGCCGGAGTGCGAGCAGTTCGACAACATCACCAATACCTACACCGGGGAGATGTTCCCCGAGGCCTACGGCGACAAGCTCAACGCCACCTACGCCCTCGGCGGCCCGAAGTGTCTGGTCAAGACCATTCAGAAGATCTCGGGCCTGCGGATCGGACACTTCGTCGGGATGGACTTCGCCGGGTTCGAGTCCATGGTCGACGAGGTCGGTGGTGTGGAGGTCTGCACGGCGCAACCCCTGTTCGACTACGAACTCGGAAACGTCCTTCCCAACGTCGGAACCCAGCGCATCGACGGCCGGACCGCACTGAACTACGTTCGGGCTCGCAACGTCGAGTCCGAGGGCAACGGCGACTACGGCCGCATCAAGCGACAGCAGCGTTTCCTGTCGTCACTGCTGCGGTCCGCGCTCTCGAACAACGTCCTGCTCGACCCCGGCAAGCTCAACGGTTTCGTCAACGCGTTCACCTCGGACACCTTCGTGGAGAACGTCAAGACCCAGGACCTGGTGACGCTGGGACGTTCGCTGCAGAACGTGGACGCCGGTGCGGTCACCTTCCTGACCATCCCGACCACCGGCACCAACGACTACGGCAACGAGATCCCCAACGACGACGCGATCGGTGCGATCTTCCAGGCCATCATCGACGACGCTCCGTTGCCCGGCGAGGAACGCGCCGAGCCGGTCACACCCGACGCGCCCGCACCTGCCGCAGTACCCGACGCGCCGCTGTTGGCCGTGGACCCGTCGACCGTGTCGATTCAGGTGTCCAACGCATCCGACATCGCCGGGATGGCGCAGACGGCGTCCGACGAACTCGCGGTCTACGGATTCCAGATCCTGACGGTCGGCAACTTCTCGGGCACCGCGGCCCAGACCGTGGTGCGTTACTCGCAGGATCAGGAGGCGGCTGCGGCGACGGTCGCGTCGGCGATTCCCGGCGCTGCCATCGAGCTGGCACCGAGCCTGAACAATGTCGTCGAGGTCGTGCTCGGCTCGAACTATCCCGGATACACCCAGTATCCGACGGCATTCGGTACCGAAATCGATCCCACTCAGGTGGAAGGAACCACCCAGAGTGCGCCCCTTCCGGAGGATCTCTCGTACACCAACGCCGCCGACGACACGTGCGCCTGACTTCATTCATGCTCCGTTAACCCTCGGGACAGAGAACTGGTCGGAGTGACCTACTAAACTTCGCTCATGCGCGTCGCCTACAACGAACAGATGAACGAGCTTGCCGATCTCCTCGGAGAGATGGCGAGCCTGGCTGGTGCGGCCATGGAAAAGGCCACTCAGTCCCTCCTTCAAGCAGACCTGGTGCTCGCCGAGCAGGTCATTTCCGAACACGACAGGATCACCGAGCTCAGCGCGGTGTGCGAGGAGAAGGCCTTCACCCTTCTCGCCCTGCAGGCTCCGGTCGCAGGCGATCTCCGTTCGGTGGTGGCCGGCATTCAGATCGTTGCCGACATCGACCGTATGGGCGCACTCGCACTGCACGTCGCCAAGATCACCCGTCGCAGGCACCCGAACCACGCCCTCCCCGAGGTCGTCAACGGGTACTTCGCCGAGATGGGTCGCCTGGCCGTTCAGATCGGTGCTTCGGCCCGTGAGGTCCTCGAGACCCGCGATCCCGAGCGCGCTGCGAAGTTGCAGGAGGAGGACGAGGCGATGGACGATCTGCACCGTCACCTCTTCACGGTGCTGATGGACCGCGAGTGGAGCCACGGCGTCGCCGCTGCAGTGGACGTGACCCTGCTCGGTCGCTTCTACGAGCGATTCGCCGATCACGCCGTCGAGGTCGGCCGTCGAGTGATCTTCCTGGTGACGGGTGAGCTGCCCGCCGACCTGAGCCACAACAACATTCCCACCTCGTAGGACCACCCTCGTCGAGACCGAGTGGCGCTGCGCTGCAGCGCTACTCGGTTCTCGCATCGGAACGACACGCGCAGACACGCACGAAGAACCCCCGCCGAGCTTTCGCTCGACGGGGGTTCTGTCGTCGGTGTGTGGTTATCCGAAGCGGCCGGAGATGTAGTCCTCGGTGGCCTTCTGCGTCGGGTTGGAGAAGATCTTCTCGGTGTCGTCGATCTCGATGAGCTTGCCGGGCTTACCGGTTGCCTCGAGGTTGAAGAAGCCGGTCTGATCGCTCACACGTGCGGCCTGCTGCATGTTGTGCGTGACGATCACGATCGTGAAGTCCTGCTTGAGTTCCTGGATCAGGTCCTCGATGGCGAGGGTGGAGATGGGGTCGAGAGCCGAGCACGGCTCGTCCATCAGCAGAACGTCGGGCGAGACGGCGATCGCGCGAGCGATGCACAGACGCTGCTGCTGACCGCCGGAGAGGCCGCCGCCGGGCTTGTCGAGGCGATCCTTGACCTCGTTCCAGAGGTTGGCACCCTTGAGCGAGCGCTCGGCGATCTCGTCCAGTTCCTTCTTGCCGCGGCCGCCCTGCAACTTCAGGCCGGCGACGACGTTGTCCCGAATCGACATCGTCGGGAACGGGTTGGGGCGCTGGAAGACCATGCCGATGGTGCGACGCACACCCACGGGGTCGACGCCGCTGCCGTAGATGTCCTCGCCGTCGAGCAGCACCGAACCTTCGACGCGGGCACCGGGAGTGACCTCGTGCATGCGGTTGAGCGAACGCAGGACGGTCGACTTACCGCAGCCGGACGGTCCGATGAACGCGGTGACGCTGCGCGGCGGTACGGCCAGAGTGACGTCGGAGACGGCATGGAACTTGCCGTAGTAGATGTTGACGTCCTTGAGATCGAGACGCTTTGCCATGTTCTTCGTTCCTTAGATTTCGCTGGAGTCGAGTGGGTCAGAAGTTCTTGGGCGAGAAGAACTTCGAGACCAACTTCGCGCCGATGTTGAGTATTGCGACGATCAGGATCAGCGTCAGGGCTGCTCCCCACATGCGCTCAGCGGTGAGCACGCCGGTTCCTGCTTTCTGCAGGTCGACCATCATGAGCGGCAGAGACGTCTGCGGCCCCTCGAAGATGTTGAAGTTGATGGCGGTGGCCGATCCCACCAGGATCAGCACCGGTGCCGTCTCACCCATCACGCGGGCCAGGGCGAGCATGATTCCGGTGACGATGCCGGACAGGGCCGTGGGGATGACGATCTTGGCGATGGTCTTCCACTTCGGGACGCCAAGGGCGTAGGACGCCTCGCGCAGGTCTTGCGGGACGATGCGCAGCATTTCCTCGGCCGAGCGCACGATCACGGGGATCATCAGGAGCACAAGGGCGAATGCGACGGCGACACCGGAGCGCTGGAATCCGAAGGTGGCGATCCACAGTGCGTAGATGAACAGGGCCGCGACGATCGACGGAACACCGGTCAGAATATCGACCATGAAGGTCGTCACTCGAGCCAGTCGTGTACCGGCCCCGTACTCGACGAGGTAGATGGCTACGAAGATGCCGATCGGGATGGAGATGATGGCGCAGAACAGTCCTTGCAGGAGTGTTCCGACGATGGCGTGGTAGGCACCGCCGCCTGCGATGAACTGGGTGACGCCGGCCTGCGAGTTCTGCCACCAGGTGGGCGAGACCACGGCGGACAGTCCGCGCGAGATCACCGTGTAGAGCACCCAGATGAGCGGAACGAGTGCGACGAGCACCGAGAGGCTGACGAGGATCGTCGCCGTGAGGTTGGACGCTTTACGCCGAGCGCTGACGCCCTGGAACGTCGGTTCCTTGACGGGCTTGTCCATGGTTGCGGTCACGGGTCAGTCCTTCTTTCCGGCGATGGCGGCGCGGGCACCGGCGTTGACGACGAAGGTGAGGATGAAGAGCACCAGACCCGCGGCGATGTAGGCGCCGGCTTGGAGCGGGTTGTTGAACTCGCCCGCGGCCAGCGCGATCTTCGTGGCAAACGTGGAACCGCCGTCGAACAATGTTCCGCCGAAGGTTGCCTGAGTGCTGCGGATGATGATGTAGAGCGCGATGGTCTCACCGAGTGCACGACCGAGACCGAGCATGGAGCCGCTGACGTAGCCGGACTTTCCGAACGGAATGACCGTGGTGCGCACAACCTCCCAGCGGGTGGCTCCGAGGGCGAGAGCTGCTTCGATCTGCCCCTTCGGCGTCTGCATGAAGACCTCGCGAGTCACCGCTGCGATGATCGGCAGGATCATGACCGCGAGCACGATGCCACCGGTGAAGATGGTGCCACCGCCTGCGATGGAGACCGAGCCGGTGCCGAAGAGCGGGAACCAACCCAGGTTGGCGTTCAGCCACTCTGCGAACGGGCTGATGGCGGGCGCGAGGACGTACAGGCCCCAGAGGCCGAAGACGATCGACGGAACTGCGGCCAGGAGATCGATGACGTAACCGAGCGGTCCCGCGACTCGCTTGGGTGCGTAGTTCGTCAGGTAGATGGCGATGCCGAGTGCGACAGGCATCGCGAGGATCAGCGCGAAGAGAGACACCGTGACGGTGACCAGGAAGAGATCGAGAACGCCGAACACCATGGCCGAGGTGTTGGAGGTGTCCCACGCGCCGTTGTAGGTCAGGAAGTTGACCGTGTTGTTCGACAGTGAAGGGATGGCACGCCAGAGCAAGAAGATGCCCACGGCGGCGATCAGGGCGATGATGAAGATGCCCGAGCCCTTGGCGAGGCCGGAGAAGATCCTGTCACCGGGACGTGTGACGGTCCCCGTCTTGTTCTTGTCTGACAATTGTGGTTCTTCCGGTTTGTGCGCGGCACCCGCGGTGGGCACGGTAGCCGCAGAGGGGACGCCGGTCATCGAGTGGGTGTCGCTCATACCGCTCACTGTCTCGTGTGGAGGTCGAGGACGGTCCTGCTTCGGCTCGCGTTGCCACGAGCCGAAGCGGGGTTACGTCTCATTGAATCAGGCGATTGCTTCGATAGCGGTGGTCAGACGCTCCTTGAAGGACTCGGGGAGCGGCACGTAGCCGGCTTCCTCGAGGCCCTGCTGACCCTCGTTGGCTGCGCTGAGCAGGAACGACTTGACTGCTGCCGAGGTCTCGGGGTCGTAGCCCGCCGAGCAGACGATCTCGTAGGTTGCGAGAACCAGCGGGTAGGTCTCGGCTTCGTTGCTGGCGTACAGCGCGTCGATGTCGATGACGAGGTCGTTGCCCTCGCCGGAGAACGTTGCCGCATCGATGGCTGCGGCAGCCGACTCGGTGGTGAGCTCGACCGGTCCGTTGCCGAAGTCGACGGCAGCCGTGCCGAGGCTCTCCTGATCGGCGAAGCCCTTCTCGACGTAGGTGACCGAGCCGGGGGTAGCTGCGACTGCCTGGGCCACGCCCGAGGATCCGTTGGCACCTTCGCCGACGCCGCCGGCCCAGTCGGAGCTGTGGTTCAGGGTCCACGCCTCGGGAGCCGAAGCGGCGAGGAAGCGCTGGAAGTTGTCGCTGGTGCCCGAGGAATCGGAGCGGTAGACGGGGGTGACCGGGGTGGACGGCAGGTCGACGCCCTCGTTGAGTGCGGCGATGGCGGGATCGTTCCAGGTGGTGATCTGGCCGGTGAACATGCGCGCGATGACGTCCGGGTTCAGCGCGATGTTGTCGACGCCGTCGAGGTTGTAGGCCACGGCGACCGGTCCGAAGACCAGCGGAAGGTTCCACGCCGGATTGCTGTCGCAGCGGGTGGCCGCCTCGACTGCCTGCTCGTCCTTGATCGCGGAGTCGGAGCCGGCGAAGTCGACCAGTCCGGCGACGAACTGCGTGCGGCCGTTACCCGAGCCGCTGGTGGTGTACTCGACTGCCTTGCCGGCGCACACGCCGGAGTAGATCGAGGTGAAGTTGGACATTGCGTTCTGCTGCGCGGACGAGCCTTCGCCGGTCAGCGGGGATTTGCCCTCGCAGGTAGCCGACGAGTCGGATGCGCCGTCCGTGGTGGCGACGTTGGCGTCGCTACCGCATGCGGTCAGCAACATGGCACTGATGGCCACTGCACTCATGAGAGCACCGTTGCGCTTGAGGTTCACCTGTTTCCTCCGGGGAATCTGTAGGCCGTGTCCACGGCTCGGACCTGATCGGCCGCGCTGTGACTGTGTGGGTGCCGGCTCGAGAACAGAACCTCGCACCAGGCGGCGTAGGTTGCCGCCCATGGAGAAAGGTAAGGGCAGGTGGTAGACGTTTACCCCCGCGTGGGTGAACGGGAGATGAACACCGCAGTTGGTATGTCCGTTTCACGCACCGCGCGCGTACGCGGCGTCCACGTGGTAGTTCTCGAAACCCAGCTTCGTGTAGGTGTGCACGGCAGCGGTGTTGTCGGCCTCGACGTAGAGCATGATCCGGCCCAGTTCTCTGTTGCGTAGGTAGTGCAGGCCGGCCAGCGTGAGCACTCGACCCAGACCGCGCCCCTGCGACTGCGGGTCGATGCCGACCACGTACACCTCGCCGATGGCCGGTTCCACGCCGTCGGCCGGGTGGACCTTCGTCCAGTGGAAACCGAGGAGGCGGTCACTGCCCTCCTCGAACGCCAGGAACAGACCGGCCGGATCGAACCACGATTCTTCTCGTCGTGCGTCGATGTCGCGATCGGTCCAGCCACCCTGCTCGGGATGCCAGGAGAATGCCGCGTTGTTCACGCGGAGCAGCTCGGCATCGTCCTGATGTCCCCGATAGGTTCGGAGTGAAATACCATCCGGCACAACGACATCCGGAAGTTCTGGATGCTCGGACGCGCGGCGCATCTGCAGCAGCTCGCGAACGACCTGCAGCCCGAGCCGCGCTGCGACGGCCTGCGCGGCGGGTAGGTTTCCGTGCGCCCAGATACGAGTGTCCGAGCCGATATCGATTGCGCGAGAAACCAATTCGCGTCCGACTCCGCGGCCACGGAAGGAAGGATCGACGACGGCCTCGGCCATCCCGTCGGCGATTCCCACGTAGCCGACGACACGATCACCCTCGGTGGCGACGAACCGAACGACCTCGTCGCCGTCGTCGACGGTCTTCACGGCCTGCTCCGACAAGGGCGCAGTGCCGTCGGCTTCCGTTGCGCGCGAAAGGATTCGATGAATCTCGTAGGAAACTCGGGAAGACGGTGCTCCGCCGTCGATCGAATGGACGTCGAAGGCAGGATCCGAACTCATCTACGAGAGCGTACTCTCTTGCTCGAACTCGAAATCCGCATCGTCGGAATCCCCGTCGGCAGCCTCCGATGCCACCGGTCCACCCTTGGCGTTGCGGGCCGGACGAACAGCCTTGTATCCCACGTTGCGCACCGTCCCGATGAGCGACTCGTACTCGGTACCGAGCTTGGCGCGGAGGCGTCGAACATGGACGTCGACGGTGCGAGTGCCACCGAAGAAGTCGTAGCCCCACACTTCCTGCAGGAGCTGCGCGCGGGTGAAGACCCGACCCGCATGCTGAGCCAGATACTTCAGCAGCTCGAATTCCTTGTAGGTCAGGTCGAGCGGACGACCTCGTAGTCGCGCGGTGTAGGTGCCTTCGTCGATGACCAGCTCGCCGAGCGTGATCTTGCCCGAGGTCTCCGGGCTGGCGACTCCCCCGCTACGGCCGACCAGCAACCGCAGTCGCGCGTCGAGCTCCGCGGGTCCGGTACCGGGGAGCAGGATGTCGTCGAGGCCCCAGTCGGAGTTCACCGCGACGAGCCCGCCTTCGGTGAGAACTGCGACGACGGGGATGGCCGATCCGGTACTTCCCAGCAGGCGACACAGACCACGAGCAGCAGCCAGGTCGGTGCGCGCGTCGACCAGTGCGATGTCTGCCGAACCGGCTTCGAGAAGCGAGGACACCTCGGTGGGCACCGGGCGTACGTGATGCGCCAGGAGAGCGAGGGACGGCAGAACGCCCTCCGGATTGGGATCGGAGGTCAGTAGTAGGAGCTCCACTGCGTCTCCATTCTTACTGCTGGCCGGTCCAGCCCAGGCTGGATTGGAGTGATCGTCAAGGACACAGACTAGCTTGTCCGTACAACCGGCCGAAGAGGGCAGTACGCGATCCGTCGGTCACAATGGACCCGTGCGCACACTTCTCATCGGACTCGCCAGCCTGCTGGCCCTCGCGCTCGTGGTGGATTTCGGCGCTGCGGCCTACTCGGAGTACCGAGTCTCCCGCGCGATCCGCGCGGGCGGTGAGCTCACCTCGGATCCTCAGGTGATCGTGCACGGCTTCCCGTTCCTCACCCAGGCGGCGGACGGCCGCTACCAGAACATCGAGATCCGAGCGCAGGACGTGCCGACCGAATACGTCGGCTCGACGACGATCGAGGCCAATCTCCGCGGCGTGCACATCGCGCTGTCCGACCTGATCGACAACAACGTGCGGGCGATCCCGGTGGACGAGCTCGACGGCCGCGTCCGTATCGAGGCGACGGACCTCGGTCGGTTCCTCGGCATCGTCGACCTGCAGGTTTCCGCGCCGCCGGCCGACAAGTCGGACGGGACCGGCGGTTCCGGCGGGTCGGGCAAGACCACGACCGGGGGCGTCGTGTTGACCGGAACGGTTCCGGTCGGCCCCCTCGAAACGACGGTGAGCGTCCAGGCCGACCTGTTGCTCGAAGGTGACAGTGTCGCCATCGTCGCGTCGGACTTCTATTTCGGTCCGGAGGGTCAGGCAGATTTCTCGATTCCCGATTTCGCCAAGCCCACGGTGCTGGGACTGTTCACCAAGACCATCGAGCGGCAGAGTCTGCCGTTCGGGCTCCTCCCGACCGACGTCTACGCGGAGGGCTCGCAGATCGTCGTCGAAGGATCGGGCGAGAACGTGACCATCGACCTCAACGAGATCGAGAAGCCGTGACAGGGATCACAGTTCTGGTCGTCGTGGCGATCCTTGCCGTCGCTACCGGATTGTTCCTTCGCAGCCGATCCGGCACCGTGCGCGCAGTGCGGACCACCGACTCCGAGACCGACGCTCTGTACCCGCTCCTGCTCGACGCGGGTGCCACGACCGACTCCGCGACGGTGCTGCACTTCTCGGCGGACTGGTGCGGACCGTGCGCAGCCGTGCGACGCGTAGTCCAGCAGGTGCTGGACGGCCGAAACGATGCCCGGGAACTCGAACTCGACATCGACGCCCATCCCATCCTCGCCCGCGAGCTGGGCGTGCTGTCACTGCCCACGACGTTCGTCCTCGACACCGCACTGCAACGGCGCTCCAGAATCGCGGGTGTGCCGTCCGCGGCGGCGCTACGGTCGGCGCTCGACGACCTCTGACCTACCCTGCCGGGACCGGCGGTAGGACCCGCCGCTGGTTACGGGTAGGATGCTCTTCGTGTTCTCCCGCCACGAGCTGATGCTCACCAGTCGACGCACGGTTGATCTGTGCCGACTGGGCGGTTGTTGCTGTCGCTGCTGCTGATTTCCTTCTGCCGCCACGCCGATGCGTGATGTCCGGCCCCATGATCGAAATCCACGTCCGAGCACTGCCGATGCGGCGTGTCCCGGCCTCGCACAGGAGTACATCTCGATGTCGACACCCGACACCAGAACCACCGACCACACCACCGTCGACCAGGTCGATGTTCGCGGACCACGCTTCGCTGCATGGATCACCACCGCCGTTCTGGTCCTCGTTCTCGTCCTCACCACGTTCTCGGTCCCCGCGGCAGCAATCCTGCTCGGGCTACAGGCGATCGTGTTCGGAATCGGAGCCGTCCGCGGACCCAAGCACAGTCCGTACGGCACGATCTACGCGACATTCGTCGCGCCGAGGCTCTCCCCCACCAGCGAACGCGAGCCGGTGGCACCGTTGAAGTTCGCTCAACTGGTGGGCTTCGTGTTCGCCGCCGTCGGAGTTCTCGGCTTCGCGCTCGGCGCTCCCGTCGTCGGCACCGTGGCGGCGGGCTTCGCGTTGTTCGCGGCCTTCCTCAACGCCGCGTTCGCGGTGTGCCTCGGCTGCATGATCTACCCCCTCGCTGCGCGACTGCGAACCACCTCGCGCACCACTGCTTGACCTTCACCGATCCATAGAGAAACACCGAAAGGAACACCATGGCTCGCTCCGACGTCCTGGTCTCTGCCGACTGGGCCGAGCAGAACCTGAACGCACCGAAGACCGTCTTCGTCGAGGTCGACGAAGACGCAAGCGCCTACGACGGCGGACACATCGAAGGTGCGGTCAAGCTCGACTGGCGCAAGGACCTGCAGGACCCGGTTCGCCGCGATTTCCTCAACCAGGAACAGTTCTCGGACCTGCTGTCGGCCAAGGGCATCAGCAACGACGACACCATCGTCCTGTACGGCGGAAACAACAACTGGTTCGCCGCCTACGCCTACTGGTACTTCAAGCTGTACGGCCACAAGGACGTCAAGCTCATCGACGGTGGACGCAAGAAGTGGGAACTCGACGGCCGCGCGCTGTCCAAGGACGTCGTCAGCCGTGAGACCACGCAGTACCGCGCCGAGGCTCCCGACCTGTCGATCCGCGCGTTCCGCGACGAGGTCATCGACGCCATCGGCAACAAGAACCTGATCGACGTGCGTTCGCCCGACGAGTTCTCGGGCAAGATCCTCGCCCCGGCTCACCTGCCGCAGGAACAGGCCCAGCAGCGTGGCCACGTGCCGTCCGCGATCAACATCCCGTGGAGCACCACCGCCAACGAGGACGGCACGTTCAAGTCCGACGAAGCGCTCGAAGAGCTGTACAAGACCAAGGGCTACGACGACAGCAAGGCCACCATCGCCTACTGCCGCATCGGTGAGCGTTCGAGCCACACCTGGTTCGTCCTCAAGGAGCTCCTGGGCAAGGAAGACGTCAAGAACTACGACGGCAGCTGGGTCGAATACGGCTCTCTCGTCGGAGCACCCATCGAGCTGGAGGTTCACTGATATGTGTGGAGCACCCGTACAAGGCCAGACCATCCCCGCAGGCGTCGACGTCGAGAAGGAAACGGTCATCACCGGCCGCGTCCTCGCAGGCGACGGTGAGCCGGTAGCAGGCGCGTTCGTGCGCCTGCTCGACGGCAGCGGCGAATTCACCGCAGAGGTCGTCGCGTCGGGAACCGGCGACTTCCGTTTCTTCGCTGCTCCCGGACAGTGGACGCTGCGTGCACTGTCGGCATCGGGCAACGGCGACACCGTCATCGCTCCCGACGGCGCAGGCGTGCACTCGGCCGACGTCACCGTCGGAGTCTGATTCCGCCCGTTCGTATCGAACGACGAAACCCCCGCACCTGCGAGCAGGTGCGGGGGTTTTTCGGTCTTCCGGAGGCTCCTAGTTGGGAACGGGTGCCGGGGCTGCCGGGTCGGGAACCGTCGAGTACTGCGGCGGGAACATCCCTTCCGGTACCGGAATTCCCTGGGATTCGAGGAACGCACCGAGATCGCTGACCCGAGTGACAGTTCCGGGCTCCGGCAGCAGGCGAGATTCGGGTGCGGTCTCGGGGGCGGGGGTTTCCGGCGTCGACGTCTGTGGCCCGGTCGCGTCCTTCTTTTCGCGTTCGGTGCGTGCAAGGTCGGTTATCCAAGCGACCATCTTCTCGCTCTCCCACTCGTACCCGTCGTTGGGGTCGTTGTACCAGTACGACAGGTGCTGCAGGAAGCCGAGCGCCAGGTAGGGCCCGAGCACGACATCGGCGATGCCCTTGTTGTTCTCCTCGAACCCGGTGGCCTCGGCACGGAGCTTGGCTTCCACGGTCTCGGCACCGGGCCCCATTGCCCAGTTGAGATCGGCGAGGAGCTGCTCCGGGGTCAATGCGTCCACCGCCTGCTGATCAGCGACGGTGTAATCCACATCCGCCACCCTCACCAAGACCTGCAGCAGAGTCTCGTCGGAGGTGAACCATGATTTGTCGGTGGCGATATCGACGATCGCACGCGAAGCAATGGTCGTCACTGCGCGCGCGAAGTCGGACACGGTCTGTACCGGGTTCAGGACGGTCAGCCGCATCTGCGAGATGATCTCGAGGGCGAGCTGCAGAAGTTCGATGTCGTCCGGAGCGTCGCACGCCAGATCCCACGGTCGGCACGACCAGGTGACCTTGTCGGTCAGCGTTCCGTAATCCCGCGGTGACTGGTCCATGAAGCCACCGAGCGATTCACCCGGCTCGTCACCGAAATTCGGCACCCCGGCCGGGCGGTAAGGCGAACCGACCATGATCACGCCTGCGATGTCGTCGCCGTTCACCAGGGCACTCGAGTCACGCGTGCCGATCTCGGTGGACAAACGATCGAGTACCTCGCCGCCGACGCTGTATCCGAGGAGTACGAACTTGGTTCGGTCTCCACACTTGACCTTGTACTCGTCCATCAGACGATTGGTCGTTGCGACACCTTCCACGATCGACTCGTGGTAGGTCGGCACGTTGTCCAGAACGTCGAAGCCGTACGTCGAGGCGTACGGGACGTAGAGCCAGCCGACGGTACCCGGGCTGTCGGCATTCGCCTCACCGACCGGGACCGTCACGTTCCCGACCCAGTTCGACGCGACAGTGGACGCCTGCTCGGCCAGAGGATTGCGGTCCGACGCCGAGTCGGTGGCACCGGACACCGCCAGCACCAGCACATCGGGGCAGTCCTGCGCGTAGTTGTTGGGGTCGATGTTCGGGCCCTGCGAAGACCCGAAGTCCGACGACCCCGAGTCCGACGATCCCGAGTCCGGAGCGGCGAGCGCAGCTGCGGGAGCGGCGAGCGCCAACGCCAGAGTGACCACCCCGGACCTGAACAACACGGATCCGAACGACGATGTCAGAGCCCGTTTACGACGCAGCATTGTTGCGGAGACCTCCCCAGCCTTCGAGACAGAACACAGTGAAAACCGTCGAGCACACGCCCTCGAGCGCCCGACGCCCCTCGAAGAAGGTACCTGCTCGCCGGGATTTCTCCACCACTACGAGTGATCCAGCGCACTGACGACCCCCAAGTTGGGTAGATGTCACCAAGGACACAGCTCGGATTCGGGCCGCTGTTCTCGATGACGATCACTGCGGGTTAAACTCGCACTCGTGGTCATCTTCTTCGAGTTGTTGCTGGTGCTTGCGGCAATAGCCATCATCGCGTTCTCGCTGTACGTCGTCTACCGACTGGTCAACGACGAATCGTGACAGAACCGGTCGCGGGGCAACCCGGCAATGCTGACGAGGGGTTGGACAAACCCATCACCAGCGGAGACGAAGCGATAGCGGCTGCCGAGCAGAAATTCGCCGAGGCGTCGACGCGCAATGTTCCGGTGCTGCCGGACATCCCGCATCCCGACGACACGGCCAACGTCCGACTCGGGCCCGATCTGCACCCGTCGATGCTCGCTCTGCTCCCGCTCGTCGGCGTGTGGCGCGGCGAAGGCGAGGGTCACGACCCCGAGTCCGGTACCGACTACCCCTTCGGCCAGCAGATCGTCGTCACCCACGACGGTGGCAGCTACCTGAGCTGGGAGTCGCGTTCGTGGCGTCTCGACTCCGATGGAAACTTCGCACATCCCGATCTCCGCGAGACCGGGTTCTGGCGCATGAGTGGGGGCGACGGCGTCAAGGGTTCCGACAACGAAGAGGTCGTCGAACTTCTGCTGACCCACAGCACCGGGGTCGTCGAGCTGTACTACGGTCATGCGCTCACCCAGTCGTCCTGGGAGCTCGCCACCGACGTCGTCATCCGAAGCACCTCGGGTGCACTGGTCGGCGGAGCCCGGCGGCTCTACGGCATCGTCGACGGCGGAGATCTCGCGTACGTCGAAGAACGCGTCGTCGCCGACGGCCCACTGGCACCGCGGTTGTCCGCGCGCCTGGCTCGCTACATCGGCTGAGCATCCTTCTTCTCGCCGCATGCGAACGGCCCCCGAGCCATACCTGCTTTCAGGTCCCGACCGGACAGGTCGGGGGCTCGGGGGCCGGGTAGCTGCCTGGGATTCGCCTGCCGCTCGCGCGGTCTTCGCAGTGAATCCGTCAGCGATTGCGGCTAGCTGACAGCCACCTCACGCGTCCTAGAGTTCATCAACTTCAGACCACCTCCTCTCTCGTGTACTCCCAACGTACGCCGGAGATTCCGAGTCGGCAAAGAGTTTTTTCGCACGGTCCGGGCCGAGGTCGATCACCTGGTCGGCGTCGGTGTTCTCCGGCAGTTGATGGGTGACGACCACCACGGTTCGGTCGGCCCGGAACAATCCTCCTTCGGTGGTGAGCAGCTCGCGCAGTATCGATTCGCCGGAGATTCGGTCCAGATGTTCGGTCGGCTCGTCGAGCAGCACGATCGGTGCAGTACTGAGCACAGCGCGCGCCAGCAGCAGTCTGCGGCGCTCTCCCCCGGATACGGCCTGCGCGCCGCCGACCAGGGTGGTGTGAACGCCGAGAGGCAAAGCGTCGAGCCATGAACCCAGGCCGACGCGTCGCAGCGCCTGCGATGCCTGTTCTTCGTCGACATCGCCGCGCACCACACGCAGGTTCTCCAGAATCGAGGTGTCGAACAGGTGCGCGTCCTCGGCGAACAGCGCTGCGTCCGAACCGCATTCCTCGGCGAACTCCCGCAGCATCGTGGACTTGCCCGATCCGCTGGGTCCGATGAGTGCGCTCCGCGCAGTGGTGCGGTTGAGTGCCCCAGAGGGCACGTAACCACGCCACTGCGGCGGAGCCGCATCGAGCATGGCGAGGATTCGAGTGGCCGCGATTCGACCACGCATCAGGGCGATCGCCGCCCCGGGGAGTGCCGCTGATGCCTCGAACGCGGCCAGCGGAACCAACACGATGATCGCCAGGGCCATCGGTGTCATACCGCCCGCGGTGCCTCCGGTCGGTCCGTACAGCCCGATGCCGACGAGCAAGGACCCGATCACCGAGGCACCGATCGACAGCGGGCCGGCGGCATCGGCCAGCGCCGACGGCCGTGCCGCCCGGTCGCGGGCCACCACCGAATCCCGTGCTGCCCCGCGGGCTTCGGCGAGCGTCGCGTCGAGTCGTCCGGCGACCCGCAGTTCCGCGGCGTGATCGAGGGCCCGGACGGCTGTCTCGGCGAACCGGGCATCGGCGTCGGCTCCCGCCTCTTCGGCGATCCGTGCCGACCGCGCCGCCAGGATCGGTGCGCCGACCCCGGCGATCAGCAACGACACCGCCAGGATCGACGCGGCAGCGGGCGAGATCCCGGCGAGCAGGCCCACGGATGCGAGCATCATCACGACGCTGACGCAGATGGGGACGATCGCGCGTACGACGACGTCGCCGAGCACGTCGACGTCCGCCCCGGTGCGAGCCAGGACGTCACCGCGCCGCAGAGCGAGCACGCCGTGTCCGTTCGCCAGTTGCTCGTAGATCCTCGTGCGCGCTGCCGTCGTACCGCTCAGGGCCGCGTCGTGCGTGGTCAATCGTTCGAGGTAGCGGAACACTCCGCGCGAAATACCCAGCGCGCGAACGGCCACCACTGCAACGGTCAGGTCCATCACCGGAGGCATCTGCCAGGCCCGGGTGATCAACCATGCCGACAGCGCGGCGAGAGCCAGTGCGCTGCCCAGGGTTGCCACGCCTGCGGCCACGGCCAGTGCCACCCGTCGCGGGGAGAGCTCGAACAGGGCCAGTGCGCGTTTCAGGTCAGACATGATCGAACTCCCGTGCCACCGATGAGCTGCTTCGCACCTCGACGACGCGATCTGCGGCGTGCAGCACCGAGCGTCGGTGACCGACCATCACCACGGTGACGCCCCGGTCGGCTGCGTCTCGAATAGCCTGCAGCACAGTCCTTTCGCTTGCCGTGTCCAAGTGCGCCGTCGGCTCGTCCAGTACCATCACCGGAGCATCGGAGACGAAGGTTCTGGTCAGGGCCAGGCGTTGCAGTTCCCCGAGGGACAGCCCCACTCCGCCCTGTCCGACGCGGGTGTTCCAGCCGTTCGGGTGCTCTCGCAGTACGACATCGAATCCCGAAGTGCGGCAGGCCGCGTCCAGGGCAGCGGCGTCGGGCAGACCGTGGAGCGTGACGTTCTCGTAGAGCGTGCCGGGAAGCAGCACCGGGCGCTGCGGCAGCCAGGCGACCTGAGCCCACCACCGGTCGAGATCGAGATCGACCACGGGAACGCCGCCGACGAGAACCGCACCGCTCGTCGGCGTCGTGAGTCCCAGAACCGCTTGCAGTGCAGTCGATTTACCCGAGCCGTTGGGACCGGTGAGCACCGTGATGGTGCCCGCCCGACACAGAGCACTCAGTTCCGCGGGAGCGTCGCCGTCCCGGCTCGCGACGGTGAGTCCGACGAGTTCGATGTCCGCGGTCGTGGCGTCGACGGTCCGGCCGCCGATCGGCTGTGTCGTACGCCGATCCAGGACTCGAAATGCACGGTCCGCGGCCTCGACGCCGTCCTCTGCCGCGTGGAACTGGGTACCCACGGCGCGCAGCGGGAAGTACACCTCGGGGGCGAGAATCAACGCGATGATGCCGGCTTCGAGCGTCATCTCCCCGAAGACCAAGCGCAATCCGATGCCGACGGCCACCAGCGCGACGCACAGGGTCGCGAGCAACTCGAGCACCATCGACGAGAGGAAGGCAACCTTCAACGCGCGCATGGTGGTTCGCCGATGGGCGTCGCCCAGTGCACGGATGCGAGCGGCCGGTCCGTGTTCGCGGCGCAGCGCGCGCAAGGTCGGCAGACCGGCCAGTAGATCGAGCAACTGCGCAGACAACCGGGTCATCGTGGAGAGCGTCGCCGCGGCTCGCCCCTTCGTCAGCAACCCGATCAGAATCATGAAGATCGGGATGAGCGGCAGGGTCACCGCGATGATCAACGCCGAGGTCACGTCCTGGGTGACGATGACGATCAGAACGAGCGGAGTGACGATGATCGCCGACACCAGCGCCGGCAGGTATCCGGTCAGATACGCCCGCAGACCCCCGATGGCTCGGGTCACGACGACGGCCAACTCTTCGCGCTCGCGGTCGAGCTCCCGAGGCTCGAATCGTGTTGCTGCGGTGAGTACCTCGACTTCGAGCTCGGCCACCACCCGTGACGTCGACCGGTGCGCGTAGCGGGACTGGGCTCCGGTTGCGAGCACACGGACGGCCACTGCGCCCGCCAGCACGGCCAGTTCGGTCGTCCAGGCGGACAGTGATCTGGCGGTCGGTTCGGTGATGACGCCTGCCAGCACACGTCCTATCGTCAACGCGCCCACGATGATGCAGAGCGTGACGACGGTCGACAGAGCGACCGTGACGATCAGATAGCCCCGCGCAGATCGAGAGTATTTCCACAGTCGGGGATCGACCGGTCCCCTCGTGCGAGCGGGCGCGGTCACGATTTCACCGTCAGTCCGATCGAATCCGGTATCTGAGCGCTCGAAATACGTTGGCGGAAGACCCAGTACGTCCACGCCTGGTATCCGATGACGACGGGTGCGGCGAAGGCTGCGGCCCAGGTCATCACTTTCAGCGTGTACGGGCTGGACGACGCGTTCGCGATGGTGAGATCGAACGCGGCATCCGTGCTGGACGGCATGACGTTCGGGAACAGGGAGGCGAACAGCAGCACCACGACCGCGACGATGGCAACGCTGGTGAACACGAAGGCCCAGCCTTCGCGCACTCTCGCCGTCAGTGCGACGACGAGGAGCAGTGCGACCGCTGCCACGCCGACGAGTACCCAGGTCCACGTCTTGCCGTAGGCGAGTTGGGTCCACAGAGCAAAGGTGCCGCCGACGAGAACTGCCGGAATTGCCAGTCGCGCTGCGATTTTCACCGAGTCCTCGTGCACGTCTCCGGAGGTCTTGAGTGCGATGAACACCGCGCCGTGCAGCGCGAACACCAGTGCCATCGTGGCTCCGCCGAGCAGTGCATACGGGTTGAGCAGATCGAAGAAGCCGGCGGTGACCTTCTTGTTCTCGTCGATGGCGACGCCGCGCACGATGTTGGCGAAGGCGACGCCCCACAGCACCGCCGGAACCCACGAGCCGATGCCGATGCCGATGTCGCAGCGTTTGCGCCACACCGGGTCGTCGATCTTGCCGCGCCATTCGATGGCGCAGATGCGCAGGATCAGTGCCACCAGGATCAGCAGCAGCGGCAGGTAGAAGCCCGAGAACAACGTTGCGTACCACTCGGGGAACGCTGCGAACAACGCACCGCCTGCGGTGATGAGCCAGACTTCGTTGCCGTCCCAGACCGGGCCGATCGTATTGAGAACGGCCCGCCTGCGCTTCTCCCCCGTCGCGGAATCGGGGTGCCTGCCGAGGATGGGCATGAGCATTCCCACGCCGAAGTCGAACCCTTCGAGCACGAAGTACCCGACGAAGAAGAAGGCGATGATGAGGAACCAGAATTCGGGCAGTGACATGGCTATCCCCTAGTAGGCGAACGAGAGCTGTTTGGGCTCTTCGTCTTCCGATTCCGGTAGGTCGACGTGCGGATGCGCGTCGTGGTCGAGAGGTCCTTCGACGACGTAACGCCGAAGCAGGTAGAACCACACACCACCGAGCGCGGCGTAGAGCAGTGTGAACGTCACCAGCGATGCGACGACGAGGCCGACGGGATGGTCGGAAACGCCCTGATCGACGGTGAGCCGGATCTGATCGACTCCCGAGAGGTTCGGTGCCACAACCCATGGCTGACGGCCCATTTCGGTGAAGATCCAACCGGCACTGTTGGCCAGGAACGGCGTCGGGATCGCGAGCAGCGACAACCACGAGAACCACTTCTGGTCGGGGATCCGGCCGCCCCGAGTGACCCACAGACCCGCGATCGCGAGCAGAGCCGAGCCTGCGGCCAGTCCGATCATCATCCGGAATGCCCAGTAGGTGACGAACAGGTTCGGCTTGTAGTTGCCAGGGCCGAACTGCTGCTCGTACTGCTCCTGCAGTTGGTTGACGCCCTGCACAGTGGCACCGAAGTCGTTCTCCGCCAGGAACGAGGTGAGACCGGGGATCGAGATGAGGTGCACCACGGACTCGCAGTTGTTGTGGGTGCCCACGGTCAGGAGCGAGAAGCTGGCTCCGGTCTCGGTGTCGCACAACGATTCTGCGGATGCCATCTTCATCGGTTGTTGCTCGAACATGAGCTTGCCCTGAATGTCTCCGGTGATGGCGAGCGCGCCACCGGCGACGATCATGACGATGAAGGACATGCGGGCTGCCGACCTGAACATCGACCGCGAGTCGGTGGCCGGGAGCGTAGCCTGCGTAGCGACCCCGTTTTCGGACAGCGGAGCCTGCGCAGCGACCCCAGTGGCCGGGAGGGTGCCGAGCTCGTTCTCGGTCTTCTTCCTGCGGGCCTCGCGCACCATCCACCAGCCGGAGATGCCTGCGACGAAGGTGGCGGCGGTGAGGAAGGCTCCGGCCACGGCGTGTGGAAATGCTGCCAAGGCGGTGTTGTTGGTGAGCAGTGCCCAGATGTCGGTCAGTTCGGCGCGGCCGGTCTCTTCGTTGTAGATCGCGCCGACGGGATGCTGCATCCAGGAATTGGCCGCGATGATGAAGTACGCCGAGGCGTTGACTCCGATGGCGACGAGCCAGATCGTCGCCAGGTGAACGAGTTTGGGGAGTCTGCTCCATCCGAATATCCACAGTCCGAGGAACGTGGATTCGAGGAAGAAGGCGACGAGTCCTTCGAGTGCGAGTGGAGCGCCGAACACGTCACCGACGAAGCGGGAGTATTCGCTCCAGTTCATGCCGAACTGGAACTCTTGGACGATTCCGGTGGCGACGCCGAGGGCGAAGTTGATGAGGAACAGTTTGCCGAAGAACTTGGTCAGTCGGTACCAGGAGTCCTTGCCGGTGATCACCCACATGGTCTGCATGGCAGCCACCATCGGAGCGAGGCCGATCGTGAGGGGAACGAGTATGAAGTGGTAGACGGTGGTGATACCGAACTGCCATCGTGAGACATCCAAGGCGTCCATCAAGGCTCCGAACTCTTCCACCCGTACTGTGACGGGTAACACCGCAGGTCAGGGCGTTGGCCCGCGACGAAATCGACAGTACTACTACGAGTAGTAGTAGGGAAGAGTCTTTCGGCAGGGTCGTTGGACTCCTACGGAGTTTCGACCGTCTCCACGGCGGCATCGACCATCGATCGAACATCGTCGGCGAGCCTCTGCGTCCCGAGGGGAACGCCGTTCATCGTCGTGACCCGGGCCGCGAGCGTGACGCTCGAGACCAGCCAAACGCCATCTGCTGCAATGAGATCCGCTGGATACAGGTGTCCGTGTTCGCACGTCCAACCGGCAGCCTCGGCCACGGAGAACAACCCGGCGACCGTGGTGCCGGCCAGGATGCCCTGTTCGACCGACGGTGTGACGAGAGTCTTACCGCGTGCGAGCACCACCGTCGAGCGCGGACCTTCGAGCACCCGACCCTCACTGCTGAGATAGATCACATCGTCGGCACCCTGCGCGGCCGCATGCCGGAGCGCGGCCATGTTGGTCGCATACGACAACGTCTTGGCCCCCGCGAGCTGCCACGGCGCTCCCGCCGAGAAGTCCACCGAGTAGCCGCGATCGAGCGTGATCACCGACACCCCGTCGGTGCGCGCTGCTCGCACTCGCTCGGGCAGCGGTGCGACCGTGACGTACGCGGTGGGGTCACCACCGCTTTCGCGTCCGCGACTGAGCACCAGCCGAAGAACCGCCTCGTCCTCGGACTCTCCCACCCACAGGCCGACGGACTGTTCGACGACGGAGCGCCACTGTTCGAGATCGGGAACGGGCAGGTCCAGTGCCTTCGCCGACGCCACCAGGCGGGCCAGATGCAACTCGACCGCACAGGCCGCGCCGCCGCGCACGAGCAGCGTCTCGAAGACCCCGTCGCCGCGGACCACAGCCAGGTCGTCGGCGAACAGCAACGGCCGATTCGCGTCGTGCACTCGGCCGTCCAACGTCACCACTACCGACTCCGACATGCCCGTCACCCTAGAGGGGAGCGGGCGCGGTCGATCAATCCGCTCGGTCGGCCGTCGCCATCGCGTCGGCGTACTCGTCGAGGTCGAGATCCTCGGCGACGACGACCTTGGTGCCGTTGTAGACCTCGCGGTCGATCTCGTCGTCGGCGTTGGCGACGAGCATCGCGACGAACGTGTCTCCGTTCACGTTGAGGAAAGTACGGAATATCCCGGCGAACCAGTCCACGGCGATCAGCAGGCCGACGGCCTCGAAGGGGAGGTCGAGCGAGGTCGCAAGGAACATCGCGACGACGGGGAATCCGCCGGGCACGGTGATGGTGCCCATGTTGAGCAGAACCGCCAGGCCCATACCGAGCACGATCTGCCCGAGACTCAGGTCGATGTTGCCTGCCTGCGCGAGGAACATCACCACGATCATGTAGTTGAGAACGGCACCGTAGGAGCCCATCGTCAACCCGATCGACAGCGTGAAGTTGGCGACCTTCTGGCTGACGCCGACCTTCTCGACGGTGTTGCGCAGCACCGTCGGGAACGTGACGGCCGAGCTCGTGGTCGTCACCGCGACGGCCGTCTGTTCGGTGAGCTTGCTGGGCAGCTTCCACGGGTTCAATCGGGTTCGCATCGTCACGACCACGACGAAGAGCGCGAACAGAATCAGCACCCCGAGCAGCGTGGTGCCGAGGTAGCTCAGTGCGGTGGACACCACGGAGAACCCGACGTCGCCGGCGAGCGCGGCGAGCAGGCAGAACACACCGACCGGGGCGATGACCATGACGAGCCGGATCATCGTCAGGACGATCTGCTGAATCTGGTCCATGAACGAGAGCACCTGAGTGTTGCCGGTCTTGGTGATGTGACTGCGCAGCGCGATACCGAAGAGCAGTGAGAAGACGATGATCGGCACCATCGTCGCCGTGGACATGGCGTCGAACACGTTGGTGCTGACGAAGTTGAGCAGCGTGTCCTGCCAGCCGAGCGCCTCGCTCGCCGATTCCTCGAGCGACGGATCGAGCTGCTGGGTGAACACCATGCCCGCGCCCGGGCGAATGATGCTGCTCAGGACCCAGGCCAGCACGGCCGCGACCACCGAGAACCCGATCATCCACTTGAAGGTGCGGAAGGCGATCTTGCCGGTTCCGGCGCCGGCCATCGATCCTGTGGCGACGATGACCGAGGCCATCACCAGCGGGACGATCGACATCTGGATCAGTCGGATGAACAGATCGCCGATGAACTTCAGGTTCGCGGCCCACTCGCCGACCACCAACCCGAACACGATGCCGCCGATCGCGGCGAGGCCGATCTGCGCGGCCGGATGCGCCAGTTTCTTCATGGATCGAAACGCTAGGTCCGCGTCGTCGCGATGCCGTGTCGTCGCCGTTTCGAGGGTGTAAAGGGACCGGTCACCGAGTTGCTGCGCGGGCGGGCTCCTACTATGGAAGATGTGTCCGACACAGTCACGATCAGCCCGAGTCCACTTCTGACACTTCCCGGCGCAGTGCCCTCCCCCGACGACAGCGTCGATGCCGGGGTGGCCTGGCACTACGGCAATCCGTTCGGTGAACAACGAGACGCGGTCAGCAGCGCTGCCGTCATCGATCGGTCCCACCGTTTCGTGCTCGCCATCAGCGGAGACGAACGCCTGAGTTGGTTGAACACCATCTCGAGCCAATTCGTGACGAACCTGGCCGACGGCAGCTCGGCCGAGAACCTGAGTCTGGACGTCAACGGCCGCATCGAGCATCACTTCGTCCAGACCGACCTGGCCGGTGTCACGTACATCGACACCGAGCGCGCAGCCGGCCCGGATCTGCTCTCGTTCCTGAAGAAGATGGTGTTCTGGGCGAAGGCCGAACCCCGTCAGGCCGACGAACTCGCCGTTCTCACCGTCCTCGGATCCGACGCGGCGTCGGTGCTCGAGAAGGCCGGGCTGCCGGCTCCGAGCGAGATCTACGGTGCCTCGCCGGTCGACGGCGGCGGTTTCGTTCGACGGATGCCCTGGCCGGGCAAGAATTCGTACGACGTGGTGATCCCCCGAGCGAACTCGAGCGACTGGTTCCTCCGACTGCGCGACGCCGGGGCCGCCCCGGCCGGAACCTGGGCGTTCGACGCGTTGCGGGTGGAATCGCTGCGTCCGCGCGTGGGCGTGGACACCGACGAGAAGACCATTCCGCACGAGGTGCGCTGGATCGGCAGCGCCGCGGAGTTCGGCGCGGTGCATCTGGAGAAGGGCTGCTACCGCGGGCAGGAGACGGTCTCGCGCGTCCACAATCTCGGTCGCCCGCCGCGGCATCTGGTGTTGCTGCACCTCGACGGTTCCGCGGACGGTCGGCCCGGCACGGGAGATCCGGTCACCGCGGGTGGACGGGCAGTGGGGCGTCTGGGCACCGTCATCGATCACTTCGAGCTCGGCCCTATCGCTCTGGCTCTGCTCAAGAGAACGATTCCGGTGGATACCGCCCTCGAGGCGGGACCGTGTGCCGCGTCGATCGATCCCGATTCGATCCCGTCGTACGACGACGTCCAGGCCGGTCGCGCTGCGGTGGACCGCCTGCGCGGCCGGTGATCGGGACCGTTCTCGCTGTCTGCGTCGTGCACGCCGATGTTCCGTTCGGACGCCGCGCGGTGGTCGACAGTGGCATCGACAAGCGGCCCGTCGACGGGCAGGTGGACGTCCACGAGCTCGGTATCGGCGGCGATCACTGCCGGGACACGAAGTTCCACGGCGGACTCGATCAGGCCGTCTACGCCTACGACGAGGACGAGGCGAGGTACTGGACCGACCAGCTGGGGACGCCCGTTCCTCCTGGACGATTCGGTGAGAACCTACGGACGACCGGTGTCCCGGTCACCGATGCGGTGATCGGCTCGCGATGGCGAGTGGGCAGTGTCGAGTTGGAGGTGACCATCGCCCGCAAGCCCTGTGGAACGTTCGCACGGTGGATGGCCGAGCCCGGTTGGATCCGTCGATTCACCGCGCGCGGCGATGTGGGTGCGTATCTCCGCGTGCTCGAACCCGGAGTCTTCGGTAGCGGTGACGCCGTGACTGTGACGTCGGTCCCCGAGCACGGGGTGACGGTGCGGATGCTCTTCGAGGGGAGGGATACAGCTGCGATGCAGACTCTGCTGGACGCGCCGGGATTGGCACCGAAGGTGTACCGCGATGCGGCAGCTGCGCTGAAATCGACGCGGAACTGACCCTCCGGTCGCTCCTGCGGGCTCCGCTCCCCATGACGCGCAGCACGTAGTTCTCGTGTCGCAGAACCAAGATAGTTTGCCTGTGCACGGATATGTGCAGGTACAGGCAGCGCCGACCCCTACCCCGGGCGTGTCGCGCTCGTTCGCCGACCACCGACACGTGGTGCCGTATGCGCATCGCGGCGATTCGCGCGCTAGAGTGTGTGCCAGGAAGAAATACCAACTCTAACGGGGCCGCCAAATTTCCCCAGGCCGCCCCGCAAGTCCGCGAGGGGGCACCGCCATGGGCCGAGGCAGGGCTAAGGCAAAGCAGACAAAAGTCGCTCGTGAGCTCAAGTACAGCTCGCCGACAACGGACTTGGAGAGTCTGCAGAAAGAACTCTCCGGTGGTTCGTCCAACTCCCATCGTGGCATCCACTCTGACTCGGATGTGCATTCCCGAGTCGAGGAAGACGAGTACGAGGACTGGCGACGCTAGTTTTGTGCACTGAACGACTGAGGGGGAGCCGCGGTGCGGCTCCCCCTCACTTGTTTGCCCGATGTGCGGGCGATCAGAACCGTGCCGTTCAGAACCGCGGGTGGTTACCCAGCAGCAGCGCACGCTCGTCGGCGACGTCCTTACCGGTCGCCTTCTTCACCGTGCCCAGCGTCCAGCAGTCGATGTGGCGCGCGGTCAGCACCGCGAGTGCTCGATCGACGTCCTCGGGTGCCACGATGGCCACCATGCCGACACCCATGTTAAAGGTCTGCTCCATCTCCGCCCGCTCGACGCGGCCCCGCTGAGCGATCAGCGAGAAGATCGGAGCCGGGCTCCACGTGGTGCGGTCGAGTTCGGCGACCAGACCCTCGGGCATGACCCGGGAGAGGTTGTTCGCCAATCCGCCGCCGGTCACGTGGCAGAACGTGCGGACGTCGGTTTCCGCAGCGAGCGCGAGGCAGTCCTTGGCGTAGATCTTGGTGGGCTCGAGCAGTTCCTCACCGAGAGTGCGGCCGAACTCCTCGACGTGTCCGCCGAGATCCATGTGGTTGATCTCGAGCAGCACCTTGCGAGCGAGGGAGTAGCCGTTGGAGTGCAGACCCGACGATCCCATGCCGATGACGACGTCACCGGGACGCACGCGCTCGGGTCCGAGGATCGAATCTGCCTCGACGACGCCGATGCCGGTGGCCGAGAGGTCGTAATCGCCGTCGGCCATCAGTCCCGGGTGCTCGGCCGTCTCGCCGCCGAGAAGTGCGCAGCCGGCGATGATGCAGCCTTCTGCGATGCCCTTGACCAGCTCGGCGACCTGCTCGGGAACCACACGGCCCACGGCGATGTAGTCCTGCAGGAACAACGGCTCGGCCCCGCAGACGACGAGATCGTCGACGACCATGGCCACGAGGTCGAGGCCGAGGGTGTCGTGCTTGCCGAGGGCCTGCGCGACGGCGACCTTGGTGCCGACGCCGTCGGTCGAGGCGGCCAGGACGGGCTCGCGGTAGTCGCCCTTGAGCGCGAAGAGACCGGCGAAACCACCGAGACCGCCCATGACCTCGGGCCTGCTGGCCTTCTTGGCGAGCGGCGCGAACAGTTGTACTGCTCGATCTCCTGCGGCGATGTCGACCCCGGCCGCCGCGTAGGAGGCACCGCCCGAGTGAGTTGCGCTCGTGGGTTGGGATTCCTCGGTCATTCGGCTCCAGCCTGTGTACTCGATCATGTCAGCGCCCGGTGCGGCGCGGCCCCAACGGTACCGGAGTGCCCGGTGGCGAGAAGAATTCACGTGTGCAGGCGCTTGCCCGGGATCGCCGCCAACAGCTTCTTGGTGTAGTCCGCCTCCGGCGATCGCAGGATCTTCCACGGTGTCCCCTCTTCCACGATTGCCCCGTTGCGCAGCACCACCACGCGGTGCGCAACGCGGTCGACCACTGCGAGGTCGTGACTGATGAACAGGCACGCGAAGCCGAATTCCTGCTGCAGTGCCTCGAACAGGTCCAGCACGGCTGCCTGCACCGAGACGTCCAGTGCGCTGGTCGGCTCGTCCGCGACCACCAGATCCGGTCCCAGCACCAGTGCCCGCGCCAGGCTGACGCGTTGCCGCTGCCCACCGGAGAGCTCGTGTGGGTAGCGCTTGTCGGTGCCCGACGGCAGTTGTACGGCGTCGAGGAGTTCGGTCGTCCTCGCGGCGATCGCATCCTTGGAGCCGTACTTGTGCACGATCATCGGCTCGGCAATGCACTGCCCGACGGTCAGCCGGGGGTTCAGCGATGCCGACGGGTCCTGGAAGACGAACCCGAATCGCTTGCGCAACGGCTTGAGCTTGCGTTCGCTCACGCCTGCGATGTTCTGTCCCATCACCGTCACGCTGCCACTCGTCGGCTTCTGCAGTGCTGCAACACATCTGCCGATCGTGGACTTGCCCGAGCCGGATTCGCCCACCAAGCCGAGGGTTTCACCGCGGCGGATGGTGAGCGAGACGTCGTCGACCGCCCTGAACGCGGGTGAGCCGACGCCGCCGGAGAACTGCACCACTAGACGCGAGACGTCGAGTACCGGTTCACCGGAGGTGTCGACCGTCTTGTCGGACTCCACCGCGGCGAGGGTGGGCACCGCGGCCAACAGCTTCTTGGTGTAGTCGTCCGCGGGTGCGTCGAAGAGCTGCGCGACCGGAGCTTCCTCGACGACGCGACCGTTCTGCATCACGACGACGCGGTCCGCCAGATCCGAGACGACGCCCATGCTGTGAGTGATCAGTACGATGGCGCAGCCCAACCGATCCTTGAGATCGCGGAGCAGCTCCAGGATTTCGGCCTGCACCGTGACGTCGAGGGCGGTGGTCGGCTCGTCGGCGATGATGACCTTCGCCTCGCACGAGATGGCGATCGCGATCATGACGCGTTGCTTCTGCCCACCCGAGAGCTCGTGTGGGTAGTACGAGAAGCGCTGCTCGGGGCTGGGCAGACCCACCATCGTCAACAGTTCGACTGCCCGAACCTTCGCGTCCTTCGCCGACATCCGCTTGCCGTCACTGCCCGAGTGCGCCCGCAGCGCTTCGACGATCTGATACCCGATGGTGAACAGCGGATCGAGGGCGCTGCCCGGCTCCTGGAACACCATCGAGATCTTGTTGCCGCGCAACTGCGCCCACGCCTTGTTGCTCAGCCTCGTCACGTCCTGGCCACCGAGCACCACGTGGCCCTCCACGCGCGCGGTGTCGGGTAGCAGTCCGATGGCGGATCTGACGCTCACGGACTTACCCGATCCGGACTCCCCCACCACGGCCAGGACTTCACCGGGGAACACCTCGAACGAGACCTCGGTGACGGCATCGACCTCGCCGGCATCGGTGAGGAACGTGACGGACAACGACTGCACCGACAGTGCGGACTCGCGTGGATTTGCAACACTCGAGGTCATACCTTCACCGCCTTCTTGAACTTCTTGCGGGTACGAAGCAGCGGATTGAGTGTCTCGCTTGCACTTTCGCCCACCATGGTCAGGCCGAGCACCACCAGCACGATGCCGAGGCCCGGGAACACCGACGTCCACCAGATGCCGTTGGAGATGTCGGGCAGCGCCTTGTTGATGTCGTAGCCCCACTCCGAGGCGGAGGTGGGCTCGATGCCGAATCCGAGGAAGCCGAGTCCGGCGAGGGTCAGGATGGCCTCGGCACCGTTGAGGGTGATGATGACCGGCAGCGTCTGCACCACGTTGGCGAGGATGTGGCGGAACAGGATTCGCGGAGTTCCGGCCCCGGTGACCCGGGCGGCGTCGACGTACGGTTCGGTCTTGACCGCCACCGTGGCGTTGCGTACCACGCGGAAGTACTGCGGCACGAAGATCGCCGTGATGGCGATTGCTGCGGACGCGATACCGCCGAAGCTGGACGATTGTCCGCCTGCGACGACGATCGAGATGACGACCGCGAGGAGCAGCGATGGAAACGCGTACATCGCGTCCATGAACAGCACGAGCACGCGGTCGAACCAACGGCCGATGTAACCCGAGGCCAGGCCGAGCGGAACACCGATGATCAGCGAGAGCACCAACGACGACGCGATCACCATCAATGCTGTTCTCGCACCGTAGATCACGCGGGAGAACACGTCCTCACCGCGGACCGACGTGCCGAACCAATGCTGCGCGGACGGGGCTGCCTGGCGGGCGAAATCCTGCCCGGCGTCGCTGGTCTGCGAGAACCCGTACGGAGCGAGGAGCGGCGCGAAGACCGCGGCGATCACGAACCCCACCATCAGGGCCAAGCCGACGATCAGGGTGACGCGTTGCAATCCCGAGGTGGACTTGACGAACGCGACGCCGGGAAATCCTCGACGGTGTGGACGGGTGGGAGGGACGTCGGACAGCACGACTTCGGTGCTCATCAGAACCTCACTCTCGGGTCGATGAGTGCGACGATCGCGTCGGTGACGAAGCTGACGACGGCCACCACCACGGCCAGGAACGTCACGATGCCCTGCACCGCAACGAAATCGCGGGCCTGCAGGTACCGGGCGAGTTCGTAGCCCAGGCCCTGCCACTCGAAGGTCGTCTCGGTCAGCACCGCTCCGCCGAGCAGTACGGCGATCTGCAGGCCGATGACGGTGACGATGGGAATCATGGCGTTGCGGAACGCATGCCGTCGCGTCACCGTGCCCTCGCTCAATCCGCGAGCGCGTGCGGCGTCGACGAACGGTGCCTGCAGGGTCTGAATCAGGTTGACTCGCACCAGCCTCAGGAACACTCCGGCCGTCAGCAGACCCAGAGCCAGAGCGGGAAGTACCGCATGTTCCAGGACGTCCACGGTATAGCTCGTCTCTCCGTAGAGGAACGAATCGACGATCAGAATGTTGGTCTTGGGCGAGACGTTCTGCAGTGCCAGTTCCACATTGGTGCTGGCTCGTCCTGCCACCGGCAGCCAGCCGAGCTTGACGGCGAACAGCAGTTTGAGGAGCATGCCGACGAAGAACACCGGAGCCGCGTACGCCAGGATCGCGAAGATCCGCAGCGAGGCGTCGCCGAATCGGTCTCGATGGGTGGCGGCGAAGAAGCCGAGCGGGATGCCGACCGCGAAGGCGACCAGCAGTGCCCAGAACGCCAATTCCAGTGTGGCAGCGCCGTTGACGAGCAGAACGTCACTGATCGCGCGATTGTCGGTCGCCGAGCGGCCGAAATCGCCGCGCAGCAATCCGGTCAGGTACTCCCAGTACTGCGTCAGGATGGGCCGGTCGTATCCGGCTTCGGCCTTGCGCTGGGCGATCTGTTCGGCGGGTAGGCGGCCGCCGAGGGCGGCGGTGATCGGATCACCGATCACCCGCATGAGAAAGAAGACGACGGTGACGAGAATCCAGGCAGTCGGAATGATCAGCAGAAATCTGACCCCGAGATAACGGGCGAGCGCGCCGTACCGTGACGGCGCGCTCGCCTGCTGTGCTTGCTTCTCGCCCTCTACCGTCGTGCTGTCGGTAGTGGGCACGCCGTCAGCTCTTGGCGAGCGTGACGAACCGGAACTTGAACGAGGCGTCGAGAGTCTCGTCCACACCGCTGATCTCGTCGGTGGCGACGGCGATCTGCTTGCCCTCCAACAACGGAAGCGTCGGCAGGTAGTTCGTCGCGAGCTCGGTTTGAATCTGACCGATGATCTGCATCCGGGCATTCTCGTCGGCGGTCGTGCGTTCGAGATCGAGCAGCGAGGTGATGGCCGGGCTCTCGAAGTGCGACTGCAGGAAGTTGTCCGGCGCGAAGAACGGCGTCAGGTAGTTGTCTGCATCCGGGTAATCCGGGAACCAGCCCAGCTGGTACACCGGGTACGCGTCGGCGACGCGTTCCTTGGTGTAGGTGCTCCACTCGGTGGACTGCAGGTTCACGTTGAACAGGCCCGTCGCGTCGAGCTGGCTCTTGATCGCGGCGTATTCCTCGCTCGAGCTCGATCCGTAGTGATCCGGGTTGTACTGCAGGTTGAGCTGAACGGGAGTGGCAATGCCTGCGGCAGAGAGGAATCCGGCCGCCTCGTCACGGTTGGGCGTGGTGCCGTAGACGTCGCCGAAGGCGGTGTTCGCGCCGGCCAGGCCGGTGGGAACCACGGAGTACAGCGGGGTGTAGGTGCCCTTGTAGACGCCGTCGGACAGCGCCTGACGATCGACCGAGGACGCAATTGCCTTGCGCACGGCCAACTTCTGCTCCGGGGTGTCGCCGGGCATCGTGTTCATGTTGAACACCATGTAGCGCGATTCGCCGCCGGGTCCCTCGTGCACCGTCAGACCGTCCACGCTGCCGAGCGATTCGACGTCCGTCGGGGTCAGCGAGCGCCACGCGACGTCGATGGCCTTGTTCTGCACGTCGAGCTTGAGGTTGTCGGAGCTGGTGTAGTACTTGACGTTGATCGACGACGTCTTCGGCGTTCCGAGAATGCCGTTGTAGTCACCGTTCGCGGTGAAGCTGACGAGGGAGTTCTTGGCGTAGCTCGCGATCGAGTACGGTCCGGCGAACGGCGTACCCGCCACGATGGCGTCGTCGTCGAGAATCGAGTCGGCGGGGAAGACGGTCTGATCGACGATCGGTCCTGCCGGGGTCGCCAGAATCTGCGGGAAGGTCTGGTCGTTCGCGGCCTTCAGGGTGAATTCGACGGTCTTCTCGTCCGGCGTGGCGATGCTGTCGAGGTTGGTCAGCAACGACGCGGGCCCGTTGGGATCGTTGATCGCGACGATTCGATCGAAGGAGTACTTGACGCTCTCGCTCGTCAGCGGGTTGCCGTTCGCGAACTTCAGGTCGTCCTTGAGCGTGCACGTGTAGACGGTCGGCTCGGCGAAGTCGCAGCTCTCGGCCGCGTCGGGCTCGAGCTCGGAGCTACCGGGCGCGAAGTTCATCAGGAAGGGATACGTCTGATTCATCACCATGAACGAGCCGTTGTCGTACGAGCCGGCCGGGTCGAGCGATGTCACCTGGTCGGTGGTGCCGACCGTGATGGTCTCGCCGCCGCCGTCGCCGGACCCACCGGCTTCGTCGGTGCGTCCCGAGCCGCAGGCTGCGGCCGTCAATGCGAGTACCGACAGTGCTGCCATTGCGGCGGTCTTCCTGCCGTGCTTGCGTACTGCTGTTCTGGATGCGGCGCTGTAGCGCTGCATACGTCCGTCGTCGGGCGACAGGGTCATCTGATGCCTCTATCCAAATCGGTGTGTCCTATGTAACTCGGGACAGTACCGACGGACTGTTTCCAATATGTGGCATTGAGAAAACCCTGCTGTTCCCTCGCAGGAACGCCCAGCTCACGGACGACTCAGAGCACTCACATTCGCGTCGTTGTCCACCGGCTGCCCGGCGGCCGAGGCCAGCAGACCTTCGAGAACGTGCTTGCCGAGCGCATTGTCGGCAGGCAGATCGATCGGGTACTTGCCGGTGAAACATGCTGCACACAAGCGGGATTCGGGCTGCTCGGAGGCAGCGATCATGCCGTCGATGGAGATGTACCCCAACGAATCCGCACCGATCGCCTGCCGAACGCCCTCGAGAATCCCGTCCTCGGAATCGACACCGTTGGCGATCAGCTCTGCGGGAGAAGCGAAGTCGATACCGTAGAAGCAGGGCCAGCGCACCGGCGGCGACGCGATACGCACGTGGATCTCCAGCGCACCGGCCTCGCGCAGCATCCTGATCAGGGCTCGCTGGGTGTTGCCGCGAACGATCGAATCGTCCACCACCACCAGCCTTTTGCCCCGTATGACCTCTTTGAGAGGATTGAGTTTGAGCCGGATGCCGAGCTGGCGAATGGTCTGCGACGGCTGGATGAACGTGCGGCCGACGTAGGCGTTCTTCATCAAGCCCTGGCCGTAGGGAATGCCGGAGCCCTGCGCGAAACCGACCGCAGCAGGAGTTCCGCTCTCCGGCACGGGAATCACCAGGTCGCCTTCGGCCGGATGCTCCTTCGCGAGGCGTCGTCCGATCTCGACTCGCGTCGAGTGCACCGAACGACCACCGATGACGCTGTCGGGTCGAGCGAGGTACACGTACTCGAACACGCAACCCTTGGGCTCGGGGGCCGCGAATCGCGAGGACCGCACACCGTCGGCATCGATCGCGAGCAGTTCACCGGGCTCGATGTCGCGGACGAACGCGGCACCGACGATGTCGAGTGCCGCCGTCTCACTGGCCACCACCCAGCCGCGATCGAGGCGGCCGAGGCACAGCGGGCGCACGCCGTGCGGGTCGCGTGCGGCGTAGAGGGTGTGCTCGTCCATGAACGTCAGACAGAAGGCACCCTTGAGCAGTGGCAGCAGTTCCATCGCCGCCTGCTCGATGGTGCAGTCGGCGGCCTTGTGCGCCAGCAGCGCGGTCACCACGTCGGAATCCGACGTACCGTTGCCCTGCAGCCGATCACTGATCAGCCCGGCGTCACGCGCCTTGGTGGCGAGCTCGGCGAAGTTCACCAGATTTCCGTTGTGTCCGAGTGCAATCCCGGTCCCGGCAGTGGTGGTGCGGAAGATCGGCTGCGCGTTCTCCCAGGTGACCGACCCACTGGTGGAGTAGCGGCAGTGCCCGATGGCGACGTGCCCGGGCATGGCACCGAGTGTCTGCTCGTCGAACACCTGGCTCACGAGACCGAGATCCTTGAACACCAACACCTGCGAGCCGTCGGACACGGCGATGCCGGCAGCCTCCTGACCACGGTGTTGCAGCGCATAGAGGCCGTAATACGAGAGCTTGGCCACATCCTCGCCCGGTGCCCATACTCCGAAGACTCCGCACTCCTCGCGCGGCTCGTTCTCCGGTTCGTCGAGCGGTTTGCCTACCAGAAGATTCGGACTGTCGACCGACAAATCGGCGTTGGTCACGGGCATTGCTCCCTTGGGGGTACGGGGCGGGGGGCCATGCCCGAGTCTACGGGCACACGGCCTGAGTCAACGCATCGTGTGGACGGGAGATTCCCAGCAGGTGAACGCATGTCCGATTCGGAGCGAATCACCTGATGGACAACAGCGGCAACCAGCGACCCACCTCGGCCGCCCTACTGCCCGACGCATCGATCGAACCGTCGGCGAGTGCGTCGGCGAAATCCCGGATTCCGGTGACCACCTGCAGCCACGTCAGCGCATCGGTTTCGACCACGTTCGGCGGGGTCCCCCGTGTGTGTCGCGGCCCCACGATGCACTGCACCGCGACGAACGGCGGCACCCGTACCTCCACCGAGGATCCCGGCGCGTTCTGGCCGAGAGTTCTGGCCGTCGTGCGCACCGCGGCGGCGATCTGCGCCCGCGCAGGCTTGTCCGCCTCGCCCTTGATCCAGTCCTCGACGGCCAGAACGGCGTCGCGAACCTCGGCTGGGCCGACTTCCTTGTGTGGTGGCACTGCGTCTAACTCCTGTCGTTCGCAGCGAGATGCGCCAGAACGGCGCCGCTGGCGTTGAGGAAGTAGTGCAGCAGGGCCGGCGCGAGCACACTGCCGCTGCGGGCTCGCAGCCACGAGAACACCACCCCGGCCGCGGCCGTCGCCACGACCGTCCCGACCACGGTGTCACCGGCCGCGCGAGCGGGGTGAATGTGCCAGAGCCCGAAAAAGATCGGCGACAGGGCAGGCGACGCGGAGTGGAGCGCACCGCGAAAGAGCAACTCCTCGGTGAGGACCGTCCCCACCGGAATCCGAAACAGTATCCACTCGGCCAGCTCGTCCTCGGATGGCCGGACCCGGCGTCGCAACGCCGGAATCGCGGCGACGACGGCAGATCCGAGAACCGGAATCGCCGACGCCGCAGCGCCCCATCTCAGTCCGGCAGCGGTGTTGCGCACACCCAGTTGCGCGGCGCCACGGCCCGAGACCGCCGCAACGGCCACGGCGAACGAGGCATTGGCCACCGCCCGCGCACCGGCATCGAGACCGAGTGCGGGAAGGACGTAGGTACTCCACGCCGTCGTCGCGGAGCCGATCGCCAACGCCTCGGTGCTCACTTCTCGGGACCGTCTCGGCCGGCGAATTGCTCCATGACTCCGCGAACTCGTTCGGTGTCGCGGTCGGTCCAACCCTCGGGCGCGGCGACGGCAACCCAGCCGTCGAGCACGAGGGTTCCGTAGTTGTGGCCGTGACCGTCGGGAACGCCCGCGGCGTTGGTCAGGTCGGCGGCCACCTGCCAGAACGTGACGACCGGGAACCATCGCATGCTCGGCAAGCGGTCCGGCCCCGGCGGTTCGGACAGCCAGTCGGGACGCTCGAACAGCAGGTCGGGTGACCACCAGACCACCGGATCCGACGCATGCTGCACGTAGAGGATTCGCGGCTCGTACCAGGGCTGATCCTCCGGCGGGATGCCCGACGAGTTGTCGGCGAATCGAACCGTCAGTCCCTCGGAGTAGACCGGCCGAACCTCCGGGCTGCCCGGGTCGCGTCGGCTGACGAACTGACTCCAGATGCGGTTGTTGTTCGGCGGCCCAACCCACAGCACCCCGTCTGTGGTGGCCCGGATGTCGGCCAAACCGTCGAACGCGCCCTCTCCCGCCTGGGTACCGAGGCTCTCGCCGTAGACGTAGAACTTGGGGCGCGTGGCCTCCGGTTCCTGCAGCCAGCGATCGTGCACCTTGTCGATCAGAGCTTTGCCCGCCTGCGCGGCCTTGTCGCCCTCCGCGATGAAGGAAATCCAACTCGGCAGGTAGGAGTACTGGGATGCGACGGTGGCGACATCGCCGTCGAACATGAGTTCTTCGGCTTCGATGGCGGTGGGATTGACCCATCCGGTTCCGGTGGTCGGAACGACGACCAGTGCCGCGCGCTGGAATGCCCCGGTGCGTTCGAGTTCGGCGACCACGATGTTCAGTCGCTCGTCCTGGGTCTCAGCGGTTTCCAGGCCGGCGTATGCCCTGATCGGCTCGAGGCTGGGGCGACCCGTGGCCCGCTCCATCTCGTCGGCGCGCAGCCCGCTGGAGACGAAGTTGCGGCCCTCGAATCCGAGAGTGTCCCACGGCGCCAACGAGTTCGGGCTGCCGGATCGTTCGTCGGCGACGGGTTGGTCTGCGCCGTCCCGAGTTTCGTCGTTCTGCAGGCTGAAGGCCGAGTTGGTGACCTCGGAGACCGCCCGCAGCAGGACACCCTGAACCAGGGCGACGGACAGCACGACGAGGACGACGACCCCGAGCGCATTGGCCACTTCGCGTGGCATCTTGACGACGCGGTTGATCTGTCGGGCGAGCAGTCGAACGAGGTCACGCAACACCCGCCACACCGAAATCAGCAGCGCTGCAATGGCGATACTGAGCGCACCGGTACGGAAGTATCCGGTGGTGGTGGTGCCCTCGGCGTCCATCAGTGCGGCCAGCTCACGCTGCCATTCCGCCGAGATCGCCAACATGGTCATCGACGCTGCGATCGCGAGGACGGGTACGGCGACCTTGACGGCCAGCTCCACCGTGCGCGGCAGCGGCCACCACGATCGGGACGAGAGCCACCAACGGGTGACAGCCCATCCCACCGCCACGCCGAATGCGTAGCCGATGGCCGCGTTGATACCGCCGATGATGCCCTGGAACAACCATCCACGCGGGAGCAGAGACGGTGTCAACGACCAGCAGAAGAACAACGCGCTGAATGCAATTCCGGTGAAGTCCAGCCGCAGTAGGCCCCAGGCCCACATGACGAAAGGATGCTTGTCCGGTGAGGGGACGGAGAACTCGACCGTCGGCAGGTGGTAGCGGTGATGCTGGTCCTGCTCGAGTGCCGTGTCGGGCTCCGTCCGGCCCTGCTCCGCGGTGTTGTCTCCGACCGATGTGCGTCCCCCCACCTCGGTCAGCCGAAGAGTCTGGGGAGAGTGCTCTCGAACGTCTCGCGCAGCTCCGTCATCGGGACGGAGAACTGCCCCTGCACCTCGATCGAATCCGAGCCCTCGTCGACGACGCCGATGCGTGCCCACGGCAGACCACGGGCGGTGCACATGCCGGTGAAGCGAGTTTCTTCCGTGCGCGGTACGGCGACCAGCACGCGGCCCGAGGACTCGGAGAACAGCGTCACGAACGGATCGGCACCCTCGGGAAGGATGATGCGGCAACCGGTTTCACCGGCCAGAGCTGCTTCGACGACGGCCTGAGCGAGGCCACCCTCGGACAGATCGTGTGCCGCCGAGACCAGTCCGTCACGCGAGGACGAGAGCAGAATGTCTGCGAGCAGTTGCTCGCGGGCCAGGTCGACCTTGGGCGGCACGCCGCCGAGGTGATCGTGCTCGACCTGAGCCCAGATGGACCCGTCGAACTCGTCGTGGGTCTCGCCCAGGAGGATCAGCGTCTCGCCGGGCTCGAGTCCGAGGCCGGTGGGAATGCGGCGATGCACGTCGTCGATGACGCCGAGAACACCGACGACGGGCGTCGGCAGGATCGGCTCGGCACCGGTCTGGTTGTAGAAGCTCACGTTGCCGCCGGTCACCGGAATGCCGAGGGTGACGCAGCCGTCCGCCAGTCCTCGCACGGCCTGCTGGAACTGCCACATGACGCCCGGGTCCTCGGGCGAGCCGAAGTTCAGGCAGTTGGTGACGGCCTTGGGCGTCGAGCCGGTGACGGCGACGTTGCGGAAGGCTTCGGCCAGTGCGAGCTGCGCGCCCTGGTAGGGATCGAGTGCGGTGTAGCGGCCCGACGCGTCGGTGGCCAAAGCGATTCCGCGACCGGTCTTCTCGTCGATGCGGATGACGCCGGCGTCGGCGTTCTCGGCGAGGACGGTGTTACCGCGCACGTAGCGGTCGTACTGCTCGGTGATGAAGCGGCGGCTGCACAGCTGCGGCGAGCCGATCATTTTCAGCAACGTCGCCTTCAGCTCGTCCCCGGTTTCCGGGCGCTTCAGCGACGCCGTGGTGTTCGCGACCAGATCGTCCTGGCCGGCCGGCCGCTGCACCGGGCGGTTGTACACCGGACCCTCGTGCGCGACGGTCTTCGGCGGAACGTCGACGACGGTCTCGCCGTGCCAGGTGATCTGCAGATGTTCGCCGTCGGTGACCTCACCGATGACGGTGGCCAGGACGTCCCACTTGCGGCAGACGGCCATGAATGCGTCGACGTTGTCGGGCGTCACCACCGCGCACATGCGCTCCTGGGATTCGCTCGAGAGCACCTCGGCGGGGGTCATGCCGGTGGCGCGCATCGGCACCTTCTCCAGCTCGATGTGCATGCCGCCACTGCCCGCAGAGGCCAGTTCCGAAGTGGCGCAGGACAATCCGGCACCGCCTAGATCCTGGATGCCGACGACCAGCTTGTTCGAGTACAGCTCGAGGCACGCTTCGATGAGCACCTTCTCGGTGAACGGATCGCCTACCTGAACGGCCGGAAGCTTCTTCCGGCCCCCGCCGGTCTCGTCACCGTCGAAGGTCTCCGACGCGAGAACGGACACGCCGCCGATGCCGTCGAGACCGGTTCGTGCGCCGAACAGAATGATCTTGTTGCCCAGGCCCGACGCGAACGCCAGGTGCATGTCCTCGACGCGCATGACGCCGGCACACAGAGCGTTGAGCAGGGGGTTGCCGGCGTAGGAGGCGTCGAACACCGTCTCGCCGCCGATGTTCGGCAGCCCGAGGGAGTTTCCGTAGCCGCCGACTCCTGCGACGATGCCGCTCAGGACACGGCGCGTATCGGGTGCATCGGCAGCACCGAATCGCAGCTGGTCCATCACGGCGATCGGGCGCGCGCCCATGGCCATGATGTCGCGGACGATTCCGCCGACGCCGGTGGCGGCACCCTGGTAGGGCTCGACGTACGACGGGTGATTGTGGCTCTCGACCTTGAACGTGACCGCCCAGCCGTCGCCGACGTCGACGACGCCCGCGTTCTCACCGATTCCGGCGAGCATCGGCTTGCGCATCTCGTCGGTGGTGGTCTCGCCGAAGTACTTCAGGTGCACCTTCGAGGACTTGTACGAGCAGTGCTCGCTCCACATGACGGAGTACATCGCCAATTCGGCGTCGGTGGGCCGACGGCCGAGGATTTCCTTGATGCGGACGTATTCGTCGTCCTTGAGTCCGAGTTCTTTGTACGGCTGCGCAACGTCGGGGGTGGCGACGGCGTTGGAGACGGTGTCTGTGGGTACAGAGCTAGCGGACACGAGGAATAGGTCCCTTCGATGGAGCGAAATGCCAGGGAGAGTCTATCGGGACCCGCAGACATGTACGGCATCGGTCGTGCAGGGCTGCACTTCGCCTCGTGCGAACATCACCTGATGGACATCGCGCTGACCGAGGACGATCTGGACGAAACGGGCGTCATCGACCCGTCGATGGTGGCCAAGGGAGTCGACGTCCCGCCTAAAGCCGTCGTCTGTTTCTTCTCCGAGGTGATCGAGAGCATCTGCGCGAAAGGCGACGCCCGAGTCGTCTCGGTCATGCGCTCCGAGCACGGCGAACACCCCGTCTACGAGATCGAACGGAACGGGGAGAAGCTTGCCGTCTTCCACCCCGGCGTCGGCGCTCCGCTGGCCGCACTGTTCCTCGAAGAGGCCATCGCGATGGGATGCACGCAGTTCGTGGCCGTCGGCGGCGCGGGGGCACTGTCCGACGACCTGGGCATGGGACATGTGATGGTGGTGGACAGCGCCCTCCGTGACGAGGGCACCTCGTTCCATTACCTACCGCCGGGGCGAGTGGTCGACGCCGATCCGGAAGGCGTGGCCGTGCTGCAGTCGGTGCTCACCGACGCCGGAGTCGACTTCGTCACCGGCCGATCCTGGACCACCGATGCCCTCTACCGTGAGACCCGTGCCCGCGTGTCCCGCCGCGTCGAGGAAGGCTGCCGAACGGTCGACATGGAGGCGTCTGCCTTCTGCGCCGTTGCCCGATTCCGCGGAGTGCGATTCGCGCAACTGCTGTACGCGGGTGACTCCCTCGCCGCCGACTGGGATCACCGCGGCTGGACCAAGGCGACGACAGTACGCGAGCAACTGTTCTGGCTGGCGGCGGACGCGTGCCTGCAACTGAGCCCGATGTAGGTCTTGGGGGCGTCGGGTCGCTGGCTCACCCCTTGCCACCCCCCGCCCCCGCAAATGCGCGCGCATTTGCCATACGCGCGCGGAATTGCCACCGCACGGGTCACGAATCCGCGCGCACCTGACGAATGCGCGCGCGTTTGCGACTGGCCGACCGAGAAACGGGGAACGGGGAACTCCGAACGGGGTCGCGCCGCGGTATTCAGCTTCCGCCCACACCCTCCGCCCCCATCCCCGCAAATGCGCGCGCGTTTGCCGAACGCGCGCGAAATCGCCACCGAGCGGGTCACGAATCCGCGAGCACCTGACGAATGCGCGCGCGTTTGCGCCGCCGATCGAGCTCAGGCAGGAGCCAGGAACGCCGCCAACGCGTCGGCGTAGGACTTCACGTCGCTGGCTCCCATCAATTCCCGCGACGAATGCATGGCCAGCTGCGCTGCACCCACGTCCACCGTGGACAGGCCGGTGCGCGACGCGGTGATGGGTCCGATGGTCGATCCGCACGGCAGATCGGCGCGATGTACGTAGCGCTGCAAGGGAACTCCGGCCTGGTCACAGGCGAGCGCGAATGCCCCCGCTCCCGCGGAATCCGTTGCGTAGCGCAGATTCTGGTTGACCTTGAGTACCGGTCCCCCACCCAGTTCGATGCGGTGTGCGGGCTCGTGCCGGTCGGGATAGTTGGGATGCGTCGCGTGCGCCATATCGCCCGAGGCACAGATGGATCCGGCCATCGTGCGCAGGAATTCCTCACGCCCACCGCCGCGTCCCAGCACGATGCGCTCGAGCACTGTGTTCAGCAGGTCCGAGAACGCGCCGCGGTCGGACATACTGCCGACTTCCTCGTGGTCGAACAGTGCCAACACCGGCGTCACTGCGGTCGGATTGTCCACTGCGGCAAGCAAAGCCTGAGTTCCGGCGTAACAGGTTCCTTGATTGTCCAGACGCGGCGCACTAACCAATTCGGACTCCACACCCACGACGGCACTGGGTGCGAGGTCGTGTGTCATCAACTCCCAACCCAATACCGAATGCGGGTCGACGCCTTCTCGCTCGGCAACGTAGGCGATGAAGGACTGAGGTGAATTGCCCACGCCCCAAATGGCATTGACGTGTCGCTGCGGATCGAGGGTGACGCCCTTGCGATCCTCGGACAGGTGGATTGCCAGCTGCGGAACTCGCAGAATGGGCTCGTCGACCTTCACCAGTACCTCGCGGGCCGTGTTACCGTCGCGCACACTCAGCCGGCCGGAGATACCCAGATCGCGATCGAGCCAGGAGTTGAGCCAGGCACCGCCGTACGGTTCGAGGCCCACCATCTGCCAGCCCGCGGATTGCAGATCGGGATGCTGCTTCACGCGAAGGTTGGGGCTGTCGGTGTGCCCGCCGACGATTCGGAAGGGGCCGTCAGGAGTGGAGCCTGCGGAACGACCCGAATTACTGTGCTCGGTACTCCACGCGACGAGTGATCCGCCGCGAACGAGGTAGTAGCGGCCCGGGTCCGTCGGCCAGGCGTCGGTCTCCTCGAGGCGTACGAAACCGGCGTCCTCGAGCTGTACCGACACCGTGTTGCAGACGTGGAACGGTGACGGCGACACGTCGACGAAGTTGCAGAGACCGGTTGCGGAGGCGTGAGTCGACATGGGAACCATTGTGGCAGCCGCCGCGTCGAACACCTCGAGAGCACACACCGACCGGGGGGACGACTTGATGAAATTTCATTCTTTGCCTGACTACGGCGCAGTTCACGCGACCACATTCGCCATCGTGCGGATGAAGACGATCGAAGCATTTCGCAAGCGCGGGGTGGTGGTTCACCGCGAGGACGCGACGACTTTGGCGGTGGGCTCGGGCGTTCGCATGTCACTGAACAATGTGTTCGCCCGGTGCTCCGGGGTGAGTCGATCGGCGTGGGACGGCATCATCGCCGGCCATGTCGACCTCATGATCGAGACGATGCGCGAGGCGGATCCCACGTTCTTCACCGGATTGTCCGACGACGAATTCCACTCGCGGCTGCGCGAGCGCGTCATCGCTCCATCCGCCCTGGCGGCTATGGGTGAGTGCGAGTACGAGTATTCCGTCCCACTACTCGACGTGCCGGGCGCACCGCGACGGGTGCTGAACCTGTCTTCTCCGAATCGCGCTGTGACACTGGCAGATCGGCATCTCGTCGGCCGAGACCTGAACGCCGCCTGGGCAGCCGGCCGAAGGAACACCGCAGCGCTGAAGTTCGAGGACGGCCGAATGTTCAGCAGAAACAGCATCGACATCGAGGTCCTCAGCGGTGATTCGATCTACCTCGCGTCGAAGGTTGCCGATATGACCACGCTGATCTCCGCGCACCTCGGCGAATGTCTGTACGGCGTATTGTTCGTCGTTCCCAATGCCTACGAGTTCGTTTTTCACCGTCCGCGCAACGCCGACGTGGCGCTCGCGGCAGCAGCAGAGCTCGCCGATCTGGCGGATATGTTCAGTCGTGACACACCGAGCCCACTGTCTCGCTCGGTGTTCTTCTGGCGGGACGGCGAGTACTGCCAGGTGTTCGACGGGATCTCGATCGAACCCACCGGCATCTTCGCCTCGACTGTGACCGAGCTGCGAGAGTGTGCGGCATGACTGTGTTCGACGGTCCGAACGCCTGGCATTCACCACGAACGCCCCGCATTCCAGAGACGGAATGCTGGGCGCTCGTGTCCTGAGAGGACGCGCGCTATTCGGGCGGCGGGACGGTGGGTCGTCCCGCTGCGGCGTCGCGAATCCACTGAGGTACCTCACGCCCGTTGCGTTCACGGATTGCGATCGATGCGCGAGCGGCGGCCGCGGCGACTTCCGGACGCCCGGCTTTGATCTTGCGTTCCTCGGTGGTGGTCATCGCGGTTCCTCCAGCTCATCGACTCGATTGTCAGTGTCCTCGCATTCAGAGGGTTCCGCCAGTGCGCGTCGGAGGGCGCGATCGGCAACGGCAACGAGAACGTCCTGTTCTGTTCTGGTTATGAGTGGCGAATCTGTGACCGCCCCGTAGATATCCCACCCCAGGGCAGCTTCGGCGTCGTCCGTGCTGACTGTGTGGTCGAGGCACCAGGTGATCCGCTGCCATGCCTGCGCTCGTTTGTCGGCGACGGTGCGCTGACGAATGGTGAGAGCGACCCCGACGACGGCGAGGACGCCCACCACCAGAGTCACCCACGCCTGGGCCGGCATTCGATGCTCAGTGCGACCCGGACACGCAGAACACATTCCCATCGGGGTCGGTCAGTGTCACCCAGCGAAAGTCGCCCATGGTGTGCTGCGCAACTTCGCTTGCACCCGCCTCGACCAGCCGCGCGACCTCAGCGTCGAGGTCAACGGTGGTCATGTCGAGGTGGACGCGATTCTTGCCGGGCGTCGGGTCGTCGACCTTCTGAAACGCCATTCGGTACGGCGCGGCGGCGAGTTCGATGACGTAGAACCAGCCGTCGTTCTCCTCCACTATCGTTCCGTCCGCCTGCGCAGCCCACCAGCGTGCGAGCGGTTCCGGATCGGTTGTATCGAACGTGATCATGCCCAATGTCAGTGTCATGGCGGCACGATAACCGCCGCCACCGACAGGTTGGGGTCAGGCGTTGACGATCGTGTCCAGTGCCGAATAGAAGATGCCCAGGCCGTCGTCGCTCGGTCCGGTCAGCGGCTCGGTGGCGTGTTCGGGGTGCGGCATCAAACCGACGACCCGACCGTTGGCCGAGGAGATACCTGCGATCCCCCGCTGCGATCCGTTCGGGTTGGTGCCGCTGTAGCGGAACACGACGCGACCCTCGCCCTCGAGCTCGTCGAGCACGTTCTGCGGTGCCTGGAACCGTCCTTCTGCGTTCTTGACCGGGATCAGGATCTCGGCGCCGGGCTCGTATCGCGACGACCATGCGGTGTCGGTGTTCTCCACCTTCAGCCACTGATCGCGGCAGACGAAGTGCAGACCCTGGTTACGGGTCAGCGCTCCGGGGAGCAGGCCCACCTCGCAGAGCACCTGAAAGCCGTTGCAAATGCCGAGGATCGGCATTCCGCCTTCGGCCGCCTTGACGACGGACTCCATCACGGGGGCGAAACGAGCGATAGCGCCGGCCCGCAGATAGTCGCCGTAGGAGAATCCGCCGGGGACGACGATGGCGTCGACGTTCTTCAGGTCCGCGTCGGCGTGCCACAGGCTGACGGCCTCGCCACCGGCGAGGGTGACCGCGCGGGAGGCGTCGACGTCGTCGAGGGTTCCGGGGAAGGTGATGACACCTACGCGGGCGCTCATGCGACGGGCTCGACCGACACGCGAGTGACCGTCCAGTCCTCGATGACGGTGTTGGCCAGCAGTGATTCTGCGATCTTCTCGAGTTCAGCGTCGTCGACGGTGTCGTCGACCTCGAGCTCGAAGCGCTTGCCCTGGCGGACGTCGGACACGCCGGAGATCCCCAGACGGCCGAGCGCTCCTGCGATCGCCTGACCCTGCGGATCGAGAATCTCGGCCTTGGGCATGACATCGACAACGACTCGGGCCACGAAAGCGCTCCTTGAAATACGTACAGCAAGACAGTTACCGGCAGGTGGGAGTCTACGCAGCCCTGGCGGGAGGCGCGAAACCGCGCTTACTGTGGAGTCCATGCGGCTGACACACTTCGGACATTCCTGCGTTCTCGTCGAACTCAACGGCACCACCGTGTTGTTCGATCCCGGCACGTTCTCTCACGGGTTCGAGGGCATCACCGGACTCGACGCGATCCTCGTCACCCATCAGCATCCGGATCACGTTGATCTGCAACGACTTCCCGCGCTCGTCGAGGCGAATCCGCGAGCGGCACTGCACGCCGATCCGATGACCGCAGGCCAGCTCGGCAGCAAATGGGCGGCAGCTCCCGCAGGCAAGGCCTTCGCCGTCGGCGGCATCACGGTCACCGGTGTCGGTGGCACGCACGCCGTCATCCATCCCGAGCTACCCGAGATCGACAACACCGGCTACCTGCTCGGCACCCCGGAGAATCCAGGCCAGCTCTTCCATCCGGGCGACTCGCTGTTCGTCCCCGAGCAGCAGGTCGAGGTGCTCGCGCTTCCCGCAGCCGCGCCGTGGTCGAAACTCTCCGAGACCGTCGAGTTCCTGCGCGCGGTGGCTCCGAGGATGGCATTCCCCATCCACCAGGCCATCGTCGCGGAACAGGCCAGGGGCATCTACTACGGCCGGTTCAAGGAAATGTCCGACGCCGAAATCCGCGAGCTTCCCGAGGAATCGTCCGTCTCGATCTAGCCGATGACCTCGGGCGGGAGGGTGCCGATCATGGTGACCTGCGTCCCGTCCCACCGATAGTCGATCGTCACCGGGCCGCCGGTCGGATTCGCGTTGGCGTCGTTCGCGAGAGGCCAGCGGTAGTTCACGGTGACGGTGTCGGCGGTCTGGCCCACCACCGAGGTGAACGCGGTGGGCTCGAGCGTCGCTGTGCCCAGGTAGTCGTAGTTGTGACCTGCGAAGAAGAGAAGGTGCGTCGGAGACGACACGGTCCCGCCGGTGTCGGCTCGCACCCAGGTGAACGGCGCGCAGGCGTCACCGATTTTCGTTGCGATCCACGGCTCGCCCGGGAAGTACTCCGGCAACGACGCGACCGCGTCGACCACCCTCGTGGAGTCCAGCCCCAGGCAGATGGGGTACTCCGAGCCCGGTGCATGCTGTTCGCCGTCGGGCAGGGAGTTGTTCTCCGGTAGCTCTTCGGTGTTCGAGTCGACCGGACCGTTCGGCTCTGCGCCCCCGGCGTCGACGATCGGCCGGCCCTCGTCCTGCTGGGCCTGTGGCTGGGTGGCCGGGGCCTGAGCGCGCGAGGTGAACGCCGTGGTGGGGGCAGCAGTGGCCGGCGCTGCGCCCGGTTCGTCCGAGTTTCCGCACGCGACAAGACTGAGAGCGGTGAGGATGACGAGGAGAATTCGCTTCATGAGACCACCTGGTTCGATTTGCCCGACGCCAGGTATGTCCGCCCGCAAACATGTTCCGTTACATCACGTTTCGGTCAAGAGGGCGTTACCTTCGCAACGATCTGCATTTTTCGCACCACAACGCGCACATTTCGCGACATTCCCGCGGATACTGCGGCACAGTGCAGCACCAGGTGCACACTGGAGCGCGCGTCATTCAGGCCAGCCGATGTCGAGCCGAACCAATTCACGAATTGCCGACTCGTCGACCGTGTCGAGTCCGTCGAGGAACGCGGCTGCGAAGGATCCCGGCCGCGACGTCGACCGGGCCGCGATCTCCGACGCCACCGCGACATGCGCGTGCGCCGCGACGGCACCGATCAGCGCATTCGGTGACACCGAGCAGTAGGCAGCCGTCAGTGCACCGAGCGCGCATCCGGTGGCCGTAACCCGTTGCAGCAGTGCACTTCCGCCGCCCACCTTCACCAGGCCGCCGGGACCGAGGATGTGATCGGTCTCCCCCGATGTCGCCACCACGTCCACTCGATCGAGCAGCGACCGGGCTGCATCAACCGAATCTGCCACGGCTGCAGACGAATCCACCCCGCGCGATCCGCCGTCAGCGCCCGCCAGTCCCATGACTTCCGATGCATTTGCGCGAATGACGCTGGGCCGGTTGGCAAGCAGCTCCACGGCCACCTGGGTTCGCCACGGCAGACCGCCCGCTCCCACCGGATCGAGTACCCACGGCTTCCCCGCTGCCCTCGCTGCAGCCGACGCCAGCCGAGAACTTTCCACCTGGGCAGCCGTCGGAGTTCCGAGGTTGATCAGCACCGCGTCGGCGATCTCGGCGAAGCCGGCCGCTTCCTCGGGGTTGTCCACCATCGCCGGAGCCGCCCCCGCGGCCAACAGTGCGTTCGCGACGAACTGCACCGAAACGGTGTTGGTCAAACACTGCACCAGCGGATTGCGATCGCGCAGAAGACGATGCGCGGCGACGATGTCGTCCAGGGTCACGCTCATAGCACTCATCGAGACAAGTCTACGACCGCGCCCACCCCGTTCGCGTCAATGGACCACTGCATACGTCTGAGCGGTGCACTGGCACATTCACGCCACAACCCCGTGCGCGTGAATGTCACTTTGCATACGTCTGGGGAGTGCAATGGTCCATTGACGCGACAGCGAGCGAAGCGAGCGAAACAGTCCGCTACGCCACGCGGGCTTTGGATCGCGGGGTCCATTCGTAGACCCCGGCCTCGGCTCCGTGGTGCAGGGAGAGGTCGATGGCGTCGAGGATTGCCTGTCGCGGTCCGGGCCGTCCGAGTTGCTTGGCACTGATGGCCAGGCGAACCACTCCGTCACGGCGGGCGGTGCGGCCTGCGCCGAGTACCAGTGCCTTGAACCACCAGGGTTCGGCTTTGAATCCTTCGCCGATTCCCCACACTCGGGCGCGGACGACGCCGTCCCGGTCGAGGTCGTGAATACCGTTCAACGCAGCCAACATTCGGAATCCCGCGTCCGGGAGTGCTTCCACGGCACCGGGTGAGGCGATCCAGCGCGGCGCGGCGAACACTCGGGTGCGCAGGCCGGTCTGTTCCATGACGCGGTCGGCCGCCATCAGTCGGAGTCGGGCTTCGTGACGCGGCAGTGCGGAGAACTCGGAGCGTCGACGCTTCGTCGCGGCCTGGTCGTAGCCGTGCAGGACGATCGCGTCGCCGCCGTCGCGTCGCGCCCGCAGCCATTCCTGGGTGGGCACGTCCGCTGCGAGACGGTATTTGTCCTTCAACCGAGGCGCGACGAGCAGTGACAGCGGAACACCTCGACCGTCGAGGATCCGCGCGAATTCGGCGGCGTGCTCGTAGGTGTCGTTCTTGATACCGCTCACCGACACGATCAGACGTCCAGACATGACTCGAGCCTCGCACACCAGCGTGAACGAGGCTCGAAGTCGATGCAGACAGAAGCTAAACGGACATCGTTTCCTTCGGCAGGATCTTGTCGATCGCTGCGAGCACCTCGGGGGCGTCCGGCTCGGTGCGCGGACGGAAACGGTTGGTGACGACGCCGTCGGGCGAGATCAGGAACTTCTCGAAGTTCCACTGGACGTCTCCGGCCTTGCCTTCGGCGTCTTCGGTCTTGGTCAGTTCGGCATACAACGGGTGCTGATTGTCACCGTTGACGTCGACCTTCTCGGTCATCGCGAAGGTGATGCCGTAGGTGGTGGAGCAGAAGGTTTCGATCTCCTCGGCCGTGCCGGGCTCCTGGCCACCGAATTGGTTGCAGGGCACTCCAACGACCGACAGGCCGCGCGAGGAGTAATCGTTGGCGAGCTTCTCGAGCTTTTCGTACTGCGGGGTCAGTCCACACTTGGACGCGACATTGACCACGAGCACGGCCCGTCCGGCGTACTCGTCGAGCGAGGTGGGCGCACCGCCCAGCGTGTTGATGCCGATGTTCTGAACTTCAGTCATCATCCGAACTTACCTGTGAGTACGCCGAGAACGGGAACCGACGTGGAAAACAAGAACGACCCCGCTGGTGGCGGGGTCGTTCTCGGTTTTCCGAACCGGGCGACGGGGGGATGCGCGGCGCCCGGCAGGTACTACGCCTTGGCGGCGGACTTTTCGATGATGACCTGCTTATCTGCAGGCCGGTCGTCCTCGGGGAGGTGGTCGTCGACCATGGTTTCCTCGTCGAACGGCAGTCCGCCGTCGAGCACCGTGTTGACTCGTTCTTTGTCCAGAGTCTTCGTCCAGGTGCCGACCAGCAGGGTGGCGACTGCGTTACCCGAGAAGTTCGTCACGGCGCGGGCTTCGGACATGAAGCGGTCGATTCCGACGATGATCGGGACTCCGTCCAGCAGCTGAGGGGCGTGACTTTCCAGGCCGCCGGCCAGCGTGGCCAGACCGGCTCCGGAGACTCCGGCTGCACCCTTCGAGGCGATGATCATGAACAGCAACAGCGAGAACTGCTCGGGGATCGAGAGCGGCAGGTTCATGGCGTCGGCGATGAAGATCGAGGCCATCGTCAGGTAGATCGCGGTGCCGTCGAGGTTGAACGAGTAGCCGGTGGGGACGACGATGCCGACGGTGGTGCGCTCGACTCCGACGTGTTCCATCTTGGCGATCAGACGCGGCAGGGCCGACTCGGAGGACGAGGTGGCGACGATGAGCAGGTACTCACGGGCCAAGTACTTGACCAGCTTGAAGATCGAGAATCCGGAAACGAACTTCAGGATCAGGCCGAGGAAGAAGAAGACGAAGATGAAGCAGGTGATGTAGAACGCCAGCATCAGGGTGCCGAGCTGGATGACGGCGTCGAAGCCGGTCTTGCCGACGACACCGGCGATGGCACCGAAAGCGCCGATCGGGGCGAGCCAGAGGATCATGGTCAGGATGCGGAAGACGAGCTTCTGTACTGCGCCGATGCCCTTGAGGATGCCTTCGCCGCTCTTGCCCATGGCCTGCAACGCGAAGCCGACCAGGATGGCGACGAAGAGTGTCTGCAGAACCGAACCCGCAGTGAGCGAGGACAACAGCGACGTCGGAATGATGCCGGCGATGAAGTCCATCGTGCCGCCCGCGGCTTCGGCGTCGGCCGCATACTCCGAACCTGCGCCCGCAACGGGGATGTTCAGGCCGTCACCGGGCTGGATCAGGTTGCCGACGACCATGCCGATGCCGAGCGCGATGGTCGACATGGTGAGGAAGTACGCCAGTGCCAGGCCGCCGACTCGGCCGACGCTGGCTGCGGCGCGGACCGATCCGATTCCGAGGACAATGGTGCAGAAGATGACCGGGCTGATCATCATCTTGATCAGGCTGACGAACAGAGTGCCGAGAACTGCCAGCTCGACGCCGAAGTCCTTCCACAGCAGGCCGACGGCCACACCTGCGATCACAGCGATGATCACCGCGATATAGAGCCAATGAGTCTTGTCGCGCTTCTTCTTGGGCTCGGTGGGCGGATTGTCGAACCGCTCGGCATCGATGGTTGTCATGAATGTTCCTTCTGGGTTCCGGTGAAGCGCGAGTCGAACTGCTGACTTCGTGACTACTGGGAGTGGAGTGAGGTGGATCACCCCTGCTGAGAGATGATGTTGCTGCACCGGGTGACAGGAGTCACCTATACGTTCATTTCGTTCACGTTCGATGTATTGCACGAAAGGATTGCGTTGTCCTCGAAGCGCCCACTGAGCGTCGCCGGCCAGGTGTTGGTGCTCCAGCTAGTCGTCATGGCGGTCGTCGTGTTCGCCGGCGGCATCCTGACGGTCCTCAACGAGCGGTCCAACAGCGACGACGCGACCCGACGCGAAGTCACGGCGATCGCGGTCAGTATCGCCAACGAACCGTCGACGCCGATTGCGATCGAATCCGACGATCCGACGTCTCGGTTGCAGCCGGAAACCGAGAAGATCCGTCAGGTCACGGGTGTCGATTTCATCGTGGTCATGGCCCCGGATCGGACCCGTTTCACCCACACGACCGTCGACCTGATCGGTAAACCGTTCAGCGGCAACATCGATCGCGCGTTGCAGGGCGAGACGTTCACCGAGACTTACGTGGGTTCTCTCGGCCCGTCGATCCGTTCGGTCACTCCGGTCACAGATACGGAAGGTGAGATCGTCGGCCTCGTTTCGGCGGGAGTCACTCGCCAGAAGATCAGTGATCAGTTCTTCCAGGGCCTGCCGCTCATCATCGCGGTCGTGCTCGCGGCATTCGTCGTGGCTGCCGCCGGGTCGACGTTGCTCAGCCGCCGGCTCCGGCGTCAGACACTGGGAATGGCACCGGCGGAGCTGCGGACGATGTACGAGCATCACGACGCAGTGCTGCACTCGATCGGTGAGGGCCTGCTGGTATTCGGCCGCGGTGACGAGGCGGAGTTGGTGAACGACGAGGCCCGACGCCTCCTCGATCTGCCCGAGGGCCCGGTGTCGTTCGAGTCGTTGCCGGAGTCGATGCAGCAGATGGACACCGGCATCGTGCGCGGTGAACTGCATCTGACGAAGGATCGTGTACTCGTCGTCAATCAGGATCCGGTGATGTGGGAGGGCCGACGCCTGGGCAATGTGCTGACGATTCGTGATCAGACCGAATTGCGTTCGTTGATGGGTGAATTGGACTCGGTTCGTAGCTTTGCGGAGTCGCTGCGTTCGCAGGCTCACGAGTCGGCGAACAGGCTGCACACCGTCATCACCATGGTCGAGCTCGGTCGACCCGAGGAGGCTGTCGAATTCGCGACGGCAGATCTGGAACTTTCACAGGCCCTCATCGATCGACTGATGAACGCGGTGAGCGAACCTGCGCTCGCTGCGCTGCTGCTGGGCAAGGTCAGTCAGGCCGCCGAGCAGGGCGTGGAGCTGACGATCACCGACGACACGGCGATGGAGCACGAGGGTGTGCTCACTGCACGTGAATTGGTCACGCTGGTAGGCAATCTGATAGACAATGCCATCGATGCCTCGAAAGAATCCGACCAGCCGTGGGTCGAAGTGACGGTCCGTGACGCCGATGGTGAACTGTTCGTCAGAGTCGCCGACAGTGGTCCCGGAATGCCGCCGGAGACGCTCAAAGCTGCTCTGCGGCGCGGCTACTCGACCAAGTCCGGCTCACGCGGTCTCGGCCTCGCCCTGGTGACCCAGGTGATCGGTCGCCATCGGGGCACCTTGACCTCGGAAGTGACGTACGGATCGGTCATGGTCGCCACCATTCCGGGATCGCTCTCGTGATCCGCGTCCTGATCGTCGACGACGAACCACTGATCGCCGAAGCGCACAAGACGTACGTCGAGCGCACCCCGGGCTTCGAGGTCGCCGGGGTGGCGCACACCGGAGCGTCGGCCATGCGCTTCGCCAGCACCGAGGCCGTCGATCTGGTGTTGCTCGACATCGGTCTGCCCGACGCGAGCGGCATCGACGTGGCGGCGGCGCTCGGCGGTCTACGCCCGAGTCCCGACGTCATCGCCATCACCTCCGAACGGGATCTGTCGGTGGTGCGCTCCGCCGTGGCACACGGCATCGTGCTGTACCTGCTCAAGCCGTTTACCTTCGCCGCGTTCCGCGACAAGCTCGAGCGCTATCGCGAGTTCCATGCCGCGTTGCCGGCAGGCGAGAACGCGTCGAGTCAACGCGACATCGACCGCGCGATGGCGCATCTGCGGACGGCCGACGAACGCGTCTCGACACCCAAGGGCATCGCCCCGCAGACGATGGACGGCATCACCGCGAGCATCAAGGAAGCGGCCGACGGACTCAATGCATCCGAGGCCGCCAAGGTCGTCGGAGTGTCCCGAGTGACGGCGTGGCGATATCTCGAGCGCCTCGCCGACGACGGACTGGTCACCCGGCACACCGAATACGGCAAAGCCGGGCGACCGCAGGTCCGCTACGTGTGGCGCTGACGCGCCAGTGGTGCGGATAAGTGCCCCAAAGGGCGCCTGATCACGCCACTGCGGCGCCAGCCGCACTCACGATCCACGCGTACTCGAAAGCCGCTTCTTTCCACTTCTCGTAGCGTCCGCTGACTCCTCCGTGTCCGGCGCTCATTTCGGTCTTGAGCAGCAGGTCCGAGTCACCGGTCTTCGTTGCACGCAGGGCCGCAACCCATTTGGCGGGTTCGACGTAGAGGACGCGGGTGTCGTTGATGGACGTGATCGCCAGGATCGACGGGTAGTCCTTGGCCTCGACGTTCTCGTAAGGGCTGTAGGACTTCATGTAGTCGTACACCTCCTTGCTGGCCAACGGGTTTCCCCATTCGTCCCATTCGATGACCGTCAATGGCAGCGACGGGTCGAGGATGGAGGTGAGCGGATCGACGAACGGAACGTTGGCGAGGATGCCGTTGAACAGCTCCGGTGCCATGTTGGCCACCGCTCCCATGAGCAGTCCGCCTGCGCTGCCGCCGTCGGCGACCAGATGCTTCGGCGAGGTGCGTCCGGTGTCGATGAGATGCTGTGCGGCAGCGATGAAGTCGGTGAACGTGTTCTTCTTCTTCAGCGTCTTGCCGTTGTCGTACCAGTGCCGACCCATCTCGCCGCCGCCGCGAACGTGTGCGACGACGAAGACGATGCCGCGATCGAGGAGCGAGAGCCGCGCCACCGAGAACGACGGGTCCATCGACGCCTCGTAGGATCCGTAGCCGTACAGCAGCGTCGGCGCGGGGCCGTCGGGCACGTCCTTGCGCGCGATGACGGACAGCGGGACCTGAGTTCCGTCCGGAGCGGTGGCCCATTCACGGTGCTGCACGTAGTCACCGGCGTCGAACTCGCCCAGAACCGGCTGCGATTTACGGAGCAGCAGTTCGCCACTGGCGATGTCGAGGTCGTAGACCTGGCCGGGAGTGATGAACGAGGTGTACACCATCCGAAGCAGCGGCTGATCCCATTCCGGGTTCGAGCCTGCGCCGACGGAGTAGAGCTCCTCGTCGAATTCGAGCTCGCGGTACTCGCCGTACCCCTCGTCGGTCAGCGGCCAGATCGCCATGCGCGTCAGGGCTTCTCGACGGTAGGTGAAGATCAGGTGGCCGGCGAACGCATCGATGTCCTCGACCCGAACGTCGTCGCGATGCGGAACCAGGGTGCGCTGGTCGAGTGGGTCCGAGACCGGAGCCTCGGCGAGCAGGAAGTTCTCGGCCTTCTCCCCCTCGGTGCCCCAGCCGTTCACCGAGCCGTTGTGGGTGATGAGGAATCGATCCTCACCGGCCACCACGGCATGTTCGATGCTGTATTCGACGCCGTCCGTGCGGGGCAGTACGACGCGGAACTCGCCCTCGGGATCGGTGGATTCGAGCACCAGGCACTCGGAGGTGATCTTCGAGCCGACCCAGATCATCAGGTACTTCTCGCTACGGGTCGAACCGAAGCCGACCCAGTAACTTTCGTCGGGCTCGTGGAAGACCTTGACGTCCCCGGACTTGCCGAGGGTGTGCCGCCAGACGGTATCGGGACGCCAGGATTCGTCGACCGTCAGGTAGAACACGTGAGTGGCGTCGGCCGTCCAGGTGGCTCCGGGCGCGACGTTCTCGATGGTGTCGGCGAGCAGTTCGCCGGTCTCGAGGTTCTTGAAGCGCAGTGTGTAGCGCTCGTCGCCCTCGGTGTCGGTGGAATAGGCCAGCAGCGTGCCGTCGAGGCTGATCGAGAACGCTCCGAGGGAGAAGAAGTCGTGTCCCTTCGCTTCTTCGTTGGCGTCGAGCAGGATCTGCTCACCGGGGACGTCCACGTCGGACGACAGTGTGGGCGGAGTCCAGTCGTCGGGAGAATCGACGGGGCAACGGCATTGGAGACCGTAGGACTGTCCCTCGACGGTGCGCGAGTAGTACCACCACTGCCCCATCCGCGTCGGCACGGACAGGTCGGTCTCCTGGGTTCGCGACTTGATCTCGTCGAAGATCTTGCCGCGCAACGACTCCAGGCCTGCGGTCTGCTGCTCGGTGTATGCGTTCTCGGCTTCGAGGTGGGCGATCACCTCGGGATCGTCCTTGGCACGCAGCCACTCGTAGTTGTCGATGAACGTATCGCCGTGGTGGGTGCGCTCGTGCGGCACCTTCTTGGCAACGGGTGGGGTGATCGTCATGGTGTGACCCAATCGTCGAAGTTCAGGCCCGAGATGCGCTCGTAGGCCTCGATGTAGCGGCTGCGTGTTGCGGCGACGATGTCGTCCGGCAACGGCGGCGGTGGAGTGTCGGAGCTGCGATCCCAGCCGGATTCGCCCGTCAACCAGTCGCGGACGAACTGCTTGTCGAAGCTGGGCTGGACGCGACCTTCCTGGTACGAATCGGCGGGCCAGTAGCGTGAGGAATCGGGAGTGAGAACCTCGTCGGCGAGGACGAGGTTGCCGTCGGCATCGGTACCGAACTCGAACTTGGTGTCCGCGAGGATGATTCCGCGTTCCAGAGCGAAGTTGGCTGCGCGCGAGTAGATCTCGATGGTGTCTTCGCGCAACTTGAACGCGAGTTCGGCACCGACCTGCTCGACGGCCTGGTCGAAGGTGATGTTCTCGTCGTGATCGCCCAGTTCGGCCTTCGACGCGGGCGTGAAGATCGCCTGGTCGAGCTTGCTGGATTCCACGAGCCCGGGGGGAAGCTGCACGCCGCACACGGCTCCGGTCGCGTTGTAGTCCGCCAACCCGGATCCAGTGAGGTAGCCGCGCGCGACGCATTCGATCGGCACCATGTTCAGCTTCTTCACCACCAGGGCACGGCCGAGCAGTTCGGCGGGAATGCGTTCGTCGAGCGGATCGCCGGCCAAGTGGTTGACGCCGCCGAGCTCTTCGAAGAAGAACACGCTCATGGCCGTCAACACGCGTCCCTTGTCCGGAATCGGGGTGTCGAGGATGTGGTCGTAGGCCGAGATTCGGTCGCTCGCGACGAGCAGCAGATGCGCGTCGTCGATCGTGTACAGATCGCGGACCTTGCCGCCGGCCAGATGCTCGTAGCTACTCAGTGATGGTCGCACGGTGTTCAACACTATCTGGGCCGGTGGCCGCGGGGGTGCCGGCAGGCATCAGACTGGTAGCCGTGGCAACGAAAAACACGACCTCGGATGTCGGATTCCGCTCCGAACGCGGACCGATACTGGTTGCGTTGATGCTCAGTACGTCTCTGGTCGCCCTCGACGCGACCATCATCGCCACTGCGGTGCTGTCCATCGTCGACGACCTTGGCGGCTTCACGCAGTTTCCGTGGCTGTTCTCCATCTATCTTCTGGCGCAGGCGGTATCGGTACCCCTGTACGGCAAACTGGCCGACCTGTTCGGCCGCAAGAAGATCATGCTGTTCGGCATCGCGGTGTTTCTGCTCGGCTCGATCCTGTGCGGACTGGCCTGGAGCATGCCCGCCCTGATCGCCTTCCGTGCAGTCCAGGGCCTCGGCGCAGGTGCCGTGCAGCCGATGGCCATCACCATCGCAGGCGATATCTACACCCTGGCCGAGCGCGCCAAGGTGCAGGGCTACCTCGCCAGCGTATGGGCGATGTCCTCGGTACTGGGCCCGGCACTCGGCGGTATCTTCTCCGAGTTCCTGACGTGGCGCTGGATCTTCTTCGTCAACATTCCGCTGTGCGCGCTGGCCGCGGTGATGCTGTGGCGCAAGTTCGACGAGGGAGCCGTCGAACGCACCAAACCCAAGATCGACTACCTCGGTGCAGGCCTGCTGACGGTGGGCGCAGCGATGGTGCTGCTCGGGCTGCTCGAGGGCGGACAGTCCTGGGCCTGGAACTCCCCTGTCAGCATCGCCATCTTCGCTGCCGGAGTCTCCTTGCTCGCCGCGTTCGCAGTGGTGCAGACCAGAGTCGAGGAGCCGATCCTGCCGCTGTGGGTGTTCACGCGTCGGGTGCTGGTGGTCAGCAGCTTCATTTCACTGCTCGTCGGCGCTCTGATCCTCGGCCTGACCTCGTACGTGCCGACGTTCGTGCAGGGCGTGCTCGGCACCGGCGCGATCGTCGCAGGCTTCGCGCTGTCCACCCTGACGCTCGGCTGGCCCATCGCGGCATCTCTCTCCGGACGGGTGTATCTCCGGTTCGGTTTCCGCACCACGGCGCTGATCGGTGCCTCCATCGCGGTCGTCGGAGCGGCATTCGCCACCGGCCTCGGTGCCGGCTCACAGGTGTGGCAGGTCGGCGCGGTGTGCTTCGTCATCGGCCTCGGTATGGGTCTGATCGCCAGCCCCACCCTCATCGCCGCTCAGTCGAGCGTCGAATGGTCCGAGCGGGGCGTCGCCACCTCGACCAACATGTTCGCCCGCTCCATCGGCAGCGCAGTCGGGGTCGCGGTGTTCGGTGCCATCGTCAACTCACGCATCTCCGACGACCCGAGCCCCGAACAACTGTCCGACGCCATCCATCCGGTCTTTCTGGGTGTCCTGGCGGCGGCAGCGGTGATGGCCGTCGCGGCACTGTTCATGCCCAAGCGTGGAGCGGAACCGACCCGATAGCGTTCCTTCGGTAGCTTTTGCGCATGGCCCTCATTCATCACGCGACGCTCGTTCCATCGAAACTCGACGCAATCGCGGCGTGGCTTCCGACGCAGGCGTGGTCTTCCCGTCTGGACATCACCGGACTCGAGGCCGTCGGCGCGTATCGATTCGACGATCCCGACGGCGAGGTCGGCATCGAGACACATCTCCTGCGTTCTGCGTCGGGCACCGTGTTTCAGGTGCCACTCACCTACCGCAGCACACCACTGCCCGGGGCAGACACGTATCTCGTTGCCACGATGGAACATTCGGTGCTCGGCACGCGCTGGGTGTACGACGGCGTCGGCGATCCGGTGTACGTGGCGGTCACCACCGCGGCCATCGTCGAGGCCGCTGGCCAGGCAGAGCTCGTGGTGCAGGCGGCCGACGGTTCTCGATCGGTGCGTGAGTCCACCACGCAGGTGCGGGGTTCCGGTGGAAGCGCCTCGACGTCACCCCACCTGCATGTCCGGCGGGTGATCGATGCGACTCCGACCGAGCTGCCCCATCTGCTGGGTACCTGGCCGGGCCAGGACGAGCCGATCGTGTTGGTGGAGCTGCGAAACTAGTCCGACGAGGACGGAAACCAGTGCACCGGCGATGTCACCGTGACGTCCACGGCGGCGCCGGGGGCGAGTCGGTCGGCGGTCCGCGCGATGGCTCGAAGCCGCAACCCGGTGTCGCTGTGCCGCAGAGTGACCGAGGATTCGGGGCCGGTGAAGAACTCGTGTTCGACGACGAATGCGCCGTCGTCGAGCTCCGAGACCAGCAGCTGCTCGGGCCGGAGCAACGCCTGCCCGTCGCCCGTCGCTCGGGTGGTGGATTCGAGACGCCCGAGGACGGTGTCGACGTGGCCGCCCTGGGCCGCAGCGTCGACGAAGTAGGCGTCGCCGACGAACCTCGCGACCGCGGGTGTGGCGGGTCGCTCGTACACCTCACGCGGGGTGTCGATCTGGGCGCAGCGACCACCCAACAGCACGGCGACCCGATCTGCAGTTCCGAGCGCCTCGGCCCGGTCGTGGGTGACGAGGATCGACGCGGTCTTGCTGGACTGCAACAACTCTCGTACATCCTGACGAATCGAGGTACGCAGCCCCGCGTCGAGGGCAGCGAACGGCTCGTCCATCAACACCACCGACGGAGCAGGCGCGAGCGCACGTGCCAACGCGATGCGCTGCTGCTGACCGCCCGAGAGCTCGCTGGGTTTCACCCCACCGGCGTCGGGCAGTCCGACGAGCTCGAGCATCTCGTCGACGCGTCGAGTGCGCTCTGCGCGACCGGACAGGTAGGGCCGCAGAAACCCTGCACGCAAGCCGAATTCGATGTTCCTTCGTACCGTCAGGTGTGGGAACAGCCCACCTTCCTGCGGCATCAGGCCGATCCCCCGCTTCTCCGGCGGTACCTGAATCTGCCCCGCCACCGAGATGTCCCGCCCGTCGGAGGTGATCCGGCCCGCGTCGATGCGGTGCAGTCCCGCAAGGGATCGCAACAGGGTCGTCTTACCGCAGCCGGAGGGGCCGAGAACGGCGAGCATCTCTCCGTCGCCGAGGTCGAGGTCGATCCCGTGCAGGACCGCCGTACTGCCGTACGAGGCAACGAGTCCGGAAATCACCATGCTCATGGCAGTGCTACTCGCTTCCGCGTCGTGCGCCCCAGCGCCCGTGTCAGTACGACCGTCGGAACCACCGAGATCAGGATCAGGGCCAGGGCGTAGGGTGCCGCCTCGCCGTATCGGAACGCCTCGGTGGTGGACCACAGCGTAGTCGCGAGTGTGTCGACTCCCCGAGGGCGCAGCATCAACGTCGCGGGTAGTTCCTTGGCGACGGTCAGGAACACCAGGGCAGCCCCGGCGGCGATGCCGGGTGCCGCGATCGGAATCGTCACGCGAAGGTCGGTACGCAGCCTGCCTGCGCCCAGGGTCCGTGAGACGTCCTCGAGGACAACGGGAGTGGCGTCGACCACCGCTCTGGTACTGCCGACGGCCAATGGAAGGAAAAGCACCACGTATGCCAGCACCAGCAGCACCGCCGTCTGGTAGAACGACGGCAGGAACCTGATTCCGAGGAAGACCGTGGCGAGCCCGACGGTGATACCAGGTAGTCCGTGCGCGATGTAGGTGGACAACTCGGCGCCGCGGGCCGCCCTCGACGTGGATCGGGCCGCGAACAACGCGACCGGAAGCGCGAGCACGGCCACCACCACCGCGGCGGTCGCGGAGTACTGGACGGTCTTGGCCGTGACGGCCAGCACGTCCACCCAGTCGACGGTGAATCGCAACGATCGACTCAGCCATCGCGCCAAGGCCAGTATCGGAACCACCACCGAGACTGTCAGTGCGGCAACGACAACGGCCAGAGCCGGCATGCGCCACCGGCCGAGGACGATCGGCTCGGCCTGCCGGTCCGTTCCCGATCCCACCCTCGCCGTGGCGCCGCGTCGGGCACGCCGTTCGAGGAGGGTGAGCACCAACGCGCCCACCACGAGGACCAGTCCGAGGACGGCGGCCGCGGTGCGATCGAGTCCCCCGCGGTACGCACTGTAGATGCCGAGCGTGAAGGCGTCGTATCGCATCAGAGCCACCGCCCCGAAGTCACTGATGGTGTACAGCGCCACCAGAAGCGCACCTGCCGCCGCGGCCGGCACCACCCGCCGACACTCGACGGTCAGCGCCGTGCGCACAGCGCCTCGGCCGAGGGTGCGGGACACTTCGGCCAACGATGGGTCCGCGGTGGCGAACGCCGCGGACACCGGCAGCATCACCAGCGGAAAGCAGGACAACGTGAGCACCAGGGCCGCACCGGAAAACCCTGCCAACGAGGGGAACTCGGCGATCCACAGGTACCCGGACACGTACGACGGGATGGCGAGTGGAGCGGCGAGGACCATCGCGAAGAAGCGTCGACCCGGTAGGTCGGTACGGACGGTCAACCACGCCAGCAGCGTCCCGACCACAACAGACGCGACGAGCACGGTGAGCGTCAGCGTTGCCGTGCGGATGGCGAGGTCGAGTGTGCGTTGCCGAAGAAGCAGTCGCAGAACCTTCTCGGTTCCGCCGTCGAACGCTCGAACGAACAGATACACCAACGGCGTCAGTGTCAGCGCTCCCACGCACAACGCGGCCGTCCCGAGAACGGGACGACCGCCGAAGTGGCGCCGCCGAAGCGGCTGGAGTGCAGACGTGAGCACCGACTAGATGATTCCGACGTCGGTGAGGAGGGTCTGAGTGGCCTCGAGGGACGAGAGCTGACCCAGATCGAGATCGGTCGAACCAAGCTCGGACAGCGGCGGCAGGTCGTAGTCGGAGGTGACTCCGTCGATGACCGGGTATTCGGCGGTCTCGTTCGCGAAGTACGTCTGCGATTCGGTCGAGAGCAACTCGCGCACGAAATCGAAGGCCGCTTCCTGGTTGTCCGAGGCAGCCAGCACACCGGCACCGGCGACGTTGATCAGCGCGCCGGGGTCACCGGGCTCGAAGTAGTGCAGCTCGACCGGGGCGTCGTCGCCGTTCTCGTCCTTGAAGGGGTACCAGTAGTAGTGGTTGAGCAGGCCGGTGGCCACCTGTCCGTCGTTGACGGCGGTCAGCAGCGGGCCGTTGCCCTCGAAGGCGACGGGCTCGTTGGCGACGAAGCCTTCGAGCCAGGTGCGGGCACCGTCCTCGCCGCGCTGCACGCGCAGGGCGGTGACGAAGGCCTGGAACGACGCGTTGGTCGGTGCGTAGCCGATCTGTCCTCGCCAGCGGGGATCGAGCAGTCCGTCGATACCGGTGGGCAGGTCTGCTGCCTGCACCGAATCGGAGTTGTAGGCCAGCACGCGGGCCCGTGCGGAGGTGGCGACCCAGGTGCCGTCGGCACCGCGGTACTGCTCGGGAACGAGCGAGAGAATGTCCTCGGGCAGCGGTGCGAGAGCGCCCGCCTCGTCGAGGGCACCGAGTGCGCCTGCGTCCTGGCCGTAGAAGACGTCAGCCGGGGTCGCGTCGCCCTCTTCGAGGATCTTTGCGGCCTGGGCGTTGGTGTTGCCCGAGTAGTCGACCTCGATACCGCCGCCGATGCGCTCGATCAGTGGGTCGACGAGCTCTTCACCGCGGCCGGAGTACACCACGAGGGCAGACTCTGCGGAGGCGGACTCGGAGCTGGACGTGCCTTCGTCGGACGAGCCGTCCGAGCTGCATGCGACGAGACCGAGGGCGAGGGTTGCGCTGATCGAGAGCAGCGCCAGACGGCGAACGGTGAACACGGTTCTCCTGACGAAAACGGGACATTGAAGACAATTCGATGAAAGTACACCACAAAGGTGAGGCTCAGCTACTTTCCCTCCGGGATTGAACGACCTGCCGCCCGGGCATTCCCGGTCCATGACTTCTCGTGTACTCGTCACCGGTGCCAGCATCGCCGGTCCCACCGTTGCGTTCTGGCTGGACCGCGCCGGCTTCGAGGTCACCGTCCTCGAACGCTCACCGCAACTGCGGCTCGGCGGCCAGAACATCGACGTTCGCGGCTCCGGCCGCGAGGTGCTGCGGCGCATGGGCCTGGACGCGACCCTCCTCGCGAACGGCACCACCGAGAAGGGCACCCGATTCGTCGACGATGGCGACGCCACCATCGCGGCATTCCCGGCCGGCGACGGATCTCACGACGGGCCGACCGCGGAGTTGGAGATTCTGCGCGGCGAGTTCGCGCGGATCCTCGTCGAATCCGCCGTACCACAAACCGAGTATCGCTACGGCGATCGCGTCGTCGGGGCGACTCAGGATGCCGACGGCGTCGATGTCACCTTCGCAACGGGCGCAGCGGAAAGGTTCGACCTCGTTCTCTTCGCCGACGGAATACGTTCCAGCAGTAGGGAACTGGTGTTCGCCGGGGAGGCCGAGACCACACCTGTCGGCCTGTACACCGCCTACGGCGTACTGCCGAAGGGACCGAGCGACGACGGCTGGTGGCGTTGGTACAACGCCCCCGGATCTCGCGTGGCGAATCTACGACCGGACAACCTCGGCACGACGCGATTCAGCCTATCCTGGGTGTCCGACGACAGCGGCTACGAGGGCGCGTCCACCGAACGCGTCATCGCCGCCCTGCGTTCGACATTCGCCGGTGTCGGTTGGGAAGTGCCCCGGATCCTGGACTCGCTGGGACCGGACTCCGAGCTGTACGTCGACTATCTGGCGAAGGTGAAGGCCCCGCGCTGGTCCGACGGCAGAATCGGCATGCTCGGCGATGCCGCCTGGTGCGCAACGCCGTTGAGCGGCATGGGAACCACGTTGTCGGTCACCGGCGCGTACGTTCTCGCAGGCGAGCTCGCGCGGGCGAGTGATCATCGCGCCGGTTTCGAGGCCTTCGAGGCGCGGATGCGTCCGTTCGTCGATCAGGCGCAGAAACTCCCACCCGGTGTGCCTCGCGTCGCGCATCCGAAGACCTCGGCGGGAGTCGCTGCATTCCGTACCGTGCTGCGCCTAGCCGGATCCAAGCCCGTGCAGGCCGTGACAAGCAAGTTCCTCGGTCCCGACGCGGCGACACTGGAACTGCCGGATTACGAGTTCGACGCAGCCCCACGTGAGCGGTAATTCGACCCCTGCTACGAAGTTCTGCTCACCTACAGTCCGACACGTTCCAGCAGCGCATCGAATGCTTCGCTGGCTTCCTGCTCGGACCGGCCGGATTCGATGACGCCGTTGTACACCGCCAGCGCCTCCTCCTGGTACTGCTTGTACTTCTCGAGCCACTTCTCGGAGTCGGCACGCCAATATCCGATGATGTCGAAGTACGCGATGTCGTAGCCCAATTCCTTGCGGAAGTGCTTGCGCACCCGACGCGAGGACGACGCCTCGCCTGCGAACCACACGTACCCACGTCCCTCCGGCAGTGGGTACGCCAACACCGCGTCGTCGAGAACGCTTGCGCTGTCGCCGTTTCCGGATCCGATACGCCAATCGAACGTGACGTCGGCCGGGGTCTCGAAGGATTGGATGTCGCCGCGCTCGAGCACCTCGACAATGGCGTGAGCCTTGGCCCCGGCGGGCAATTGCTCGACGAGCCGACCGAGTGCGGGCAACCCGGTCATGTCCGCGACCAACAGCAGCCATTCGACGTCGGCGGGCGGTGAATACCAGGATCGCGGGCGGGTGAACAGCACCGTCTGCCCCGGGACGGCCTGTTGGGCCCAGGTGGACGCGACGCCGCCCTCGTGTGCGAAGAAGTCGATGGTCAGCTCACCGCGCTCCGGATCGAGACGACGGACGGTGTAGTTGCGGCCTTCGGGAGCATCGTCGAGACCGTGGAACCACCAGAACCCGTCGACCTCGGTCATCGGCGGCGGAATCACTTCGCCTGCCCTGGGAAAATAGACTCCGACGCATTCGTCGGGCACCCCGAGCGTGCGGTAGCCGGCGACGTGCTCACCGCCGAACGTCACACGCACCATGTGCACCGTGAGTCGTTCCACCGCAACGACATCGGCGTAGTAGAAGCCACGCGGTTGTTCACTCATCTTCGTCCTCGATACATATCTCGACGTAACTCCTGCGAGAAACCCCCAGGGCCGTTCTCTCTCAACTCTAAACTAAGCCTTGCCTAGCCTGCGACCGACCACCTTGGGGATCACCAACGGAGTGTGCGATTCCGGATCGTCGATGATGCGGCACGGCAGCCCGAAGACAGTCTCGACCAGCTCGGCAGTGACGACGTCGGCAGGCGGGCCCTCGGTGACCACGGCGCCGTCCTTCATCGCGATGATGTGATCGGCGTACCGGCAGGCGTGATTGAGGTCGTGCAGCACAGCGACGAGAGTGCGACCGTTCTCGCGATTCAGAGTGGCCAACAGGTCGAGCAGTTCGATCTGGTGCGCGATGTCGAGAAAAGTGGTCGGCTCGTCCAACAGCAGCAGCGGCGTCTGCTGCGCCAGAACCATTGCCACCCAGACGCGTTGCTGCTGTCCGCCGGACAGTTCGTCCACCGGACGAGCCGACAGCGAGGTCACTGCCGTTGCGTTCATGGCCTCGATCACCGCGGCTTCGTCCGTCGTCGACCACTGCCGAATCAGCTTCTGATGCGGATAACGGCCCCGCGCAACGAGATCGGCCACCGAGATACCGTCGGGTGCGATGGAGGTCTGTGGAAGCAGGCCGAGGCGTCGGGCAACTTCTTTCGCGGGATACGACGAGATCGCCTTCCCGTCCAGCAGAACGGTTCCGTGCGAGGGCTTCAGCAGTCGCGAGAGCGCCCGCAGCAGAGTCGATTTGCCGCAGGCATTCGGTCCGACAATGACGGTGAATTTGCCGTCGGGAATCTCGACGGTCAGGTTCTCGCTGATGACGCTGCTGTCGTATCCGACCGTGATCTCGTCGGTGTGCAACCGAGGCTTCGTCACTGCTTCCTGCCTTCCCGGGCCAACAACCACACGAAGTATGCGCCGCCGACCGATACGGTCACCACACCCACCGGCAGCTGAGTGGGAGCGAAGACGCGCTGCGCAACAACGTCGCTCACGACCAGCAGCAGCGCTCCCATGCACGCGGCAGGCACCATCGCCACTGACGAGGTGCCGGTGAGGCGGCGCGCCAACTGCGGCGCCGCGAGCGCGATGAACGAGATGGGACCCGCGGCCGCAGTAACCATCGCGATCAGCGCAACGCCCAGGAACACCAGCATCAGACGGGTCGGCTCGGCGCGCACACCGAGCGCCCTCGCCGCATCGTCGCCCATCTCCAACATCGGCAACCGACGCGAGAGCACCGCCAGACACGACGCGATGACGACCGACACGGCCAGCACGGGCCCCACCTGCGACCACCCCAGGCCGTTGAGGGTGCCCGCACCCCACACGGCGGCCGCGATCGCGTCGTCCAGGTCGGCTCTGATCACGAGCCAGGTGTTGACGGAGGCCAGAACGGCGCTGACGGCGATCCCGACGATGATCAACCGAAAGCCCTGCACCCCGCGCCGGTACGCGAGCAGGTAGACCACAGCAGCCGTCGCGAGTCCGCCGACGAGCGCGCCCGCTCCGGTCCGGTAGTAGCCGCCACCGAGAATGAGGATGACGACGAGCGCGCCGGTGTACGCACCGGTGCCGAATCCGATGATGTCCGGGCTGCCCAACGGATTTCGCGTCAAGGATTGAAAGACCGCCCCCGATACACCGAGGGCGGCACCGAACAGGAAGGCCAGTGCCACTCGGGGAAACCGCCACTCAATCACCACGATCTCGGTCAGGCGTGGCGCATCGCCGAACACTGCGGCGAGCACCTCGTTCGGCGGAATGTAGAGGTCGCCGGTCCCGACGGCGACGATGGAGACCACCGCCGTCACGGCAAGCAGGGCCGCGCAGACGCCCACCGTTCGGATGCCGATGCGGCCGTCCACTCGATCCCGCACTCGCACGACCCACAACTTTCGGCCGAAGTCGATGTTCCCGCCGCGTTGCTCACCCATCACAGTCCGCTCGCCTTCTTTCGGCGAACGAGCACGATCAGCACCGGTGCGCCGACGAACGCGGTGACGATACCGACCTGCAGCTCCCCCGGCCTGATCACGATGCGGCCGACCACGTCCGAGAGCAGCAGCAAGCCCGGTGCCGCGAACACCGTGTAGATCAGAATCCAACGCTGGTCCGGTCCGACGAACCAGCGCACCATGTGCGGAATCATCAGTCCGACGAATCCGATGGGCCCGGCCGCCGCCGTCGCCGCGCCGGCGAGCAGAGTCACTGCGACGACGCCGACGATTCGCGTCCGAACCACGTTCGCTCCCAGTGACCGGGCCAGATCGTCGCCGAGCGATATCGCATTGAGGGGACGAGCGATCAGGGCCGCCAGAAAGACTCCGAGCGCGATGAACGGGGCAACCTCGGACGCGATGTCCAGGCCTCGACCGGCCAACGACCCCGCGCCCCAGAACCTCATCCTGTCGAAGGCATCCGGATCGAGCAGCAGCATGCCCGAGGTGACGCCGCCCAGTACCGCACCGAGCGCAATTCCGGAGAGCGTCAAGCGAATCGGAGTGGCTCCGGCGCGCCCCAGTGACCCCAGCGCGTACACCACGATCGTTGCGAACACCGCCCCGGCGAACGCGAACCAGATGTACGAGCCGATTCCGGTGAAACCGAACACGCCGACGGCGATCGCGACGAAGAACGCCGCCCCGGCGTTGACGCCGAGAATTCCCGGGTCGGCCAGCGGATTTCGCGTCATCGCCTGAATCAGCGCACCGGCAACCCCGAGGGCGATTCCGACGAGCAAACCCAGAACGGTACGCGGAAGGCGTAGTTCGCGGACGATCACGGATTCGGTGGATCCGTCGGCGAAGAACAGCCCGTGCCACACGTCACCGATCGGGATGTACTCGGTGCCCACCGAAATGCTCACCAGGCACAGCGCTGCCAGAACACCGAGGACGACGAACAACCCCGCGGACCGACGCGCATCGGTGCGAGCGAGACCACCGACGAGTGCCGGAACGTCTCGCTGTTCCGGCTCGTCGCTCGCTCTCGTGCTCACCCGATTCACACCACCGATCGCACCCTCGCGCTCACGGCGGACTTCACGATCTCACCGCTGCGAACAGCGATGTTCGACAGCAACGACGACGTCAGACCGTGCGTGTGCTCGGTGCCGCCCTGCAGGTAGATCGAACCCGCACTCGGTTCGCGCGTCACGAGTCTGTAGTCGCGCGTCACGCGAGGACCGCGAGAATCGTATTCGACGGCGTCGAACAGCGGACCGAGGATCTCGGGAAGATCGAGGGACGTGAAGCCGGTGGCATAGACGACAGCGTCGCACAGTATGTCCTCGGCCAGACCCGTCGGGCCGTGCTCGACGGAGGCCAGCACACCCGTCGGCTCCTCGACCGCGTCGACCAGTCGAGATGCGCCGTGCACGAACAACCTGCGCTGCCCGCTCACCCGTTCGGCGTACTCACGCGCGTACAACTCCTCGATCAGCGGCAGGTCGACGGCGGAGTAGTTGGTGCCGCGGTGGTAGTGCAGCAACTGATCGCGCAACGTGTGCGACGACGAATAGAAGTCGTCGACGGCCGTCGGATCGAAGATGCGATTGGCATAGGGGCTGTCGTCGGCCGGGCTGTACCCGTACTTGCGCAGCACCGCGTGCACCGACGCATCGCTGTACGTCGAGTGCAGGTAGTCCACCACTTCGGCGGCGCTCTGCCCGGCACCGACGACGACGAACGTGCGATGCGTCCGCGACGGCAACCGGTCGAGATGACCGAGGAGGTCGTGGTTGTGGAACTGTCGCGCCGACGCCGTGACCCCGTCGGGCAGGGTGGCGGTGAGTCCTCCGGCGAGCACGATGTTGCGCCCCCGCACGGTCCCGGCTCGTCGGCCCTCGGTGCGGACGCCGTAGCCGTCACCGGTGTGGACGACGTCCACCGCCCGGGTGCCGTAGTGCACCGTCGCGTCGACCTTTTCGGCGGCCCACGCCAGGTAGTCGTGGAATTCGAGCCTGCTCGGGAAGAACGTCTGCAGGTTGATGAAGTGATTGAGCCGACCCTGCTCCGACAGGTAGGCCAGAAAGGTGTACTCACTGCTGGCATTGCGCTGGGTCGCGAGGTCCTTGAGGAACGAGATCTGCATCGACGTTCCCGGCAACAACATGCCGGGGTGCCAGGCGAACTCGCCCTTGGACTCGACGAAGCAGGCCGTCAACCGTTCGGTGGGAGCGCAGGTTCGGTTGTGCTCCTCGATCGCGATGGCCAGTCCCAGATTGGAGGGCCCGAATCCGACACCGACGATGTCGTACTCGCAGTCTTCGGTGAGGTCGTATTCTCGCGAGTTGTCGTCGACAGTCATCGTGCAATCGCTCCTGACAGTGAATGGGGTCCATGACCGCGTTTCTGCGCGCAACGACAGTGCCTGAGCATCCGCGCACGCCTTCAGTAGGCTACGCTAACCTAACTAGTGCACTATCACAACGGCTTCGGCGGCGTCAGGTATCGCGGTGCAGATCGAGCACCGACATACCCCAGCCGACCAGTGTCGACGCTGTGACCGCGAGGCCGGCATCGGCTGCCACGGAGGCGAACTCGGCCTTCGTTCGGACACCGCTGCCATGCATGCACAGCATCAACAGATCGAGTTCGGCCTGATCCTCGTTGTACGAATCGTCGTCCGACAGCCGCTCGACCACGACAAGTTTTCCGTTGTCGGCCAATCCCGTTGCCGCATTGCGCAACAACAGCACGAGGTCGTCGTCACGATAGTGCCCGGTGATCTCGAGCAGCAGATACGCATCGAATCCGCCCGTGCGCGGTTCGGTCAGGACACTCTGCGGGTAATTCTCCACTCGCTTGTGGAATTCGGGCCATTTCTCGAGGTCTTTTCGTATCGATTCGAGCTCACTGGGCAACCCGAGCACACCCGCTGACAGACCGTCGTAGCGCGTGAGAACGGAACCGAGCACCACCCCGGACGCCGCGCCCGTCACCAGCACGGTCGAAACGCCGTCCAGCGAATAGTCCTGTACCAGAGCAGGACCCAGGAACGCCGCCTCGTCCGCGATGTGATCGTGATGCAATTCGGTGAGCCGCGGGGAGGCGGCCAGGTCCTCCGCCAATGTGTTGCCGGTCAGCAGGCTGGCACTGGCGGCACCGGTACGCAGGCTGTCCACGAGACCGGTGATCGACAATTCGACCCGTGCCTCGATGCCGTCCAGGTCGAGCCAGTGCGAGATCCAATCGTCACCGAGCATTGCCTCACCGATATCCCCGAGAATCAGACGACCATCGGAGTCCTCGGCGAGCACGTCGACCGCACGTAGGTAGCGTACGAATTTCGCGAGGGCGCGGACGTCGGTCTCGGTGGCGTCCGCAAGCAATTTCACGGAACTCGCTCCTCGCGAGACGTGCAACGGTATGCGCAATGTGTTTGCGGCCCGAAAAGCGAAGGGCGACAATATTTCCGCGCGTTCGGCGAGCCTGTCGAACGGCTCGGACTCACCGGCACTCAGATCGGGAACCTCCGGGTCGTCGGCTCGGGTCAGAACCTCTGCTCGACGCCAGTAACCGGTGACCTCGACCATTTCCGGCGGCAACGCGCGATCCTCACGCAGGTATCGCCTGATGCCCTTGATGGCCGTGGATTCGCCTGCTACCCAAGCGAACACGGTTCCTTCCCACCAAGACGCACCACGCACGGCCGTTTCGAGCAGATCTCCGGTACCTGCCACTGCACCGTCGCGGTGGACCCAGGTGATCTCGGCGTGGGCGGCAGTCGGCAGCGGTAGTTCTCGCTGTGCGTCGGTCACCTCGACGAACACCCGGATTCGCTCGTCCCCTGTGGCCTCGTCGAGATAGCGAGCAACGGCGGGCAGCGCGGTCTCGTCGCCGACGAGCAGCACCCAGTCCACATCGGCCGGGGCGCGGCCCGAACGCACCGGTCCCAGCAGCGGGATCGAATCGCCGACGCGGCAGCGCCGCCCCCACGTCGACGCGATCCCGGTGTCGTGGGTGACGAAGTCGAGGGTCACCTGCGCCCTCTCGGGATCGAATCTGCGCACGGTGTAATTGCGTGTCACCGGACGCGGGTCACGAGGCCACTCGACGGTGCGCTCGTGCTGAGTCGGAAGTACCACCGTGCCGTTGCTCTCCGCCGGGAAGAACAGCCGCACGAAATCGTCGAATCCTTCGCTGCGCAGTGCCGGAAACCGGTGACCGTCGCGGGAGAACTCCCGCAGCTGCGGTCCACCCAACACGATCCTGCGCATCCCCGGCGTCACTTCACATGTCTCCATCACCGTGGCCGTACGCAGAACTTCGGGAAAGACGACCTGAAGTCGATGGGACCTTGCCACGGTGAACACGCTCCTGGTGTCGAGAGTGAGTGCGCCTGAGCGCGCGTCGGATGGGCCGCCCGGCGAGATCAGCCCTGAACGTTCCCGGCTGCGGTGTTCAGCGCCGAGGCCACGTCGTCGAGGATGTACGGGATGGTCAGCACCGTCAGTCCACCGAACGCGAAATTCTTGTCGGCACTGAGCGCTTCGGTGGAGGCGGTACGACCCTGCGCCAGCACGGGCTGCGACGCCACGGCCGGCTCGGCGAGGAAGGCACCAAGCGATTCCTTGTCGTAGGCGACAACGAACAGCACATCCGAATTAAGCAGCGATGCCTGCTCGAGGCTGAGCTCGAAGTACACCGCATCGGGGTCCTTCGCCGGGTCGGCCTCCTCGATGGTGGGCTCGTTCACCAGACCGAGCTCCTCGAGGAACTCGACGCGCACGTCGTTGTCCTTGCTGACGGCAAACGTGCCCGGAGCGTTGGGTAGTGCGATGGTGACGGTCTTACCCTGCAGCGCCGGGTATTTCGCAGCGGCGTCGGCTATGGAATTCTCGACGCCGGAGACGAGAGCGGCTGCCTCCTTCTCCTTACCGAGGGCTTTACCCGCGATGGTGAGCTGGTCTTCCCACGACGTCGTCCACTGCTTGTCCGGGTACGCGACGACCGGTGCGATATCGGAAAGCTGGTCGAACTCCTCCTGGCTCAGTCCCGAGTACGGCGCGAAGATCAGATCCGGTGCCGCAGCAGCGAACTGCTCGACGGGAACTGCTCCGGTTCCGTCACCGGAGAACAGCACGGGAGTGTCGCCACCCAGGTCGGCGAGCGCTTTCGCGTCCCACTGCAGAATGCCGCGCTCGTCCGCTCCGTACTGGGCACCGTCGAAGGTCGGCATGGCGACGGGCACTACACCGAGGGCGAGAACGGCGTCCTGGTTCGACCAACCCCAGGTGGCAATCCGCTTGGGTGCCTCGGGGATCGTCGCGGATCCGAGGGCCGAGTCGATGGTGACCGGAAATGCGGAGTCCTGCGCAGTTGTCGCGGAGTCGGCGGCCGGCGTCTCCTCGGTGCCGCTGCTGCATCCGGCGGCAAGGGCAATGGTCAGCCCTCCGGCGAGCGCGATCGACGCCGCACTCCTCATCCACTTCGTACGAACGTCCATCGTTTCCGGGAACCTCTCGACTCGTCCACGCACCCACTGCGTCCCACACCCGACCGGGTGGGGCGACCGACACGGTAGCATCACTGAGGCAAGCCTCACCTCACTCGATCCGAGAACGTACTGAACACACCGAAGCCAGGCTAGGCTACCCTCGCTGAGGCGTCGGGTCCGCTGGTTGCACGAACAGCCGTGGCCCGACTCCCGTGACCGACGTTCGAAGTAACCGTTCCGAGGAAAGGCGCGTCATGCGAGTGGTGATGTTCGGCTATCAGACCTGGGGCCACAAGACGCTCCAGGCGCTGATCGAGTCGCGGCACGACGTGGTGGGTGTGGTGACTCATCCCACCAGTGATCAAGCCTACGAAAGCATTTGGGCCGACTCGGTCGAGGACCTGGCACGAGGTCACGACGTACCCGTACATCTGGCCCGACGGCCCGACCGCGCGCTGATCGACCGGATTCACCGATGGGCCCCCGACATCATCGTGGCCAACAACTGGCGCACGTGGCTTCCGCCGGAAATCTTCGATCACCCGCCCCACGGAACGCTCAATCTGCACGACTCGCTCCTTCCGAAATTCACCGGGTTCTCACCCATCGCATGGGCCCTGATCAGCGGCGCATCCGAAGTGGGGTTGACCGCCCACCGCATGGACGGCGAACTCGACACCGGCGATGTCCTCACCCAGGCCGCAGTACCGATCGGCCCCCGCGCCACCGCGACAGAGTTGGTGCTGGCCACGATCGATCTCATTCCCGAGGTTCTCCTCGAGTCACTCGACAGCATCGAAGCGGGCACAGCCGCATGGCGCCCACAAGACCTGTCGGAGCGCACGTTCTTCCACAAGAGGCACGAGACCGACAGTCTGATCGATTGGTCCTGGGACGCAACCGACATCGACCGGTTGATTCGAGCGATGTCCGACCCGTATCCGAACGCATACACGTACTACCGGGGAGAGCGGGTCTTCATCGTGCAAGCCCATGTGTCGCAAGGGGTTTACGGCGGAACACCGGGACGGGTGTTCATCCGCGAGGACAAGGGAATGGCCATCGTCGCGGGCCCGAATGCCCACCGCGGCGCAAATCGGGCACTCGTCATAGACCGCGTCCGAACCGACGACGGCACCGATCACGCTGCGCTGGAGTATTTTCCGAGCGGTGGCGGCTACCTCACCACCACCCCGTGACCGCACCTACGACACAGGCGAACCCAGCGGCACAGTTGACCGCGCGCCGCATCGTTCGTCGCACACTGACCCGCAACAGAGGACGACTCACCTTCGGAACTCTCCTGCTGTGCGCACACCAGATCGCCGAAACGGCAGTGCCGTTGGCCCTCGGTGTGATCATCGATCGCGGAATCGCCGACGGCGGGCCGGTGGAACTGGTCTGGTCCATCGCTGCCCTGGCCGTGCTCTTCATCGCGCTCACGACGGCGTTCCAGGTCGGTATGCGTCAGCTGAACCTGGCCCTCCAGCGCGAAGCGCACCTCGTGCGCATGGAGGTGTCCGGTCGCGTTCTGTCCACCTGCGGGGTGCGCACTCCGTTGTCCGACGGCGAGATGCTCACCGTGTCGAGCAGCGACGCCGAACAAGCAGCGTGGTTCCTCGATCTCTTTCCGCGTATGGCAGCAGCGGCAACTGCGGTTGTCGCGACAGCGGTCGCCTTGTTCGTCATCGACGTCCCACTCGGACTCGCGGTACTGCTGGGCACTCCGCTGTTCATGGCACTGCTCCGACTCGCGACTCCTCTGATCACCGCACGCACGGTGGTGCAGCAGTCTCGCGTCGCCAAGGCAACCGCGATGGCCGGTGACCTGGTCGTCGGCCTGAGGTCTCTGCAGGGCATAGGAGCCCAACATGCCGCATCTGCTCGTTACCGCGCGGCGAGCACGACAGCACTGAACGCAGCTCTGGCCACCGTCCGGTCACTCGCCGTGCAACGGGGTGTCACGACGACGGTGAGCGCGCTGATCGCTGCCTGCGTCGCATCGTTGGCCGGATGGTTCGCACTCGACGGGCGGATCTCCATCGGGGAGCTGATCGCGGTGGTCGGTCTGGCCCAGTTCCTGATCGAGCCGCTCACTCTGCTGACCTCCGCGCCCGCAGTGGTTGCGCGTGCGCGCGGTTCCGCGGAACGGGTGTCGACCGTCCTCGCGGCCCCTTCCCTGCTGTCCGACGGACCCGAATCGATACCGGTGCCCACAGGTTTGTCGGTGCGGAACGTGACCTTTCGATCCCTTGCCGGCATCGACATCGACGCTCGTCCAGGGGAATTCGTCGCGGTGATCGCGCTCGATCCCTCGGATGGAGACGCCCTGGCCACAGTCCTCGGCGGCCAAGTCCCGGCCGACGAGTACTCGGGGGACGTGATGTTCGCCGGTGTGTCCATGCGCGAGGTCTCGCGCGAGTCGTTCCGAACGAGAGTCCTGGCCGAGCCGCACACCACCGATCTCTTCGCCGGCTCGCTGATCGAGAACATCGTGGGATTCGAAGCCGACACGGATCGAGGGCACCTCGACGCGGTCCTGTCGGCTTCGGCTGCCGACCAGGTTGCCACCGTGCACCGTGACGGACTCGAGCACCGCGTGAACGACCGGGGACAGAATCTGTCCGGTGGGCAGCGCCAGCGCCTGGCACTCGCCCGAGCACTGTATGCGCGTCCGCCCGTGCTCGTGCTGCACGAGCCGACCACTGCAGTCGACGCCGTGACCGAACAGGCCATCGCCGATGGCATTCGCGGAGTGCGACATTCGGCAGATCGTGACGACGTCACGGTCGTCGTCACGTCGTCCCCTGCGCTGCTGGCAACGGCAGACGTCGTCTTCGTCCTGCGCGACGGGCACGTGATCGACACCGGGACACACGCCGATCTGACTGCAACCAACGCCGAGTACGCAGAGGCGGTTCTACGATGAACGCGAACGTGCAGGATCGACACCGCTTGCCGATCGCGGAGGCGCGTCGATCACGGCGGTGGCTCGGCGCACGAATTCGTGAGCATCCCGGCGCTCTCCTCGGCGCCCTCGCGACCGGGATCGTATCGTCGCTGGCCGCTCTGGTGCCGTTCTTCGTTCTCGGTCGACTGGTGGACGAAGTGACCGACGGCGGTACGGCTCGGTCCATCCTCCCGATCGTGGCGGTCCTCGCAGTGGCTGCAGTACTGGCAGGAACGTTTTCCGGCGCGACGAGCTACGCCGTCTCCCGCCTCGGCGAGATCATCGTTGCGGGACTTCGTGAATCGGCATTGGAACGTGTTCTGAACCTTCCCCCCGTCACGGTCGAATCAACCGGACGCGGCGACCTCCTGTCTCGAATCGGAGACGACGTTGCGCGGATCACCCGTGCTGCCGGAGACGTCGTCCCGTCGATGATCTCGGCTGCTCTGCTCGTCGCGGTATCGGTGGTGGCCATGTTCGGTCTCGACTACCGCCTCGGTCTCGCCGGAATGCTCGCACTGCCGCTGTATCTGCTTGCACTTCGCTGGTACCTACCGCGGAGCGGCCCTCTGTACGCCGCCGAGAGGGCGGCGATGGGCGACCGATCGGAAGCACTCACCAGCAGCATTCACGGACTGCGCACGGTGCGGGCATACGGAACCGAGAACATGCGGCTCGCCGAGATCGAATCGGCATCGAACCAGGCACGCACACTGGCCATTTCGGTCTTCCGATTGTTCACCCGCTTCGTCGGCCGAGAGAACCGAGCCGAGTTCTTCGGCCTGTCGATCCTGCTCGTCGTCGGATATTTCCTGTTCTCACGTGACGAAGTGACGATCGGTGCCGTCACCACCGCGGTGCTGCTCTTTCACCGATTGTTCAACCCCCTCGGCACCATCTTGTTCCTGTTCGACGAAATCCAATCCGCGGGTGCAAGTCTGAATCGACTCGTCGGAGTCGTCGACATCGCTCTCCCCGACCGCCCACAGGTTGCCGTTCCGTCCGAGTACACGCTCACCCTCGACGGGGTTCGGTATTCGTACGTCTCCGGCGACGAAATTCTGCACGGCATCCGTCTCACGGTGCCCGCCGGGACCTCGCTGGCGCTGGTCGGTTCCACCGGTGCCGGCAAGACCACCGCTGCACTCGTCGCGGCGGGATCGATCGAGCCCGACTCCGGAACGGTGACCATCGGCGGGGTGCCGCTGCACGATCTCGGAACAGCGGAACTGCGCCGCTACGTGTCGATCCTGAGCCAGGACGTCCACGTCACCGCCGGTCCGTTGATCGACGACCTGCGCCTGGCGCTCGGTGACGTCCACGACGACGAGAGGATCTGGAACGCACTCGACGTGGTCGGTGCGGCGTCGTGGGTGCGCGAACTGCCGAACGGCATCGACACCGTCGTGGGCGAGGACGGGTATTCGCTCACCGCTCACCGTAAACAACAGTTGGCCCTCGCCCGACTCGTGTTGGTCGACACCCCGGTCGCCGTCCTCGACGAGGCCACAGCAGAAGCAGGCAGTTCAGGAGCGCGCGCACTCGAACGAGCCGCGCTCGCCGCAACGCGCGGGCGAACGACACTCGTCGTTGCCCACCGGCTCACTCAAGCAGCCGCAGCCGATGCCATTGCCGTCCTCGACGCGGGGCGGGTGGTGGAACACGGCACCCATGAAGACCTGGTGAACGCAGGTGGGCCCTACGCGCAACTCTGGCGCGCATGGAAGGGCTCGGACGCGGTCGGGGCACAGAACTCGGGCTGACCGACACCCGAGATCAACAGCCCACCGGATCTACAACGTCGAGGAGCACACCGAATGCACAGCGCCCGTGGAGAATCGCTGGACCTGACGCCGTCGCAGCTGGACGTGTGGACGGCCCAGCAGCTGCGCCCGGACAGCGCGGAGTTCAACATCGGTTGGGTCGTGGACCTGACTGCGATGTCCGACGCCGATGCGGCGCGATTGGTGCACAGCATCGACACCGTGCTCCGCGCGGCCGACAACCTGCACGTGAAGTTCGTCGACGACGGATCACAGGTTCGTCAGGTCCCGACACCGCCGTCGGTGAATGTGCACCGCGTCGAATGCGATTCGGCCGCCGCCGAGGACGCGATCCGCTCGGACCTCGACACGGTGAGATCGCTCGACGGCCCACTGTTCACGCACACGGTGTTCGATCTGGGCGACGGCCGCCTGCGGTGGTATCAGGGCTACCACCACATCGTCGTCGACGCGTATGCGGTGCGCGCACTCACGCGCGCGGTCGCGGACGTGTGGAACGGCGGTCGGCCCCCGACGTGGTCGTCGAGGATGCTCCTGGACGAGGAACTGCAGTACCGCGGTAGCGACCGCGCGCGCATCGATTCCAACGAGATCGCACGTCGAGCCGATCGGGTCGAGAACGCTGTGGCCCTGGCGGACAAGGCAGATTCGACGGAAACAGATTGTTCCACAATCGATTTCGCAACGTCGGGCATCGACCTGCCCGCCGACGCGCGCACGCTGACCGCGGCAGTCCTGGCGTACGTGTACCGAGTGTCGGGCCGGCGAACCGTCACGGTGTCGACGGCTCTGCACACACGGACCGACTCCGTCCGGCGCGAGCAACTGGGAATGCTCTCCCGGACCCATCCGCTGCGCGTCACGATCGAGCCGTCCGACCGTCTGTCCGACGTCGACGCTGCGCTGATCCCCGAACTCGACGCACTACGCGCTCATGGTCGAGCAGCAGGCTCGCCCACGCACTGCGCGAGTGTCAACATGATGGTCTGGAAGAGTCCGATCTCGTTCGGAGATCAGCAGATTCGGATGCGAGGAGTCTGCCTGGGTCCGGTGGTCGACGTCGATTTCGCCGTCGAGAGCGAACCGGGTCTCGGCACCGTGATCGACGTGCGGGGTCCGGGGTCCTCGGCGCGAGTGCACCGCGATCGGCTCCGGTCGTTCATGCGCGCCCTTCGTTCCGACACTCCGGTGTCGGCGCCGAACATTTTGTCCGACAGCGAATACGACACCCTCGTGCACTCGTTCAACGACACGGCGGAGCCGACGCAGGAGCGGACGGTGCCCGCAGTGTTTCGCGAATCTGCACGTCTGCACTCCAAGTCGGTTGCGGTGGTGGACGGTGCCCGCCGTATCACCTACGCCGAACTGCAGCGGCGGGTCGACGAGTTGGCCACCGAATTGTCGGCCCGTGGACTGACCTCGGAACAGGCGGTCGGCATCGGCATCGCCCGCTCCGCCGAGACCGTCGTCGCGGCCCTCGCAGTGATGGCAGCGGGCGGAGCCTTCGTACCGGTGGATCCGTCGTGGCCCCTGGCCAGGCGCGAGGAGGTGGCCGCGCAGGCCCGAATCAGCCTCCTGTGCATACGGTTCGACAGCGATGGGCTCGACTCCGTCGCATCGGTGCCCGTCGATCTGGAGAACTGGGCGCACGCGCACCACGCGAACACGATGCCGGAGGTGAACATCCACGGATCGTCGTTGGCGTACGTCATGTTCACGTCGGGATCGACGGGTAAGCCCAAGGGGGCGATGATCCGTCACGACGCGATCTGCGCTCGGATGGACTGGCAGATGGATCGACTGCTGAACTTTCGGGGCGACGACGCTGCCCTGTTCAAAGCACCACTGTCCTTCGATATCTCGGTCAACGAGTTCCTGCTTCCGCTCTTCAGCGGTGGACAGGTGGTCATCGCAGGACCCGGTGACGAACGCGATCCGGACAGATTGCTCGACCTGATCGCGAACGAGAGCGTGACGTTCGTCTACCTCGTGTCGTCGATGCTCGACGTCCTGCTCGACATCGACGCCTCCGTCGCTGGGAACCGCGCGGGGCGGCTGACAGGACTGCGGCACGTGTGGTGCGGCGGTGAGGTGCTCACGCCCTCGCTGTTCGCGCGCTTCAGAGAGCAACTGGACACCACCCTGTACCACGGGTACGGGCCCGCAGAGGCGACGATCGGCGTCTCGCACGTCGTGTATTCCGACACCGCCGACCGTATCGCGACCTCCATCGGTTCCCCGAACCCGAACACGCAGCTGTACGTACTGGGCGAGGACCTCCGACCGCTGCCGATCGGGACCGACGGCGAATTGTACGCAGCGGGTTACCTTCTGGGCCGCGGCTACGTTCACGCCCCCGCGTCGACCGCAGCCCGCTTCATCGCGAACCCGTTCTGCGACAACGGCAGCCGTCTCTACCACACCGGCGACAGGGCACGCTGGACGCCTGAGGGCACCCTCGAGTTCGCGGGCCGCGTCGACAACCAGGTCAAGATCCGCGGGATGAGACTCGAACTGGAGGACGTCGAGTCGGTTCTCGCCGGCCATCCGGACGTGCGCCACTGTGCGGTCACGGTGCGCACCACGCCCGCTGGTTCGGCCTACCTTGCTGCATACGTGGTCCCCGTCGCCGGAGCCGAGACGAACGCGCAGCGAATTCGATCCTGGGCCGCGGACAATCTGCCCGAATACATGGTGCCGAGTGGGGTTCTGCTGCTGGAATCGTTCCCTCTGACTGCGAACGGAAAGCTCGATCGCCGCGCGCTCGAGGAACCGGAACTCGTCGGGAGCGAAGACTACCGCGCCCCGACCACCCCACGTGAAGCGACGGTGTGCAGTGCGTTCGCCGATGTGTTGGGCCTGGATCGGATAGGCGCGGACGACGACTTCTTCTCCCACGGCGGCGACTCGCTCCTCGCGGTGCGTCTCGGCCAGTCGCTGGCGCGACGCACCGGTCAGAGCGTCCCGATCAGCGCCGTCTTCGATCACCGGACCCCGGCAGCGCTGGCGCGCCGGCTCGTCGACGCGACACCGGCGTCCGTGCCGCTCATGCCGAGAGACGGTGTGTCCGAACCGGTTCTGTCCGACGCACAACGCAGAATGCTGGCCCTGCATCAGTGGTCACCGCACAGCGCGTCGTACACGGTTCCTGTCGAGTGGCAGTTCGACGGCCCGATCGACAGCACGGCACTCGACGCAGCTCTGCTCGACGTGGTGAATCGACACGCGATACTCAGAACCGTCTACCCCGACCACGAACGGCCGGTCGTTCTCGACACGGTCGATTCCGTCCTCGAGGTGACCGATGTGTCCCCGGCCCCCGAGTCGATCGTGTTCGACGTGACCGAGGAGCCACCCGTCCGGGCCTGGTGGAACCGAACGAACAACCGCCTCACCGTCGCGTTCCACCACGTCGCCACCGACGACCGATCCGAATCCGTCTTCCGCTCCGACCTCGCAGCCGCCTACAACGCGAGAGCGAACGGCGTCGAGCCCGAGTTACCAGCTCTCGCAGTGCAATACGACGACTTCGCCTCCTGGTCGCACGAGCTTCTCGGGACGTCCGATGACCCCACCTCCACGGCGTCGCGCATGCTCGCTCACTGGAAGCGGACCCTCGCCGAGCCCCCGGTGTCGCCGCTGGCAGGAACCGGAGCGGTGGGTGACGCCGGCGAGACGCTTCACTTCGCACTCTCGTCCGCAGACGCGGATGCTCTCCGCCGTGCTGCAGCCGACGCAGGGGTGAGCCTGTTCATGATGTGCCACGCGGCCACCGCACTTGCGGTGTCCGCCATGACCGGTGCCACGGACATCCTGGTGGCTGCTCCCGTGTCGTTACGCACCGATTCCGCGCTCGACGCCTCGATCGGATGTTTCCTCAACACTCTGATATTGCGAACCCGGATAGTCGGAGACGAGACTCTCGATCGATTCCTGCACGGCGTCCGATCCGCGGATCTCTCCGCCTTCGATCACCAGGCACTCGCGTACGAGGACGTCGTCTCGCAGTGCGGACTCTCGGACACAACGGTTCCGTCGGTCATGACGGTCCTGCTCTCCGACACCGGCGAGGACACCCGCCTGCAGCTGGGAACACAGGCCGGTCGCCGCGAGGCACCGAGCACCGCGACTGCCAAGTTCCCGATCACGTTCACCGTCGACGATCGGGGATCGTCGATGATGTACTCGGTCGAATATGCAACCGACGTACTGGACGCAGACCTCGCAGAACAATACGCGCGCAGCTTCTCCCATGCTCTCCGCACACTTGCGGACGATCTGTCGGTCCCGGTGTCGAGGCGCACCCTCACCGACCCCTCCGTCACCGGTCTCGTGGCCGACACCTGGGCACACGGTGAACATGCCCCACTACCTGAATGCGTTCTGCCGGAACTTGTTTCCGACACCATCCGCCGGCACCCGCATCGCGTTGCGGTGATGCACCGAGGTCGCACCGTCGATTTCGCCCAACTCGACCGCGACGCCGATGCACTCGCAGGCGCACTCCTCGACGCAGGTGTCGGACCGGACGACGTGGTCGGGGTTCATGTGCCGCGCTCGTACGAGCTGGTGCTGTCACTGGTGGCCGTGCACCGCGCCGGTGCTGCCTATCTTCCCCTCGACTCGGGGTTGCCCGAGGAGCGTCTGAGATACATTGCCGCGGACGCCGATCCACGCGTCGTTCTCAGCACCCAACCATCGCTTCCGTTCACCGACGTCCCCGTCCTCGACCCGTCGAACGTATCCGTCACCGGCACCCGTCCGGTACGTACACTGCCGCGACCGGACAACACGGCCTACGTGATCTACACCTCCGGCTCCACCGGAAAACCGAAGGGCACCGCGGTGTCTCATCGTGCGGCGGTGAACAGACTGGAATGGATGCGCGATCGATACGACGTCGGAATCGACGATCGCATCCTGCAGAAGACGCCTGCCGGGTTCGACGTCTCGGTGTGGGAGTTCTTCCTGCCCTTGATCGTCGGCGCGACCCTGGTCGTCGCCGATCCCGACGGTCACACCGATCCCGAGTATCTTCATCGCCTCATCGACGATGCCGGGGTCACCATCGCCCACTTCGTTCCGTCGATGCTCTCCGAGTATCTCGTCGGTACTGCACTCGACAACGGGTCCCACCCCACGCTTCGTCTGCTCGTTTGCAGCGGAGAAGCATTGCCGCGCAACACTGCCCGACGGGCACTGTACACACTTCCGCACATCAGGTTGGACAACCTTTACGGCCCCACCGAAGCGGCTGTCGACGTCACCGCACACCGGGTTCGCCGCGAGGACGAGAGCGCGTCGGTGCCGATCGGAACGCCGGTGAGAAATACCGGCACGTACGTCCTCGATCATGCACTGCGACCGGTTCCGCCCGGCGCGCCCGGCGATCTCTACCTCGGTGGCGTTCAGCTGGCGCGTGGTTACACCGGTGCGCCTGCACTGACCGCCGGGCGGTTCGTCGCCGACCCGACGGCCGGAGACGGACGCAGGCTGTACCGCACAGGCGACCGCGCCCTCTGGTCGGCCACAGGTGAATTGGTGTACCTCGGACGTGACGACGACCAGGTCAAGTTGAACGGTATGCGGGTCGAACTCGGCGAGATCGTGGACGCGTTGGTGACCGTGCCCGGTGTCGACAATGCTGCGGTGCTCGTTCGGGGCGGCTCGCTGATCGCGTACGTCGTCGTCGGGCCGAGCGCCGATCTCTCCGACGCCGACGTCGTTCGATCGTTGGCTACCACGCTTCCGCGACACATGATTCCAGCCACGTACGTGCGACTCGGTTCGCTTCCGACCACGTCGAACGGAAAGCTCGACCGGCGTGCGTTACCCGACCCGGCTCGGGTCGAGGTCGCCGACGAGCCTGCACGAACCGAGACCGAAAGGGCGGTGGCGGCGGCGTTCGCCGACGCACTGGGCATCCGCGGCGGCGGCCGCACCACCGACTTCCTGGCCGCGGGCGGTAACTCGATGGGTGCCATCGCCGTACTCGGCCGAATCCGCCGCGAGCTGGGAGTTCGGATTCCTCTGGGCGGGTTCATGTCCGAGCCGACCGTGCACGCCGTGGCCCGATTGTGTGAGTCCTCGTCGCCGTGCGAGACCCGGATGATCGACAACGGTGCCCGTCGTGATCGATCGATGCTCACGCCGGGCCAGTTCCGGATGTGGATGGACTGGAACGTCCGTGGAGCCGGAGCGACCTACAACGTTCCACTCGTGTGGCGCAGATCCGCACCGGTCGACACCGGGGCACTCGCCGCAGCGCTGCGCGACGTGGTCGAGCGGCACGAGATTCTCAGGACGGTGTATCCGAGTCCGGCCGGGGAGCCCACGGCGAGGATCCTCCCGGTACCCGACACCATCATGGTCTCCACCGAGGAGAGCGTCACCGACGTCGTGAGGACGGCGTTCGACCTCGGTAGCGACATCCCGATCCGCGCATTCGCCACCCCCGAGCACTTCGTGATCGTGCTGCACCACATCGCATTCGACGAGTGGTCACGCGATGTGCTGCTCGACGACCTGACGTTCGCGTACGCGGAGCGCTCGGCGGGACACCGTCCCCGATGGCACGCCGACGCCACCCAGTACGCAGATGTCGACGAACCCGTAGACGTCCATTCCGGAATCGACTCGTGGATGCGGATACTGCGCGGGGCACCCGAATCGACCGAACTACCCCGCGATCGGTCCGGACGAGCCCGCCGAACTGACACCCGAACGGCCGGCAGCGTGCAGCGGTACCTGCCTCGGAGCGCAGCTGCGGGCCTGAAGTCCGTTGCGGTACGGACCGGTACGACGATGCCGATGCTCACCTCGGCCGTGGTTGCAGTGACTCTCGCCGGCAGTGGGGCAGGCGACGACGTCTGCATCGGTCTGCCGGTATCCACCCGCGCCGGCGCTCCTGACACCATCGGTTACTTCCTCAACACCGTCATCCTCCGCGTCGACCTGTCCGGATCGCCGAGCCTTCGCACCGTCGTCGACCGTGTGCGCGGCGCGACGCTGAACGCATACGACCTCGCTCATGTGCCGTTCGAGCGAGTGGTCGCCGCATCCGGCTCCGAGTCACTGTTCGACGTGATGGTGGTGCACCAGGTGCCACCGCGGAGGTCTTCCGAACTGACACTGGGAGATTCGGTGCTGGAACCGGAAGCCGTGTCGACTCGCACCGCCAAATTCGACGTGCTCGTGGAGTTCGTCGAGAGCGTCGATGGCCTCGGCGTGACGATCGACTACGCCACGGACGTGTTCGACGACGACACTGCCCTCGCTCTGCTGGAACGGCTGGTGGACAACGCCACCGCTCTGGCAACCGATCCAGCGATCTCGATCGCAGAGTTGGGCGGTCCGTCGACCGCCGAAGCAGACGCCGTCGCGCGATGGAACGATACGGCGTTCCCGACCGACGACGCCACCCTGATCGACCTGCTCGACAACGGTGCAACACACCGTCCGGACGCGGTAGCAGTTCGCTTCGCCGGGAACGACCTGACCTTCCGTGAACTGACCGATCGCAGCGAGGCTCTCGCTCGTCGACTGACCGAGATCGGAGCGCGGCCCGGGTCGGTGATCGCCGTCGCCGTTCCCCGCTCGCTCGAACTGATGGTCTCGATCATGGCTGTGATCCGTTCCGGGGCAGCGTATCTTCCTCTGGACACGAGCTACCCCGAAGACCGGCTTCGCTTCACCGTCGAGGATGCTCGGCCTATCGCGATCGTGGGCCGACCCGGCGACGTCGGGTTCGCCGGTGGCACAACACCGGTGGTGGACCCGCTCGACGCCTCGACCGCGGTGCCGTCGACGACACCGGTTCGCCCGGCACCCGACGATGCCGCCTACGTCATCTACACCTCGGGGTCGACCGGGCGCCCGAAAGGCGTTGTCAACACACATCGGGCCATCGTCGGTCACCTTCGATGGATGCAGGACGAGTACCGGCTCGGCCACGACGACGTGGTTCTGCAGAAGACTCCCGCGGGCTTCGACGTGTCGGTGTGGGAATTCTTCCTCGCCGCCACTGTCGGTGCAACGACCGTGGTGGCCGAGCCCGATGGGCATCGTGACCCGCAGTACATCGGCCGGGTGGTGCGAGAAGAATCGGTGACCACGATTCACTTCGTCCCGCCCATGCTCGACGCGTTTCTCGCGGCCACCGATGCGTCCGCGTGCACCTCGCTTCGTCGGATCATCTGCAGCGGAGAAGCATTGCTCCCGGATCTGGCACGTCGGGCTCGGGAAGCTCTCCCCGGCGCACGCCTGGAGAATCTGTACGGCCCTACCGAGGCCGCGATCGACGTGACCGCCTACACCGTCGCCGACGTGGACCCCCGATCCTCGGTCCCGCTCGGAAAGCCCGTGCACAACACGGCTATTCGCATTCTGGACTCTCACCTTCGGCCGGTTCCTCTCGGTGTGGCGGGAGATCTGTACATCGCGGGGATACAACTCGCGCAGGGGTATCACCGGCGCCCGTCCCTCACCGCATCGCGATTCGTAGCCGATCCACACGGGTCACCGGGTGATCGTCTCTACCGCACGGGTGACATCGCCCGGTGGCGGCGCAGCGGCGACATCGAATTTCTGGGACGAGCCGACGACCAGATCAAGATTCGCGGCCAGCGGGTGGAGCTCGGTGAGGTTGCCGCCGCCATCACCGACGAATACCCCGACATCGAGACCGCCGTCGCCGTGGTGCGCGACGGTTCGATCGTCGCGTACGTGGTAGCTCGCGTATCCGGTTCTCTGCCCGTCGACATCGACGATCGGCTTCGCCGGCGTCTGCCCGAGCACATGGTTCCGGCTGCGATCGTCCAGCTCGATGCACTGCCGGTCACCGTCAACGGCAAGCTCGATCGCCGCGCGCTTCCGAAGCCGGCACTCGACGCTCGTGCGCGTCGCGCACCCGATACCGATGCCGAACGCGCACTGTTGAACATCGCCGAGAACGATCTGGGGCTGTCCATCGGCCTCGACGACGATTTCTTCCGATCGGGCGGCGACAGCATCAGCGCGGTTCTGCTCGCCGCGAAGGCCACTCGAGCGGGGCTGACGTTCACCGTCCGCGAGGTGTTCGAGCTCCGCACGTTGGCCCACATCGCCCGGCGGTGCGGCGATTCCGAGCAGCACCGCTCCCCCGCACGCACGACGGCGTCGGCCCCGGGCACCCCGGTGCCACTGCCCATCGGCGTACGCGCTGCGAAGAACGCCGGGATCGTCGAACACCTGCACACCGTCAGCACACCCGTCGCTCGCCCGTTGTCCGCCGACGACCTCGTCGAGATCGAACGGTCGCTACGGGAACGCAACGAAGGGCTGCGGTTGGCGATCGACACACGTCGAAAGACGTTGTGGCGCGCCCGTATCGTGCCGCCGGACGGACCATCGGCCGAACCTCTCGACACGTTCTCGGGACGGGGATACCGCATCGAGGCAGTGACCTCGTCCGACGGCCCGCAGGTCGAGGTGACGGTCCACGCACTGATCGGCGACGACACCACAGCGCAGGACCTCGCCGCAGCCGTGGCTGCCGTAGCCGCAGGCCGGTCGCCCGAGGACATCCGCTCGCACCACCGCCCGACCTCCGACGAAGGAGTTCAACTCCGTGCATGACACCACCTACGCAGCTCGTTCGGTCGGCACGACACTGTCCGCGGCGCAAACGGACATGTGGATAGCGCACCAGGCCGACCCGAACAGCGCCGCATTCAACATCGGCTTCGAGATCTCCTTTCCCTCGGATCTCGACGTCGAACGACTGCTCACGTCCATCGACTCGGTCCTCGACCGTTACCGAGGCGGACGGTCCCGCTTCACGACCGACGACGACGGCAGGCCCGTCCGCATCTCGTCGGACGCTCGAATCGTCACCACGCTGGTCGACGGACGTGGACAGGATGCAGTAGCGACGACGGCCGTCCTCGCCGCGAAGGATCTGAGCACCCCACTGGATCTCGAATTCGATCAGCTGATGAGCTCGGTACTGGTGTCGAGCGAGAACGATCACGTGTGGTATTTCCGTGCACACCACATCGTTCTCGACGCTGCGGGTGCGGTGATGCTCGCGACCGCCGTCACCGACACGTACGTCAACGGCGACTCGGACTGCAGCCCGTGGCTCGCCGACAGTGCTGTGGCCGAGGATGTTTCGTACCGGGAGTCCGAGCAGTTCCTGCACGACCGCGAGTTCTGGCGGACGCGACTCGCAGCGGCGGCACCTCCGATCACGTTGCTGCCGATGCCGGCAGCCCCCACCGGGTCGGTGTACGAGCGACGAGCGGACCTGCCCGCCGACGTGGTCGGCGCGCTGGGCGACCTCGCCGAATCCGCCTGTGTACGGCCGTCTCACGTCTATCTCGCCGTCTACGCGGCGTTCGTCCACCGCTGGTCGGGAGAACGAGACGTGACCCTGACGGTGCCGACCTCCGCACGGACCACGGACGTGTTGCGTTCCGAGCCGTGCACCGTCTCGACGACTCATCCGTTGACGGTGCGTGTCGAGCCGCTCGACAGCGTCGGCGACGTCGCACGAAAGATCAGGAGTTCGCTCGCCGAATCGCACCCCCACCGCCGGTACCGCGGCGAAGACATGATCCGCGATCGCGCACAGGTTCAGCCGAACGCAATCGGACGCTCGTTCGGTCCTGGCGCGAACATCATTGTCGGGGAGGTGGATTCGCACGGGGTCGGCTGGTCGGGACAGGCGCTCAGCGTGGGGCCGTTCAACGATCTCGAGTTCGTCCTGACCTGCATCGGGCCGTCCGCGCCCGTCACGGTTCAGATGCGAGGGGACCGCGCGTGTGCCTCCGATATCGACACTCGATTCGACGCATTGGCCGTTCTACTGGCCGCGACGGCCGCCGCACCCGATCGGCCGATCGGCGAACTGGCCTTGGTCGACGAGCCGACCCGATCACGGATCGTCCACGCGTTCAACGACACCGAGTCCGTGATGGACCGCACCCCGGTACCCGACATGTTCGCCGAGCGCGCGCGTGATCGTCCCGGCAGCATCGCCATCGTCGACGGTACGCGCCACATCACCTACGAGCGTGCCGCCACGATGGTCGAGCAGCTGGCGTCCACACTCGTCGCGAACGGCCTCCGCGCCGAGGACGTCGTGGCCCTGAGTATGCCGCGCTCGGCGGAGATGGTGATCTCGCTCTTGGCCGTCCTGCGAGCCGGCGGCGCTTTCGTACCGTTGGACCCGTCGTGGCCACGGGACCGCCGAGAACGCGTACTCACCGATTCCGGCACGCGAGTCGTTCTCTCGCATCCTGATTCGGCGTGCCTGGACGATCCGTCCGTCGTACCGAACGAGACGGTCGTGAACCTGGACGACTGGCAGTTCGCTCACCCCGCGGTCCGCTGCGAGTTCGACGCGATCTCGGCCGATCGGCTGGCCTACGTCATCTTCACGTCGGGATCCACCGGCCGACCCAAGGGTGCCATGATTCGACACGGCGCGATCTCCGAACGCCTGAACTGGCAGCGGACGGACATCCTCGGCTTCGGCGCGGACGACGCGGCACTGTTCAAGGCACCGTTGGCATTCGACATCTCGATCAACGAGATCCTGCTGCCACTGGTGTGCGGGGGCCGCGTCGTCGTCGCGAAAGACGGCGGCGAGCGGGACCCGTTCTACCTCCTCGACACCATCGCCCGCGAACGCGTGACGTTCGTCTACCTGGTGTCGT